>DBXO01000037.1 GCA_002309635.1 Ruminococcus flavefaciens | reverse complement strand
TTCCCTAACAGGGACCTGTCCCCTCTGTCCTTCGGACATCTCCCCGTACAACGGGGAGTAATCCTCAAACTCCTTTCCTAAAACTTCCAGCTTAAGTTTTTCCAAAAAAGGACGCCCCCTGTAATATATACAGAGGGCGTTTGTTTTATATTGGGCGTCCTGTTTTGAAAAATCCGGGTTAAAAGTCTTTGGAAAGGGGTTCGGGGGAAACCTTTCCTCAGAAAGGTTTCCCCCGGTAAGTCACATATATAATTCTCTACGAGTACCGCACAAAACGCAGGTCGTTTTTTTATGAAGAACTTTTTGAAAATTCTTTCATTACATCCATCCACTGATTGAACTCTTCTTCGGTCATGTTATCCTTGAAGTTATCATACTGGAAATAATCAGGATCAAACTCGAAACTGAAATCATGGCAGTCATCTGAGCCGCCGATTACTGCTCCTGTCGCCGAATCTGCCTTGCCGATTATCTTGTCGCCTGCTGTGCTTCTGAAATCATCTTCATCTTCGTCTCCGAAATCTATATCGAAGTCATCGTCATCAAAGTCGATATCGAAATCGTCTTCGTCCCAGTCGAAATCATTGTCAGCCGCGTCATAGGCTCTGTCGGAAAGCTCCTCTGCAAACTCGTCTGCTGTGTCCTCCTCAAAGCCGATATCAGTGAACATCTTCTTTAAGAACGCTGTGAAGTCAGACTTCTCAACATAGTCGTCAAGCTTTATATCGCGTGCATTCTGAACATCTACCATAAATGCGTCGCTCTTGCCCGGTATCTCGGGAGCTGCGCCGAAATCCATGGAATATGCAAGCTTTATCCTGCCATAATCAGTGCCGTCTATCTTTGCTTCGTATGCTATCTCCTGACTCTTGCCGTCAGTGCTGCATGAGATGTTTATCGGATCGATATCGGGTATATTGATGATGATATCTCCGTTGAAATAGCCCTTTTCGTTGTCTTTGAGCTCGGCATTGACGAACTTTATAACTGCGTCCTTCTTCAGGTAATCTTCGCTCTTGTAGTCATAGTCTTCATATGTGACTGTTACGTCGCCCGAGTAGCTCTTGCCGCTCTCAACTGCGTTGAGCTTTATACTGAACTCCTCGTCTGAGCCGTCCATAAATCTGACCTCGCCTCTTACATCGCTGCCGTCCTTGCCGATGAGCATTGTCAGCTTGTCGTCCTCGCTGCCTAAGCCGAATCCGCGGATAGTTCCTGTTGCATCGATATATGTGTCAACTGTCAGCACTACCTTGTTGTCGTAATCGTTTTCTTCAAGTTCTTCCTTGATATAATCGATCTCGTCGTCTATCTCCTCGTTGTACTCTGCCTCATCCTCAATTACTTCAAGCTTGTTTATGAGGATATTCTTAAGGGTATTGTCCTCCTTGAGCTCATTTAAATATTCAAGTGCGAGCTTGTCCAGATCCTTGTCAGTGAGCTCTACGGTAGCGACTGTGTAATTAACAGTGATATCGCAGATATCAACGCTTTCCTTCTTTTCAAGCTCAACCTCGTCGGCAAAGCTTCCCCATATGCCTGCATACCTGTTTACCTCCGCTTCGACCTCCTCGGGAGTTATCATTGACGAAGGATCTTCAAGTATCTGCTGATATATCTTGGTAAACTTTCTCGTTATGTAGGAAAAACCTATCCTGTTTTCGTCCTCTTCTCCCTGCTCGATGCCTAACCACTGCTCCTTAAGCTGAGGTACGCGGAAGAAATAATCGAAATTCCGTGCGGAACCTGCAATATCAAAACCAACGATATTCTTTTCGTTGAGTTCAAAGCCGATATTCGTGTTGAAATCGCCTTTTTTGACCTTATAGCCGGCGCAGAGCGAGCAACTGCTGCTATTATTTATGATATCCTTTGCCTGCTCAGCCTCGTCGCTGATGCCACCGCTGAAAAGCTCGTCGATTATGAGTGATTTTGCGTCCTCGCTGGGCTCATAGGTGAGCTTAATGTTCGTTGACTGACCCTTTTCATAGTTGTCAAGGGCTGTCCTGTAGTACCCTGCAACCTTCTTGCCAAGGTCCTGTGAATTCTTCTCAGTGACCCAGGAATAGTACTTCTCGGGACTGCTCACACGGAGCTTTAACTGATTCTTTACTGTGTCTGACGCTGCATAAGCTGTAATGGAACCGCCTGCAATAACAGCCGCAATACCCCCGGCCATCAGAGCTGCTTTTCTTCCCTTTGCTTTCTTTGTGACGTTCTCAACTCCCGAAACGGTAGTCTCATAGCCGTCAGACTGCATGCTGTCGATACCTGTGGTGTTCTGATCATTTTCAAACATTCTGATCCCCTCCATAATATTATATCATTCGGAGCATGCGCTCCTTAATGATAATATATCATAATCGTTCTGAAAAGTCAATAATCCGCGATGATTGTTTTCATCATGTAATAATTTATTATTTTTCCGTTCATACTTTCATGTGTATATACTTATGAAATGCGGTAATACTATACTCGGTTCAGGTCGAACCCAATAATCAGAACGGAGGACCTATCATGGAAGATCAGAAGAAAAACAAAAGTATCAGATGCGACGTGTCTCAGTGTCGTCATAATTTAGTTTCAGAGCATTACTGCTCTCTTGACTGCATATCCGTAGGCACCCACGAGAGCAATCCTACAGTGCCCGAATGCACTGACTGCAATTCATTCGTGGTACGCTCGGGCTGCTGCGAATAAAAGGGCAAAAAAATAAGCAGTTCCTGCACAGGAACTGCTTATCGTCCTTTTTTGATTACTCAGCGTTGGGAGCGCCAACAGGACATACACCTGCACAAGCACCGCACTCAACACAAGCGTCTGCATCGATAGCGTACTTGCCGTCGCCCTCAGAGATAGCACCAACAGGGCACTCTGCTGCACAAGCGCCGCAGCTTACACAATCATCAGAAATAATATATGCCATATACATACACCTCCGTGTTATTCGGGAGCCTGCGCTCCTCGTATTTTCATTTTAACATATCTGAGTAAAAAATCAATACTTTTTTGTTAGCGTAAACTTACACCGTTTTTGAATTCCCCGATTAAACGGCAAAAACAGCCTGAGAGTTTATCTCTCAGGCTGTTGAAATCACTTTTTCCTGTTTGACTTCTTACCCGGCTTTGATGTTTTTTTCCCGGTCGTTTTCTTGACTGTGTCCGTTCCCGCTTTTTTTCCGTTTGCTTTCGTTTCCTCAGTCTTTTCTTCTGCAGCAGGCTTTTCCTTCTCTATCTCGGCACAGGAAACGCCGGCTGCCGCCCAGAATACGGGAGCATATGCGATATTGCTCACACCGATGAAGAACAGAAGTATTCCTCCCACTGTCATGGCGAAGAATATCAACATCTCGGGAAGCTTCTTTTTGCGTACCGCCTTATAGCCTGCCGCAGCTGTGGGGAGAAGTATCAGTATCAGCGCGATCAGTGAGGGTATTCCTCTTGTTGCGGCTGTGTAGAGATATTCGTTGTATACCTTGTCGAAGGTCATCTTATTGCCCTTCTGTATTATCATATCCTTGACATCTGTCAGGCCTGCAGCTGTTTTGAGCTGAGGATACGCCAGCTGTTCGGGACCTGTTCCAGTGAGCTTGTTTTTTGCGATGATATCCAAAGTCTTGTCATTGAGATACCAGTATACTGCCGATGTATCGTCAAGGTTGAGCACGCTCTGGTCTACGTTGCCCGAAGCGCTTGCACGTCTGTAGCCGTCCGCATACCACAGTATACGTCCGTCATGGAGCTTGTAGGAGTCTATATTTCCGATATTTCCCGTATTTACAAGGAGCACCGCAAGTCCTGCAAAAACAGCAACGGCAGGTACGCATAAAAGCCTTGCCACAGGAGCTTTGCGGACAAATACTGCAACGGCTGCCGCAATAAGTGAGAAAACGAGTCCGCAGATACCTATAAGGGAATATGTGAACATGATGACAAAAGAGAAGATAAGTGCAGAGGCAAGATATATCAGCCTGTTTCTTCTGCTTTCAGCGGTTACAAATGCAATAAGAGCCGCCGTAAGTGAAAGGGTGAGTATCATTGCAAGGAAGAGAGGTGACATCGAAAGTCCCGAGGCTGCGTATACGTAGAGATCCATAATGTCGTCCTGCTTATTAACAGCTCCTATATCGGCGTATTTTGAAAGATAGCCGCCGAATATCTGCATCAGAGCTATGATGCAGTTGAATACTCCCACGCCTATTATACCGTTCAGCAGGCGTTTTATGGCGCTCCTGCGCTTTATGGCTGCCGCAGTGGTGAAAAAGCCCGCATAGAAGAGTATTGCAAGAAGTCCCTCGCCTCTCTCATTGAATCCGTAAAGTCCTACACCGTAGTCATAGCCGTTGAAAAGCGATACAACGCCCCACGCCACCATTGCGCCGAATGCGCATACGGGTAGCATTGCCGTTTTTGATATATACTTCTTCATAAGGCCTATCAGGGCAAGTATCATGTTTATTACACCTGCAACAGCAAGTCCGCCCGCCGTCATGGCGTATGAGAACTTCTGGTCGTTTATCTCAGGTGCCAGCGTGAACAGCGGCATCATAAACATTCCTATGATAAGTCCGTAGGAGGCGAGCTTTGCGTACTGCTCCTCGGTCATATTCAGGATGAAGTTTGAATTTTCTGTGGTATTGAATATGGTTCTGGGTGAACTTTTGATTGATTTTGACATTGTTTATTATCCTTCCTGCATCTTATGCAGTTTATTTTACCGAAACCGTAACGGTATAGGCATTTTCCGTCTTCTCTCCCACGGTTATGACGATATTGGGGTCGATAGTCTCTCTGCCCGATTCGTCATACCATGCGAAGCCCTTGGTGCTGCCTGATATTACCGAGCCTGTCCTGAAGAAATTGTCCTTGTTGCCGTCATCTACCAGTCTTATAAAGCGGCGTGCCTTATCGTGGTTCGTGTAATCATGATTGCCGCTCTTATACTTGAACAGGTTGCGCCAGCCGTCATTATACTGGGTAGCTTCAATATGCTTTACGCTTATGCCGCTGCCTGTCGGCCTCCAGTAGAACTGCGACTTTACACGTGAGTTATTGGCGTCAAGGGTAAGGTACTCCACTATAAAAAACTCTGATTTGTAGCCCTTGAGGTCTCCCCTCGGGATCACGAGGCAGTTGCCGCCGTCGGTCTGTCCGTTTATGAGAGTGAAGGTCTGCTCGCCCTTTGACGGGTCGAATACCTGTATCTGATCCTCTCTAAGCCATCCGAGCATGAGCTTTGAGACTGCCGAGAAGTCGGAATACATCTCGTCCATGAGCTCGTAGCCTGCGGAGCCGTGCATGCCCTCGAAATCCTTGACGTCATAGAGGTAATAATCGGGAAGTCCCATACAGTGTCCCATTTCGTGGAGATATGTGACAACGAAGTTCTCATAACTGTTGAAAGCGGTTATATCATCGTTGCCTGTGATGATATGACCTATCTCCATTCCGTCAACTCTCAGATTCTCTTCTCCGTAATACTCCCCCGAGCATGACCACCATTCTTCCTTGTTCGCCTTGCCCGGAACACAGAACAATATAGCGTCCACCTGCTTGTTGCCGTCGGAATCGTAGTCCTTGTAATTGATTAGAGGGTCCATATTCTTTATGACCTCGGTGGCGAAGTCGGACTTGTACACATCGCCCTGATAGGCGGCTATATTCTTCTTGCAGGTATATTTGTAAGCCTTACCGCTCAGCTCAAGACAGCCCTTTGAAGCTCTTGAATAAAAGGCGCTCATGCTCTCAAAGGGATATGCCGTCGCATTCGGATCGGCAGGTCCGAATGCTATGCGCTCGATCTCCTCTGTTGTCGGTTCATAGCTGAACTTGCAGTCGGGAAAATCCACGTAGAAAATAAGCATTTTCACCTTGCCCTGTGACGGCATACTGCCGTACATATTGGCTACAGGCGGCTTTATGAATTCTCTTTTGGGCGCAGGAGGAGCTGTGGTAGTCGTTGTGGTGGTCACAGGCGCAGTAGTGGTCGTCACCGTAGTAACCGGCGGCTCTTCCTCCCACTGCAATATCTGACCGCAGGTGCTTTCGGCGATGATGATCTTTCTCAGAGCCACGAGGTCGAACACCTCCACGGCGCCGTTCTGGTCGATATCAGCCTTTTGTATGCTTCTTGCCCCCGGGGCGGGCTTTACCTCCCTGTTGCCGTCAAGCATGACGGTATAGTTCCTGCCTTCGGAAAGAGTGTATACACACTTGTCGTTAAGCTTCTCGGAACCGTGCAGATGCTTTGACAGCACTACCAAGTCAGCGACATTGATCGCACTGTCGCCGTTGAGATCACCTATAATATCTGTTTGTTTCCATGCGGCTGAAGCTCCCGTTGGAGAAGCTGTCAGTGCAAGCATCAATGAAGCGGCCGCCGAAGCAAGCGCCCCGAATAAACTCTTTTTCATATTATAGCCCCCTCGTTGTTCCTATCATGTATATTATTTTACTCTGAAGGCATGAGTACTCCCCCCTCATGTCTCCACGGTAAAATAAATCGGCTGTCGAGCATAAAGCCCGACAGCCGAGACGTCTGCAAGAGCCAAACGGCTCACGCAGCAAGTTGCATTATTTTGCGTAGTCAGTAACTCTGCTTTCGCGTATGATATTGATCTTGATCTGACCCGGATAATCCATTTCAGTCTCGATCTGCTGAGCGATCTGTCTTGCCACGAGTACCATCTTCTCATCGTTGATGACCTCGGGTGTGACCATGATCCTGACTTCGCGTCCTGCCTGTACAGCGAAGCATTTCTCAACGCCGTCGTAGGAGTTGCATATCTCCTCGAGCTTCTGAAGGCGCTTGATATAGCTTTCATAGTTTTCGCTTCTTGCGGCAGGTCTTGCAGCTGAGATAGCGTCGGCTGCCTGAACTATGCAGGCAATAACTGTCTTCGGCTCAACATCGTTGTGGTGAGCTTCAACAGCGTGGATAATAACAGGATTTTCGTTGTATTTTTTACAAACGTCAACACCTATCTGAACATGTGAGCCCTCGATCTCGGCGGTAAGAGCCTTACCGATATCGTGGAGTAGTCCTGCGCGTCTTGCGATATTTGCGTCTACGCCCAGCTCGGCAGCAAGCACACCGCAGAGTTTAGCGACCTCTATAGAGTGATCGAGCACGTTCTGCCTGTAACTTGTACGGAACTTAAGGCGTCCGATAAGCTTGATAAGCTCATGGTTGAGACCGTGAACGTTGGTCTCGATAACAGCGCGTTCACCCTCCTGCTTGATGCGGTATTCTACCTCACGCTTAGCTTTTTCTACCATTTCCTCTATGCGTGTGGGATGGATACGTCCGTCAGCAATGAGCTTTTCGAGGGCGATCCTTGCCACTTCACGTCTGATCTGGTCAAAGCAGGATATAGTTATCGCTTCCGGGGTATCGTCTATGATAAGATCGACGCCCGTGAGGGTTTCAAGTGTTCTGATGTTACGTCCTTCTCGGCCTATTATACGGCCTTTCATTTCATCGTTGGGGAGCGGGACAACGGAGACCGCCGCCTCTGACACCTGATCGGCAGCAACCTTGGCAATGGCGAGGGAGATATAGCTTCTTGCCTTCTCCTGACATTCATCCTTTATCTGCTGCTCATAGGCTGCTATTTTCACAGCCTTTTCGTGTACGAGGTCGTCCTCAAGCTTTGAGATTATGTACTCCTTAGCCTGATCCTTTGTGAATTCGGAAATACGCTCGAGAATATCCATCTGGCTCTTCTTGATAGAATCTGCCTCCTTCAGCTTTTCATCAGCTGACTTGATCTTCTGATTGAGCATATCCTCCTTTTTCTCAAGGTTATCAGTCTTCTTGTCTAAATTCTCCTCTTTCTGCTGCATACGTCTTTCCTGACGTGACAGCTCTGCTCTGCGATCCTTGATCTCTTTATCCGCTTCTGTGCGGAGCTTATGTATCTCGTCCTTAGCCTCTATGAGAGCGCTTTTCTTCTTATTGTCAGCATCCTTTTCTGCATCCTCGACAATACGTTCAGCCTGCTGCTCGGCAGAGCCTACTATTGCCTCTGCATCATGCTTGCGCTTCTCAACGCCTGCTTCAACGCCTTTTTTATAGAACAGCGCATATCCAACGCCTACACCAACGGCAAGGGCTATGAGAATAAGAGCGATAGCAAGACCTGGGTACATACAGTGCATTACCTCCTTTTTCGTAAAAATAATAATTAGTTTGTATCATAGTTTTAATTATTACTAAAAGGCGGTAAATGCCGCATTATTTTATTCATTTGTAAATATATAGATGAACAGCTGAGCCTTTGTACTCAGCCAGCAAAAATAGACGGACGTTAAGTATCCCCGTCCAAAATTTGTTTCTAAATCATATTTGAACCGCTTATTTCTATGTATATATTCCGACTGCGGATTAATGATGTAAAACAAAGCTGCATATACTGCCATAGTAATATTATGCAAATAAATACAACATAATTATTATATAATATTTTGGCGTCCCTGTCAATAGATTTTTGACATTTAAAAGCTCAAAATCATACAGAGAGTAAAAAAGTTCCGGATTTAGCGTTGAGAGTTTTTGTATCACTCCGCGATTAATTATACAAAAAGGGTGCGGCAAAGGATACTGCCGCACCCATATTTTTCTGTAAGCTTACTTTTTCTCAGGCTCGGGCTCGATAACGGGAGCGTCTACAGCGTTCTTTCTTACGCTGGCGATTCCCTTCTTACAGCTGTCCTTCTTGACATAGCCCTCGCTGGCTGCGATTATCTCGCCGTTTTTTGCCTTAAGGCGGAATCTGAATTCGCCTGATTTGTCCTTGTAGATCTCAAACTTCGGATTGGTCGCCGTCTGGAAACCCTCGATCGTCTGGTCCTCAAGATTAGCAACAGGAGCATTTGCAGCAACGCTTGCAATTCCGTTCTTCACGTTTGCGAGCGTATTGTATACCTCTCCGCCGGTAGCGATGACTTCGCCGTTACCCGCTTTCAGACTGAATGTATAGCCTGTTTTGGCAGCTTTGATGATAAATTTTCCCATAATTACTATTCAACACCTTTCAGCAAAGTATAAAATAAATCGATTTTTCGATTTTGTATCATAATTATAACTTAAATCAGTGGACTTGTCAATAGATTTTGTTAATTTTCATCAAAATGTCTAACATATTAATAATAAACAGAATCATGAAAGGACGTAAAAGAAAAAACTTATCGCCATACGGCGATAAGTTTTAACCTGTTATAATAAAGCTCTCGGGGACAGTCTCACATACACAGGCAAAATATTTCTTTTCCCTGAGCCTGTCAACGCATCCTGCAGCCTGTGCCGGGTCATCGAAAAGTCCGAACACTGCCGATCCGCTGCCTGTCATAACAGCCCTGCGGGCACAGCATTCCAGCATAGCGTTTCTGATGTCCTCCACTTCCGCAAGCTGCACTGCCTGCTCGAACAAATTGCCAAAGTACTTGTACGCAGTGCCCGGGGAACTGTTTATTGCGTCAACGAGCTTTTGCGTTTCGGGGTGACACGGACCCTCAAGGCTGTCTATACTTCTGTATGCTTCGGCAGTGGAAACACCCTCGCTGCCCATTCCGATAACAAGGATACGTCCCGAATAATCGGCGATAGGCGTTATTTTCTCGCCTATACCCTCAACGTATGCAGTTCCGCCGGTGAGGAAGAAAGGTACGTCAGCCCCCAGCTTTTCAGGCTTGCTGACGCTTTTCCCCGTCATTCTGCCAAGGCAGTACAGCACAGCCGCAGCGTCGGTACTGCCGCCGCCCATTCCCGCCTGCGAGGGAATACCTTTTCTGATATGTATTCTGCAGCCGCAGTCCATGCCATTCTCACTGAAGAACAGCTTCGCCGCTTTATATGCGATATTCCGCTCGTCGCAGGGTATGGGATCAGCGCTTGCGAACTCCTCCGGCACATCGCAGGTAAGCTCAATGCCGCTGTCGGTAAGCTCCAGCTCCACCTCGTCGTAAAGACCAACGGTCTGGAATACGCTTTCAAGGCTGTGATAGCCGTTCGGGAGCTTTCCCGTTACATCGAGGGCAAGATTTATCTTTGCTGCTGTTTTTACTTTCATTTTTTTTCGTTCTCCAGTTTTTTCAGGAACTTTTCAATACGCTTGATCGCTTCCATAAGGTGTTTGAGCGAATAAGCGTAGGATATACGCATATAGCCCTCTCCGCTGTCTCCGAAGGCGCTGCCCGGAACAGCAGCAACGCGCTCCTCAAAGAGCAGTCTCTCGCAGAATTCCTCGCTTGTGAGGCCTGTGCTCTTGATACAGGGGAATACATAGAAGGCTCCCTCGGGATTGAAGCAGGTAAGTCCGAGACGGTTGAACTCGCCTACAAGGTAACGGCGGCGGATATTGTACTCGTCCACCATTTTTGCCACCTCCGCGTCGCAGGAGGTAAGGGCTTCAACAGCCGCATTCTGGCTGATAAAGGGGCTGCACATGATACCGTACTGGTGTATCTTCGATATCTGTGAGATTATGGGCGCAGGAGCCGTAACATAGCCAAGTCTCCAGCCTGTCATGGCGTAAGCCTTTGAAAAGCCGTTTACATAGACGGTGCGCTCACGCATTCCCTCAAGCTCGATTATGGAGAAATGCTTTCTGCCGTAGGTGAGCTCGGAATATATCTCGTCAGTAAGCACCATTATATTCGTATCACGCAGGAAATCGGCAATTGGCTCCAGATCCCCGCGGGTCATTACAGCTCCCGTGGGATTATTGGGGAAAGGAAGTATAAGCAGCTTTGTGCGCTCGGTTATCTTATCCCTGAAGTCTTCAAGTGTGAGCTTGAAGTTGTTTTCGATACGGGTAGCCACGGGCACAGGCACTCCTCCCGCAAGCTCCACAAGGGGAGCATAACAAACGAAGCAGGGCTCTACAATAAGGACCTCGTCGCCGTTGTCAAGAAGTCCGCGGACTGTGAGGTCTATAGCCTCTGATCCGCCTACAGTAACGATTACCTCCTTGTCAGGGTCGTACTTTACGCCGTGCTTTTTTTCGATATGAGCGGAAATAGTATTTCTCAGCGGAGCAATTCCCTTGTTGGGACCGTAGATTATATGCTTGCGCTCAAGCACCTGTATGGCTGACTTCCTTATAGTCCACGGGGTGTTGAAGTCAGGCTCACCTACACCGAGGGAGATAACGTCCTCCATAGTTCCCGCAATATCAAAGAACTTTCGTATTCCCGACGGCTTTATGCTTTTTATCTTGTCCGAAAGGACTTTATCGTAGTCTATCACGATCAGCCGAGTCCCCTTTCGTCAGGCTCCTCACCATCGATGAATATGCCCTTTTCCTTGTATTTTTTCAGTATGAAATGTGTGGATGTGGAAAGTATGCCGTCTATAGTTGCAAGTCTCTCCGAGACGAAGAAGGCAACGTCCTTGAGATTGCCGCCCTTTACCTCAACTGCAAGGTCGTATGCTCCCGAGGACATAAGGCTGACGCTCTCCACCTCATCGTACATCATTATGGTCTTGGCTATATCGTCGAAGCCGCAGTCCCGCTGGGGAGTTACCTTGAGCTCGATTGTGGCATATACTGCGGACTTGTCATACAGGTCGTCATCGACAATGACGCTGTATCCCTTTATAACTCCGCTCTTTTCGAGCTGCTCTATCCTTGCGGCTGCCTCCTCTGCCGAGATCCCGAGCATTTCTCCCAGCGCCCTGTCGGATATTCGTGCATTCTGCTGTAATATCTTTACGATGTCGTTCATGGTATCAGATCCTTTCATATAGTATGTATTTACTTTATATCGATAAAATAAGGCTTTCTCTTCTTAAAGTATGCCAACCGTGCAAAGCCCGCGGCTCGTGCGATACTTATTCCGTCCGCAGCATTGGCGGCTATATCCTCAACGGTATGTGAATCGGAGCCTACGGTGACTATCTCGCCGCCCATATCGCGGAAAAGTTTCACGTATTTAAGGTTTGGGAAGGTGTCCCCGAAGCCCTGCCTCAGTCCCGAGGTGTTTATCTCTATGCCCTTGCCGTTACTGGCCAGATTACGGAAGGTCTCCGCGATAATGTCGTCATATCGGCTTATATCGGCTTCAATGCCGTGTCTCTGCTTCATGTAGCGCAGACAATAGGTGATATGTCCGACAACGTCGAAGAGGTCTGTTCTGCTGAGGTCATAAACCTCCCTGAAATAGCGCTCCAGCAGGTCATATATATCGTCCATGGTCAGCTTCTCATAGTCTATGAAGTAAAAGTCCTGCTCGCCCATTACCTGATGTACCGAGCCTATGATAAAATCCACTCTGCTGTCGGCATTCACGAGCTTTGCCGCTTCTATATCATGGAGTATCTGTCCCAGCTCCACTCCGCACAAAAGGTTGAGCTTCCCTGCGTATTTTTCTTTCATAGCCGTTACGGCAGATACAGAATTTTCAAAATCCGCGGCATAATCAAAGCTCTCCCTGAGCTTTTTCTCTTCCGCGGTATAATGCTCCTCACCGTGCCACGCATTGCACTCGCAGTGGTCGGTTATGGCGTATGCGGCAAGTCCAAGCTCCGCAGCCCGCTTGATGCAGAGTCCGATATCCGCCTCAGAATCCACTGAAAACTGCGTATGCGTATGGCAGTCCATAAGTTTCATAATTTCAGCCCCTTTTGTTATATTCTATTATTATAACACATTGGAATTGAAATTTCCACTGTTTTTTGAAAAAAATGAGCAATGGGTAGTGCTCAGTGCATAGACTGCCGTTGTTCATCCCGTTAATCACTATGCACTAACCGCTGATAACTGAAAATTTTTTCATAGCGGCTGTTGCTTTTTTATCAGCTGTGTGTTATAATTATATCAATCATTCGGGATACACCGAATAACAAGAAAACGGAGGTTTTTATTATGAGAGCAGTCGTAACTGTTATTGGTAAGGACACTGTAGGTATCCTGCATAAGGTAAGCGGTATCTGCGCTGAGTTCAATGTTAATGTTATCGAGGTAACACAGAGCGTTCTTCAGGATATGTTCGCTATGATAATGCTCGTTGATATATCTGATATAAAGGGAGATTTCTCCGGCCTTGTAGACAGAATGACCGCACTCGGCACAGAGCTCGGGCTCTCTATCCATACCATGCACGAGGATATCTTCAACTCTATGCACAGCGTTTAATGAAAGGAAGTCCGCTAAATGCTTAATGTATACAATATACTTGAAACTATCCGCATGATACAGGACGAGTGCCTTGATATACGCACTATCACTATGGGTATATCTCTCCTTGACTGTATCGACACGGATATAGACAAAGCCTGCGAAAAGGTCTACAACAAGATAGTGACCAAGGCAGGAAAGCTGGTTCCTGTTGGTCAGCAGATAGAAAAGGAATACGGCATCCCAATAGTCAACAAGCGTATCTCCGTTACTCCTGTCGCTATGTTAGCTGCCGCCTGTCCCAACGGTGACCCTGTTAAGTTCGCAAAAGCCCTGCAAAGAGCTGCCGATACCTGCGGAGTAAACTTCATCGGCGGCTATTCCGCACTTGTTCATAAGGGTTTCAGCGCAGGAGATATGGCACTCATCAGGTCTATCCCCGAGGCTCTTGACGTTACGCAGAATATATGCTCGTCAGTAAATATCGGCTCGACAAAGTCGGGTATCAACATGGACGCTGTAAAGCTCATGGGACAGATAGTCAAGGAAGCTGCCGAAAAGACCGCAGACCGCGACTGCATTGGTCCTGCAAAGCTTGTCGTCTTCTGCAATGCCGTTGAGGATAACCCTTTCATGGCAGGAGCTTTCCACGGCGTGGGCGAACCCGACTGTGAGATACACGTAGGCGTTTCGGGCCCCGGAGTTGTACGTGCGGCTCTAACAAAATACCCTGACGCTTCAATAAACGAAATTGCAGACATAATCAAGAAGACTGCATTCAAAATAACACGTATGGGTCAGCTCGTCGGTGCAAGAGCCTCTGAGCTCCTCGGCGTTCCTTTCGGTATCGTTGACCTTTCACTTGCTCCCACACCTGCCGTCGGCGACAGCGTCGCCCATATCCTTGAGGAAATGGGACTTGAGATGTGCGGTACTCACGGCACAACCGCCTGTCTCGCAATGCTCAACGACGCTGTAAAGAAGGGCGGAGTTATGGCTTCCTCCACAGTCGGCGGACTTTCGGGCGCATTTATCCCCGTATCCGAGGACGCAGGCATGATAGACGCGGCAGTTGCAGGCGTTCTAAGCCTCGAAAAGCTTGAAGCCATGACAGCTGTATGCTCCGTAGGACTCGATATGATAGTTGTTCCGGGAGATATAGCTCCCGAGACCATCTCTGCCATTATCGCAGACGAGGCTGCAATCGGCATGGTCAACTCCAAGACCACGGCTGTACGTCTTATCCCCGCTATCGGCAAGAAAGAGGGCGATACCCTTGAATTCGGCGGACTTCTGGGCAGCGGTCCGGTTATGCCTATCAGAGAGAAGTCTCCTGCCAAGTTCATAAACCGCGGCGGACGTATACCTGCACCTATGCAGAGCCTCAAAAACTAATTAGCGTGACGCTGCACCCTTGCCGCGCTGCCGCCCGTAAAGCCTGCTCTTTCAAGCAGTGCGAATTATACATCGCTTACGGCACATTACGCGGCAAAACAACATAAAACCATTTGCAGGGGCGGATATCATCCGCCCTTTTCAATTATGGATCCACGAAAGGAGCACCTATGGATTTACGCAGTATGCCTTTGCTTTTCGGTCTCCCCGAAGCAGAAGAGCTAACAGTGCTCTCGGCAGGTCATATAAACAGTACCTTTCTTGCGGTCTGCGACGGTGAAAGGTACATACTTCAGTCGCTGAACCGCTCCGTTTTTCGGACTCCCGAAACGGTAATGGACAACATAAGCCGTATCGGAGCGGCTTTTTCGGACATTCCCGGCATTTCAGTCCCGCATTTTATTGCCTGTGAGGGCAGGAATTACGCCGTTTCAGATGGCAATTTATGGCGTATGTACAGGTATACCGATGCAAATGCCGATACTGCGGCTGACGCTGAGACTGCCGGACGGCTTTTCGGCTCTTTTATAAGGATAATGGACGGCAGGGAACTCTCACCCGTACCTGTGATAGACGGATTTCACGACTATGACCGCTATTTAGCTGCCCTCAGGAAAAAGAGGGGCATTGACAGCGGTATAATGTCAAAGCTTGACAGCCTCCGCGGTACTATTAATCAGGTGTTCGCGAGCCCGCTGAAAAAGCGCATAATCCACGGCGACGCAAAGCCCGCCAATATAATCATCGGTGATACGCCCACTATCATTGACCTTGACACCGTAATGTACGGCTATGCAGCCATTGACTACGGCGACCTTGTTCGCTCGGTCTGCCGTGGGGAAAAACCTGATATGCAGGAAGTCCGCGATGTCACCCGCGGCTTTGCACAGGGACTTGACGGACTTCTCACTGACGAGGAAGTACATTCGCTTTATTACGGCATTTTATGGCTCACAGGAGAGCTTGCTGTGCGCTATCTTACGGACAGTCTCAGCGAGGTGAAGTACTTCCGCGGAAAGAGCTCTGCAGACTGCCGCGCCAGAGGGGAAGAGCTTCTGGCACAGCTGGATATGTTCACTGCTCATGAGAAAGAGCTGAAGGAGATCATTAATAACAGTTTCAGCTGTTAGCTTTTAGTCATTTAGCCGTTGATATACAGTTAAAGCCATAAAGAAGCTTCTTTATGGCTTTTTACATATGTTTTTGTAAGACACTGACAACAAATGACCGTACCTGCATTTCATCTTATCTCCTCAAAAGTAAAACTGTATGGTGTGATATACGGAATATTCTCATAAATATAGTATAATCTGTCATCGTCAAGGTCAAATTCCCCGTCATCAAGGAAGCGGTCGTCAAGTATTCTTTGAAACGGAGCATATTTCCCCAGTATCTCCTCATCGCACGAAAAGCTACCGTAAAAGCGCGGAATATGCAATTCTCTGTCTTCAAACTTCTCTATTTCTGTCGCAGGACAATCATTGTCAAAAAAATCTGCTGCAACATTCATCTCCCGAAGTATTTTTATAAGCTCATCGGGGCAATCCCTGACCAGCATAGCTACGGGATAATACCGCGATACAAAGCCAAGCACACGCGCTTCCGAACTGCCTGCGCTCAGCAGGATAAGCTCCCAGTTACCGCCGTCATCATCGAAGTCGCATGAAATATCTGTCATAGTATTTATAGCCTTTCTGATATCATAC
The DNA here is from genome assembly GCA_002309635.1 of Ruminococcus flavefaciens. Lineage (GTDB taxonomy): Bacteria > Bacillota > Clostridia > Oscillospirales > Ruminococcaceae > Ruminococcus > Ruminococcus flavefaciens_J. The sequence continues at coordinate 32,232 of DBXO01000037.1, read as the reverse complement.
GACTCATAGCCTGTTCCGTTTTCTATCCCCTTCCGGAATAATTCAGTCAAATCTTTCACAGTGTTATCAACTCCCATGTGTTTATGCTGTAATTATACTATTAACAGCCGACATAGTCAAGCGCAGTTTCATGGGCGCACACTTTGCGCCCCTACTGATCACCGATCACTTTAACATTGATTTATTTCAGATTCTGTGTTATAATAGAAAAAAGTATAGTCTTTCTGCGGTTAGGGGGGATCGCTTTGGAATTTGTACTTGTTCTTGTCGTTATTGCAGTTCTTTGCCTTATCTTAGGCGTAAAGCTGTCATATCTCATATTTGCTGCCGCTGCTCTCGCCGCTCTTATCATCGCAGCCTCAGAGCTTCTCCTTACCGTCTTTTTCATAAGGCTGCTTTTCGCAAGAAAACAGAAGGCAGAATTCTCACGTATCGGCAAGAGCCCCTACAACAGATTCAAGGTCGCTTATTATAATCTCGGCGGCGAAGAATACCCCAATGTTTTCCCCGAGGAGGGCTTTCTCAGCAGCAAGCTCTACCGCAGCGGAAGAGTATATACCGTATTTCTCTCGCGGAACAAAAAATTCGTTTTTGATAAATTTTCCTGCGCCACCTGCATTCTCGGCTTTATTCTGACTGCCGCCACAGCTGCGGCAGCAGTGATGATACTCACAAAAATATAAAGGAGGCAATACATGGCTGAACATATATGCGGCACTCACGGAGTGCATAAGGATATAGTCGATAAAGTATCCAGGGTCATGCCCGACGAAAAACTATTATACGACGCCGCAGAGCTCCTCAAGGTCTTCGGCGACGCTACAAGAATAAGGATCATCTTCGTTCTCTGTCAGAGCGAGATGTGCGTATGCGATATCGCAAGACTTCTCGGTATGACGCAGTCCGCCATATCCCACCAGCTGAGGGTACTCAAGCAGGCCCGCCTTGTAAGCTCACGCCGCGACGGAAAAACTATTTTCTACTCTCTCTGCGACGATCACGTAAAAACTATATTCTACCACGCTATGGAACACGTAATGGAGTAAGCATGCGGTATTTTGATTTTCACACCCACGCATTCACCGACGGACTTGCTCAGCGGGCTCTTTCGGGACTTGCCGAGACCAGCGGGATAACTCCCGCAACAGACGGCACATTAGGCGGCCTCCGCAAAAAGCTTGCGGAAAACGGCATAGACCGCGCAATGCTCCTTCCTGTGGCTACCAAGCCCTCTCAGCAGGAAACCATCAACAACTGGGCTGCCTCCGTTATGGGAGATGGACTTTACTGCTGCGGTACCGTCCATCCCGACGCCGCAGACGCTGTTGCAGAGGTGGAAAGGATACGTCAGCTGGGGCTCTGCGGAGTAAAATTCCATTCAGAGTATCAGCGCTTCTGTCCCCATGAGGAGAGAATGTTCCCTATATACGAAAAAATAGCCGAGCTGGGACTTATCGCTGTTTTTCACGGCGGCTGGGACCCGTACTCGGAAGACATAATAAGAGCCACTCCGCAAAGCTTTGCGGCTGTGGCAGAGATATTCCCCAAGCTAAGAATAGTTGCCGCCCATCTCGGCGGAATGAAGCTCTGGGACGATATTGAAAGATACACCGCAGGAAAATATGAGAACCTGTGGTTCGATGTGAGCGTTATCTCACGGTATATCGGAGATGAACAGCTTTTCCGCATAATCCGCATGCAGGGAGCGGACAGAGTGCTGTTCGGCAGCGACTGTCCGTGGGACGAGCCCGCCAATGAGATAGCCATGATAAACAGGCTCCCTCTGACGGAAAATGAAAGGGAAATGATCTTTTACAGAAACGCAGAAGAGCTTATGTACCCCTACATAAGCTCTTCCCGGAAGATCCCCCTGTAATGTTGTGAAGAGACGCCCAATACATCCCTTTAGAGACCCGAAACCCCATTGTCTCTGCTTTTTCAGGAAAACTACCGCATTTTCGATTTCCCTTGCGGCAGGAGTGATCGTTTACCCCCGATCACCCCTATATCATGGCATTATGTCACTTCTTAAATGTTATATATACTGTGTTTACCCCTGTGCAGACCGTCTTCCCCAAGACCTCTGCACTTTTTTATTTATGCGAAGCTTTTCGCTTATGCAGCTTCGGATCCCTACATTTGGTCAGATGAGTTGCTCATTCTCCGTTCCCCAACGGAGAATGAGATCATTTCCGCTACGATAGCGGAAGTACTTTCCCCCGAAAGTTACTTTTCAGTTCAGTTTGCAGCCGAAGCAGCAGGTGCTGTGTCGTCTACGTTTACGTCTATGAGAAGTCCGCTGTTGCTGCTGCCTGTTACCTTGGGCATTACACCGTTCCACTTCTGGATCTGCTCATAAGCGATGACCTTGTTGGAAAGCGACTCCTCAAGGAGCTTGTTGGCTTCAGCCTGTGCGTTTGCCTGTGCGAGAATAGCCTCTGCCTCCGCATTTGCGGCGATGACCTTTTTCTCAGCCTCTGTCTTTGCTACGACCTTTGCCTGCTCCTGCTCCGTCTTTGTCTTGAGGAGGTTCTGCTCGGCTACCTGCTTTGCTTCGATAGCCTCGTTGAACTCCTTTGAGAAATCAAAGTTAACGATATTGAACTTTTCTATGTAGATGCCGTAGCCGTTGAGCTTTTCGTCAAGAGCCGACTTTACCTCGTTGCTGACGGATTCACGCTCTGTGATGAGCTGTTCAGCGTTGTACTTGGCTGTTGCGGACTTCATGCATTCCTGTACCACAGGCATCATAAGAATGGTCTCATACTCCATGCCCGTATCCTTGAACATCTTCGGAGTCATATCCGAAACGAGCCTGTAGTTTACGGCAATAGTGCTCTTTACGGTCTGAAGGTCTCTTGATACCGCTGAAGCGTCTGTCTGATATACCTGTATCTTGTTCGACATCTTCTCTACTGTCTGAATGACGGGAGCCTTTACATGGAAGCCCTCAGACAGCGGAGTGCTGGATACCTCTCCGAGCGTGAGCACTACGCCCGTATGTCCTGCGGGTACTATAGTAAAGGAATTTGCAGCCACAAGAATTGCGGCAATTCCTATAACCAACCACTTTACGCCCTTGAAGCTCGGCTTCCTCTGAGCATTGTTTCCGTTTATCTCTCTTACATTTACTGACATAATTATTCTCCTTTATATTTACTGCATATAGTATATTTACTTGCAGAGGTAGCACTTTCCGTCGCCTGTTATTGATATGACGTTTCTTCTGATCATCTGAACAGTCAAAAACGAAAATGCGTACGGATTTATCAGGCCTGTCTCGTCAAGTCTTTTTGCGTTATCAGCCGAAAAAGCGTCTGCGCTCATAAGTGAGCTGATTATTTTTATTTTTCTCATATAGAAAACAGATGGAAGAAATGCCATATTGACCCTCCTCTACTATATCTTATACATCACGTCCTGTTAATGTAATATCTTCCGTCATCAGTGACTGATATTACGTGACGCCGTATCATCCGGGCGGTCACCAACGGAAATGAGTACGGGTTGAACAGTTCTATTTCATCAAGCCTTCTGGCGCTGCTTTCTGAATAAGCGTTTGCCTTCATAAGCGCCCTGATCACTCTTTTTTTCTTTATAAGTCCAACAGGCGGAGCAAATACAAATGCCATAATGATTCACCTCTTAATAGTATGTTTTAAGCTTTAATCCTTGTTGAGATAATACTTTCCGTCCTCTGTTGCTGATATCACGTTGTCGTACAGAAGCTCAAATGTCGCATCGGGATTAAAAATACCCATTTCGTCAAGAGTCTTTGCACTGTCCGCCGAAAATGCTCTGGATACTTCAAAAAGTCTGATTATCTTCTTTTTGCTCATAAGCAATGCAGTTACAACATTCATATTCAATACCTCCCGTATATCAATATATACTGTAATGTTTACCCCTAAGCTTACATTTCGTCAAGAATTACCTCGAGTCCTTTTTCCATTTCGGTCCTGAGATATCCGCTCCTGTATGCCATTACCATAACGTACATCGCCTTTTTGAGCTTTTCGTCATCGGTTATGGCCTTGGTGTTGTCTGCTACCTCCTGAGCAACGAGAGCTTTTATATGCTCTGTATCGAAGGCACCCTCGTCTTCTGCGGTGAAGATTATCCTGCAAAGGATATCATACAGCAGTATATCGTCGATTATATCATCCGAGGTGTCCTCGACGTCGCCGTTGATGTATCGCATGAGATTTGCGATATCCTCAAGCTTCATAGCCTTGCGAAGCATATTGATAAGGAGTATGCGAAGTATCTGCTTCTCTGAATACTTCTTGCCCTTGGTAGCGGATACCCACCCTCTTTTTATCCAGTTCTGAATGGTAGTGCCCTCCAGACCTGTAAGCTTTGAAAGCTGTGAAAGTGTTAGTCCGCCTGTTGCTTCAAGCACAGGAGAGATCAGTGAAAACGCCGATTCTCTTGCCTGCTCAGTGTATTTCATTGTTGTACCGGGTATCAGTCTATTCATTGTCTTTAACTCCTCTCTGACGATGATTTGATTATATCACAAGTTCATATGAACTGCAAATGCCGACAAAGGTCTCTTTTAGCTTTTTTTGAATATTTTTTTGAATTTATCACACTATTTCACACTTTTTCAGCTTTTTTCTCACTTTTTCATATTGGTCTGACCAATCGTTTATACTATATATAAAGGGAGCTGTTCTTTGCCCTGTTGCTTTTTTTAACCGTATATGCTATAATAATATAAATCAAAATTTTGCGGATCAAAATTTTGGAGTTGAGATTTTAGAGTTATGTTGTCGCCTGCGGCGGCATTATTTAAATAATCTGAGCGAAATGAACTCATTAACTCTGAACTCTAAACCAAATCAGAATTCATCAAAGCTGAATTTGATTTGTCAAAGGAGGAAAATATGAAATACACGCAGGGTCAATACATCATCGCCGAAAAAACTGCGATAGCCCGTGAGATATACAGCTTCACCATCGTCTGTCCCGAAGTGGCGTCAGCTGCCGCAGCGGGACAATTCGTACATATAAGAGCCAAGGGCTTTACGCTCCGCAGACCTATCTCTATCTGCGGTATCGACAAGGAAAAGGGAACTATCCGCATCGTATTCGAGATACGCGGCGAGGGTACCTCGGAAATTGCCAGGCTCAACAAGGGCGAGCTCATAGATATGCTTGCTCCTCTCGGTCACGGATTCACTACCGATACATCTTATAATAAGGTGGTACTCATCGGAGGAGGCATAGGAACTCCTCCCATGCTCCCCCTTGCAATGCTCTACGGCAGCAGGGCAGTGGCTATAAGCGGCTTCAGGAACGCTTCTGCTGTCATACTTCAGGACGACTTCCGCAAAACAGGCGCTGAGACCATACTCTGCACCGATGACGGATCGGCAGGTATACACGGCTTTGTGACACAGCCTCTTGCGGAGCTTGCCGAAAAAGGCGGTATAGACGCAGTATACGCCTGCGGACCTATGCCAATGCTCAGAAACGTAGCAAAAATATGCAAGGAAAGCGGCATTTTCTGCGAGATATCCCTGGAAGAGCGCATGGCCTGCGGTATCGGAGCCTGCCTCGGCTGTGCATGCCGCACAGTCCGCAATGACGAGGAATACTTCGCCCACGTCTGCAAGGACGGTCCTGTATTCAATGCTGAGGAGGTGCTTTGGTAATGGCTGATCTTTCCGTAAAGGTCTGCGGTACAGACTTCAAGAACCCTATCATCCCCGCTTCGGGCGTTTTCGGCTATGGAAGAGAGTACGAGGAGCTGTTCCCGCTTGATAAGCTGGGCGGTATCGCCACAAAAGGCACCACTTTACACCTCCGCACGGGCAATCCTGCCCCGAGAATAGCTGAAACTCCCTCGGGCATGCTCAATTCCGTAGGACTTCAGAATCCCGGCATCGACCATTTCATAGATACAGAGCTGCCATATCTTCTCACAAAGGACCTGGTCGTGCTTGCAAACATCGCAGGCTCAACTCCCGACGAGTGCGCAGAGGTAGCTGCAAAGCTGGAAGATACAGACGTACATATGATAGAGCTCAATATCTCCTGCCCCAATGTCAAGCAGGGCGGAGCGGCTTTCGGTACGAGCTGCGAAATGGCTGCCGAGGTAACAAAAAGAGTACGCGCAGTTACAAAGAAGCCTCTTGTTGTCAAGCTTTCACCCAATGTCACAAGCATTACTGACATAGCAAAGTCCGTTGAAGCTGCGGGAGCTGATGCAGTTTCGCTTATAAATACTCTCCTCGGCATGAGGATAGATATAAATACGGGCAGACCCGTGCTCCGCAACAACGTAGGCGGTATGAGCGGTCCTGCGGTATTCCCCATAGCTGTGCGCATGGTATGGCAGGTAGCCAATGCGGTAAATATACCCGTTATCGGCATGGGCGGCGTGTCCTCGGGACGAGACGCTATCGAGCTTATGATGGCAGGAGCCTCAGCAGTACAGGTGGGCGCAGCGATATTCACAGACCCATACGCTCCTGTGCGCATAGTAGAGGAAATGAACGAATGGCTGGACAGAAAGGGAATTGCTTCAGTCAAGGATATCATTGGCACGGTCAAGCCGTGGTGAATGAGTTTTTGAGTCAGTTCAGAGCTGAGAGTCAATGTGTTTGCTTCGCTCACGTTATTTAAATATTGCTGCCACGGCGATACCATAACTTTCAACTCTCAGCTTTTCCGTAAAACTATGATCTGAAGGAAAAATACAATGATAATAATGTCAGTCGACTTCGGCGATGCAAGAACGGGTATCGCAGTATGCGGTAAAAGCGAGATGATTGCTTCTCCCGTTACCGTCATCGCCGAAAAGGATTTCAATAAATGTATAGAAAAAACCGCCGCTCTCGCAAAAGAGCAGCGTGCTGAACAGATAGTTGTCGGCTATCCCATGAATATGAACGGAACAGTCGGCGAAAGAGCCGAAAAATGCCGGCTCTTCGCCGAGGAACTGGAAAAGCTCACAGGCTGCCCCGTAAAACTCTGGGACGAACGCTGCACTACCGTTTCAGCCCATAATGCACTGAATGTCACCAACACCCGCGGCAAAAAGCGCAAGGCAGTCGTTGACGCAGTAGCCGCTGTCCTCATTCTCGAAAGCTATTTAGGTTACAGACGCAACTCAGGCGAACCTACATAAGCACGGACTTTATATCGTCAAGCAGATGGCCTGCCGCTTTTAAAGTCTTCCCTGCGTCACGCTTTATATTCATTTTCTTCATGGGACGTGCATTGGAAAAAGCATAACAGGCAACGCCTGCTATGGCTCCCGCCGCCGCACCCTTTACAAGCGATCTTATATTCATAAAAAATCTCCGTATAATTATTGTCCGACATGCGGACGGTATTATTATCTGAAAAAAGAACCGAACTATACCGTGAACATAAAAGGAAAATAACGATGAAAAAACTGCTTATAACATCTCTTTTACTGGCAAATATCCTTTCAGTTTGCAGCTGTTCGGATAATAACACCTCTTACGATGAACTCGCCGAAACAACGACTGCTGCCGAAGCTACCGCTGACCCCGCCACAAAGGAGAAAAAGGTATACGATTATGTTCACGGCGAGGACGGATATTATAATATTGCGGACGAAATGGCCGAATTTGAGATGAAATCGCAGAAATACGGCACCTGCTGGCTGTACGCAGCCGCTGCAAGCATGGAAACAGCTTATTTCAAGAAAAACGGCAGTTATATATCCATTGACCCCATGCACCTTCTGGATCTCATCTATCTTGAAGAAAAGGAAGATGGCATTATCCTCAATGACGGGATAGATGCAAAGGAAATAGGCGGCTTTCAATGGACAGTTACCGAAAGGCTGTCACGCGGCGTTGACAAACTTACACTGGACAGCTCCGTGGTCCTCGATATAAACGACCGTGAAGCCATAAAGGAAAACGTCCGCACACGCGGCGGAGTAGCTGTTGGAGTTTTCGATAAAGATGACGATAAAAAGGGCTGGTTCGGAACTTATCGCACCATAAACTACAAAAATGACAAGGATTTCGACCATGATGTGACTATTATCGGCTACGACGACCACTTCCCGAAGGAATACTTCAAAGAGCCTGCTTCAGAGGACGGTGCGTGGATAACCTATAACAGCAATTCAGGCTCGGCAGGATTCTACTACATATCCTACTGTTCGCCGCTTAATTCCGCATACAGTCACTCCGTAACGGATAAATACGGCGAGGTACTCAGCTATGATGCAGGCAATGTCAGATATGAAGCTGACAAACTAAGCTATACCGCCGGCAGCTTCAGCTATGACGCACACGATCTGCAGGGCAGATACATAAAGACAGACGATTGGACAACTACTGCGAATGTTTTCCATATGTCCGGAAAACTTGCCGCTGTAGGAACTTATAATGATTTTGACAGGCAGAATATCAAAATACAGATATACGACAGCAGCTTCACAAACGTTCTGTACTCTCAGGACGCTGTTCTCGATTATCATGGCTATCACACCATAGACCTTGATACTCCCATAGATGTTTCAGACTTCGCTGTAGTCGTTTCATACGAAAAAGGCGCTCCTGTTGAGGGCGAAAGCCTCTTCCACGATCTGCTCGGCGGTTATAGAACGGTTTCCGATAGCGGACAGTCATTCGTACTCCTTGACGATGAATGGAAGGATATGACCGACAGCGATATCAAAAAGGCTCTTGATATTGATTTTGAGCCAAATAACTGCTGTATAAAGGCGCTTTTCGCCAAATAAACAAGCTTTTTCCTCCGCACAGACGGAGTTAGAATAAAACTTTATAGAAGGATAATTATGCAAAATCTCAATATAGTCCTTGTAGAACCTCAGATACCGCAGAATACGGGAAATATCTCCCGAACATGCGCCGTTACCGGAGCAAGACTGCACCTCGTCCGCCCCCTTGGCTTCGAGGTCAGCGACAAGCATCTCAAACGCGCGGGTCTTGACTACTGGGACAAGCTCGACATTACATATTATGACAGCCTCGGCGACTTTTTTACAAAGAATGAGGGCGGAAACTTCTTCTACTTCACGACAAAAGGGCTCCACGTCCACAGTGAAGCGGAATACCCCGACAACTCCTATCTCATTTTCGGACGTGAGGACAAGGGACTTCCCGAATCGCTTCTGCATGACAATCCCGACCGCTGCGTAAGGATACCTATGCGCAATGAGCTTCGCAGCCTCAATCTCTCAAATTCCGTGGCAATTGCGGTATATGAGGTGCTTAGGCAATGGGACTACCCGGACCTTTCCCGCCAGGGAAAGCTTACACAATATACATGGTAAAGGAGAATATATTATGTCAAAGATCGTAATACTTACTGATTCATGCTGTGATCTGCCAAAGGAAACTGTTGAGGAGCTGGGCATAAAAGTCATTCCGTTTACTCTTACAGTCGGCGGAAAGAGCTTCCGCGAGATGTACGATAAAACCACTCAGGAGTTCTACAAGCTCCTTGAGGAGTGCGACGAGATTCCAAAACACTCGCAGATATCCCCCGTTACCTTCGAAGAAGCCTACAAGGAACTCTTTGATCAGGGATATACCGATATCATCAGTGTATCCATAAACTCTCAGGGATCCGGTACATATAATAATTCCATTATCGCAAAAAACGATTTCTACGACAACAATCCCGAGGCAAAGGACAATCTCCGCATTTTCAACCTTGACTCAAAATGCTATACCCTTTTCTACGGCTATCCCGTTGCGGAGGCTGCAAAAAAGATCAAACGCGGTGCCGAGGCAGAGGAAATAGTCGCCTATCTTGAGGACTGGTTCAATGTATGCGCTATATATGCTGTTCCCTTTTCACTCAAATATGCAAAAAAATCAGGACGTATCTCCGCTGCAAAGGCTTTTGCCGGAGAACTCCTCGGACTTAAACCCATTATCCTCTTTGCAGACGGCACAACCGAGACAGTTGACAAAATAAGAGGTGAAAAGAACATCGTTCCAAAGCTTGTTGAAACTGTTGAAAAAAATATGACGCCTCAGACTCCTTATATACTCCTTCACGGCAGAGACGATACTGTTGCAAAGGAAGTCGAAAAGGAACTCGTCAAAAAGACAGGAAGGAAGTCTGAGATGATGGGTAATATAGGTGCGGTAGTAACCTCTAACATTGGTCCCGACCTTGTTGCTGTGCTCATCAGACGCAAGAACAAATAATCCACGGCAAAGGGCAGACCTTTCGGCTGCCCTTTTTTTGCATACCGGATAAATGCCTGTATTCCGCCGTGTAAAAGAGCTTTTACATGGCTTGTAAAAGCCTTTTTGCAGCTTTTTTCGGCTGATGTAAAAAAGAATTGGTAGAATTCTCCACGCCATGATGCTATACTGGTGTCAGTCAGGAGAACAGAAAACTCCAAAGGAGGAAAAACATGGAGATCGGAAATCAGATCAAAAAGCTACGCGGAAAACTCAACTGGTCACAGGAAACTCTTGCCGAAAAAGCATATGTCAGCCGGCAGACCATTTCAAACTGGGAAAACGGTAAGAGCTACCCCGACATACACAGTCTTCTGCTGCTCGGAAAGCTGTTCAATGTTTCTCTTGACGAATTAGTTAAAGGAGATGTTGAATCTATGAAAAAGGAAATCGAAAACAATGATGTAAAAAAATTCAATGCAATGGCATGGCTGCTGACTGTTATGTATCTGCTGGTGGCTGTCTCCCTGCCGCCTCTGATAAAGTATCTGGGCTGGGTAGGCGGAGTTATATGGGGCGTGCTTTTCACAGTCTCAATGATCGTTGCAATGAAGGTCGAGAAAATGAAAAAGGATAACAATATCCGTACCTACAAGGAGATAAAGGCTTTCATGGAGGGCAAGCCCCTCGATGAGATATCCGCAGAGCGCATCAACAGCATAAGCAGTCCCCTTATAAAGGTGATCTGCGGTGCTTTGTGCGGCTCTGTCGCAGTTGCGGTATGCGCGTATATGTTTTTTAAGTAAAAATCGGTGTATATGTAAAAAGGGAACGCTTGAGCGTTCCCTTTTACTGTTTGGATCCTTATTGTGGCTTAAATTTGGTTGGGAGTAAAAAAAAGCCGCCTCTTATGAGGCGGCAAAAATAAAAAATTTATATACCAAATGTCATCTTTTTATTTTTTTTAAATATTCTGTAAGCATATCTGCTTCTTTGCCTGACATTTTACGAAGCGCTGCAATAAATTCCTTCGGTGACATTTTTGAAACCTTTTCCAAATATTCTTCCGAAATCGTGCATTCAACATTATCAAAATTTTCTTTATACCATTTCTTATATGCAGTCTTAGTATTTAATTGCTCTGCTCTTTGTGCATTGGAATCATCAGGCGGCATTATCTCAGCATTGATAATCATATCACGTCTGATTTGTCCTTCTCCGAATACCTTTTCCTTATCAAGAGTTTTCATGACCTTTTCCATAAGAGACAGCCAATATTCAATTTCATTGTCGTAATCCTCATCTGAAACATTGTCCATTCTCTCATTAAAAAGCTTGTCAATCTCTTTAAAGTATTCATCAAAGCCATATCCACAGTATGGAGAATCCGCATATGACCATTTAAGCTCCTCGGCAGAATATTTGCCGTTATTTTTTTTCACTGCTTCATTAAGAGCTTCTTTAGAAAATGCAGAAATAAACGGAGTCGCACCTTCTGACAATATCAAAGTACAGTAATAAAATTCTTCTTTATGCTCTTTAAATAATGCCTCAAATCCGTTCCTTGATGCTTCAAGCAATAAATCATAATCTTTTATTTTACTCATACCTTTCAATTATCTCCTCATAAGCAATTATTCAAAATATCTATTAATTGGATATTCTAATTTTTCATGTAATTGCAGATACGACAAACACTCTTTTTTTATTTCTGCTATTGTTCTTTCATAATCATAAGGAACTATTCTTTTTATATCATCTAATTCCGTACACTTCTCAATGATATTTATGATAGGTTTATTAATTCTGTTTTCCTTACATTTTTGAACTATATATGGATTAAATAACAATACTTCACATTCCTCTGGACTTAATTGCTCAGTTTCTAATGCAGTTATCAATCCAAGTATAAATACATTCAAAAACATATTGCCATCATTCACATTAAACTTCATTTAAATCACCAACTACTTGAACTGTTACTCCAACCACTCTTTACTTTAACATCAAAAACTTTTCCTGAAGGGCTCTGGAAAAAATGGATCGATATTTCATTCATAAACCTATCAAATCCATCTTTATATACTTTATACCATTTGCCAGATTCAACTTTCTTTAACTTTTGATGCAAAGCTTCATTATTAATATTATTCTTTGTTGTACCATTCTTAACAGCTTTAAATCCCTCTGGATAATTTGGAGACTTTTTTAATGAATCATAGACTTCAACTAATTCATCATTATCAGTCTCACCATACATATTATGAACAAGTACAGCCTTATCGCCGACAAAATACGTATGATTGTCAAGAACTTCGATGTTATACACCTTTATCGGCTCTTCAAGCTTTTCAAGCTCCGCTCCTGTGATATACGCAGTTGAACTGTCTTAATATTATCACATCTGTCATACTTTGTCAAGAAAAAAGCCGCCTCAGATGAGGCGGCGGAATAATTGTCAAAATCCCTGTGTTTCACATACGACTAAATCACAGTTATCGCAAAAACAATAATACAAAAACATTTCGCCCAAATCAAAGTCAATATCGTAATCCTTTAAATTGCCGCTCACATCACTAAAAACAGTTGCAACATAATTCATTCGTCTTTTACAAACAGGGCATTCATAGTTTATTGGGTTCTGTAAATAAATAGGTGCTCCCGAAACATAGCATATACTCTTAGTTCCAGCAGTATCAATTGCACTATCATATTTTTCTTTAGTAATTGGATTATCTGATAATGGTATTTCTTCTAAAGTCAAATCGATTTTTGGAAGAGAAACCGTTATTTTCAAATCATCTTCTTGTATCCAATGTTGTGTATCATTTACAGTCAGTTCAGAAATAATAAGTTTATTATCTATCCTGTAATAGAACCTGTTCCATGACTCTGAGCAATTCAGGCACGCAATCAATGGCAGGCATTTTATTTTTTTTGATAGAAACGATATTTTAGGGTCATTAATATCAAGATTAATTATCTGATGATATGAAACTTTACAGTTTGAGCATATTGGAAGTCTCCACGTTTTTCCGCCAAAAAAATGATGATAACTGCCTTTCCTCAAGACGGCACTGTATCCTTGGTCATTTTTCCAATGTTCTCCATATGCATAGCTTATTGATAAATCGGGATTACCTGTAAATTTATAATAATCGGCCATTAAACTTACCCCTTTCTAAATTCTGGTAAACTCTTCGCGTAATCTATTAATTGCCGTAGTCCTTCATTGTACTTTGTACCGAATAGTCTTTTGATATCCATAATATCTAATGCCAGACGCTGCCGTGCAGTCAAACCTTCATCCATTCGCATTGTGGCTTTGCCACGTCCGCCAAAAGTTCGCGTTAATTTATGATCTTCTTGAGACATTAATAATGCAGGAGCATCGTCTCTGCTTAATCCGATAGTTTTATCATAAGCATTTTGCGGCATATGATGTCCAACTTCATCTGGACCTCTTGATGCATTAACATCTCTAAAACTACCACCTTTTGTCTTTTCTCCATCAGGATAATTATGCACCAAAACAGCATAATCGCCAACAAAGTAGGTATTGTAATCAGCAACTTCAAGATTATAAACTCTAATCGGCTCTTCAAGCTTTTCAAGCTCTGAACCTGTTACAACAGCTGTATCGCCGCTTTCGAGGTAAAGCTCATCACCTGCGATAAGGTCGCCTGCTGCTACCCAACCCTTGCCGAGAACGTAGAACGGGTGGTTTGTTGTAGTATCAATATCGTCATTTGAAGTGTGAAGATGAAGTATCTCATCGCTCTCGTGAACGAATACCGTTACTACTTCCTTAAGCTCAGTCTCGCCTGTAAAGATGTCGTAAGACCATACCTTTTCGCCGACTTCAAGTTCATCTATACGCTTCTGACCATTTTCCGCTGCTACAAGAGTGTCTCCAGTAAAGCAGTTGTCAGAGAGCGCAAGCAGTGAAACTACAAGATGTATTGAGCCTGTTATTACGCCGATCCAGTCGCCGTTCTTTGCACACGCCTCAATATTCTTCCACTGGCTGATATAGCCTCCTGCAAGTACGAGCTTACTGAGTATCGGTCCTATTTTCTTGATACTGCACATCTTTTTCAGGAAGAAGCCCGAAATGATACCTGCCGCAATACCGAGGATCATATCCATCGCATTGGCATCAGGATCTGTAAGCCATGTTGCGATCTGTCTGCCGATATCGATTATTGTTGCGATCCTGTCGATAAGCTCGATAGCGTCCTTCATTTCCTTATAGATCTTGACGATCTTAAGGTTCTGCATCTTATCAAGGATACCGTTTATTGCCTCCGAGATACTTATCTCACAAAGCGAGAAATATCCCGTCGGGTCGGTATTTGTAACAGGGTTAGCGTTGGCGTACAGGTACTTATGGAGGGATACAGGATCGAAGATCGAGCCCTGATATGTATCCATTGTAGTAAACGTACCTGTTGCAGGGTCCATATATCTTGCTCTGAGATAATAGAATCCCGTTGCGGAATCATACTGTTCACCGCAGTAAAGGTAATTGTTTTCGGTAACGCCGTTCGACGAGATCATTACGCCCCATGCGTCAAAGTCATAGGTATCGGTAACTGCTCCGTTTATATCGGTAAGCATTCTTACTGAGCCGTGACCGTCCGCTATATAGTACGAAATGCTGCCGCCGCGCTCCTGTGAGATCATGTCTGTGCCAAGTGTATAGAAGCACTTTTCTGCCTTTGCCTTGTCAAGCTCGGCGAGAACATTGGTAAGACTTCCGCTGAGGTCGTTCAGATAGTAAGTGTAGTCGTTTTCGGACTTCTTTACTATTCTGTTTCCTGCATAGTCATACTCATATTCCTCAACAGTAACATCATTGCCCTTCTGAGTAGTAGCACGTATAAGCTTGTTTGAAGCGTTGTAGGTATATGCTGTTGATTTATCGGCTTCCGTCTTTGAAATAAGGTTGCCTGCCTCATCGTATTCATATACAGTGTCATTTTCCTTAAGGAGCTGGTTGAGCTTATTGTATGTATAAGCTGTTACATTACCGTTTTCATTCTTTGAGATACGATTGCTTACCTTATCATAGGTATATGTGATCTCAGATACAGAATTATCGGACTTTGTTATCTTTTCGCCTGTAAGTCTGTAAATGTCGTCATATGTATACTCAACTGTACGTCCGAGCTCAACGATCTTGACACGCTCTCCTGCCTTGCCGAGAGTGTAATCATACTGTGCAACGGTATTGCCGTCCTTATCAACAGCCTTTTCGCTGATAAGACGATTGAGCTTATCATAATCGTATGAAACTGTAATGCCGTTTGCATACTTAACAGCTGTACGGTTGCCGTTCTTGTCATACTCATAAACTGTTGCATAGCCATTTCTGTCGATGACCTTTGTAACACGGTCAAGAACGTCGTATTCATAGGAAGTCGTACCGTAAGCCGTCCTGACTGAAGTCATTCTGCCTGTTTCATCATAGGTATACTCAGCATATGTTCCGTTCGGATAGCTTACTTTGGTAAGCTCGTCCATATTATCATATGCAAAGCTTGTATTACCGTGAGAATCTCTTGCAGCTGTGAGCTTTCCGTCTCTGGAGTATGAATATGTTACAGTTCCGTCCGCATTCTTTTCAGAGATAAGTCTGCCGTCTGCATCGTAGGTATACTCTGTGAGCTTTCCTGCAAAGTCTGTTGATGAAAGAACATTGCCTGATGCGTCATATGTCATTTCAGCTGCTTGTCCCTCGGCATTGACTACCTTTGTGACTCTGCTGAAATCATCATATGAATAGTTCGTAATATTGCCGTTTGCGTCCTTGACAGATACAAGGTTGCCTATTTCGTTATAGGTATATTCCGTAACATTTCCGACAGCATCGCTGACAGATGTGAGACGGTCGCCATTGTCATAGCTATAGGCCGTAGTTCTGCCGTTCTGGTCTGTCTGTGAGACAAGTCTGCCTCTTTCGTCATAGGCTGTTGAAGCACTTGTATTATCAGGATAAACTGTCTTGATCCTGTTGCCGCCCGCATCATAGAAATACTTGTAAACATTGCCGTTTGCATCGGTCATTGAGCTAAGCTGTGACTTATCGTTATAAGCAAAGGCTGTCCTGTTGTTCAGAGCATCAACGATAGCGGTATTTCTGTTGATCTTATCATACTCATAAACTGTGAC
The DNA here is from genome assembly GCA_002309635.1 of Ruminococcus flavefaciens. Classification (GTDB taxonomy): domain Bacteria; phylum Bacillota; class Clostridia; order Oscillospirales; family Ruminococcaceae; genus Ruminococcus; species Ruminococcus flavefaciens_J. The sequence continues at coordinate 15,901 of DBXO01000037.1, read as the reverse complement.
CGCACCGCTCGGAGCTGTCTGAGCGATCATATTGTAGTTCTTGTCATATTCGTATGATTCAGATGTGCCGTTGGGATATGTCTTCTTTACGAGGTTGCCTACCTTGTCATATTCCATAGTGAATTTTCTGCCAAGGCGGTCTGTCGCAGAAGTATTGTTTCCTTCCTTATCGTACGTGAATACTTCGGAGGTACCGTCGGGATAAACTATCTTTGAAAGGTTTCCGAGAGGATCATAGCTGTACGATGTCTTTCTGCCGTTAACGTCAGTAGAAGACGCTATCTTGTCAATTTCGTTGTATTCATTTGTTGTGATATTACCGTCGCTGTCAGTTACCTTGACAAGATTGCCGTAATCATCATACTGATAGAATTCGGTCACTTCTCTCTTTTCGCCGTTCATGTTATAGCTGAGCTTCTTTGAAGCGCAGTGTCCGTTTTCGTCGTATGAGAATTCAGTAACTGTACCAGTACCGTTCGTCATTGAAAGAACATTGCCGTCCGAGTCATAGGTGAAGTTCATATACTTGCCTATGTTATCTGTGATCGAACTTACGTTGTTGTCCTTGTCATAAGTGTATTTCTCAACATTGCCGAGAGCGTCGGTCATAGATTCAGCATATCCGCGGCTGTTATAGGTTATAGAGAGAAGCTCTGTACCCATAGCATTGAGTGAGATGAGCTGTCCGAAAGAATCATATTCGTTCTTTACGGTATGACCCTCTGCGTCGGTTACAGTACCTGCATTTCCGAACTTGTCATAGGTATAATGTGTAACATTGCCCATTGCGTCGGTCTTTGAAGCAAGTCTGCCGTTTTCGTCGTATGTATTTGAAATGGTATTGCCCATTGCATCGGTCTGAGTAAGAACATTACCCTTTTCATCATACACATAGCGTGTGGTATTGTTGTTCCTGTCGGTGATGACTTCTTCACGGCCGTCAATATTGTGGCTGTATACGATCTCATTGCCTGCGGCGTCAACGCTCTTTATAAGTCTGCCGTCATCGTCATAAACGTTCTTGGTGATAGAAACGTTTCTTGCGTCAATGATATTTGTGATGTAATGGTCGCTGTACTCAAACTTTGTCTCCTTGCCGTCAGAGTTGACAGAAACAAGGTCGCCGAATACATCATATGTATACTTTATATTCGCACCTGTAAAGCTTGTGATATCAGTGATCCTGCCCTCATTGTCGCGGGTGAAGGTGATGGATCTGCCGTCGGAATTTGTTATGCCGTTTTTACCGAAGGTTACATTCTTGCCGTTTGTATATGTAATACTGCGGAGTCCGTCCTTCTTGTCTATGACATAAACCGTGCCGTTTGCTCTTGTATACCTGAACGTCTGAGGATCATAGATCTCAAAGTCAGGTGTAACAAGGTAACCGCTGTTATAAATAAGATCATCAGTCGATACATCCATTGGTTCAAGCTTTGAACCTGTACCGTCCATTGAAGTATATCTTGCGGCAATACCATATTCAAGAGGATAGAACATCTGTGCAGCCGGTGAAAGCGACAGTGCAAAGGTCTCGGGCTTTCCGTCGCCAAGATCAACAGTGATCCTGTGCTTCTTGTTCTCACGGAGAGAATATGTGGTTATATATGAACCTCCGCTTGATTCCTGTACCCAGTTGTCGCCCTGATTTCCGCTTATCTCAAGCTTTGCATTAACGAGAGCAAGCTCCCAGCCAAAGCCGAAGTCGCCCTTTGAGTTCCTGCGTCTTGAATCATAGCTTCTGAGGACTGATACGTCAGTACCGTTCATACGGACATCCATATCATCGAAGTTAAGCGTAAAGTTGCCTATCTTCATATTTCCAGCTACCTGGACCGTAACAGTATCGGAAGCCGTTATACCGTCACCGAATACCGTAAATCTGATGTCAAAGTATCCGTTCTCGATAAGGGTTGTATCAAATTCACCGGTAATTTCCTTTTCTTCAACGATATTACCGTCATCGAATACTGTGTAGCAGCCTGTTCCGGCAGGAGCATACTCAAACTTGTACTTTGTGAATACATCCGGCGTTATTTCTGCCTTGATCTCGCTGATACAGGTAAGCTGGTCAAGATCTGCGGGAGAAACGATAGAACACTTGTATTCCTCACTGTCTGCCTGCTTGTATTCATGCTTTATAACAGCGCCTGCTTTTTCAGCAGCACTTCCGTTATTGCCCTTGACAGCAACTGTTACCGTGTATTTGCCGTCGTCGTACATGGAAGTATCCACAGCAGCCGAGATCATACCGTCTGAGCCTATTTTGCCCGAAGCGACCTTTATCTGCCGGCTGTCACGTATATTCCTCTGAACGAATACGGTATACTCGCTGTTTACGAGCTTGCTGTCAGCCTGAGCTTCTACCTTAAGCACCTTATCTGCTGTTACGCTGGACTGTGGCTTGCTTATGAATATAAGCTGCTGCTCTTCTTCCGCGCTCTGGTTTTCATTGCCTGCGGGATCAGCATTGCCGCTGCCCTCTCCGTTCTCAGCAGGCTTCTCGGGCTTTACGGCGCCGTTCTGCACCTGATACTCACGCCTGAACTCGGCGCTGTTGCCGCCGTTGTCAATAGCAGTCAGCCTGATCTCATAAACGCCGTTGTCAAGTGAATATGTATCCCATACGCCGAGCTCCTCGTTCTGTACGCTCTGCATAGAAGAAAGTATGGGAGAATATGTATTGGTGCCGCTCTTCTTATAGTCGAGCTGATACTTTCTCAGAGCAGTCTCGTCGCATGCCGAACCTATAAGTGTTACCTTGCCCGAAATCGGCTGCTCGTTTGTGGGAGAAGTTATCTCGGCAGTAGGAGGTGTATGGTCGGAAGTATCCTGGAATACTATCTCTATGGACTTCTCTGTCCTTGCATTGAGAGCGTCCTGAGCCACAGCCTTTACAACTACAGTCTTGGGCTCAACCTCGCATAAGCGGAGCTCGCCGGGAGCCTCACCGACCTTTTTATTGTTTACATAGGTGATGAGTGATACAAGTCCGTCTTCATCTGCCGCGTCTGCCTTGACGATAACAGTCTCGCCCACCTCAGCAAGAAGCGTTGAAGCTTCAAGAGTGATCTCTGAAGGCTTGTTCTCCTTCTTGGGCTGTACCTTTTTCTCGGTAGTTTGCTTGTCTTCGGTCTTTACCTTTTCTTCTGTGATAGTAAGAGTGATATTGTCGAATCTCTTATTGCCCTCAGCGTCGGAGGCTTCTATTGCGATAACGTACTCGCCTGCGCCCTTCTGAGGAAGATCAAAGGAAACTATCTCGCCGTTCTCGACCTGAGAATCAGAGCTGAATACCTGCTTGAAATCCTCGCTGTCCTTTACGGCATAGCTTACCTTGTATTCTCCGAATTTTGTCTCGTCCTTGATGGTACCGTTGATGGTAACCGTTCCGTCATCGTACTTGACATCCCTGCTTCTGTTTATAGTGATAGTAGGAGGCGTTGAATCACGCGGTCCCTGAACAGTTACAGTTTTTTCAGTGATAACTTCGTTTCCGCCGATATCCTTGCACTCGGCAGTGAACTTGACCTCTCCCGAGGAATTGCAGGTATACAGAACGCTTCCCTGATAATTTGAGATCACCCTGCCGTTTGCCTTTACAGTAACGTAAGCGACTCCGTTGTCATCAGTCGCAGATGCGGAAACAACAATGGTATCTCCTCTGTAGGGGTTAATATCAGATACGTCCAGCTCTACCTTAGGAGGCATATCGTCCTTGAACTGGTCGATATTTTCCTGCTTTTCGGCATAGACCACCTCAACGCAGGGATCGCTCCACTGCCCCATTTCGTCGCATACGGCATATTTCTGAAGATATACCTTGTCCGCGTCGATAACTCTCGGTATCCTGCCGTCTGTCCAGCTCTGATCCTGTATGCATTTCCACTGGAACTTTTCTTCCTTTATGCCCTTGTTCTTATGGCTCTGCGCATCGGGATCGTAAGCCTTGAAGTCAAGCGTGCAGATCATCTTGTTCGCCGTATCCGAAGCTGCTATCTCCGAGCTTATCTCTGCAACAGGCTTGCTGTGAACATAGAGGCAGTCAGTCCAGTCTGTGGCATTTGACCATTTACTGTAATCCCTGAGATTCTCATTTCCCTTTGTGGGATCGTCCTTCAGTATCGAGGATATGCTGTATTTTCCTGTTGACCCGAAAACGGTTATGGGAGCCTTTTCGGTAAACTCGCCGCTCTTGCCCTTGCTGTTTTCGTAAACAGAGGCGTCCAGAGTATACTTCCACGACTGCTCGCCTACAGGATCGTTTTCCTTATCGACAAAATACTTGTTGTATTCTATCTCGTCGGAGGTGGTTATAGTATCATCCTTTATGGAATAATCCTTGCCGGAAAGCTTGTCGATGATACATTTCTTAAGTGTATCGGGGTTCTTGAGCAGATCATACCAGTCGATAAACGTACCGTCTACCGATCTGAAAAGCTCGTTGTACTGTTTCTGTGAAGCAACAGTACCCAGTCCGATAAGGTTAAGGTCCTTCTCAGTGAGGGATTTTACAACCGAACCAAGGAATGTCTCCTCCTGAAGATCGTAGTTGCTTTCCTTGCTGAGGTTGATAACAAAGTGCTCGGCAGACTCTCTCCACTTGTGATTGTCAAGGATATCGCTGAGCTCGCTGCCGCTTACAGTAGTCATCCTTATATTGCTGAAAGTGAAGTAGGACTGCTGCTGGCAGCCATGTGAACCGTGGCATATGATAGGACCGAAGCCTGTGCCCGATTTCTTGTCGGGAAGAACAAAGTTCTCTATCTTCGGCTCATTGTTCGCCAAAACAGTAACAGTTCTGTCGCTTGTAATGATCTTGACTGTGTAATTATCGTATGAATCGCTTACAGGAGCTCTTGCAAGAAGCTTTCCTGCCGATGCAGCGCTGGAGCTTATCTGTCCGTTGCGGAAAGCGTCCGCGTCCATATCAGTGAACTGGATAAGTCTGAATTCGCCGTTGCAGAGCAGGATACAGTAACCGTTCATTTTCTTTACGGTAACTTCCTCCTCGCTTCCCTCGGGCTTGGTCTTCTCCTCCCTGATAGAGGTATTGAACAGGAAGCCGCCGCCCTCCATACTGTGCCAGTCGGTCTTGTCCCTGATCATATCGAATGAGAGCACGCGCTTGGCCTGTATACCGTCATCGACAAAAAGCCAGTCACGGAGAGGAGCCCAGCCGTAACCCACCATCTTTACGGAATCCTTTTCGTAAAGGATATGCTTGTCCATATCGACAGCTCCGCAGCCGTCCTTATAGTCGTAATGATCGTACTCGTCCCACGCAAATCTGTCCTTTGCGGTAAGGGTAGACGTGGAAACAGTGGAAAGATTTACGGAAAAGCCCTTGCTTTCAAGGTCCTTCTTTATTTCCTCCGCATTTTTGTTCAGTGTGCGTATCTCGTCGGTATCGGCAGTTCCTACTGTAACGACGATATCCACGTTTTTAGCCTTGCTTATTCCCAAATTTGAAACAGGAGCGTTATTTACTACCTCTGTTTTGCCCGTTATCTTATCATTGTCCGCACTGTCAGCGCAGAGATAAGCCTCCTTTGAGATGAGCTTCGGTATGGTATCCTCAAAGTATTCTGCCGTCTTGAGACGAAAACGGTACTTACCTACTGAAGAAGCCTTGTATGTAACTTTGGTCTCGTTTCCGAGGCTGAATACCTCTTCCTTTTCATCGGAAAAATCGCCGTCGTTGTCACTGTCGAAATAAACAGACCAGATCCTGCTTCCGATATTGTCACCGTCGAGGGAGTACGAAGTATCCTCCAGCCTGAAAACAGCCTCTCCGTTTTCATCACGGTCTGTGGTTTCGTTTTCTATCCAGAAGCCCGAAACAGGAGCGATATCCTCGGTTATGTTCAGTACGTCGTAATACTTTACGGATTCGCCCTTCTGAGTCTTTGCGTTTACTTCTATCCTGTAGGTTCCCGCCTCGGTAATTACGAGGTTCTTGACAGCATTTGTAGAGGTCTCATCGTCTATTCTGACAGCTTCCTGCTGTGAGGGATCTACAGCAGTAAAGCTCCACTGTATTGATTCGGGAACGAGCTCGTTCTTCTCGAGGCTCTCCGATATATCAAGAGTGATCTTGCGGTTCTCACGGTATGTATCTCCCGAACCGCTTATACGGAGCTCCGGCCCCTTTTCAAGAAGAGGAGAATATGGGTCTGTCATTTTGCCGATCTCAACATCTGTACCGTTGATCTCGGTATTCTTCGCAATTACAGCGCCGTTCAGCTTAAGGTGCTTTGCGTTTATCTCTACCTTGCCCTTCGGAGCATAGATTATACCGTCAATGGTAAGGTCTGTACCCTGAATGATAACATTGCCGTTTTCAGAGCATATGAATACCTCGCAGCCCTCCGCATTCTGAACAGCGTCGTATACAACGTCGCCATCGGCTTTTATGTAGCCCTTGCCCGAGAACTTTGTATTGCTTATCCTGAGCTTTCCTTTTGCACAGATAGAGGAAGAAAGGTCATGGGAAGCGTTGCTTATGGTCTGATCTCCGTCATATACCACATCATACGAAACGCCCTTGCTGAGCTTGTACGAATAGTCGGGCATATCCGATTTTGAATGCTCGCTCTTAAGCGTCTTTACAGAACCTGCCTGATCGCCTGCATTGAGCAGCTCGTTTACATAGCAGACAGCGTTTCCACGATAATCGAAGGTATCTCCGCTGTAAACGTTGCCGTTGATAACAGCGTTAACTGTATTGATGACCGTATCATCGGAGGAGTAAAGAACATAGTCCGCGTCTATGTAAGCGGCATAAACGCTTTGCGGCAGCACAGATGCTGCATACTGCATTCCAATGGTCGCAGAAAGAACTGAAGCTATGATCTTTTTGAACAATTTCTTATCCTTCATTTGCTTTCTCCTTTCTGTATGTCACCACGCATGCCGCCGCACTTGCGAGCGCGATCGCCATGAGCGCAGCAGGAACTGCCGGGAAACTTGCCGAGGTATTTACAACCTTTGCGTCATTTCCGTTTGGCTCCGCAGCATAATTCTTTATACCGTAGTATGTAGTGAATTCATAACCCGGTTCTACCTTTACGGGTTCCCATCTGACAGCTACGGCACCGTCATCGATAGCGCTGTTTATATCAGAGCTGTAATCCCACAGCTCATCATACATCTTCTTCCAGTTTCCGAAATAAACAGTATCGGGAGCATGAGACACCCCGTTTGTTTTTCCGTATGCGCTTACAGCACTGCTGCCGCTCATTTCAGCCTTCCATTCAGTAGGCACATTCTTGCTGAAAAAAGCCTCCTTGCCTATAGCGGCACCGCTTACTGTAAACTTTGTCTTGTCGTCATCGCCAAGCATCGGGTCTATGATAACATCGGCACCGACAACCGCACCCTCGCCTGTCTCAAGAACTTTATAGCTTATCTTAAGCATATCGTCGAAGCCCTTGGTGAAGCCCTCGGAAAATGTGAGCTTCTGTTCGATAACTACATTTCCGAAACGCTGTGCAGAGGTATGGCTTTTTTCATATGCATTGAACGACGGCTTGCCTACATCTTCACCGCGGCCGTAAACATAATCTGTATCGTTTATGCGGAACGAAGTTATTCCCGAATAAAAATACTTATATGTGAGGTCTTTATTGTTGTCCTCATTGTTGTTGAGCTGACCGTCAACAGCCTTAAGCTTGTATCTCAGATATTCGCTCTGCCCGCTGTCCTGTTCAACGGCAAGACGGATATAGGAATTTTCCATTTCATAATTGCGGACCGATACGTCATTTGATGCTGCATAAACGGTCACTGACGCAGCGGCACAGCCTAACGACAATAATGAAAAGAGATACAAAGACCTTTTCCTGCCCATAAGATTCCTTCTTTCCTTTATATTATATATAGGTATAAAAAACCAAGTTTATTATAACAAATTTACAGTGTAAAATAAATTGTTTTTATCAACGAACTATTCGTTTACTTGTTGTATTTATTTGTGCATTTTCTCCATTTTGGCTTTTGCGGCAAAAAGGCTGTAAACAGCAAAAGGGAACGCATAAGCGTTCCCTTTCGGAATAAAATGCAGATGTTACTGCATCTTGTATGAGTCGATCATCTTCTTACAGATGTGTCCAGAACGCCTTACATAGCGTTCATCCGCCTGTATATAGGCAATTTCTGCCGATAAACCAGTCTTTAGCTTCACTTCTAATTTCATTGATTTCTCATTGATCGGTACTACATCTATCCTGTCGATGATAGCCTTTGTCATCTCGTCAACCTCGTCTTTTGACATCTGATGATCGGGACTGTACATGGTGCGGAAGTAGCTTTCTATGTTCGCCATTTCCTTTGCGTAGTCAACTGTTTCCTGTGCCTTTTTCTCCAGTGTGTGAATATCCTCCTCAAGCTGAGAAATCAGAACATTAATTCCGTCATTGCGCTCGCAGAACTCCTCACGGGAAATAAAATTATCAGTATACAGGTCAAGCAGCTTTTCGCGCTTGGCTTTTTCTTTTGTCAAATGTGCAGTCATTTCGTTTATCTGACGCTGAATATTTACGTCACGCTCGCTTTCGCGGTAAATACGCATAAAGTCCGTGACATATTCGTCAATATTGCCTGCAATGCTCTGAAAATGCTCGGACAGCATTTTGTAAAGGTCGTCCTCCATTATAGCGAAAGAAGCGCACTGTTTAGCACCGAAACGTTTTTTCTCGCTGCATACCCACTGATATATGGGCTTTCCTTTGGAAACGCTGTTGGAATAACTCGTCCGCCAGTATGGCTTGTCATGGGATTTGCACCATATTTTGCCTGTAAACACGCTTTTGTCCTTGAACGAGCGTCCCCTTGTCTTTATTGCTGTACTACGTTCATGGAAAACAGCATTTGCCTTTTCCCATATCTCCTCGCTGACTATTGCAGGAACTACCTCTCCTGTTTCATCTTTATACAGAACCCACTCTTCCTCTGGTAAAAACCTCTGCTCACGGGTGCGGTAATCGACAATCTTGACCTTATTGCCGCAGTAATAGCCCTTATACTTAGGATTCTGAATGATACCGTTGATAGTGTTATGGTGTATGCGTGAGCCATTTCTGTTCCGGTAGCCCTTTTCCCAAAGTATGTTCTCTATTTTACGGGAACTGTAGTCCCCTGTTGAATACAGCTCATAAATAAGTCTTACCATTTCGGCTTCTGATTCATTTATCGTAAGCTTGCAATCGTGCTTGTCATATCCGAATATGCGGCTGTTGCCCATTACATTTCCGCTTTCGATAGCGCGTTTGTGTCCCCAACGAACACGCTCGGAAAGCTTTCGCACTTCATCTGCCGCTATACTTGACATTATAGTGAGTCGAAGTTCGCTGTCCGTATCAATAGTGCAGATATTATCATTCTGGAAGAATACTCCGACGCCTGCTCTGAGCAGGTCACGGGTATAGGTCAAGCTGTCAATGGTATTTCTGGCAAAACGGCTGACCTCTTTGGTGAGGATAAGGTCGAACTTCCCTGCCTTGCCGTCCTCGACCATGAGCATGAAGTTGGCACGGTTCTCAGCGGACTCGCCGCGGACACGATCAACATAGCCTTCAACATACTTCCAGTTGGGATTCTTCTTTATCATTTCCTTGAAAAAGGTTATCTGATTCTCTATGGAGTTTTCCTGTTCCTCACGGGTAGTCGAAACTCGGGCATAGAATGTAACTCTCATTTTCAGATCAAATATGGTCTTTCTTTCCATTTTCATCTGATTTGCTACGCTATAAATGTCCATATACCATTCCTCCTTTTGTGATGTTTCAAATTTTACACTATTATACCATACCGACGTATGTTTTGTCAAGAAATAATAAATCTTTATGCTCACAAAAAAGCTCCCGAAAAAACAGGGAGCTTTCAGTGGTACTAACGCTTTCTGCTATCCAGACGTTCGATCAGTTCCGTCATCTTTCCAAGCCGTGTGCAGTCGATAACACCTTTTTTATACAGTATCTGAGCCCATGCGTTCAGTGTCTGCTTTTTCAATGTCAGTTCAGGTGATTCCGTTCTCTTCATTCGCATTCCTCCCTACACAGATAGTATTAGTTTCTTAATGTCAAAATATTCCGCTTTATTCCAGTTCATAAGCGCGTTTCTTCTGCACTTCATGTTGTTTGGTTTCGTACTTTTCAAGCCTGTCGATGTTGTATGCTATGGTTTCCATTGCAGAAACGTCTTCGGCAAGTCTGTCAATTTCTCTGAGCACATTCTGATGCGCCTGTTTGAGTTCGGCAAGTTCCTTTCTCCATGCCTTCGGAGTTATCTTCTTATCTTCAAGAGTTTTGCTGAAATGCTTCTTAGCATCTTCAAATAATGCGATCTCTCCCCGATGTTCGTTGTAGAACCTGTCCTTTTTCTTCGTTTTTGTTATGGACTGCCATTCCTGATAAACAGCTTTATTATTTTTGTAATACTCATAGTTTCTGAGAAGTTCTTCGAGAACTTTGATCCTGCTCTGCTGTTTTTTCATGGTTTCCTTGTGAGTCCTCAGTTCTTCCAAAGTCTCTTTGCTTTTATCTTTCAGTTCAGCCAATGTTCTTATGTTGTGTCCCTGTACAAATGCGATAAGATGTGACAAGTCCCGAAGCTTTGATGCCTTTTTCAACGTGGAAAGAGTTATGCCGCGGACCTGACTGAATTCTATTCCGTTTTCATGAAAACGCATAAGCATTAATGCAAGGTTGTCTCTTTGAGATATCTCTCTCATTTGCATGAGTCTGTTGTCAATGACTTCAAGCTTTTTGAGGAGAATATTGATTTTTGAGTTGACTTCTTTGATACTGCGATTGGTATCGCCCTTAATGGTGCGTTTGCCTTTACGTTCCATTTGTGTTGCGGCAACTCCCATGTGGATCGTCGGTTTTACAAGCTTTCCTTGTCTCTTGTATGACCTGTGGTCTACTGTATCGGTGATGTTCCGCTGCTCCAGAAAGTTGTTAAGATAATCAGCCCAGGCTTTTCTCCATTCCTCAGCTTTTTCGCGGCTGTTCCAGTCTGTAGTCTGAACGGTGTGGCACTTGTAGGTTCGTTTCTTCTTATCATAGATCTTGTTCCCGTTTTTATCGAGAACGTATTCTTTTCTCTGCTTGTCGCCCCAAGCACCGTCCTCATTTATCGGGCGCATTGTAAGCATGATATGAGCATGAATATTTTTCAGTTCACGATTTGGGTCATGGATACAGATATCCGCACACATTCCTTTATCGACAAAGGTGCGCTGTACAAATTCCCGTGTCAGAGCTATACATTCAGATTGAGACAATTCATTTGGGAGTGCGATTTCTACTTCCCTTGCAAGCTGTGAGTTCTTTGATTTCTCAACAGCTTCAACCGCATTCCATAATGTGGAACGGTCTGCGTATTCCGCAGGAGCATTTGGCGGCAATAATATTTCGCTGTGAACTACTCCGCCTTTGCGTGTGAAGTCATGCGTCATTCCGTCATAATCGTTGTGAAGCTTTTCTCCTGCACGGTATGCTGCTGCGGCTACGGCTGATTTTCCTTTTCCGCGGCTGATAATTTTTATTGAGCAATGATAGATTGCGATATTATCACCGCCTTTTCAGCCTCGCAGAGCGCACATACCATGTAAGTGGTATATAAGTGCGCCCTTGGTATATCAAGGGAAGCAGTATTGCTTACTTTAGAATCAGCTTTTTCATAATTCTTCATCAGTATCATCATAGATAAAAGCTCCTCTCAGATCAACAGGAAGGATGCTGAATGCTACTCTCAGAATTTGCTTTATCTGGTCGTTGGAGTATGATTCTGCGTCGGGGATAACACTCTCAAGAATAGCTCCACGTTCAATAAGGCGGTGAGTACGGCTGCGGCGTTTTTCTTCTTTGTATCTGTTCCTTAGCAGTTCTATGCGGTGCGCTTTCTGTGTTTCTTTTTCAGTCAGCTTTTTCAGCTCAGCTTCGATAGCTTCTCGTTCCGCAAGTGCTCTCTCATAATCGCTTTCAATATTGATAAGCCTGGCTTCTTCATTCATAAATCTTCTCCTTTCTGAGCGCTGTTATCGCTCCAGTCAACAACTAAGGTTTCATATTCGTGAAGTGGAATGTCACAGACAGTGTATTCAGCGTGATCTATTCTGCCGTGTGAATTTCTCGGATACCGCCGCCGCAGATATCCAAGCTGTTCCAGTTCTTTTATAGCTGCCGTAATGGCAGTTTTGGATTCTTTATGACAGTGAACAAGACCGTCAACAGTAAATCTCCAGTTATCAGGCAATGTCATCATGTGGGCAAGCAATCCCTTTGCTTTCAGAGACAAGTCCTTCCTTATGAGGAACTCCCTGTCCATTGAGACATAACCTTTCCGTTTGGCTTTTAAAATTGGCATAGCATCAGTCCTTTCATTTTTTTACGTGATACACGTATGTAAAAAGAGCCCTCTACTTTTAAAGGCAAAAAAATGCATGGGTTATGCGTTTTATTTTTGAAAAAGATCCTTTTTTCTCTCTTTTGCACAAAATGGGAACTTAAAAAAGCAGGACTGTTATATTACTGTGATTTTGTCCTCTGCTTTTAAAGCCGAAAAAAAGAGGCAATGGACGAAAAATTTTTTGAGAAAAATGAAGTTTTTACATTTTCTCTCTTTTCTATAAAACACGAACGTGAAAATATGGGACTTTTTATCCTATGTATGTTTTATTCATTTTGAAATTCCTTTCATTTTAAACTTGTATAATAAAAATTAATAACATTTTATAAATTACTTGACAATCTTAGATATTTGTTGTATTATATTACGCATAAGGTTATACAATTAGCCTTTAATATAAAATAAAGGATGTAATAAAAATGAAAAACGTAATCAAAAAGATTGCAAGCCTTACTATGGCGTTTACCCTGCTTGGAACAGGAACAGCTGTATCAAAGACTATTGCTCCGCAGTTTGATAACACCATCATAGCAAATGCAGCCTCATGTAATCATGTAGCAGATGCTTCAGCACGCAACAAGGACGGTAACTGGGAATATATCGCTAAACAACAATCGTCAAGTTTATATTATGATATTGATATTTATTACAAGATGCCCGTTAAGTGTGTAAGATGTGGTAAACTACTTTGGTATAGATACAAAAAAGAATACTGTTATTATGTAACGGACAAAAAAACAAAGCGAAAAGCTCTAATGTGTGACACAAGTAAAACAGAGTACTGGACGGGTCGATTTATATGGTAGGCAAGAACATTACAAAACATAGTATTGGACGAGTAAATAAGTGAATTATAAAGTCAAAAGAGCTTGACTGTCGCAGTTGAGCTCTTTTTGTTTTATCCTTAGCTCTGAACAGATACGAAAATTGAAGTATTCATGATTTTTTCTCTTTTGCAAAAACAGGTACCTGAAAATACGGGACTTTTTATCGCTGCATTTTTGCCCTCTACTTTTAAAGCCAAAAATTTCAGGGTTTAATACCCTGGAATTTTAAAAAAATTGAGTTTTTCATCAAATTTCTCTTTTTTGAACAAAACTGCCTCTAAAAAACACGAGACATTTTATCAGTGCGTTTTTGTCTCTCACTTAAGCTGGTAGAACAAATCGTTCTGTCAGGTCAGAATTGTTCTACAATTTTTATTAACGAATCCGGCTTATATATCTCGTTGATGATGATAATAAGCTGAGTCGGCGTTTTGCCGACTCAGGTCAGGAGTGTTAGGCAATTTTTATTAACGAGACCGGCTTATAAAGCCTTGTACTTTCAAGCAAACTGCCAATAGCCAAGATGTTCAAACGCTTGGTATCAGAAAAGGGGTGTCCAAAATGGTCACCCCTTTAAAACATTGTGAAATAGCCAAATTATTCTGTGGCTTTATTGAATTCTGTTTAAGGTGTTGCTATTTTGGCAACACCTCAATTCGTCTCAGTTATTTTACAAAAAATAGATTCCTTGTCAGGAAGCTATCAGGTCGAATATTGATGACGGGATACTTTGTCCCGTCATAGAAATTAGTATATCAAAAGTCGCAAAACTCGACTTTTAAAGAAATGGACTCAAATATCATACTGTTATCTTAAACGGAGTCCTACTGCGGATGCTATGGTGTGGACAGCACTGATGTGGAACTTCTGCTTGACTATGGCTATACCTGCGATGAAATCGAGGAGATGCTTGTAGATCATTGCCTGCTCCGTGAGGCTCTTAAAGATGTTAAATACATTTTGGGCGAAGATATGTACGAGAATTGCTATGGAGGAGCATTCTGAAATATTGCCTAAATGTTAAATTTGCACAATATATTGAAATGTACGTTGAAATAGCTTATAATTAAAGTGAAACGATGTATTGCTGAAATACTTCGTTTCCGAAGAGGTTGATTAATTGAGATCAGAGGTATAAAAGTTATAAGTCCGGAAAGGAGGAGGAATGTATGAAAAAGATCATGTCGGTGTTCACTTCTGCTGTAATGGCACTGTGCATTATATCAGTTTTTCTTACAGCAGCGGTAACCAATTCAGAAGAGGCAAATAATACCCTGACTGTCGGCGCTGTGGTCGATAAAAGCTTTGAAGGCGTGACCGCAGAGCTTGACGGTGACGCAATAAGATTCATAACTAAGTATCCCGAGATACTGGTAGGTACAGAAAAGGAAATATCCCTTTCACGTACTGATGACGGTTATCTTTTCAAACCCATGGGTGACGGAAGGTATGTTGTTCTCATAATGCATTATCCACCGGCAGAAATACCTTTGTATGAAACATTCTGGTTCCCTCCGGTAGAATCAGTAACGTATGAGATAGAGGTAAAGGATAATGTAGTCAATATCAATGCCGTTCACTGGTCTTATGAGAAAAATGATGAAAAGTTCATTGAAAGCTTTATGTCTGACGGAACATCTTTTACAACTCTGTCAGATTTGGGCACGATATTTGGTGCGTACTTCCTTCTCGTTTCACTTGGTCATGAGCTGGATCCGCTGTTCATTTACTACATTGAGGAAGATAAGGAATCAGCAGACATAGCGGAGGAATCCCTGATAATGTCCGATAATGAGAATGCAGAGATATACTATATCCAGGGGGATAATATGATAAAAGATGACGGAATGGATCCGTATGATCGTTTTCCGTCAGTTGGAAAAGCTTCCCTGCCCAAAAGAATGTTTGACTTGATCTGCATACCTGAGGACGGAGTATTTGAGACAGAGAGCGGTTCTCTGAAAATCGTACTGAATGAGGGAAAAAGATCAAAGGTATATGAAATTGATTATGAGGAATATGATCCTGTTCCTTCATCACTGAAAATCACAGAGTGTCCGGAAAATGATATAAACGCTGACGGCAGCTTCAATGTTGCGGATGCTGTGTATCTGCAAAGCTTTCTGCTCGGAAAAAAAGACAGAACGATCATCAACTGGAGAGCTGCTGATAATTGTGAAGATGGAATTCTTGATGTTTTTGACCTTGTGTGCATTAGGAAAGCTCTAATTGCAGCTATAGCTAAACAGTAACAGGAGGGTGGTAGTTATGAAAAAAATGCTATCGATCATCACATCGGCAGTAATCATGATGTGGATTGTGTCCGTTCATTTTTCAGCCAAAGGAATGGTAGCTTTTTCAGCCGATAACAGCAGCGGACTGAAAGCAGGATATATGGGTGTGACTGCATTTGATGGTATCTCTTTTGAGTTTGACGGAGATAGTATAAAGGTCATTACTGATTATGAGTATATTTCTGCAGGCTCAGAGACGGAAATATCATTAGATCGCACTGACGGAGGATTCATCTTCAGACCAGCAGGTGATGGGAAATATATCCTCTCTGTTATGCATGAAACTGCTGAACCTCCGGTATATGGTTCAATATGGTTTCCGCCTATGGAATCTTTCGCTTATGAAATCGAAATAACTGATGGTAT
>DBXO01000017.1:394-35569 GCA_002309635.1 Ruminococcus flavefaciens | reverse complement strand
TGTTTATCTAAGACAAGCAGGGCTTTGTGCCCTGCCTTTTTTTTGAGCTGAGCAGGCTCGGCCGAAACAGTGATGACGTTTGCTTACTGTTATCAGAATCGCTTCATGTACATCGATTACGGCACTTTAACTCAATATCGGAAAAGGGCGGATAGTATCCGCCCTTACTTGTTTAATGGGGGATAAAATAGTATATCGCGCCGTATATGCTTGCAGCTGTGCAGCCGTACAGCAGGACGGGACCCGCTATGGTGAATATCTTTGTGCCTGTTCCCAGTATGGGACCCTCGGAACGGGCTTCTATGGCGCATGAGCTTATGGCGTTTGAAAAGCCTGTTATGGGTACGAGAGTTCCTGCGCCCGCACGCTTGGCGAGTCTCTGATACCAGCCGAAGCCTGTGGATACTGCGCTCAGTCCCACAAGGATTATGGACGTCCACGTTCCCGCTTCCGTTCTGTCAAGTCCGCCTGCTTCGAGCAGCGACAGTATCACCTGTCCTATTGCGCATATGGTTCCTCCAATCAAAAAAGCGGCGGTGACGTTGACCTTACAGTTGGACTTCGGCGAAGCCTGCCGGGTCATATCACTGTACAGCTCGGGTGTTATTTTCATATTATCAGCTCCTTTGCGGTAGTATGTGTGATCTGGAGCGGATTATTCGGTAAATCATGATTTTGCGGAGCAAAATTATGATTAGTCGTAACATCTATTTCTTTTTTGTGACATATACATTAGTAAATGCCATGAAAAGAGGTGATGAGTTTGAAAAATCAGCCTGAGGGGCGGGCGGTAATGCTCGGGAAGTACATAGCCGAAAACAAGTCAACGGTAAGAGCTGCCGCTAAATATTTCGGCATTTCCAAAAGTACGGTGCACAAGGACGTCAGCGACAGACTGAGGATCGACGATCCTGAGCTCTATGCAAGGGTGAAGGAGATACTTGAAATAAACAAGCAGGAACGCCATATCCGCGGCGGTCTCGCCACAAAACGGAAGTACGAAGCTATGACACACCGCAAAAAGGGTCGGTTTTACGGATAAAAAAAGCAGCACATGATGTGCTGCTTTTTGTTTATATATTTGCGAGTTTTTTGAATTTGAGGCAGAAGTCGCTTACTGAATTACGGCCTGTGAGCATTGATTCGTCAACATAGGCTCCGATGTATTTTCCGTCGCGGAATACATAATATCTTGTTTCCTCGCCCTTTACAAGGTCTATCCTGATCCTGCCGCCGTCCTTGTTCTCGATGACTGCTGACAGTTCCGGGTCCTTGAGCTCGGGTTTGACTTTGATATCTGTGCCTGTGAGCTTGAGTACCGTGAATGAGTTGCAGAAGTTGTTGAGCGCAAGATATAACTCAGAAGAGCTGATGTCTACGGACTTGCCGTTGTAGGTGCATTCGTTTGCCTTGACATCGAGCTTGCAGGTATCGTCATTATCCTTGAATTTGAATGTGAAGCCGCTTATGTTGGGGTAGCTCTCCACGTTGTAGTTCTGTACGATGTAATCGTATGGAGTACACTGTGTGAAGTTCAGATCAGAGGTGTAGTACATCTCTACCTGCTCATGATCGACAAGCACGTAGCAGTACTGCGGCTCGTCCTCCTTTATGCTTACGAGCAGATGATGCTCGCTGCCGTCGAGGCCCTTTACGACTGCCTCGCCGTATGGCTTGTCAAAGCCGTATTTCTTAAGGTCATCAAGCTTTTCGTCCATCATTTCCTCCGCTTCGATACGGACGATATTGTTGAACTTTGCCGTTACCTCGGTCTGGTCAAGGGTGAGCTGCGAGTACTCTGCGGGAAGTACCCATTTGCTGTCTTTTTCGTCATAAGTAAGGTCACAGGTGACCTTTCCGTCCTTATATACTGTAACCTCCTTGAGGTCGTAGAGCGTGTAGGGGAGCAGCTCCTTGTTCTTGATGAGGAGCCTGTCGAGTTTAAGAACGCTTCCGCGGACTATTGGTACTGCGTAAACGTTATTCTTGCCTTCTACGGTAACGTAGCAATAGTCTCCTGTGGGACTCTCGCTGCCGATGTTGATGATATGAGTTCCTTTCGGTTCGGTTATCTCAACTGTGTCAGGCTGCTCGAGACCATACATTTTCAGCTTTTCATCGGTTATCTCGCCGTAGTTTTCCGAAGCTGTGAGGTTTGAACAGTATGAGCATACAAGCTGACAGTAGGTCTGGTCAACGGGAAATTCTCCCGATTCAAGCACCCAGTTTTCATCTTCGAGCTTGCATGTATAGGACTCGTCACCTTTTCTGAAGACGAGCTGAGTGGGGGAGTAGGGGTCAAAGCTGAAGAGCACGTTGTCATTCAGCTGTTCCTGTGCCTGCTGCTCCTCCTTGTTCTTTTTGCCTTTTAACAGGAGCATGGTGCCTATGGAGGCTGCTGCCATGAGCAGCAGCACTATAAGAGCGATTATTCGTTTATTCATCAGGAATTTCTCCTTTTAAGCCATACAACTACGCCTAAAGCGGCTAAAACAGCAGGGATAACGTAGAGAAGCACTATAGTGCCCGTTGCGTCCTTTGCGTCCCTGAATACCATGCGGTCGTAGGCGTTTATCTTGTTGCCGACGCCGAACTGTATATCACTGTCGTAAAGCCATGTGTTCGAGAATACTGTGAGCATTCTTGTGCCGCTGGAGCTGGATACGTAGTATTTGTTGTTAGGGACATCGACTGTGGGAGTGCATACTACATCGTCGATAGGAGCTGTTGTACCGATCACTATGAGCTTTGCCTGTGTCTGCTTGTTGTAGGAGTAATATCCGAAATCAAGTGCGATGCCGCTGAGCTTTTCATCAGCTTCGGCAGCTGTTATATCGTCGCCGCCCATAGACTTGCTTACAGTGGTGTAGGCACCGTCGTTTCCGGGAGTGTTTCTTATTATAGACGAGCGCTCTACGTATGAAGCGGCAGGGAACGAATCATCTGGTATTTCTGTAAGGCTTCTCGGGTAGGATATACCTGCTATGAGCTTTGTTTCCTGATTGCTGTCCGCTGCCGTGGCACCGCTGAGGATCATATTAAGATCGGTGGTGAGGTCCTGTGTGAGTTCGGCACCTGCCTGAGCGCCTGCGGGGTATTCTACGCGGAAGAAGTTCTCGCTCTGCACCTGATTGGGATCGTTGAGTTTATTTGCGGCTGTTGTCTCGGTAACGATGTTGTAATCGAGGATAAGTCCGAACTCTTCCATTATCTTTTCGATGTTGTAGAAGCGTCCCTTTGTGCCGCAGGGATCGAGGAGGAAGGACATTGCGCCGCCGTTGTCGGCATAGTCCATGAGGAGGTCTCTTTCCTTGTCCGTTAAGTCCTTTGTCGGACCTGTAAGGTAGATTATCTTTGCGTCTGCGGGGATTGCTCCCTCTGCGCCGAGGTCGAGCTCATGTACATCGTAGTTGTTGGTCTTGAGTATAGCGGCGAAATTGGAGAAATTCTCTTCGATAGTCTTTTCACCGTGTCCTTTCAGGAAATAAACAGTAGGCAGAAAGCCCTTGGAGCAGGTGTCTATAGCTGCTGCTATAAGCTCCTCGCCTGCGTACTGACTTGAGCCGTCAGCGCCTTTCTGGAATATCTTGTCGCGGCTTACCTTTTTGATTATGCCGTTGCACTTTACGAAGATGTCGCCCTCGTAGGTGCCGAGGAGCCCCTCGGGGTCGAGCTCCTGCGTGATAGCAGGGTTCTCGTTGGGGCGGAAGCAGGTGAGCTTGATATTTTCCCTCTCCTCAAGCTGTGTGAGCGTATGATATAGGGGGAGGAGGTCGGAGACCTTTGAGTCCTTGAAGTATTTGAGGAGCGACAGATAGTAGATGTCTATCTGCTGACCGGAGGTCCTGTCGAGGAGATCGACGGTCTTCTGATCGAGAGTATATTTTTTCTTGGGCGTCATGTCGTAACCCTTGTCGAACATGCCTGCGATGATATTTATAGGTATGAATATCAGCAGCACAAGGAGTGCCAGCAGTAATGCCAGTGTGCCCGAAAGGTTGAATTTCTTTTTCTTCATTTCAGCTTACCCCCTGTTCCAGCGTCTTTTCTCGATGGAGATGAATGTCCATGCGAGAAGTACGATTACTGCCGAACCGAAGAACACAATGTCCGAAATACGGAGGAAGCCCTCGGAGAAGTATGCGAATCTCGGCTTTGCTGCGAATGAATAGAGGACAGACTGGAGCTTCGGGAACTGTGAGATGAAGCCCGAGTTTGCAAACTCATCAACGTAGAGGAGTATGAACATGATTACTTCTCCCACGATAGCTGCGATAATTGAGTTCTCGGTGAAGGAGGAGATGAGCATACCAAGCGCGATGTACATGGCTCCCCAGCAGAAGATGCCTATATATGCGCATATGAGCTGGCTCATTACAACTTCTCCCTTTATTGCTGTGAGTATGGGGAAGAAAAGAGAGCATGCCAGCATGAAAATGTAAACCGTAAGGTTTGCGAGGAACTTTGCTATGACTATCCTGGCCACGCTGACAGGCGAGGTCATGAGCAGCACCTCGGTGCCGTTCTTGCGCTCGTCCGCAAAGGTCCTCATGGTGAGAATGGGGATAAGGAAGATGAAGTAGAGTATTACCGCGTAGAACATCTCGGTGAACGAGAAGCTCAGGGTGTTGATACCGTCCATATCACCTATGGCTCCTGCCAATGGCAGAGTGAAGAGCAGCATGAAGAGAGCTGCTATAGCGTAGGCAAAAGGAGTGTAGAAGAAGGATTGCAGCTCCTTTTTATAAATAGGAAACATATTACTCTTCCTCCTTTTCTTCTTCGGCTTCGCCGTTATCTGCTCCCGACTCGTCGGGGGTTTCCTCAAGGAGCTCCTCCAGTCCCGATTTCTTCACGGGGCGGTTTATAAGCTCGATGAAAACGCTTTCAAGGTCGGGTTTTTCAGTGTATATCTCAAGGATGCTGATGCCGTTCCTGATACAGTCGGCCATGATGGTGTCCCTTATTGCGTCGGATTCGCCCTCAAGCTGCACCTTGAATTCGTAGATGCTGCTGCCCTCGTCGTCGATGTCCATTATCTCCCTGACGCCGTGAGTCATTTCGATTATGGACGCAGCCTTCGCCTTGTCACCCTTGACCTTGACGTGGAGTACGAGAGTTCTGGAGAATGACTTTTCAAGGTTCTCGATAGTATCTATGGCTCTGATGTCGCCCTTGTTGATAATGACGACCCTGTCGCATACCGCGCTGACTTCGCTGAGTATGTGGGAGCTGAATATAACGGAATGGTCCTTTTTCAGGCTCTTTATGAGAGCTCTTACCTCTGCCACCTGATTTGGGTCGAGACCTACGGTGGGCTCGTCCAGTATAAGGAACTTAGGATCGCCCAGCAGTGCCTGCGCGAAGCCCACACGCTGCTTGTAGCCCTTTGAGAGATTGCGTATCAGCTTGCCCTCGACGTCCTTTATCTTGAGAAGCTTCATAACGCGCTCGATCTCGTCTCTGCGCTTGCTTCCCGGGACCTTTTTAAGACCTGCGCAGAAGGAGAGGTACTCCTTTACCTTCATATCGGGGTATACAGGCGGTATCTCGGGAAGATAGCCGATGTTGCCCTTGGCCTTGAGCGGGTCTTTTGTTATGTCGGAACCGCAGATGTTAACAGTACCGTCGGACATGGGCAGATAGCCTGCTATCATGTTCATGGTAGTTGATTTTCCCGCGCCGTTGGGGCCGAGAAAACCGAGTATCTCATTATCGTTTATTGTAAAGCTTATATGATTGACGGCACGGTTACTGCCGTAAAATTTTGTAAGATTTTCAATAGTGACCATGAGGCGCTCCTTTCCGATCAGAAATCAATTATTTTTCGGGTAAAAGCGGGTGCAATTACCTCAGCATAACATACTGTTTTATTATCGCAGAATAATATTAACACAAGATGAATAATATGTGAATAAAATGTTAATTTGACTTGAGCTGCTGAAATCAATGTATCATTGAAATTGTACGCTGTCAGGTAAATATTATAGCTATTGTGTGAGGATTTTGTGAGGAAAAATTGAGGAGAAGATGAATCTTGGAAGCTTTTGTTACAAAACGAAACTTGTTAATATTTTGTTAAAATACGAAGAAAACGAGACTGCGGCTCAGTGGATAAAATGCACAAAAAAGGATTTGCCATTGTGTGCATTGCAACAAAAATGACTTGGCTCAAAACTGAAAACAATATAAACTGTTGACACAAATTAAAAGGTGGGCTATAATAATTTTGAAAATAGTTTGGGAGTGTGTACACTGGCGTGAAAATGTACACAGGTACGAAGTATTTTCGTATAAGCGCCCCGAAATAAAGCCTTTCGGGGACATTATCCACTTTTTAACCACTATATTATTACGAGAGGGGTAAAAACAAATGATAAGCAAAAAGAATAAGGCTCTCGCAGCAGGTATTCTCGCTGCAGCAATGTCTGCATCAGCAGTTATTCCTTCAATGGCTTCAGCTGCTGAAAAGTCATCTTATGCTAAGGAAACAACATATGCTGACATGTTTGCGTCACTCTATGATGATGTTGTAACAAACGGTCAGACAAACGGCTACCTCAGCAAGCAGACAAACGGTTCGGGCTTCGGTATCCCTTACCATTCAGTAGAAACTTTCATCGTTGAGGCTCCTGACTACGGTCATGAGACAACATCAGAGGCTATGTCATACATCGTATGGATGGCAGCTATGCACGATGTTCTCGCAGCTAACAACGTGATCTCAGGCTCAAAGGGTGACCTTGCAAAGGCTTGGAACACAATGGAAGCTATGATCCCCGGCTGGTCAAAGGCTTCAGGCAGAGACACAGAGATCAAGTACAGTTCTATCTGGGATCAGAAGGACGGCCTTAAGGCTGATACATCAGAAGAGTGCGATTCTCCTGAGGATTATCCTGCTAAGCAGCCCGGCGTAAAGGCTGAGAACCCGATCTATGATACATTCAAGTCTGCATACAGCAGCGACAACGGTTACTACCTTATGAACTGGCTCGCTGACGTTGACGACTGGTATGGCTTCAGCAAGGAGACCAAGGGCGAAGGCAAGTTCACATTCATCAACACCTTCCAGAGAGGTGAGCAGGAGTCTTGTTTCGAGACAGTTCCCGCTCCTTGTCTTGAGGAACTTAAATGGGGTATGAAGAGCACCGATAAGGATAACGGTAACGGTATCAAGGCTATCTTCAACGGTAAGGACAAGGTTCCTTCACAGTACTCCTTCACAAACGCTCCTGACGCTGAGGACCGTTGTATCCAGGCTGTACATTTTGCAAATATGTACAACGCAGGCGATTCAAAGGTATCAGGTCTCGCAGGTAAGATGGGTGACCAGTGCCGTAACGATATGTTTGATAAGTACTACAAGAAGATCGCTGTTGATACAAAGATCAGTGATTCTTCAGCAGGTATGGATTCCAAGCACTATCTCATGTCATGGTACACTGCTTGGGGCGGAGCTCTCACAGCAAGCTACGGCGATTACGGCTGGGCTTGGCAGATCGGCTGCTCACACTCACATCAGTTCTATCAGAATCCTCTTGCTGCTTACGCTCTTCTCTATGATAGCGATATCACAGCAGGTATGAAGGCTAAGGACGCAGAGTCTGACTATAAGGAGTCTCTCAAGAGACAGATCGAAATGTATCAGTGGCTCCAGTCCGTTGACGGTCCTTTCGCTGGCGGTTGTACAAACAGCTGGAGAGGTCGTTACGAGGAGTATCCTTCTGGCCACGCTACATTCTATGATATGGCATACGTTCCTCATCCTGTATATGCTGACCCTGGTTCAAACCACTGGATCGGTAACCAGGTATGGTCAACACAGCGTCTTGCTGAGCTCTACTACTATGTAGTAACAAACGGCGACAAGTCCGGTCAGAAGTACGGCGGACTCGACCTTGAGACAGCTCTTGACAAGCTTCTTGAGAGATGGATCGCTTGGTTCGAGAAGAATACTCAGTTCAATTATGAGGACGAGGACGGCAATACTCATACATATGCTATTCCTTCAACTCTTGACTGGGGTTCAAGCGATACAGACTATACATGCACACCTGACACATGGACAGGTACATATGACGAAAACGGCAACCAGAAGCTTACTTGTAAGATCGGCGGTTACGGTCAGGGAGACGTTGGATGCGTATCCTCACTCTGTAACACACTTATCTACTATGCTAAGGCTAAGAACGTTGACTCTAAGTTCGCTAAGCAAGAGGGTACATCAGTTGCTGAGAAGGCTCTCTATCTTGCAAACAGACTCCTCACAGCTCAGTATGAAGAGGGCCGTGACGAGATCGGTATCACATTCACAGACTGCAATCCCAGCCTGAAGAGAGTATTCGAGGAAAAGGTTTATATTCCTGATTTCTACAGCGGCGAGATGCCTGACGGTTCTAAGCTCGAGCCCGGCGCTACATTCTCCTCTATCCGTAAGAGCTATGAGCAGGATTCTATGTGGCAGGAAGCTCAGAAGTACTGGAAGGGCGAAGGCACAGATAATAACAAGGACGGCACTGTTGATATCAAGGACTTCCAGTTCCAGTATCACAGATTCTGGCATGCCGGTGATGCTGTTGTTGCTTATGGTACAATGGCACTCCTCTTCCCTGAGGTTACACCTGGTATTGACGGCGAGACAACAACTCAGCCTGCTACACAGCCTGCAACTCAGCCCGCTACACAGCCTGCAACCCAGCCCGCTACACAGCCTGCAACTCAGCCTGCTACACAGCCTGCAACTCAGCCTGCTACAAGCGGTAAGGTTACAAAGTGGGGCGATGCTAACTGCGACGGCGATGTAGATATGGCAGATGCAGTTCTCATCATGCAGTCACTTGCTAATCCGAACAAGTATGGCGTTGGCGGTACAGACTCCAAGTCTATCACAGCTCAGGGTCAGCTCAACGCAGACGTTGATATCAGCAGCAAGGGTATCACATCAAATGATGCTCTCCGCATTCAGGAGTTCCTCCTCAACAAGATATCAACACTTGATCCTAATGCTTAATTAGGTAATACCTTAACATAAAAGCTGCACAGCATTGCTGTGCAGCTTTTTTATACGCTGATATACGTGTTACACCCCAATATTTTCAGAAAAAGCTTGCATTTTTGTGCAAATGATGATATAATATTATAATAGCATATTTATGCGAAAAAATATAATAATTACAATACAGGAAAGCAGGCGATAAGGTGCTTAGAAGTATGACAGGCTACGGAAGAGCCCAGCAGATCATGAACGGAAGAGATATCCTTGTGGAGATCCGCTCCGTTAACCATAGATATTATGAATATTCCTCGAGAGTTCCGAGGACATACAGCTATATAGATGAAAAGCTCAAAGCACTGCTGAAAACTTGCATCTCCCGCGGCAAGGTGGAGATCGCTGTTACTATTAACAATATAGAAGGCAGAGATACCGAGATCGCTATAAACAAGGGAGCTGCCGAGGGTTATGTGAACGCCCTCAGAAGCATTGCTGACGAGCTGGGAGTAGAGGACGACATCACCCTCTCAAAGCTCATGAAGCTGCCTGATATATTCAATATCCAGAAAACTCCCGATGACGAGGAGCAGGTCTGGGACGATGTTTCACAGGTGGCTAAGGAGGCTATCAGCAGATTCGTCGAAATGAGGCAGGTCGAGGGCGAGCGCCTTAAGGCAGATATAACCGAAAAAGCCGATGGTATCCTCGCTATGGTCGGCAAGGTTGAGGAGCTCTCTCCCAAAACCGTGGAGAATTACAGGAACCGCCTCTATAAAAAGCTCACAGAGGTGCTCGAGGGCAGAGATATCGACGAGCAGAGAGTACTTACCGAGGCTGCTGTGTTTGCAGAAAAGATCGCAGTGGATGAGGAAACTGTCCGGCTGAGAAGTCATATCGCTCAGCTGGAGACTATGCTGGCAGGGGACGACGCTGTGGGCAGAAAGCTTGACTTCATCGTGCAGGAAATGAACCGCGAGGTCAATACTATCGGTTCAAAGGCTCAGGACCTCAACGTTACAAAGGTCGTTGTGGACATGAAGGCAGAGATTGAGAAGATCCGCGAACAGATACAGAATATCGAGTAATACGCTATGAAGCTTATAAATATCGGATACGGCAATATGGTATCTGCCGACAGGATCGTCACTATTGTAAGCCCCGAATCAGCTCCTATAAAGAGACTGGTTCAGGAGGCCCGCGACGACGGCAGAGCTATAGACGCTACCTATGGAAGAAAAACAAGAGCCGTTCTCGTGATGGATAGCGGACATATCATACTTTCCTCTCTTATCACGGAAACTCTTGCTGCGAGGATAAACGGCTCGGGAGGAGCGGACGAAAATGAATAAAGGCAGACTTATAGTCTTTTCTGCGCCCTCGGGCTGCGGAAAAGGTACTATGCTGGAGGAGATACTCAAGGACGAGCGCTTTGCCGTCTCGGTATCTGCTACCACAAGAGCGCCCCGCGAGGGCGAAAAGGACGGAGTGAACTATCACTTCCTTACACGCGATGACTTCGAGCAGCGCATTGCTGACGGAAAATTCATAGAGCACGCAGAGTACTGTCAGAACCTTTACGGTACACTGGTCAGCGAGGTTGACGGCAGACTTGAACAGGGTCTCAACGTTATCCTCGAAATAGAGCCGCAGGGCGCTATGAAGATACGTGAAAAGCGTCCCGACGCTGTGTTTATATTCGTAGTTCCGCCTTCGGTAGGAGAGCTTCGCCGCAGACTGAAAAAGCGCGGCACAGAGTCAGACGAGGTCATAGAGGAACGCGTTTCAAAGGCTGCGTGGGAGATATCGCAGGCTGAGAAATACGATTATATTATAGTCAATGACGCCCTTGAGGACGCAATAAGCGACTTTTTCGCAGTTATACGCGGAGAACAGCTTAAGGTGGACTACTCGGGAGATATTATAGAAGAGGTGTTGAAAAATGCTTAGACCGGCAGTTAATCAGATCATCACAAAGAATGAGAGCTGTTATTCGCTCGTTATTGCTGTTGCAAAGCGTGCAAGACAGATCTCGGAGGAGCTTTACGAGAAGGGTGAGACCCTTGAGGAGAAGCCTGTAAAGACAGCTGTTGAGGAGCTTGCAAGCGGCAAGTGCAAGATAGTGAGCGCTGCTCCACAGACAAACGAATAATGCCCCTTATCGCGGAGACCGCAGTAAGCGGAACAGCCTATTCCTTTGATATGCTGTTCAGCTACGCTGTGCCCGAAAGGCTTGCGGCGGATGCCGCCTGCGGCTGCCGGGTGCTGGTCCCTTTCGGAAAGGGCAACATGCGCAGGATAGGAGTGGTCATGAAGCTCTCTGAGGGGGATACAAAGGGACTGAAGTCACTTGTTTCACTTGTTGACGAGGAGCCTGTTATTTCCGAGGAGCTTCTCAGGCTTGCCTTTTATCTGCACGAAAATACCTTCTGCACATACTTTGACGCGGTGAAGACCATGCTTCCGCCTGCCATGAGCGTAAGTGCGAAAGAAACATTCAGGATTGTTAAGAATTTCACGGATACTGCTTCACTGAGCCCTGAAGCATGCAAGCTTCTGCAGGCGCTTTCCTGTACCGCGGACAGCCGCGAGCTCAACAGGCTCATTGAAGAGCATATCATCGAAAACGGCAGACGGCTCTCTGACGAGCTCTGTGACGCAGGCGCCCTTGAATCCGACAACGTATTCAGGCAGGCTGTGGGAGACGCGGCAGTGAGAATGGTCCGTCTTACGGAGAAGTACATGACTTCCCCCGAGGATTTCGACCTTACACCGAAGCAGAAGCAGGCGGCGGACTTCCTAAGTGAGTACGGCACGGCAGCAGTAAAAGAGGCTGCATATATGTGCGGTATCACCGAGTCTGTTATAAAGAGGCTCTGTGCAAACGGCGCGGCTGAGGAATATGAAGCCGAGGTGCTGAGAAAAGTAGGGGACGGCGGCGATGAGACAAGAAGTCCCGCAGACATAGTCCTGTCGGAGGAGCAGCAGGCGGCAAGAGACGCTGTCCTTGCACAGCTCAATGAGGGGAAGCCTGCGGTATTCCTGCTGCACGGAGTTACAGGCAGCGGTAAGACCTCGGTCTTTGAGAAGCTCATCGACGACACGGTAAAAACAGGCAGACAGGCAATGCTGCTCATTCCCGAGATAGGTCTCACTCCCCAGACGCTGAAGCGTTTCCGCTCTCTTTTCGGTGAAAGAGTTGCTGTTATACACAGCGGTCTGTCGCACGGTCAGAGACTTGACGAATACAAGAGAATAAAACGGGGCGACGCGGACATCGTAATAGGTACGAGGAGTGCCGTTTTCGCGCCCCTCAGCAATATAGGACTCATTATAATAGATGAGGAGGGCGAGCGCTCATACAAATCGGACAGCTCACCCAGATATCAGACCCATGATATCGCAAAGCAGCGCTGCGGCTGGCATAATGCTTCGCTGCTGCTGGCTTCGGCAACTCCTTCAATAGAAAGCTACTACCTCGCCGAAAAGGGCGGATACAGGCTTCTTGAGATGAAGGAAAGATACGGCAATGCTCCGCTGCCCGAGGTGAGCATTATAGATATGAACCTTGAGCGCGAGGCGGGCAACCGCACGGAATTCAGCCGCAAACTGGCTTCGGAGATAAGCGCCAACCTGAAAAACGGCGAGCAGTCAATACTGCTGCTGAACAGGAGAGGCTATCATACGATAATAAGCTGCTGCGACTGCTATCAGCCTGTGTACTGCCCGAATTGCTCGGTGCCGCTGACTTACCACAAGAAGAACAACAAGCTGATGTGCCACTACTGCGGCTACGTCAGCGAACCCGTGGATACCTGCCCGTCCTGCGGCTCGAAGCACCTTAAGAATATGGGCTTCGGCACACAGAAGCTGGAGGAGGAGCTCTCCGCGTTCTTCCCGTCCGCGCGTATACTGCGTATGGACGCGGATACCACATTTTCCCGCTATTCCTACGAGAAAAGCTTTACGGACTTCCGTGAGGGAAAATATGATATAATGATAGGTACTCAGATGATAGGAAAGGGACTTGATTTCCCCAACGTAACGCTGGTGGGCGTCCTTTCCGTGGATAAGGCCCTCTACGCGGGAGATTTCCGCAGCTATGAGCGCACTTTCTCCCTCATCACTCAGGTGGTGGGACGGGGCGGGCGCGGCGAGCGAAAGGGACGCGCTGTATTGCAGACCTTTATTCCCGAGCACTATGTCATGAACCTTGCGGCGGCACAGGACTACAAGGGATTCTACAACGAGGAGATAGCTATCCGCCGCGCAATGATATTTCCGCCCCTGTGCGATATGTGCATATTCTGCTTTTCAGCAAACGAGGACATATCCGCAAGACTTGGCGCGGAGGCTGTACTGAGGCTGATGAACGAAAGGCTGAGGGAATTGCAGCCGAAAACTCCCGTGCGTGTACTGGGACCCGTCCGCTGCTCATATGGCAGGATAAACGGCAAGTACCGCTACAGGATAATAATGAAATGCAAGAACAACGCCGAGATGAGAGGATTCATAAGCGGTGTCCTCACAGCTGCGGCAAAACTGAAAGAGATGAAAAACACAGCCCTTTATGCCGATATAAACGGAGATGTGGGCGTATAAGAAGCAAGAAGGATATGGTAAAATGGCTTTAAGAAGAATATTGACCGATAAGGACGAGATACTCCATAAGGTATGCAAGCCTGTGGAAAAATTTGACGAGAAGCTTGCTCAGCTCCTCGACGACATGCATGAGACCCTGAACAAGGCTGAGGGTGTTGGACTTGCCGCTCCTCAGATAGGCATCTGCCGCAGAATATTTATCATGCACCTTGGGGAAGATGATATTATAGAGGCTATAAACCCTGAGGTAACAAATAAGGAGGGCAAGCAGAGAGTGCAGGAGGGCTGCCTTTCGTGTCCGAATATATGGGGCTATGTTACACGTCCCATGAGCTGCCGCTTAAAGGCGCAGGACAGAAACGGAAACTGGTTCGAGCGTGATTTCACCGAGCTGGGCGCACAGTGTACCTGCCATGAGAACGATCACCTTGACGGCCACATTTTTACCGAGATAGTAGAGGAATTCTTCGTACCCGAGGAGACAAAACAATGAAAATAGTTTTTATGGGAACACCCGATTTTGCAGTACCATGCCTGCGCACTCTTGCAGAGAGCGTACATGAGGTGGCGGCAGTGTTCACACAGCCCGACAAGCCCAAGGGCAGGGGATACAAGCTTATACCCACTCCCGTGAAGGCTGCGGCGCTTGAATACGGTATTCCCGTATATCAGCCTCTCTCCCTGAGAAAGGGCGAGGACGCGAATGAGGCTATGAGGATACTCAGCGATATCGCTCCCGAGCTCATAGTAGTAACAGCTTACGGACAGATACTTCCGAAAGAGATACTTGAGCTGCCGAAATACGGCTGCATCAATATCCACGCATCGCTCCTGCCGAGATACAGGGGAGCCGCTCCCATAAACCATGTGCTCCTTAACGGCGAAAAGGAAACCGGTGTTACCTCGATGCAGATGGGCGAGGGTCTTGATACTGGCGATATGCTCATAAAGAGAGCTACTCCCATAGGTGAAAACGAGACCTATGAGGAGCTCTATGCAAGGCTTTCAGCAATGGGAGGCGAGGTGCTTGCGGAGACTGTAGAGGCTATCGAAAACGGCACTCTCAGCCCCGAGGTGCAGGACGACAGCCTGAGCTGCTATTCTCCTATGATACGCAAGGAGATGAGCGCTCTTGATTTCAGTAAAACTGCTGCGGAGGTACACAATACCATACGCGGAGTAACGGGCTTTGCAATGCTTGAAGGCAAACGCCTTAAGGTATTCAGATCCGAGATAGCGGAGGGCGTTTACAACGCCGGTAACGGCGCTGTTGTTGATACCAAGCGCTTCGCCGTGAAGTGCGGCGACGGGCGGGCTGTAATATTCCGCGAGGTACAGCCCGAGGGCAAAAAACGCATGAATACAGAGGACTTCCTCAGGGGCAAAAAGCTCACAGAGGGAGAGATACTCGCATAAGGAGGAAAAATCTATGTATACAATGACTTTGACAACGGCTTTAATGAGATACAGCAGCTACTACGGCTACC
Source organism: Ruminococcus flavefaciens (assembly GCA_002309635.1). Classification (GTDB taxonomy): domain Bacteria; phylum Bacillota; class Clostridia; order Oscillospirales; family Ruminococcaceae; genus Ruminococcus; species Ruminococcus flavefaciens_J. Next base: position 20,491 of record DBXO01000017.1, on the reverse strand, counting down.
GTTCGACAGGCGAAAATTATGGCGCATATCTGCTCCTGTTCCTCGGAATGCTCATTATTCCGCTGATAGCGCAGATAAACGTAAAATCTACATTCAGCAAGTACAGCAAGGTTAGCAATTCAAGAGGCCTTACGGCAGATCAGGTGGCAAGAATGATACTTGACGCAAACGGACTTCACCACATTCAGATAGAGCATATCTCTGGAAATCTCAGCGACCACTTTGACCCCCGCTCGAATGTGATAAGGCTTTCCGATTCTGTTTACGGCAAGACCTCTGTAGCAGCTATCGGAGTTGCGGCACATGAGTGCGGCCATGCCTGTCAGCATGCCGAAAACTACGGTCCGATCATTCTGAGGAGCAAGCTTGTTCCGTTTACGAACATCTGCTCGCGTCTCTGGTACCTTGTGCTTATAGTCGGCTGTTTACTGAGCACCCTTACAATAGGAACACCGCTCATATACCTTTCTATCGCTATGTTTGCAGCGGTTGTGATATTCCAGATAGTAACTCTTCCCTGCGAGTTCAACGCAAGCGACAGAGCGCTTAAAACTCTTGAGCGCGACGGTATACTTGAAATGGCAGAGATACCACACGCACAGAAGGTGCTCAGAGCGGCAGCACTTACCTATGTTGCTTCGCTTATCTCTTCCATCTTACAGCTTCTCAGACTTCTTATGTCTGTAAGAAGAAGATAATGACGGATCCACGATATCTTGCTGTTAAGCTGCTCGACAAGACCTTCGTGAGCGGCAGCTACTCCAATCTTCAGCTGGACAGCGGTCTTAAGGGATCCGATCTTGACGAGCGCGGCAGAAAGCTCTGCTCGGCTATATACTACGGAGTTATCGAACGCAGGCTCACTCTCGACCACATCATCGGCGGGCTCAGTTCACGCCCTGTTGAGAAGCTGGACAGTATAGTGCTGAATATACTTCGCTGCGGCGTGTACCAGATAATGTACATGGACAGTGTACCAGACAATGCGGCGGTCAACGAGAGTGTGACACTTGCAAAGAAGTTCCGCAAGAACAGTGCGGCGGGAATGGTAAACGCGGTACTGCGCAGCTTTATACGCGGCGGCAAGGAACTGAAGCTCCCGAAAGACAGCATAGAGGCTGCTTCTGTGAAGTATTCCGCGCCTGTTGGGCTTGTAAGGAGCCTTGAAGAGGACTACGGCAGAGAGGCGGCAGAAAGTTTTCTTGCGGCTTCTCTTGAAAAATCTGTCACATATATACGACTTAATCCGATCATTTGTACAGAGGAGGAGCTCATTGCGTCACTCGGCGGTATCGAAGCGGAAAAGCTTGGCGACTGCTGCTTTGCGGTCAGGAGCGGCGACGTTACGGCTACCGAGGCTTTCAGAAAAGGCTTCTTCCACGTACAGGGTCTTGCCTCTCAGCTCTGCTGTCAGGTGCTTGCGCCCACGGAGAATGACACTGTCCTTGACATATGCGCTGCCCCCGGAGGAAAGACCTTCACCATGGCGGAGCTTATGAACGGCAGAGGACAGATATACGCCTTTGATCTGCACGAAAAACGTGCGGAGCTTATACGCAGGGGTGCTGAGAGACTTGGTCTCACAAATATAAGGGCGGCTGCGGGAGACGCGACGAAGTTCAACTCAGAGCTGCCGAAATTCACGAAGATACTCTGCGACGTCCCGTGCTCGGGACTGGGAGTCATTGGCAGCAAGCCCGAGATAAAGTACAAGGACATCACGGATTTTGCGGGGCTCCCAGACATACAATATAAAATAGTGTCAAATGCCCTGAACTATCTCGAGGCCGGCGGCACTCTGGTCTACTCCACATGTACGGTGCGGAAGGCTGAGAATGAGGCTGTCTGTGAAAGGCTGCTGCGTGAGCACCCCGGGCTTGAGACGTTGGAACTCCCGGAAATGATGGGGGAGAGCTTCGGCACTTCAGCAACTCTTATGCCGCCGAAGTTCGGCAGCGGATTCTTTATTTCCAGATTCAGAAAAGCAAGGTGATAAATTGGAAAAGGTCGATATTCTCAGTCTGAACCTGGCAGAGCTTGAAGAAGCTCTCGTCGGTCTCGGAGAGAAAAAATTCCGCGCGAAGCAGATATTTCAATGGCTTCACGTAAAAAGGATCCTTGATTTCGACAAAATGACTGATATATCTATCCAATTGCGCAGTGCTCTGAAAGAAAAATTTTGTATAAATGGACTATTTGTACAGAAAAAGCTTGAATCTGCTATAGATAATACGGTAAAATATCTTTATAGGCTTTCTGACGGCAATTTTGTGGAGACCGTTCTCATGGAATACAGCTACGGATACAGCATCTGCGTGTCAACTCAGGTGGGCTGCAAAATGGGCTGTAATTTCTGCGCCTCCGCTATTGCGGGATACGTAAGGAGCCTTGCTCCCTCGGAGATACTTTTGCAGATATACGAGGCTGAGCGCGATTCGGGCAAAAAGGTGTCGGGAGTGGTCCTCATGGGCATAGGAGAGCCTCTCGACAATTTTGACAACGTTATGAAGTTCCTTGAACTGCTGTCCCATAAGGACGGCAACGATATGAGCCTTCGTCACGTATCTCTCTCCACCTGCGGCATAGTGCCGCGTATCTACGAGCTTGCTGATAAGAAGCTCCAGCTGACCCTTTCAGTGTCCCTGCACTGTGCGGACAATGAGGGCAGGAGCGCTATCATGCCTGTGAACAGGAAATACGACCTTGCAAGTCTCATAGAGGCATGCAGATACTATATCGATAAGACGGGACGGCGTGTCACCTTTGAGTATGCCGTTATCGACGATGTCAATTCTTCCGCCGCAGATGCCGACAAGCTGGCAAAGCTGCTGCGCGGTATGAACTGCCATGTTAACCTTATCCCCGTCAATAAGGTAAGGGAACGGAATTATCGTACAGCCCGCTCGGGAGTTGCTGAGTTTGCAAAGCAGCTGGGCAGGCGGGGGATAAACGCTACCGTGAGGAGAACTCTCGGAAGCGATATCGAAGCGGCGTGCGGTCAGCTCAGACGTGACGCCGATAAGCAAAGCAAACAGAACGGGGGTGCGGATACTTGAGATTTCGCTACGGTACGGATATCGGACTTGCCCGCGAGGAAAACCAGGACGCGGTCAGGTGCGAATACTTCGGCCATAATGTACTTGCAGTCATATGCGACGGTATGGGCGGCGAGCGTGCAGGCAAGGAAGCAGGCGAGCTTGCTGTCGAAGAGTTCTTTCAGCGTTTTTCGGCTGACTATAAGGAAAGTCTCAGCGATGAGGATATCCGCAAGCTCCTTATCTCCTCGATATCCGCAGCCAATTCGGTGATATATACCCGCGCAAGGTTCGATTTCAAGAACTTCGGCATGGGTACGACATGTGTGGCTGCCTTTGTCAACAGTAAAACTGCCTTCATTGCCAATGTCGGCGACAGCAGAGCATATCTGATAACCGACACGGGACTGTATAAGATCACAACTGACCATAATGTCGCCTCGGTGCTCTTTGAACAGGGCAAGATAACCGAGGAGGAAATGGAGGTACACCCTCAGAAGCATATGCTCGTCAGGGCGGTAGGCGTCGAAAAGACGGTGCTGACCGACACATTCATGCTCGACTATGAGGACAAGATCAGTCTGCTGCTGTGCTCGGACGGCCTTTCGGGCTATTGCAGCGACGATGAAATATACAACGTCATACTAAATTCGGATTTTGATGATGTTGCAGATGAACTTATTAAATTATCGCTCTCCAAGGGCGGCCGCGACAATGTAACAGTTGCGGTGATTTCTGACTAACGCAGGAGGAAAGGAAATGGACAAGAATATTGGCAAGAAGCTCGACGGAAGATATGAAATAACCGAGCTTATCGGCGTCGGAGGCATGGCTGAGGTATACAAGGGCGTCGATGTGATCGACAACAAGACGGTCGCTATCAAGATACTGAAAAAGGAGTTCGCTGAGAACGAGGAATTTCTTCGCCGTTTCAGAAATGAATCAAAGGCGATAGCCGTACTCTCTCACCCTAATATTGTGAAGATATACGACGTTGGCTTCTCAGAGAAGATACAGTATATCGTTATGGAGTACATCGACGGTATTACGCTGAAGGAGTACATCGAAGAGGAAAAGGTCCTCACATGGAAGGATACGGTCCACTTCGTTATACAGATCCTCCGTGCATTGCAGCACGCCCACGACAAGGGCATAGTTCACCGCGACATCAAGCCGCAGAACATCATGATGTTCACAGACGGCACTATAAAGGTCATGGACTTCGGCATTGCCAAGTTCGCCCGTGAGGAGGGCAAGACCGCTACCGATCAGGCCATCGGAAGCGTTCACTATATCAGCCCCGAGCAGGCAAGCGGCAGCGTTACCGACGCAAAGAGCGATATCTACTCCGTAGGCGCTATGATGTATGAGATGCTCACGGGAAGAAAGCCCTTTGACAGTGATAACCCCGTTGCTATCGCAGTGATGCATATGCATGATATCCCAGAGCGCCCGAGAGCTATCAATCCCGATATCCCCGACGGCCTTGAGGAAATAGTGCTCAGAGCTATGGAAAAGGCTCCGGAGGACAGATACCAGACAACTGCCGAGATGATAAGCGATATCGAAGCCTTCAAGGCTGATCCGCACATCTCATTCGGTTACTATGCCGAGGAAGGCAGTGAGGACGATGATATGCTCAGCGAAGCAGCTTCGGGCAATGATATACAGTCCGAGAGCAGGCAGGAGGTCGCAAGCGCCTATGCTTCAAAGGCAAAGGCTCACGCAATGGCGGCAGCTGCGGCGCCCGCAGCAGGCGGATACTCTTCAGGCGGCGGCTATTCATCGGGCGGCTCGGTTTCAAAGAAGTACAACGACGCATACAATAATAATTACAATGACTATGACAATTATGATGACGAGGACGATGGCGACGAGGAGGAAGAGCGTTCTTCACTGGTAGTTCCGGTCCTTACGGCAGTAGTTGTAGTTGTTATCATAGTTGCGGTAATATTCATAGCTTCAATGATAAGCACCTACCTCAAGGGCGGTATCGGCAGCAGCAATTCAAAGACAATGCCAAATCTCCTCGGCAAGGACTACAACGTGGTCGCACAGGAATACAGCGGACAGCTCCGTTTTGAGGTCAAGGGCTCAAAAACAGACGATTCCGAACCCAATACGATCATCGAGCAGAGTATTGCTCCCGGAGATGTGTTCAAGAAGAACGATATCTGCAAGGTAGTTCTCAGCTCCGGTGCGGAAACCGTTGAGATACCTCATGTTGTGGGCATAAATGTTGATCTTGCAAAGAGACAGCTCACAGACAGAGGAATAGAACCAAATATAGTAAAGCAGTCAGACCCTGACGTTAAGGTCAACTACGTTATTAAGTCCTCACCTGAAGAAGGTGAAGAGGTACCGAAGGGCTCAAAGGTTATCCTTTACGTAAGTATCGGTGAGAATACCGAGTCCATGACAATGGAGGACTACGTTGGTATGTCCGCTCAGGACGCTGCTCACAAGGCAGGCTACAGAAAGCTTCAGGTAAAGACAGAGACAGAGCCTTCCTATGAGAAGGAGGGTACGGTAGTACGTCAGGAGCCTGAGAAAGGCGAAAAGATCGAAGCAGGCGACAAGATCATACTCTATGTCAGCGACGGTACTATCCCCGACGGAAAGGTAGAGTACAGCGTAAGCTTCCCGAGTGAGGCATACGGAAGATTCAGCATCGACTTCATTATGACAGACGAAAAGAAGAAGACATCTGTTGAGTCCTCTGCAAATATCCTCTGCCCCGAAATGTCAAGCTATTCAACAACTATCAAGGGCTCGGGCAAGAGCGTGAGCGTAAGAGCATACCTTACAAATGTAAATACAGGAAAGAAAGCGCTTCTCGGAAACTACACCTTTGACTTTGCAAACAACAAGTTCACAAGGGATTCAGAGGACGTATGGAACGCACTCGTTGCGGTAGACGGTTTCGAGCCAAAGGAGACCGAGCCTCCGACAACAGAGCCAACTACTACAAAGGCTCAGGAGGTAACAACTCCTACAACAACGGCTCAGCAGGGCTCAACAGGCGAGGACGGAAGAGTACCCGGTCAGAACGGTATTTATAAGGACGGAGCCTGGGTAGCTTATGAGGAGGGTGTTAACGGCGACTGGACAGGCGAGGGCAACACCTGGCGCTGGTATTGATGAACGATAAGTTCAGCGGAATAATAATAAAATGCTTAGGGGGACTCTACAGTGTAGAGTCCCCTGACGGTATATATGAGTGCAAGGCGAGAGGAGTTTTCCGCAACAGAGGGATAAGTCCCTGCGTCGGCGACAGAGTCGCTGTTGAAAACGGCGTTATCACTGAAATAGCCGAGCGAAAAAACTGTATAATAAGACCTCCACTTGCCAACCTTGACCAGCTTATATTCATAGTGTCCACATGTGAGCCTGCCCCCAATTATCTCATACTGGACAAATTCATAGCCATAGCCGAGTACAAGGGCATCACCCCTGTTGTGGTCATAACCAAGACCGACCTCGGCGACAGCCGTCCCGTCCATGAGATATACGGCAGGATAGGGATTGACGTTGCTGAGGTAAACTACAGCGACGAAGCCTCCGTTGAGACAGTAAGGGAGCTGCTCCGCGGCAGGATAAGCGCTTTTACAGGCAACTCGGGAGCAGGCAAGTCCACCCTGCTCAACGCGGTGGACCCCACGCAGAATATCGCAACGGGCGAGATAAGCCGCAAGCTTGGCAGAGGAAGGCACACCACACGCCACGCGGAGCTGTACAAGCTGAGCGGCGGCGGTTACATAGCCGATACCCCGGGTTTTTCCACCTTTGATACGAACCGTTACGACATTATCCGAAAGGAAGAGCTGGCGGGCTGTTTCAGAGAGTTTGAGGGACTTACGGATGAGTGCCGCTTCAGGGACTGCGCCCACCTTTGCGAAAAGGGCTGTGCGGTAGTTGCAGCCGTTGAGCGCGGAGACATCTCACGGAGCCGCCATGAAAGCTACAAGGCTATGTACGAGGAAGCAAAACAGCTTAAGGAGTGGGAACTGAAATGAGAAAATGTGCGATAATCGCAGGCGGCGATATGCCTGACAGCGAGCGGTATTCCGCCGAGGGGTACTGGCAGAGATACGACTGCATAATATGTGCTGACAGCGGCTATTATGCTGCAAAAAAGCTTGGTATAAGACCTGACATAATCACAGGCGACTTTGACTCATTCACGGAGGAGCTTCCCGACGACGCGGAGATAATAGCGAGCATACCCGAAAAGGACGATACGGACACTCTCATGGCCGTAAAAAAAGCCATAGAGTTGGGCTACAAGGAGATAGAGCTCTACGGAGCCCTCGGAGGAAGCCGTATCGAACATACCATAGCAAATATACAGACTATGATATACGCCCTCCAGCAGGGCTGCGACCTTAAGCTCATCGGCGACAGCATACTCATGGTGCAGAGCGTTGATGACGGAGAGGTAGTGTACAGGAGCAGGGGAAAAAGCTGGTATATGTCGGTGTTTGCCCTGTCCGAGAGTATAGGCATAGACTATCTTCGCGGAGTAAAGTATCCCCTTGAGGACTACCTCATGGTACAGGCGTTCCCCATAGGCGTCAGCAACGAGATAAGTGATGACGCAGCTCTGCTGAGACTGAATCACGGTCTTGCCCTGATAATTCTTACCGAGAAGAAGTAACAAAAAAACCTTTGATGAATATAATGGAGTATATCACCAAAGGAGGGAGCAGGTATTGAAGATAGTAGTCATAAAGAGCCCAAAGTTCATATCAGGGATACTCAGGGTAATATTCGGCATAAAAAAAGAAGAACAATAAAGCAGCAGGCATACGGAAACAATGCTTCCGTATGCCTGCTTTGCTGTTACTGCTTCTTTTTATTGAAGAACTGTCCAACGTCCTCGCTGCCTGCAAGCATGAAGAATATGCCCCATGCAAGTATAAGCGGAACTGCGTAGAATATGATAACAAGCGGCATATTGCCCTTGTGCTGGGTTATCATGAACATTCCCGGAATTATCTGCACTATGCCGAATAGAAGCATTGCTACAGATGCAAGAGTCTTAAGACCTCCTATGCCCGCGATCAGTCCAGCGGAGAGAACTCCGACGAGAGCGGCGATATATACAGCTGATTCCTCTACCTTAGCCTTTATGCCGCCCATTTCGCCCTTGTATGCGAATATTCCTGTTCCCGAGTAGAGTAGGAAGAACATAACTGCGGCAACAACGCCCAGTACAGCAAGTATTATCGTTATCTTGAAGCCTCTTTCAGCCTGCTGCTGACGAGCCTGTTCCTTGAGCTCAAGCATCATCTGAAGGCTTGCCTTTGAGTCCTTCTGCTCGGACACGAGCTGTGAGGATACGGCTTTTTTTGCAGCCTCAGCCTTGGCTCTTTCAAGATCCTCGTCTACGTATTTCGGCTGATACTTCGGAGCCTCGGGCTCGTCGTCAAGCACGGGAGCGCTTATGGGAGCCTCGGGCTGCTTTGGCTCCTCCTTTTTCGGAGGGGGAGTATAGTTGTCCTCGTCCAGAACGGGAGCCTGCACCTGTACGGGAGGAGCTACAGCGCCGAGCTGAGTTCTTCTCATGTCGATTATCTGCTGCTGCTTTTCGGCAGGCAGAGCGTCGAAGCGGGCTTTGAGATCGGGAGTGAGACCGTTTATGATGTCCTCGTCGGAGAGGATCAGTTTTTCGCGGGTATATGGCGCTGAGTCGTCAAGAACGGGAGCGGATACACCTGTTGGGGCGCCCTTTCTGCCGCTGTCCTGAGTATATGAGCTCATATCGTCGAGAACCGGGGCTGAAACTCCGGTAGGACCGTCCTTCTTGGCGGAGGGAGCTACATATCCGAAGTCATCGAGCACCGGAGCAGATACGCCTGTGGGAGCGCCCTTTTTTTCGTTTTCGGGAGTATAGGTGATCTCCTCGGGGAGTCCGCCTGCGGGATTGTTTTCGTCATACATATTAAACACCTCGGTCAGTTATTTTTTTAAAAGATCGGACAGAGTAATATCTGCTCCGTTTGATATTTTTGCGTAATAGGAAAGAATAATAGAAGCGTCCACAGCGTCCACCATGCCATTGCGGTCAATGTCAGCATAGGAGGACTGTGTCTGTGTAAATGAACTGCTGCAGCCGCTTGACAGTCTGGCGTATTCCGATAGTATCAGTGAGGAATCAATGGCGTCAATGAGCTTGTCGCCGTTGATGTCGCCGTAGCTGTAACGCGGGAACGAATAAGCCGTTTTTGCAACGGGATAAAGGCTCATGAACTCATCTGAGGTATAGTCGGGGAATGTCAGCTGTCCCGCGCGGGTAGCTATATGGGAAAGCGACGGTGCAGCGGAGTCAAGATCGTCCGTACCCTTAAGGAAGTAGTAGAAGGACCTGCCCTTGAACTTCATGTCCCACGTGGGGTCAAGGTAGTAATACTGCCCCTCGAGCTTGACTATGAGCCATACATGGTTGCCATCGGTACCCCTTGAGCTGTCACGGGCTATGCCTGCAATGATACGGCAGGGGATACCGCAGTCGTTGTACATGCGGTACAGGAGCTGAGTAACTCCCTGACATACAGCAGTGCCGTTAAAAAAGGCGCTGTAGGCGGTAAACGCATAGTTGTCCTCTTCGTCCTCGGAGTAGGTCACGGAAGAAGTAACATACTGATAGATACTGCGTATCTTGCTGTAATCTCCGTGGATACTGCTGAAGCGGCGGGTATCCATAAACTCGCGGAGCTTTTCTGTGAGAGCCGCTTCCTCGGCAAGAGTGGTCCTGTACTCGATCGTATAGACCAGTCTGATCTCGCCCCTTGACTTAAGAATATTACATTTGAAGCCTTTTACCGAATATCTCAGGTAGTCTCCCTCGGAGCCGTTGCCTGTTTCGCCGAAAGCGTTGTACAGCAGCCTGTAGCTTGCCTCCTCCTTAGAGCCTCCCGAGTCCGGGATAGTGACGGATATTTCGCTGACATGCTCCTTAAGGCACTGTCTTATATGCAGAGCTGCCTCTTCCTCTGAGGCAGTGACCGCATCCATGGACACGGCAGGCACAGAGAGCTGAGCTGCATTTATTTGTAACGGAGGCACGGCAGAGAATGACAATACGACAGCCAACAGTACAGAAGCTGCTTTTATATGGATTTTCTTCACGTTAAGACCTCCTTTTATTCATTGTGGAAAGCTTATTTCCTGGAATGCTCCTTTATACTCTCGGGAGCAGCGTCGTTTTCAAGTGTGGAAACATAAGCGTAGTAGGCAAGGGTAGCAGAGGCGTCAACAGCGTCAATGAAGCCGTTCCCGTCGATATCTGCCGCTTTCTTCTGAGCCTCGGAGAAACTGCCCTTCTGTTCGCTGCTCGAAAGCTTTGCGTATTCCTTGAGCATGAGTGAGGCGTCTACGGCATTGATCTCGCCGTCGTCGTTTACGTCGCCGTCATTGCAGCTCCTGATATATTTTGTCCTTGCAAAGTTGGATTCAGCCATTATCTCATCGATAGGCAGTTGGAACAGCTCAAACAGATGTACATGTGTGAACTCCTCCTTGCCCTCATTCTCGCTGTCAAGGTCGGAATAGCCCTTAAGGAAGAAGCGGTGCTTGTTTTCACCCATCTTGTATTCCCAGATGGGGTCAACAAAGTAGAATACGTCTCCTATCTGAGCGAGACAGAGGAAATGGCAGTCAACATTATCGTTGGTAAGGGCTGAAAGGTTGGTGGCGTATATCATAGGCTGAACGCCCACCTCTTGCAGAAGTCTTACCATAACGTGCATCTGCCCCGATTCGTTGGCTTTCTTTTCTATGAGAGCACTGTAGGCTGTACTGCGGGTGAGATCGTTGAGATTCTCGTCAAGACGGATATTTTCAACGACTGTGTCGTAAGCCCAGAGTATCTTATCGTAGACGTCCGACTTCATAGCAGCCTCGAATCCGGGAGTATCCTTGAGCTTAGCCACCTCAGCGGTGACCATATCCTCCTGCTCGGGAGTGGTGAGGTACTCCATGGAGTAATATACATAGGTACCGTCGCTGCGGTATATACTGCCGGAGGAAATGCTGGCGGTAAGATAGAGATACATGCCCTCTGTAGGATCGTCGGTGATAGTTGATATCCTTTCGTTTATGGTATTATTGATATCGTCATCGTCCTCATTGTCGGGGACCCACCCGTCAACGATGAGGTCGAATTCTTCTTTGCGTTCCTTGAACTGCTGCTTTACGTAGGCTGCTGCTTCGTCAACAGTTGCGAAATGCGGAGCGTTCTCGTTGTAGGAGATGATGACGGATGCATCTTCGTATACAGCGTTGTCTGCGGCGATATCCGGGCTTACAGCAGCATATGCGTTAGCGGACGGGCTGATGCAGAGTGCTGCTGCGGAAGCGGCTGCGATAATGTTCCTGATTCGTTTCATAAATGGTTCCCCCTTGTATATTATTATTGATATTTTTATAAGCAAACAGCCGCCGAAGCGGCTGATCGCATATGTTATTGCTTATCTTTCAAGGATCTGCGCTCTGTCGGGACCGATGCCGACCATGCTTACATGGCAGCCTACCAGTTCTTCGAGGCGGGCTATATAGCTCTTGCAGTTTGCGGGAAGCTCGTCAAAGCTTGCGCACTTTGAGATATCCTCTGTGAATCCCGGGAATTCTTCATAGATAGGCTCGCAGCCCTCAAGCTCCTCAAGCGTGGGTGGGAATTCCTTGATTACGCTGCCGTCGGGCTTTTTGTAAGCCACGCACATTTTGAGAGTATCTATATTTGCGAGAGTATCCAGCTTATTGATAGCAAGGCTGTCAAGGCCGTTTACTCTTACAGAGTGGCGGACTATAACAGCGTCGAACCAGCCGGTTCTTCTCGGTCTGCCTGTTGTGGTACCGAACTCGCCGCCTACGTTTCTGATCTGATCGCCTGTAGCGTCGTCAAGCTCTGTGGGGAAGGGCCCCTTTCCCACACGTGTGGTATAAGCCTTTGCAACGCCGATGATGTTGGTAATCACCTTGGGACCTACGCCTGTACCTACGCATACGCCTGCTGAAAGCGGGTGTGAAGATGTAACATAGGGATAGGTACCGAAGTCGATATCGAGGAGAGTAGCCTGAGCGCCCTCGAACATGATGGTCTTGCCTGCCTTGTGAGCCTCAAAGGTAAGAACGGAAACGTCGTCCATGTAGGGGAGGAGGCGCTTGCCGTACTCGGTGTACTCCTTTGTGACAGCGTCAAGGTCGAAAGCCTCGCCGCCGTATACCTTGGTGATTATCTCGTTTTTGAGCTTGCCTGTGGACTTGATCTTTTCTGCAAGTACCTCGGGGTGAACGAGGTCGTACATACGGATTCCGCAGCGCTCGTATTTATCCATATATGTAGGTCCTATGCCTCTTTTTGTAGTACCGATGTCCTTGCCGCCGCGGAAAGCCTCAGAGAGGCCGTCGAGAGCGATATGCCAGGGCATAACGATCTGAGCGCGGGGGTCTACCTTAAGGTGGCCGACAGTCCTGATACCTCTTGACTCGAGGTTGTCAAGCTCACTGATGAAGTCCTTCGGATCAAGGACAACACCTGCACCGATAAGGTTGAGGGCGTTGGGGTAGAGTATACCCGATGGTACGAGGTGGAGCTTATAGACTTCACCATTGTTTACTACTGTGTGTCCGGCGTTGTTACCGCCCTGAGAACGGACAACAACATCTGCACGGGAAGCAAGGATATCGATGATCTTGCCTTTTCCTTCGTCTCCCCATTGAGTTCCGACTACAATATTTGCAGGCATTTGTGTTCCTCTTTTCATAATAATTATTTGTGCGGGCGGTACCTGTAACCGCCAAAAAAGCACGCTTACAATACATTATAACATATTGAAATAGAAAAATCAACAGTTAGAATTGCTAAAATGCGCCGCAAAAAAGCTTGTGTAATGCAGGTTTTGACTGATAGCGGGGTAAAGCTCCTTTATCCTGCTGTTTGAGGGGATAAATAAGGAAAAATAAAGAACAGAGGATAAAAAAAGTGTCCGCTTTCGCGGACAGATCTCAATTTACCGCCATAAGGCGATAAATTGAGAGTTGTTTATTATTTCTTAAGGCTCTCATAATAGAGTTCCTTATCCTTCTTCATGTTCTCACGCGCCACCATGAATACATGGCGGTAACTATCATGCTCCTCGGGCTTGTAGGTATTTGCGCCCTTGGATATGCCAAGCCCATGAGCCACTTTTTTGCTGCTGTTGAACTCTTTCAGCTCCTTGTCAAGTTCTGCGAACAGATCCTCCATATCCAGGACCCCCTTGTCCTTCATTATGGCGATGAACTCATCGCCTGCAACACGGAAGATATTGTCGTTTCCGAAGACCTTTTTCAGCAGCCTTGCCGAGTGGAACATAAGCTCGTCGCCGGCTTCAAAGCCATAGTGGGCGTTGATGCTGTTCAGACCGATAAGGTCGAAGAATGCCACGGAGAATAAGGGGTTACTTTCCTTGATATCCGCGTCCAGAGCATGTATCGCATTCTTGTAGGCAGCTTTGTTGAGAGTATTCGTCAGATTGTCCTTGTACATATTTGAATCGACGAACTTCACATATTTATCAAGCTTCTTGCAGACTGCCTGAAGGTTTGAGGTTACCTCCTCATATTCATCATCGAATGATGACTGCCTGTTCTTCTCGCCGTCTGCCAGCGTTTGGAGGAGAGCACTCTCGCTCTGGGGGAGGAAGTCCAGCTTCTTTATTGAGGTTTTCAGTATAGTATCGTTGATCTTGTCGGTAGCGGCGTCAAGCTGATCTATTTCCTTCATCATAGCCGCAAAACGCCGTCTGTTCTGGGACATTATGACGAATGCCAGCACGATTCCCACGGTAAGAGCTGCCATAAGGATAACTATGGATATTACCGTGTGATTGCTGAGCTTATTTTCTAACCAGTTAGCGTTGAAGTCAACACCGACTATGCCTGCGATGCCGCCGTCTGAATCAAAAACAGGGCTGTATGCCGAATAGAAACGTCCCCATTTGTCCGTGTAAGACTTCTTATCGACAGCAGCTACACCTTTGGAAGCGCTGACAAGCGCGTCGGTGGTAACGATGGGCGAACCGAATTCACCAGGGTCCTCAACAGTAGGGTCAATGGTAAAGGTAAAGGAACCGTCAGGCTGCTTTCTTATACCGTAGATATAGTCGAGCTGTATGTTTTCCTGAAATGCGCGGAGGGTATCAAGGGCGCGGGTATAGCTTTCTGTGCCCTCGTCCTCCTTCTCGAGGAGCTTTATCTCGTCTCCGTTCAGCATATAAGCCGCAGTATTGGCGATATCCAGCATACGCTGGTCTATCTGCTCACGCAGGTTCTTTTTGGCGAGCGTGGTAAGAGTCATAGCCATAAGAATGTTTGTGAGCAGCAGCAGAGCGAGTGCAATAATGAAGTTGCGCTTGCTTGTTCTGATCCGTTTTTCCTGTTTGCTCATATTTTATCCCCCTGTAATAAAATGATATATTTATCAAATCAAGCTATATGAAGATTATATCATTTAAGCAGGGATATGTCAATAAAAGATAACAAAAAAGCGCTGGATGTCTGCTTGATTTTGTGAATCATCACAAAGATGACCCTTTTTCAGTATCAATTTTTATCTGCTTGCCGTCGCTGACTGCGGTAATGTTACCGTTGAAGCAGGTAGCATAGGTAGCTGCTCCCGTCTTTTTGAGAGCCTCCTGGATCTTTCCCGAAAATTCGCCCGAGGAAGTGCATACCACGCAGCATTTGGGCTTTACGGCGTTCAGGAATTCGGCGATGTTGTCAAGCTTTCTGCCGTGATACGGCACCTTGAGCAGAGTGCAGGTGCCGATATCCATTATCTCGTCCAGTCTCTGTTCCATAGCGTCGCCTGTAAAGAGGAGAGTATTCTTGTTATGTACCACCTTTGTGACGAGGGAGAAATCGTTTTCGTCATTTTCACCGTAAAATGTCTTTTTCGGCGCATACACGGTATAGTCTATGCCGTCGAGGGTAAAGGAAACGTCCTCGGTCAGCTTCATTGGAGTTATGGATTTTTCCGCAAGAGCGCTTTTGTACTTTTCGTATTCATCGACAGTTCCGTCGTAGTTGGGGGTGAGCACGTTCCTTACGTTGAAGCTCTTAATGAGCTTGGCAGCTCCGCCCACGTGGTCCTTGTCGAAATGAGTGATTATGAGGTAGTCTATGGTGTCAGTCTCGCTCTCCTCGAGAAGTTTGCATATTTTCTTTCCGTCTCCCTTTTCGCCGCAGTCAATGACCACGTTTGCGGTCTCGGACTGCAGGAGCATTGCGTCAGCCTTTCCGGTGTCGATAAAGGTCACTTTGAGTTCGCCTGTTCCTGCGGAGCTCTGCTTCTCATTGCAGGAGAAAAGCGATACAGCCGCTATAGCAGCTGTAAGCAGGAGGGCTGCTGTTCTTCTGAATATTTTCATATTGTATTCTCCTTTTCTCAAGTGCATATATACACTTCTTAATATATATTATACCACAAAATCTTAATTATTGATTGAAAAAAATCAAAAAAGCAGAATTTTTTTCATTCATATCCCAAAAAGCCCGTGTGTTGCGTCCGGCAAATCTGCACTTGCATTATAACATATAATATGGTATAATTTATTATTACAGGATTTTTGGAAGGCGAGGTTCTGCGAATTGAAGGACAATACCGCTGTTATCGGCGAAATAAACGGCTTATTGGGCAGCAGTCCCCGAAAAGCATATGTCAGGAGCTTCGGCTGTCAGCTGAATGTTTCCGACGGAGAAAAGATACAGGGTCTGCTCAGAAAAATGGGCTACACCTTTACGGAGGACGAGCATAAAGCCGACCTCATAATACTCAACACCTGTGCCGTGCGCGAAAACGCCGAGGACAGAGTGTTCGGCATAGTGGGCAGCATGAAGAAGCTCAAGGAGCTCAGACCGTCCCTTATCATCGGAATAGCAGGCTGCATGACCGCTCAGAGCCATGTTGCCGAAAAGATAAAGAAGTCCTATCCGCAGGTGGATTTCGTCATGGGCACCTCCGCGCTCAGTGCTTTGCCGAAGCTTCTTCTCGAAGCTCTCAGAGGCGGCGGATTTACTGCTGATATAGCTGAATATGACGACTTCTCAGAGGCTGCGGAGCAGGTCCGCAGCAGCAGCTTCAAGGCTTCAGTGCCGATAATGTTCGGCTGCAACAACTTCTGTACCTACTGCATAGTCCCCTATGTACGCGGACGGGAGCGCAGCCGCCGTCCCGGGGACATAATCGCCGAGGTGCGGCAGCTTGTGAGCGAGGGCTACAAGGAGATAATGCTTCTCGGACAGAACGTGAACTCCTACGGCAACGACCTCGGAGGCGAAATGAGCTTTCCGCAGCTCCTGCGCGAGCTTAACAGGATAGAGGGCGACTTCTGGATACGTTTCATGTCTTCACACCCCAAGGACGCGTCGGAGGAGCTCATTGACGCCATATTCGACTGCGAAAAGGCGGCAAAGCACCTTCATCTGCCGGTACAGAGCGGCAGCACGGACGTTCTTGCCCGCATGAACCGCCGCTACACTGTTGATGACTATCTGAAAATAGTTGATTGTATCCGCAGCCGCGACCCTGATTTTTCTCTTACCACCGACCTTATCGTAGGCTTCCCCGACGAGACCGACGAGGACTTCCGCGCGACCCTTGATATAGTGAAAAAGGTGAAGTACGACAATATCTACTCTTTCATCTACTCTAAGCGCTCTGGAACGAAAGCGGCGGAAATGACGGACGGTACTTCCGAGGAGGAAAAGGGCATACGCATGAGGAAGCTGCTTGAGGTGCAGCGTGAGATCTCAACTGAGCATTACAAGCGCTTCATCGGCAGGACCATGAGAGTTCTTGTGGACGATGTATCGAAGAAAAAGGAGGGCTGGCTGACAGGAAAGAGCAGCGAGTTCATAATCGTGGAATTTGAGGGAGACAGTTCCCTTATAGGGCAGTTCGTGAATGTTGAGATAACAGGTGCCATGAACTGGGCAGTTACGGGAAAGATCGCAGAAAGGAACGCATTAAAATGAAGAAGATCATCGCAGCAGCATTCATTTCAGCCTTAGTGCTGGCAGGCTGTGACAAAACTAAAAAGAGCAGCACCAATAACGATACAACTACAGTGCCCGCGGCAACAGCGGCAGATACCACGGAGAATGAGGCGGTCACAGCCGGGACAGAGCCTGTTAAGACAACAGTGCCTGTTCAGACCGTTCCGCCCACTACTCATGAGGCTGACGTGCCTGCAGGGGGCATAAAGGATATGAGCCCTGCTATTTATGAGCAGTTCCTGAGGAGCAGATTTGAGGAAACAGCAGCTGAAAACAACGGCATTGCCTATATCGAGTACGGCTACCGCGATGTCGACGCAGACGGTATACCCGAGCTTTTCCTTAAGCGCGGCACCTGCGAGGCTGATTTCGTATTGGAGGAATATACCCTCATGCCGGAGGGCGAACCTGTGAAAATCGGCGAATTCGGCGGCGGACATACGGTGGTCTGCTATGAGGAAAAAAGCGACAGGATAGCTGTCGTTACGAATTATATGGGCATGGTAAATATTGTATACACCTCTGTTGATGACGGAAAACTCATAGAAAATGAGCATGTTGAGGAGCGTATGCCCGAACAGACAGAGTATGCCGATTTCCTTAAGGAAAAGCAAATGATAAATATACCCTGTGCTACGGTTTACCGTTCCGACAGCGAAAGCGAGGGATATTCCGTTATCCCGCAGGAGAACGGCGGAAGTGAAAGGCTGGAGGGGCTGCACTTCGATTACTATATCAAACTGGATTAAAAATTTTTTAAGGAGAAGATAGAAATGGATATTATGGAAATGACAAGAGAGCTTGGAAAGGCACTTCAGCAGGACGACAGATTCACAGCCTACATGCTTGCAAAGCAGGCTAACGACGAGGATCAGGAGCTTCAGGAGGAGATAGCCCGCTTTGAGGACCTCCGCATGAACCTCGGAAGCGCTATGGCGACAGAGGAGCCCGATTCCGACAACATCAAGGCTCTTGATACAGAGCTCAAGTCACTGTATCAGAAGATAATGAAGAATCCAAAGATGATAGTTTACACAGGGGCACAGCAGGCTCTTGAAAAGCTTGTATCGAATATGCAGCAGATAATCAGCATGTGCGCAAACGGCGAGGATCCCGACACCTGTCAGATACCCGAGGCAGGCTGTACAGGAAGCTGCGCTACCTGCGGCGGCTGTCACTGAGCTTGCCTGTGAAATGAGATAAAAAGGAGCTGAATCCATGTCATACAGCGATAATATCTCGGCAGCAAATGAAGCCCTTAATGCTTCGCTTGTCGAGCGTCCGAGAAGTATGTTTGTGTTAAGACCGCCGAGAGATGAAGTGATAGGACTGATAGTTTCTGATATTTGTCTTCTGGCATTCGTTTTCATACGCTTCGGAAGAAGTATTATCGCTTTGTTTTTCGGCTATCGGACAATGTCTGCGTCTATTATGGGGTTATTGCTGTTTGTAGTGATACTTGGTATCGTGCTTCTGGTCATTTCCCCTTTGTTTTTTAAAAATCAGGCTGAGGTCAGGGGCGATATTGTCACTGCCAAGGGCAGGGAGTATCATGCCACCGATATACAGGAGATGCGCATTGTCAGGAATAAATCCGTGAATCTTATAAATGAAGATAAACCGTTCTTAAAGCTGAGCAAGAGCGATGACGGCTGCGATGAGCTGATATGCTGGGCAAGGTATTATCATATACCCATAACGAAAGCCGATAAAAAAAGATAAAAAGGAGCAAAGCCAATGGAAATCGACAGAAGTAAAATATCCCCAATGATGCAGCAGTACTTCGAGGTCAAGGACAAATATACCGACTGTATCCTGTTCTTCCGTCTCGGCGACTTCTACGAGATGTTCTTTGACGACGCGGTGGTAGTTTCCAAGGCACTGGAGCTGACCCTTACGGGCAGGGACTGCGGACTTGAGGAAAGGGCTCCCATGTGCGGAGTACCCTATCATGCGGCGGATATGTACATAAAAAGGCTCATAGACATGGGCTTCAAGGTAGCTGTCTGCGAGCAGCTCACCGATCCTGCCGAGACCAAGGGCATAGTGGTCCGCGACGTTATCCGCGTGGTGACTCCCGGTACGCTGACAGAGAGCAGTATGCTTGATGACGGNNGGCAGCAACAACTACATATGCAGTATCTATTACGACGAGGAGAACAAGACCTGCGGAGTAGCCTCCGCCGATCTTTCCACAGGCGAGGCGGCTCTCAGCTTTTTCGAGGGCAGGGACCTTGAAGCAGGAGTTATAAACGAGCTTTCACGCTGCAGGCCTGCGGAGATAATCTTTCCCCAGAACTTCCTGTCACTGAAAGCGGCGGCGGAGTTCGTAAAGGTTCGGCTTACCTGCGCAGTGACCCTCCGTGATACCATATGCTTCACCCCTTCAGCCCGCAGGGATATGGCGGCAGNNGAAAGGATCTTGAAGCAGGCGTTATCAACGAATTATCACGCTGCCGACCTGCCGAGATAATCTTCCCGCAGAATTTCCTTTCACTGAAAAATGCCGCGGAGTTCGTAAAGCTGCGCCTTTCCTGCGCAGTTACCCTCCGCGATACCATATGCTTCACTCCCTCGGAAAGAAGGGATATGGCTGTGGCTGTATTCGGTGTCGGCTCGGTAAAGGAGCTGGGCATAAGCGAGGACGGAGCCGACTGTGCGGCGGTATGCGGACTTTTCGACTACATCAACGACACGCAGAAGTCCTCCGTATCGAGATTTACCGCAATAGAGCTTCTCAGCGGCGATTCCTTCATGGGCCTCGACCTCAATGCAAGGCGGAACCTCGAACTCACAGAGACTTTACGCAGCAAGGAGAAGAAGGGCTCGCTCCTCTGGGTGCTNNCGGACTTTTCGATTACATCAATGACACCCAGAAGTCGTCGGTGTCGAGATTTACCTCTATCGAGCTCCTGAACGGCGAGCAGTTCATGGGACTGGATCTCAATGCGAGACGCAATCTTGAGCTCACGGAGACTCTCCGCAGCAAGGAGAAAAAAGGCTCTCTGCTGTGGGTGCTGGA
>DBXO01000017.1:0-326 GCA_002309635.1 Ruminococcus flavefaciens | reverse complement strand
AACTGGATAGAGCAGCCTCTGAAAAGTCCCGCAAGGATAATCGAGCGTCTTGACGCAGTGGAGTCTCTCTACCGCAAGAGCGTGGTGCTCACCGACCTTACCGACCTTCTGGACAGAGTCTACGATCTGGAGCGCCTTATGACAAAGGTCATGTACAAGAGCGCCAATCCCCGCGACCTGAAGTCACTTTCCGCAACGGCTCAGCAGCTCCCTCTCATAAAGCAGGAGCTGGCAAAGCTGACAGATTCAAAGCTCCTTGTACGCTATAACGATGAAATATCCACCCTTGACGAGCTCGTTAACCTTGTGGAGAACGCCATAATGGA
>DBXO01000057.1 GCA_002309635.1 Ruminococcus flavefaciens | reverse complement strand
CCACGCTTCTCAGCTTCTTTTATCCAAGCATCGTCGTAGCCGTTGCCGTTGAAGATTATTCTCTTATGGTCCTTGATAGTTTTCTTGATAAGGTCGTGGAGAGCCTTGTTGAAGTCCTTAGCCTTTTCAAGCTTGTCTGCAAACTGCTTCAGTTCCTCTGCAACAGCTGCATTAAGGTGAATATTAGCACAAGAGATACTGTTGGAAGAACCAAGCATACGGAACTCGAACTTGTTACCTGTGAATGCAAACGGGGAAGTTCTGTTACGGTCAGTGGAATCCTTGCTGAACTTAGGCAGAACATCAACACCAAGCTGCATTTTCTCCTTCTTTGTACCGCCGTATGGCTTATCAGCCTCGATAGCGTCCAGAACTGCGGTGAGTTCATCTCCGAGGAATATTGAGATAACGGCAGGAGGAGCTTCATTAGCACCAAGTCTGTGGTCGTTGCCTGCAGTTGCAACGGACAATCTCAGAAGATCCTGGTAATCGTCAACAGCCTTGATAACAGCTGCAAGGAACAGCAGGAACTGTGCATTCTCAGCAGGTGTCTCACCGGGAGAGAGAAGGTTCTCGCCCTGATCTGTTGAGATAGACCAGTTGTTGTGCTTACCTGAACCGTTTACGCCTGCAAATGGCTTTTCATGAAGGAGGCAAACCAGATTGTGACGGAGAGCCACTTTCTGCATTACTTCCATAGTGAGCTGGTTGTGGTCAGCTGCGATATTTGTTGTATCGTAAATAGGAGCAAGTTCATGCTGTGCAGGAGCAACTTCATTGTGCTTTGTCTTTGCAAGGATACCAAGCTTCCAGAGCTCCTTGTCAAGGTCAGCCATGTACTCTGCTACTCTTGGCTTGATAGAACCGAAGTAATGGTCGTCCATTTCCTGTCCCTTCGGAGGCATTGCGCCGAAAAGGGTTCTGCCTGTCATGATAAGGTCTTTTCTCTTCTTCCACATATCGCGGTCAACGAGGAAGTATTCCTGCTCGGGACCAACCGATGTCTTTACGCTCTTTACGCTTGTGTTTCCGAAGAGTTTCAGGATACGCAGAGCCTGTTTGTTGAGTGCTTCCATTGAACGCAGGAGAGGTACTTTCTTGTCAAGTGCTTCACCTGTGTATGAACAGAATGCAGTAGGAATGTAAAGTGTGCCGTCCTTGATGAAAGCGTATGAAGTAGGATCCCATGCCGTATAGCCTCTTGCCTCAAATGTAGCGCGAAGTCCGCCCGATGGGAATGATGAAGCATCAGGCTCGCCCTTTACAAGCTCCTTGCCCGAGAACTCCATGATAACGCGTCCGTCGGGTGCAGGTGAGATGAAGCTGTCGTGCTTCTCGGCTGTAACGCCTGTCATTGGCTGGAACCAGTGTGTATAGTGAGTTGCGCCCTTCTCGACTGCCCATTCCTTCATTGCAGCTGCAACTGCGTTTGCAACGGATATGTCAAGAGGTGTTCCCTTGTCGATAGTCTTTTTAAGGGATTTATAAACCTTTTCTGAAAGTGTAGCTTTCATGATCCTGTCGTCAAACACATTCGTACCAAAAAAATCTGTTATCTTTTCCATTATAAATACCTCCAAATCACATTATTCATGGCTGACTGCGGGCAAGCTCATGCCCGCAGCCGCCCTGTAAAGTTTACGCTTTTTCCCACTCCGCGGAATCGTGAAGTGCGTTGTAGCCTTCCTCGCCTGTACGAATCTTGATTACGTTCTCGATGTCGTAAATAAACATCTTACCGTCGCCATAGTTGCCTGTATAGAGAGCTGTCTTTGCTGCTGCAACTACCTTGTCCACAGGTACTGCGCAGACTGCAATTTCAGCCTTTACCTTAGGCAGCAGATTCATTTCTACTGTAGTACCACGATAGTAGTTGAGCTGTCCGTTCTGCATTCCGCAGCCGAGAACATTGGTTACTGTGATACCCTTTACGTCGATAGCTTCCATAGCTTCAATGAATTGCTGGAGTTTCTGCTGCTTGAATATTACTACGATGTTTGTGAGCTTTGTTGCGCCGTCAGGTGAAGGAACTGAGTAGTTCTCAACTTCAACTGCCTTATCAACAGGAACAGCAGGTGTTCCGGGAGTGCCGACCTTCTTTACGCTCTTTGCGTCGTCCTTTGTGTAGCCCTTCATGCCGATGTCTGTAAGTGCGGGAGCGAAGTCAGCATAAGAGGAAATAAGACCGTGTTCTGTAACATCAAGACCGATGATCTCTTCCTGCTCTGAAGCACGGAGACCGATTGTCTTTTTAATAGCATAGAATACTATTGCCATTGAGATAGCTGTGAATACTGCGATTGCTACGAAGCCAGTGAGCTGTCTGCCCAGGAGTCCGAAGCCGCCGCCGTAGAAGAGACCTGCAAGCTGGTCGCCGTTCTGGTCAACCAGTGAATAACCGGGAACTTCTGGATTTGCAAGGAGACCAACTGCGATTGTTCCCCAGATACCGTTCATCATGTGAACTGCAACTGCACCAACAGGATCGTCGATGTGGAGCTTGTAGTCGAGGAACCATACGCCGAAGCATACAAGTAAGCCTGAAACTATACCAACTATTGTAGCACCAAAGCAGTCTGTTACGTCACATGGAGCTGTGATACCTACGAGACCTGCCAGTGAAGCGTTGAGACACATTGAAACATCGGGCTTGCCATATTTAACCCATGTGAATATCATACAAGTAACTGTTGCGATTGCAGGAGCAACTGTTGTTGTAAGGAATACTGAACCGAGCTGGTCGATAGAAGTACAAGCAGCACCGTTGAATCCGT
>DBXO01000043.1 GCA_002309635.1 Ruminococcus flavefaciens | reverse complement strand
TACACATGGGGCGGTCCTGACGCAGAACTTGGCTACTATCAGGATACCACGGGAGAACTTGACGTTTCTATCAGCGGAAGCGGCAGCTTCACTATCTGGGGCATGGGTCTTATCAAGTAATATCCGGGAATCCATTATTTTATAAAAGACAGTCACAGGATCGGAAACGGTCCTGTGACTTTTTTTACTTAAGGACGATTTCCGGCTGTTATTGCGTGCAATATGGATTTCAGCCGGAATTTCGCTAATAATACTTGATTTTATTTCACAAATGGTGTATAATTTGTATAATATTATGGGTATCCGTTAAGGGTGCATGGGAGGAATTATTATGAGAAAACACACAAAACGCTTTTTATCCGCTGTTGTTTCTGCGGCGTTGTGTACTGCATGTCTGCCGCTCCAAGCGGTCAACGCTAAGATAGTCATTGACCATGATTGCAGCGGTATCGACAAGGGCTACTACTTTGAGATCAGCAACAACGACAAGGACAGTCAGCCTGAATTCCTTATCAGCTCAGGCGGAGAATATTGCTGCAAATGGGATAACGATGAGGACTTTTCTGCCTTGAGAGGTCAGAGGTTTGCCTCTCCCGTTAAGTTCTCGGAGCTTGGGGCCTTCAATATAAGGCATTTCAGACTTATGGAGTTTGAAAAGTTCAACGATATCACGGGCTATGTACGCTTCGGTATCAGAATTTACAACACAAAGGGCGATACCTTTACCATTATGGAGACAGACGCCTCCGCAGACGGAAAAAGCATTGCCGAAAAGGACAAAAGTTATAAAAAGATCGGCAGTCTTGCTTCAAAAGAGGCATTTGACGACTATTCATGGGGCAACGAGCTTGAGGGCGATATCAGGGACGTGGCTTATACGATCTATTCGCGTGAAAACGGGGACAAAAAGAGTCATGATTTCCTGCTGAGAAGAGACGAGCCCATAGCCCTTGATTGTGAAGAGGACAACTTACGAAGAATAAACATAAACGATAAAATGGACGCCATAACTGAGGCGGGCTTTGATATCGGAGATATAACGGGATACGATCTGTTCCTTGAGTGCTCCTGCTCAAAGGGCGAGGCCACTATCTGGCCATACTCTGTATACATAGAGAACATGCCGGAGATAGCTCCCGACAAGTACGAAGACCCATCGGCTCCGATAAACGTGAAAAATTATGAAAGCGGCGTAAGGACAGGCTATTATTATGATATAAGCGACTGTAATATGAAAGCTGATATGGAGGTCATCGAACCTTCTTTGTTCAAGGTAGAATGGGATTCGTCTGAAAACAACGAATATATGCGTGATACATATTTTGAGCGCGGAAAGAGTTATGAGGTCGGACAGTCCTATAGGGCTTTTAATGATTCTGACATAGAGTTTACCATGAATTTCAGTGCTGAGGGCTCGTTTGCGGTCAATACTGCTGCGAAGACAAAGAGTTTCGAGCTTCCTGAGTATGACCTGACGACCGAGTTCTATATCATGGACGCATGCCAGAACTGGAAATTCACTGAATATGCCAAGGATATGGGCGAACTCAGCGCTGAGGGACAGACATACGAGGTATATGAGGATTCCGTAATGATGTATGGCAGCTTTGCTCCTAAGTTTACAAGAAAATTCTATTTTGTAAACAGTAACGCAGAGGAGAACGGCAAAAAGGGCACAGTTACCGTAAAGCATAACCTTGCGCCCTTTGTTGAGTTCCTCCGCGATAACGACGTTGTATTCGGTCAGCCCGATGTGCTTGTTGCTCAGTTAAACGGAGATCGTTCCAAGGGTACTGCGGAGCTTGTCGAAAACAAAGTCGAGCTGGCCGGATATATTGCCGACGATGGCGAGTTTGAAAAGGAAACAAGAAGAATAGAACTGAACAAATTTAATAATGATACGTTCATTAAAGGACAGAACTACTGGATCATCGACAATAGCAGAGATATCTCTGTGAATGGCTTTGCGGGCGAGCAGATAAAATGTGAATGGAAACGTTATGATTCGCCTGTATTTTCTTCAAGTGATCACGAAGATCCAAGCAGTTTCAATATCGGGCTCTGGCGTATCAGTAACGAGATCGACAGCGAAAAGACCCTGACTGTTGATTACGATATCACCATGGGCGATATCAATGATATCAAGGACAGCGCAAACTGGTGGACAGGAGCATATATAAAAAGCTATAATGACGAAAAAATGTACAGCGATGAGGATACAGATGATTATGACGGCTGTATCATCAATATCGTGGATAAGTGGGACGGAGAGCTTACAGGCAGTACCTTTGCGTACCGTGATCCGCAGCAGGTCGGCGTTATAGAATCAAACGGCGTAAAGTACGATGTTATCCTTGTTCTTCCGGAGGTGCGGAAGGATAATACAAAGATTGTATACCTTAAGCGTCAGAAGCAGCTCGAACATGCTGCGGGAGATGAAAACCGCTATGTATGCAATATGGACACAGGTGATATAGTAAGAAAGCTGAACGGACTTGGAATAGATACATATGACATATGGTACGCATATTTCACACTGCAATTCTTCGGCAACGAGGGATCGGCTGTGATAAACAAGGCAGAGGTAAGAAAGATCAGGAGAGAAATGGACGTTTTTACGGCTGACGATCTGAAAAAGCTCAGTGATTTCGTCCTCGGCAATAAGGCGGATATACCCTCAGGCACGGATTACGACATCAACGGCGACGGAGTATGGGATATATACGATCTCTGTCTTATGAGGAAGGAGGTCGTCAGAAACAGCACTCTTGATTATGTTGAGCCCGAAAAACGTGTGGATTTCGGAACAACATATGATGTTATGGGGGACGGTGTGAAATTATACCGCGGTCCCTCTGAAAAATATGAAGTTATTGCCGCTGTACCTTCGTTGACACAGCTTGTAGAGCTTGGCTATCAGGACGAAAACAGTTCATGGTTTTTTACGGAATATGACGGGCATTCCGGCTGGGTAAATACCCTCGATAAGAATTTATGGGCTTATACGGGTTCACAATGGGGCAAACCCGTTATCTATCTCTACCCCGAAGAGGAGACCGATGTTCACGTTGAGCTTGAACTTACTTCCTCAGAGCTTTCCACGACCTATCCGAAGTATAATAACGGCTGGGACGTGACAGCATATCCCGGCGGTTCACTCCTTAATAAAGCTGACGGTACACATCATAGATACCTTTTCTGGGAAAGCGTGAACGGAAGCACAGGATTTGACCTTTCAAAGGGCTTCTGCGTAGCAGGCAGTGATACTGAAAGCTTTCTCAGGGAAAAGCTTACGTATATGGGACTGACGGAAGAAGAAATGAACGAATTCATCGTTTACTGGCTGCCGCGCATGGAGCATAATGCGTATAATCTCATCACTTTCCAGGGTGATCTTTATACGGATGCGGCAAAGCTTGATATAACTCCCGCTCCTGACAGTCTGCTCCGCGTTTTCATGGTGTATCTTCCCCTTGAAAATGCTGTCAGTATCGAACCGCAGCAGCTCGTGACCTTTGAAAGAAAGGGCTTTACAGTTGTTGAATGGGGCGGTACCGAGATCGACGCTTAAGGGATCGGTTTAGATCAGTATTTCAGATCAACAGTAAAAGCTCCGGGCAGTGGGTCCGGAGCTTTTTTGATATGATTTTACGTTTGGTTTCAGCAGTATTATTAAGTTCTGCAAATGCATTTGTAACAAAATTGGAATTGTCAAGAAATGTGCAGT
>DBXO01000052.1:1071-19378 GCA_002309635.1 Ruminococcus flavefaciens | reverse complement strand
GTAGTTGAAGACGCACAGTCCACAATCACACTTGACAAGCTTGCACTGGGTGCAACACCTATCCCAGAGTCAGCAGGCAAGGCTTCATTCGTACTCGCAGTTGAGGAAGAGGGCAAGACACTTGCAGGCGTAAAGGTAAACGGCGGCACAGCACTCGGTGAAGTTACAAAGACAACATTCACAGGAAACAATACACAGTTTGACGGCTTAAAGGACGGCAAGTACAGCCTTGAGGAGACAGTAGCTCCCGACGGCTATACNNACAACAGTAACAAAGTTCACATTCACAGTAGAGAACGGCAAGGTAAAGGACGTAAGCACAGTAACAGACGGAAAGGCTTACGTTGACGAGAACGGTCACCTTGTAGTTGAGGACGCACAGACTGGAATCGTTATCGACAAGCTTGCACTGGGTGCAACACCTATCCCAGAGTCAGCAGGCAAGGCTTCATTCGTACTTGCAGTTGAAGAAGATGGCAAGGACCTCTCAGGCGTTAAGGTTAACGGCGGAGAGGCTCTCGGCAAGGTAACAAAGACAACATTCACAGGAAACAATACACAGTTTGACGGTCTGAAGGACGGCAAGTACAGTCTCGAAGAGACAGCAGCTCCAGACGGATACACAACTGTAACAAAGTTCACATTCACTATCCAGGACGGCAAGGTAACAGACGTAAGCACAGTAACAGACGGAAAGGCTTATGTTGACGAGAACGGTCACCTTGTAGTCGAGGATACACAGTCGGTAATAGCTATCGACAAGCTCGCACTTGGCGGAACACCTATCCCCGAGTCGGCAGGCAAGGCTAAGTTCACACTTAACGCAAAGGGCAGCGAAAACGATCTCGGCGGTGTAACAGTCGGTGAGGGCGCAGCTGCAAAGACTGCTGCAAAGGGTGCAAAGTCCATCGAGTTTGAGGGCAACAGCGCTAAGCTCACAGGTCTTAAGGACGGCGTTTACTCACTTGTTGAGAACGCAGCTCCCACAGGCTATTCAGTAGTTACCGAGTTCACATTCACAGTTGAGAACGGCAGGGTAACAAAGGTTGATACAGTAACAAACGGCAGAACTTCAGTATCTGAGGACGGTAAGAGCTTCAAGGTCGAGGACGCTGCATACGTAAGCATAAGCAAGAGCGATATCACAGGCGAAAACGAGATCGCAGGAGCAACTATCCAGATCACAAACGCTGACATCGACTGGACTCCTATCCTTGAAGCAAACAAGGACGGCGAGTTTGTAAACGTTTACGACAGCAACAATAACGTTATCGGTATCCAGTGGGTATCGGGAACAGCTGCCAAGATCGTTCAGGCTCTTACAGACGGCAAGTACAAGCTGAAGGAAACAGGCGACAAGTTCGAGGACGGCGGAAAGGTATATGACATCATTACCTCCGAGCTGGAATTCACCATCAAGGACAGCAGGATCGTTGACGTAAGCGGCAAGGATCTCAGGACTGAAAATGATAAGGACGCCGAGGACGGATACTATGTAGTTGACAAGAACGGCAACTCTATTGAGATCTGCGACGCAGAGGCTGTTACTACAACAACTACTACCACGACCACAACTACAACTACGACAACAACAACAACTACAACTACTACATCTACTTCAACAAGCACCACGACATCCACAACAACATCTACAACCACAAGCACTTCAACTACAACAACTACAACTACTACAAGTACAACTACTACAAGTACAACCACTACAACAACTGCCGCAACCACAACAACTACTACAACGAGCACAACCGCTTCGACAACATCAACAACGACAAGCACTACCACAACAACTGCATCAACAACGACGACTACCACGACTAAGCCTTCAGCAAAGGTAAACATCAATAAGGTAGACGACATTGCAGGAAGTGAAGTTAAGGGCGCTAAGCTCACACTGACAGGTAAGACCGCCGATGGCAGGGCAATAACCTTCAAGGACGGTCAGCTCCAGATCGGTGCAGGCGGCGAGGCTCTCAACAGCGTCGGCAATGCACTCGTATGGATCTCGGGAACCGAGAAGACCATCGTTACAGTTGAGGACGGTACATATACTCTCGTTGAACTTCAGGCTCCTGCCGATTATGAAATGGCTGAGAGCGTTGAGTTCACAGTAGAGAACGGCAAGGTAGTAAAGGGCGGCAAGTCCGATGACAGTGTAGTAATGATAGACAAGCACATCGTGACAACTACAACTACTACGACAACTACAACTACAACGACCACCACCACAACAACTACTACCACGACAACTACATCCACTACTTCAACAACTACAAGCACTACAACAACGTCGACAACAACTACAACAACAGCTCCTGCAACAACATCTACTACATCTGCTGCTACGAGCACTACAACAACTACAACGACTACAACAACCACAACAACTACAACTACCACAACATCAACAACAACTACTACAACTACAACAACTACCACCACAACGACAGCAACAGATCAGAAGGGCGTTTCCGTTTCGGAAACAACAACGACCGTAACGGATTCGGGTCACAGTGTTTCGAGAACAACGACAGCTGCGACTACCACAACTGCTGCTCCAACTACAACTACTACAACTACCACAACAACCACTACAACGACAGCTGCAACAACAACTACTACCACAGCAGCTACCACGACAACAACAGCTCCTGCAACAACTACGACCACTACAGCCGCAGCAACATCTACAACTACAACAAAGGCTAAGACCGGCGGCACATCTGACTCGCCTGATACAGGTGTAAAGGGTGTGGGCGCAGCATTTGCGGTGCTCCTGCTTGCAGCAGCAGCTTCATTTGCAGTACGTTCAAGAAAGAACAACGAAGACTGATCTTAGCTTGGATTTGATCTGAGCTTTCAGCAGCCGGACATCAGTTCCGGCTGCTGATTTTTTTTGAAAAAATACTTGTAATCGGTACATAAAGTGTGATATAATAATACTGCATTATGAATCAGGAGGTGCATTATGAGTTCTGACCCTTATGGGAACTTGAATAGTATTCCACGCTTCGGCAGACGATAATGCTCTCGTCCTTTTGCCGAAGTGAATCTCGGTGAAAGGAGCAAGTCTTTCCGCTCTGTGCGGAGGACGAATAACATGATAAACTTCTATAACTACGAAAAAGGCACGCTTACGCAGTGCGATGCTCCTGTTGCGGGCTGCTGGGTATCGGTGGTCGATCCCACGCCGCAGGAGGTAAAGGAGCTCATCGAGGACTACGGCCTCGACAGCGGCTTCGTAAAGTCCTCCATAGATGAGGAGGAGTCTTCACGTATCGAGCGTGAGGACGACCAGACCCTTGTTATCATAGATACGCCTGTTTCGGCTATCGACGATGACAAGACCAAGAACTTCTATACGCTGCCTATGGGTATAATAGTCACGGAAGAATATGTATTCACCATATCCATCCGCGAAACCCAGATAATTAACGAGGCAACAAGAGGCGGTATACGCAACCTGCGCCCCGATTTCAAGACACGTTTCGTGCTCCAGCTTCTGCTGAGGATATCCGCTCTGTTCCTTACATACCTGAAACAGATAGACAAGATATCATCGGCTGCCGAGCAGGAACTTCACGACGCCATGAAGAACGAGCTTCTCATGCAGCTCCTTGCGCTGGAGAAGTCCCTCGTATATTTTTCCACATCACTCAAAGCCAATGAGGCGACTATCGAGAAGATATTCCGCGGCAGAGTAATAAAGCTCTACGACGAGGATCAGGATCTTCTTGAGGACGTGCTCATAGAGATGAAGCAGGCGATAGAGATGTCAAGTATATACTCGGGAATCCTGTCCAGTATGATGGACGGCTTCTCATCTATAATCTCCAATAATCAGAATACTGTTATGTGGAGACTTACTATTGTCACTATCATACTTGAGATACCGAATATTATGTTTGCTTTTTACGGTATCAATACAAAGGATCTGCCAATGCCGTATACATGGTTTGCCATAACGCTTACAGCGTTCTTGACCAGCATAACAGCCTTTGCGCTGCTTAAATGGAAGAAGAAGTAAACCTGACGGAGAGGGAAATGGCAGAAATAAAGCATAGTTTGATCGCCAATTTTGACTCTGAAGACAAAAAAGAGGGTTTCAGAGGACAATCATATATACAGAAAAAATGCCTGTGATGATGAAGTAGTAATAGGATCAAGGTAAATCTTGAGAGAGTTCAGGAGATGCCTGCAGAGAGAGTTCCTGATTTGCCTAAAAGCCGGATCAGAATACATTTCCAACATGCTCTTGGCATTTTATATTGCAGTTTTCGGAGAGATACATGAATGCGGGAGCGCGAAATGCACAGCATCTGATAAAATTGTTTAGCTTAAAGATATTATAGAAGAAAAATACTCATAAATCTTTCCCTGCTTATATTGGCAGGGATTATTTTTTTATTTTTAGTGACAAGCGGCAATAAATGTGCTATAATAACTATGTATAGATTTTTCTGTAAAGGACGGTCTTTGTTTATGTCAAAAAATTATGATGTTATTATAGCAGGCTGCGGAGCAGCAGGACTTTACGCGGCTATAAATCTCCCCAGTGAGCTCAATATACTCATTCTGTGCAAGCGCGACCTGCCGCTTTGCAATTCCTCCCTCGCACAGGGCGGCATCGCAGGAGTTTATAACTCACCTGGCGACAATATCCAGTACCATCAGAACGATACTCTCATTGCAGGCAGCTTCAAGAACAATGTGGAAGCTGTTCATACCCTCGTAAGCGAGGCTGCACAGGATATCGAGCATATAATCAAGCTGGGCGTGGAGTTTGACAAGAATCCCGACGGTACCTACCACCGCACTCTTGAGGGCGGTCACAGCCACCACCGTATCTTCCACCATGCAGACGCTACGGGCAAGGAGATAACCACTACTCTCCTTGAAAACGTTCAGAAGCTCAGCAACGTCACCATAATGGAGAATACCATAATGTGTGCTGTCAAGCAGACAAAAACGGGCTATTCCGCATTTCTCAAGCTTCCCGATGACAGCTATGAGACCTGCAACTGTCACTTCATGATACTTGCAACAGGCGGTATCGGACGTGTTTACCAGTTCACAACAAACTCCGCTATCGCTACGGGCGACGGAATAACCTTTGCATACGAAATGGGCGCAAAGATAAAGAACCTCAGCTATGTGCAGTTCCACCCCACAGCCTTCAACAACCGTGCCACACGCGAGTGTTTTCTTATTTCCGAGGCTGTCCGAGGCGAGGGAGCCTACCTCCTCAACTGCAAGAAGGAACGGTTCATGCAAAACTATGATGAGCGTCTCGAGCTTGCTCCGAGAGACGTTGTATCACATGCCATCGTCCTCGAATCACGCAAGCAGAACTCCACTGATTTCTACCTTGATATAAGCTACAAGGACAGCGAGTTCCTCAGGAACCGTTTCCCTATGATATACAAGAACCTGCTTGAGCAGGGCTATGACCTCACAAAGGAGCCTGTGCCCATATTCCCGTGCCAGCACTACCTAATGGGCGGAATCGATGTTGACAACAACTCCGAGACGAGCCTGCCGAACCTTTATGCATGCGGCGAATGCTCACATACGGGAGTTCACGGAAGCAACCGTCTCGCAAGCAATTCTCTTCTCGAAGCTCTCGTGTTCTCGCGCCATGCGGCGAACAATATAGCTTCAAAGCTTGCGGACGCTCCCAAGGACTTTGAGGAGGCTGAGTTCGACGCACATCTCGGAAGTCCAAGAATACCCAAGGGAGTACGTACCGAAACAAGAAAGATACTTCAGAACTGCTACTTCGTTATCCCCGACAAAAAGGCTGCGGCAGAGGGCTTCAAGCGCGTCAAGGAGATACGCGACGACCTTATAAACGGCGGCTATCTTGTAGACGCTGATTTTGTACTTGCAAAATCCATAGTTACAGTTGCATATATTATACTCGGAGAGGTAATGCAGTAAAAAAGTCTGACCTCTGCGGTCTGCTTCGTTATTATGATGTGGAAGGGGGATCATATATGGACATGATAAAAAAAGCATTGACGGCACTGACTGCTGCGGGAACTCTTTGCGCCTGTGTGACAGCAAACGGGGTCAGTGCGGCTTCCACTATGATAAAAGGCGACGTTGACCGCGACGACAGGGTATCGGTATGTGACATAGTGATACTGAAGAACTATATTCTCGGCAGATACGGTCTGAACGACGAGCAGCTCAACGCTGCGGACATGAACTGCGACGGGCTGGTTGATAACCTTGACCTTTCGTGCTTGCAGGAGGCGGTCCTCGAAAGCGGGAAAAAGCTTCCCGTAGGTACATGGATAGGAGACTGCGGCGGTGTAAAGAGGTATCTCAGCTTCGGAAACGGAGCTGTCACCATAACAACTCCCGACGGCAGCAGCGTGAGCTACAGGCTTGAGACAGTAAACGACCTTCTGATATTCCGCACCGCTTCAGGCGCTGAAATGTCCGCATTCATCACATGGACAGGGGACAGATCCTTTGTACTGAAATGGGAAAACGGCAGCGCTGAGACATACAGGTATCTGTACGGCGAAAAGCTTAACAGCTCGGAGCTGCTTTCTGGCAGATGGGTCACTTCTCAGGGACGGACATTTGAGATAAACGGCCTCAGCGGAAAGGTCACAGACAAAAGCGGCGGTACGAGCCGGTTCGAGTATGCTCCCGACGGTGGAGACATAGTTTTTCACTTCGGCAATACCGAAAATGCGGCATACGGAAAAAAGGTGCGCAATGATTCAATGCACTTCACGGTCACATGGAGCGACGGAACGGCTGAAAGATTCACCCGTCAGGAGATAGAGGAACGTGACGGTATCACTTATATTAATGGTATACTCATCGCAAACAAGACCTATTCGCTGCCTGCCGGCTATAATCCGGCGGGGATACTTCCCGAGCCGCAGGCTGCTTTCAACACTATGCAGGCTGACGCAAAAAAGGCAGGATACAGCCTGAGTATCGCTTCGGGCTATCGTTCGTATGCTTATCAGGGGCAGCTGTACAATAATTACGTTGCCCGTGACGGTCAGGCTGCTGCGGACACTTATTCCGCAAGGGCAGGTCATTCCGAGCATCAGACGGGACTTGCGATGGATATAAACTATGCAGGCGACTGGTTCACAGGCACGCCTGAGGCGAAGTGGCTTGCTGCAAACTGCGTGAATTACGGTTTTATCATACGCTATCCTCTCGGCAAGGAGAGCATAACCGGCTATCAGTACGAGTCTTGGCATATACGTTATCTCGGAAAGGAGCTTGCAAAGGAGGTAGCCGATTCGGGGCTCACCCTGGAGGAGTTCCTCTGTATCGACTCTGAATACAGATCATAGATCGGTTGGGTGTCGCCTGCGGCGGTAAAATTCAAGCTGTGTGAGCGTGGCGGACCGATCAACTCTGCACTCTGAACTTTCAGCTTTCCATATTTTTGAATTTACAATGAAAGGACTTTATATATGAAGCTTTTACAATGCTATGTTGATAATATCATAACCACTGCCCTCATGGAGGACATAAACTACATCGACGCGGCTGCGGATAACCTTATCCCTCCCGAGCACAGGAGCTCAGCTTACTACGTTGCAAAGGACACTGGAGTTGTCTGCGGTATCGAGGTGGCTAAGCGCGTTTTCGACCTTGCAGGCGGCGATGTGGACTTTAAGATACTTCTGAACGACGGCACAAAGGTAAAGAAGGGCGACATTATCGCAGAGCTTGAAGGCAGCACCCTTACTCTCCTCAAGGGCGAGAGAACAGCCCTCAACCTGTTACAGCACATGTCTGGCATAGCAACTGCCACGAACAAGTGCGTGGAGCTTGTAAAGGGAACAAAGGCCGCCGTTACCGACACGAGAAAGACTCTCCCGGGACTTCGTGCTATACAGAAATATGCGGTAACTGTGGGCGGCGGAAAGAACCATCGTTTCAACCTCTCGGACGCAGCTATGCTCAAGGATAATCATATCGACGCATACGGCGGTATAACCGCTGCTGTGACAGTTCTCCGTGAGAAGATAGGTCATACCGTAAAGATAGAGGTGGAGGTGCGTACCCTTGACGAGCTCCGCGAGGCTCTTGACAACAGGGTGGAGATAATCATGCTGGACAATATGAGCTGTGACGAGATGAAGGAAGCTGTTGCTATAACCGACGGCAGAGCTATGCTGGAGGCTTCGGGCAACGTCACTGCCGAGAATATCCGTTCCGTTGCGGAAACAGGCGTGGATATAATCTCACTCGGTGCTCTTACACATTCCGTCAAGTGCTTCGATATCTCAATGAAGATCCGCAAGTGAGCAGTAATTAGTGAATAGTGATAAGTCGGGCGCATATTTTGCGCCCGCTTTTTCGTATACATGGAGCGTATTCCACCGTCCGAAAAAAAAGGCCCGGTTATTAAAGCACATTTAATAATGTCAGCAAGGAAGCCGCTTCTGTATGCTGACGGCTTGATTTGAATATTTATGCAGATCAAGCACATACTACCTCCGAGGTGAGATGTATGGAGAAAAGCGGACTTCTGCCCGGACTTGACGGCAGTATAGAAGAGATACGCCGCATTTCGGGGAACTCCTCCGATGTTCTGATAAACCGTTTCGTCACAGGCGGTATACACTGTGCTCTGCTTTGCTGCGAGGGCATGGTCTCCACCTCGGTCATTACCGAGCTTGTCTTTGAACCCGTCACAGATATTCCAAAGCAGCGCAGCGCGGAGGAACTCTTTCACTATATCTCGGAGGAACTCCTGCTTTCTACGGACCGTCCCGAGGCCGGCGACTATCCGACTCTGTTCAGGCTGCTGTATTCGGGATTTGCGGTGCTGCTTGCGGAGGGCATGACGAAGGCTCTTGCTTTCGGGGTGCAGGGATTTGCGGCAAGGGGCGTTGAGGAGCCCTCCGGTGAGGGAAATGTCATGGGAGCCCACGAGGGGTTTACGGAGACCGTCCGGGTGAATATGTCCCAGATACGCCGAAGGCTGAAAAGCCCCGAGCTTGTCATGGAGCTGTCCGCAAAGGGCAGTAAGAGCAATACCGATATATGCCTGTGCTATATGAAGGACCGAGTGCCCGTGGAGCTTATCGGGAGGATAAGGAGCTCCCTTGAAAAGGCAGAGCCCGAAGCCGTTCTCACTACAGGCTATCTGCGCCCTTTTATGGAGAACGGCAGCTTTGAGATATTCGACTCCACGGGCACTACCGAGCGTCCTGACGTGCTCTGCTCAAAGCTTATAGAGGGGAGAGCAGCTCTTCTGGTCGACGGCGTTCCCTATGCCATAGTTGTGCCACGCCTGTTCTGCGAGAGTTTTCAGACTCTGGACGATTACGCCTACAAGCCGTATTATTCCACGTTCATTCGGTGGCTGAAGTATATTGCTTTTATAGCGGCTGTGCTGCTGCCCTCGTTTTATGTTTCGATAGTAATGTACCACCCCGAGCTGCTCAACAGTACCCTGTTCATGCTTCTTGTTGAGGCGGAGAAAAAGGCTCCGCTTTCCATAGTGACAGAGGCGATGTTCGCACTTCTCATGTATGAAGTGGTGCGTGAGGCGGGAGTACGCCTGCCGAAGCCTGCAGGCGGAGCCGTCAGCATAATAAGCGGCCTGATAATAGGCGACGCGGCGGTAAATTCAGGACTTATAAGCACTCCGCTGCTGACCATGACAGCTCTTGCTGTACTTGGCGGACTTGTTATACCCGAGCTGAACCCGCAGATAACAGTGCTGCGGTTCGTTTTTCTTCTTGCAGGCGGTATAATGGGTATCTTCGGCATAAGCCTCCTTGCCTGCGGAGTTCTTATGAATATCTGCGCCACTGAGGATTACGGCTTTCCGTATACGGCGCCGTTTTCGCCGTTCAGAGCTTCGGGAATGGGAGATACCGCCGTGCGGAGCGGCATGAGAAAAATGCAGAGCAGAGGCTTTACGGTGGAGGAATACCATGAATAGCATATCGGGATATCAGCTGGGGGCAATGCTTGTGATCGCCGATGTTTTCGGACTTTTCTGTACAGGCGGGAACATCTCGCTTATGACGCTGTACGGAGCATTGGCAGCAGCGGCGTTTCAGTTCCTTTTTGCATTGATATTTATAATTCACGGAGGCGGGAGCTCCCGGCTGAAAAAGCTGATTTTTGCTGTGTATACGTTGTTCAGCGGAGGTGTGGTGTTTTCATCCCTATGGCGCACCCATGAGGTAATATATATCCCCTATGAGGACGGCTCCGGCATATGGGGCAGGGTACTGACGGCGGGACTTATAGCGGCGGTGTGCATTTACGGCTCCTCGACCGGGATAAGGGCGGTTTCGCGGGCTGCCGTGATCATTGCGGCGGCGGGAGCCCTGTGTATCCTTATCGACTTTTCAAGTGCCGCATTCAACGCTGAATGGGAAAACATAAGCCGCCCGGAAATGAGCGGCTTTGTGTATGAATTCATGAGAGGGAACGCCCTCAGCGGAGGTATCGGCAGCTTCTTTGTGCTGCTTGACAAAACAAAGGGGGAACGTTTTCGTACAGCGTTAGTTTACTTCGGAGCAAGGGCTGTGCTGACCGCTGTCGTGCTGCTGACTGCTCTTTCCGTGGCGGGAGGCATAGTCACCGTAACGGACTTTCCCGTGATAACCGCCGCGCAGCTTTCGCAGCCATTCGAGGCGCAGAGGATAGATTCGCTTTTCCTTGTGGTATTCATTGCCTTTGCGGTATTTTCCGTGACCCTGCATATAATGACGGCAGCTCATATTCTGAAGGAGCTGTTTCCCGGCTTTCTCCGCTACAGGAGCAGCACGGCAGCGGCGGCTGTCATCGGAACGGCGCTGCTCATATCCGGGCGGGAGCTTATACTTTTGCGGGCGGCTGCGGCTATAGGAGTGCTGATAATCGCGGAAATAAAAAGATCCGCTGTGAATGTCAGCGGATAGGCAATTTTTATTTTCTTTGGCGCAGCTGCCTGAAAAACTCGGACAGTATACCTGCGCATTCCTGTTCCATGACTCCGCCTGTTACCTCAGGGCGGTAGTTGTAGGGGAGCTCAAACATTTTCTGCACCGATACTGCGGACCCGCTTTTTTCATCGTAGGCACCGAATATGACATTGTCTATGCGGGAGTTGATTATGGCTCCGCAGCACATGGGGCAGGGTTCAAGGGTAACATATATAGCGCAGTCGGGGAGCCGCCAGCCGCCGAGTCTTCGGCAGGCGCTGTCTATGGCCATTATCTCGGCGTGGGCAAGAGCGTTTCTTGCTCTCTCACGCATATTTCTTCCCTCACCGACGATCTCGCCGGTTGCCTTTTTCACTACGACTGCTCCGACAGGCACTTCGCCCTCGTTGAAAGCGATCTGCGCAAGTTCAAGTGCGCGGCGCATATATTTTTCCATTTTTGCTCCTAAAGAATGATCTGTATAGCTGCTGCAAGTATGCAGAAGCAAACGACTGCCGAAACAGGGAAGGCCTTGAATGCGACTATCATACGCTGTCTGAGTGTGAGCTCTGAGTTGTATTCAGCTATCCTGTGCAGCTCCTGATTTCTTCTGAACAGGTGCAGTATAGAGGCGCCTGTAGCTCCTACTATGAATACAAGGAGTATGAAGCTGTTCCTTCTGAGATGGAGTGAATCGTTTGAATCTGCGTCCGCGAGCACAAGTGCAAGGCGGTACATCTTGAATATGGTCTGTACGAATATTGCCGTGAATACGGAGCCGCTGCGAAGCATGCCGATGGAGGCGACTGCCGATATCATTATCGCTGCGGGCATTTCAAGGAAGTCCTGTACAAGAAGTCCCGACATAAGCGAGGTTATTATTATTGCAAAGGTGTCTCCGAACTGTCTCAGCGCTGCGAAAATGGCTCCTCTGAAAAAGAGCTCTGATATTACGGTCACCACAAGTATATCGAATATGGTGTAGATAACGAACTGCTCCTGATCCCATACGGAGGAATCGGCGTTTATGGACCTGAAGTAATCGAATACCTCGCGCATCCTGTTTGTGTAGATACTTGGGAGACTGGTTATAGCGCTTACCGAGAGAGCCATGAAAATGGCTCCGAACATATCGGGAGCGTGGTTAAGTGTGGTCATGAACTCGACACGTCTCGGCATTTTCAGTTTCTGGTGGACGTAGTGAGCGGGGAGCCATATTTTTATGACGGATATGAGGATGAGCGCGGTAACTATTTCCGTCTTGCCGCCGTAGTAGGCTTTGCTGATGAATGAGGTATGGATATTGAATCCAAAAAGATCGAATATTGCAACAGCCAGGCGGCTGATGATATTATCGGCAACTATCCAGATGAACATTGCGATTCCCGCAACGTTGAGTATCTTTCCGATACAGGTCTGCTCGGCGTCTGAAAATGACCTGGTCTCAAAGCCCTTGCCTTCGACGAATACGCTTTCCTTACGGTTCCTGCTGAAGTTAAAGGCGTAGGGATTGTCTATCTTTTTTCTCCATGAAATAAAGCTTTCATTATATGACTCGTTCTGTGTTGAGTAGTCGAATTGTTCAACAACATCAATGACAATGTTATCCGAGGTGTCAGAGAGTTTCATTGGCTCACCTCCTACAGTTTCTCAATTTATATAATAGCATATTTCGGGGGAAACAATGTAGATTTTTTAGTACATTTATATGAACAATCAGTAAACATGGTAAAATATTTTAAGGAGTGATCTGAGTGAAAAAAGTGTTCCTTGTATTGATGACTGCACTTATGTGGTCATTTGCAACCGGCTGTGCCCCGGGGAAGATACATGAGCGCAGCTATCTGCGGGCAGCTGCAATATCTGGCTCGCAGAAAAAGGAGGTGGCGCTCGTCTTCTTTGAGGAGGACGAAAGGTTGAACGCAGAGGGCGGCGATATGAAGTCGCTTATGAGCAATGCGGAGCTTATCCGCGGCAGAGATATTTTTACTGGCTATACCGAGCTCGTCATAGTTGACGGCATGGAATGCCGCGGGCTTCTTGCGCATATGCTTAACAAGTGGAGGATATCTCCGTCATGCATGGTGGTCTGCTGTAAGGACGGAAAGAGCCTCCTTGAAGAATACGGTGCTGAGCGGCTCATTGGTATCTCGGAACAGGCGGTAAAGCAGGGGATAGCTCCCGAAAGCGATATCGTAACAGTGCTTGGACAGCTGTGCGAAAACGGAGTTGCGGCAGCAGCGGAGCTCCGTCCCGACGGTACTGTTGGAAGCTGCCTGATAACTTAATTCTGGTGGCGTACCACGCCGTATTCATCATCGAGACGGTAGTAGGGACAGGCGTAGTTTGTGCCCTGCAGGAAGCGGTACATCTCGTCCTCATCAAGGTTTACCATGCATACGTAGCATTCATAGTCCTCGTCGTAGACATAGTTTGTGCAGGTCTCGCAGTTTGTTGCTTTTTTCTTGGTTTCCATTTGATTCTCCTTATGTAAATCATAATTTTGATCCGCAGAATTATGATTTATTATACCACATTCCAGGGGAAATATCAATCATACAGTGCTATTGACAAAAATATAACAACGTTCCCTTTTTTATATATCACATTTACGGTTTACCGCATTTTTACAAAGGGATAATGTCCGAAACAGCAATAATTGCTATATCTTTAGGTAATATTGCTATTCCTAAAAAATACCGTAACTGGCTATTGACACATTGACAAAAAGAATATATAATAGTATTTGAGGAACGTTCGGTTTTTTACTGACTTTCTGTTCGCGGAGCTTTATTTCCGCATATTATCTGATAATTTTTTAGGAGGTATTATACAATGTCATTGACAAAAAATCCCAACGTATTAAAGTGGGTTGACGAGATGATCGCTCTCTGCCAGCCTGATAAGGTAGTATGGATCGACGGCTCAAAGGAGCAGATCGACTCACTTATCGAGGAAGTTACTTCACTCCCCGATGACAGCTGGGACAAAATGTACAAGCTCAATCCCGAGAAGTATCCGAATTGTCTCTATCACAGGACCCGTGCTAACGACGTTGCACGTGTTGAGGACAGAACATTCATCTGCTCTAAGGAAAAGAAGGGCGCAGGTCCTACAAACAACTGGATGGCTCCCGATGAGATGAAGGCTCTCCTTACTCCTATGTACAAGGGCGTTATGAAGGGCAGAACAATGTATGTTATCCCTTACTCAATGGGACCTATCGGTTCTCCTCTTGCTAAGGTAGGCGTAGAGGTAACAGACTCTATCTACGTTGTACTCAATATGAATATCATGACCCGTATGGGCAAGCAGGCTTTCGAGAACCTCGGCGATACTTCCGACGATTTCGTAAGAGGTCTCCACTCAAAGGCTGACGTTGATCCCGAAAAGAGATACATCGTTCAGTTCCCTGAGGAAAATACAATCTGGTCTATCAACTCTGCTTACGGCGGAAACGTTCTCCTCGGCAAAAAGTGCTTCGCACTCCGTATCGCTTCCTTCCAGGGCAAGAACGAGGCATGGATGGCTGAGCACATGCTTATCCTCGGTCTCAAGAAGCCCAACGGCGAAGTTAAGTATATCACAGCTGCTTTCCCGTCTGCATGCGGAAAGACAAACCTTGCAATGCTCATTCCTCCCGAGGGATACAAGAAGGACGGCTATGAGGTATTCACAGTCGGCGACGATATCGCATGGATGAAGCCCGGCAAGGACGGCAGACTCTACGCTATCAACCCCGAGAACGGCTTCTTCGGCGTTGCTCCCGGAACAAACGCAAAGTCCAACTACAATGCTCTCGCCTGCACAAAGAACGGTGCTATCTTCACAAACGTTGCTCTCGACAACAGCGACAACACTGTATGGTGGGAGAAGCTCAACGAGAATCCGCCTAAGGACGCTACAGAGTGGACAGGTATCAAGTGCGACGGTGAGGCCTGGGTAGCTGAGGGCAAGAAGCTTGCTCACCCCAACTCAAGATTCACAGCTCCCGCTCAGAACTGCCCCTGCATCTCTCCTGAGTTCAACAATCCTGAGGGCGTGCCCGTATCTCCGCTATCATCTTCGGCGGCAGACGTGCTATCAACAGCTCCTCTTGTATATCAGTCATTCGACTGGACACACGGTACATACATCGGATCAGCTGTATCTTCAGAGACAACTGCTGCTGCAACAGGCGCAGTAGGCGTTCTCCGTCACGATCCTATGGCTATGAAGCCCTTCATCGGCTACAATGTAGGCGACTACTGGGCACACTGGCTCGAAATGGGCGCAAGACTCGGCAGCAAGGCTCCCAAGATCTTCAATGTAAACTGGTTCAGAACTGATGACCAGGGCAACTTCCTCTGGCCCGGCTACGGCGAGAACATGAGAGTTC
This sequence comes from Ruminococcus flavefaciens, assembly GCA_002309635.1. Classification (GTDB taxonomy): domain Bacteria; phylum Bacillota; class Clostridia; order Oscillospirales; family Ruminococcaceae; genus Ruminococcus; species Ruminococcus flavefaciens_J. The sequence continues at coordinate 4,069 of DBXO01000052.1, read as the reverse complement.
TCGACTGGATCATCAAGAGAGTTGACGGCGAAGTTGACGCTGTTGAGACTCCTATCGGATACCTCCCCAAGCCTGAGGATATCAACCTCAAGGGCATCGAGGACGAGGTAACACCTTCCGCACTCAAGCAGCTTCTCACTGTTGACAAGAACGAGTGGAAGAAGGAGATCGCTGAGATGAGAAGATACTATGACGAGGACATCAAGGCTAAGGGCGGCAATATCCCGCAGGCACTCTATGATGAGCTCGACATGATCGAAGCAAATCTCAACAAGTAATAATATCAAAAGGCGTGACGCAAGTCACGCCTTTTTTAGTTATTAGTGATTGAGGCTTATAGGGGACGGCATCCTCTATGTTCTGCAATAGCTTTTGCTGATTTCGCAGCGGTTAGCTGTGAAATTAAAACAGAATATAAATTAGATATCTTTTCTATATCGTATAGGCAGACCATTAATATATCCACTGTCTACAAGTGTAGCAGTTCGTATAAGGTGACCCTCTTTCATTAGTTTAAGCATACTAATATTTTGCTCATAACTTCCAGTATACTCATCCTTTGAATCAACAATCTTATTTTTCACAGCTATTTTGGCACGATAATTAAAACTGCTTTTGCCTACAGCCTTTTCTAACGCGTTGACAATTGACTGTTCGTTTTTATCGCACTTTTCGAAATAAGTTACTTTATAATCATACCATTTTTTATCAAACCAGCCGTTTCCAAATCTGCATTCAAAATATGCTTTCTTTTGACCATTTTCTTTATAGTACTCTCTATAGTATACGCTGTTTGCGTATGTAACTCCATTAATCGTTGCTGCGACTGCGGCAATGGAATTAGGGAAAAATGTGCTTGTAGTGTTATTGCTGACGGTAATACCTGATGAAAAAATAGTCAGTGCTGCGAGAGCTGTACAAGTTATTTTTTTGATTTTTTTCATGATAATACTCCTTTATAATGTTTTGTATGATATGGAATTGATAAAAAATCTATCCGAAAAACATTATAGCATATTGAAAATTTATTTTCAATAAAAATACATGAATTATCAAATAAAAAATTAAAGCTGCTTTTGAATTAGCAAAAATTAAGGAAAGCTCCCCGTGAGGGGAGCTTTTTCAGTCCTTGGTATGTTCAAAAAGGTCGCCGGGCTGACAGTCGAGAGCTTCGCATATAGCGTTCATGGTCTCGAAGCGTATGCCCTTCATTTTGCCTGTTTTCAAGTTGGAAAGGTTGACATTGGTCATACCCACCCTTTCGGCAAGCTCGTTCAGCGACATTTTTCGGTCAGCCATTATCCTGTCAAGTCTGATTATTATAGCCATGCCGCACCGCCTTTACGCTATCAGGTCGTTGTCTTCCTGAAGACTGAGACCGTATACGAAAACCTCCGATATTATGCCGATTATGACGCCTGCTGCGATTATAAGTATATTCTGCATATCAAAAGATAAGGTCACTGCGAATTGGCTGTCGTCTACAGGAATAGTCGAAAAGGACGGTATAAGACCGCCTGCAAAGAGGATAACTGCCATAATGCGGAGCTTTGTTATTATCTTCTTTGAAAAGGGCTTGCCTGTTCTGCGTATTTCAAGCAGTATAAGTGCAAGAAGTCCCAGATCTGCGAATATTATAATGGAGCAGAGACTGTTGGACAGGTACTCCTTCATATTCGTGTGATCCAGATAGCCTATGAACTGCCATATAGCAGCTCCGAGGGCGACAAAGCAGAGAATACAACTCAGTACAGTGTCGATAAAGGTACGTTTTTTTAGTTTTTCTGATATTGTTTTGTTCATAACAGCATCTCCTTTTTTAAAGTATTGCTTTAAGATTTTAAAGTTTCTATCAGCTGATGATTGTATTATAGCAGGTGGATTAAAGTTTGTCAATAAGTATTTAAAGCTTTACTTTAAATGCTGTAGGAATGCACAAAAAAAAGTCTTGGGCGATTTTTGATATGTGCACTGTTAACAAGAAAAAGCTCCCCGTTGGGGAGCTTTTCATATTCCTCGGCGATTGCTTCGGAATGAAAACAGAGCAATAACTAAGGAATCCGATTAAAAAACCGAATGAAGAATGCAATTATGTGATTCAACTGTGTAAAATCTTTAAGCGATATTTGTATTATATCATAAATTTTGGTTTTATACAATATTAGTATTTCACAAAAATCCTTTCCCCTCATAGTGAAATGCAAACAAAATGTTATACCGTTTGTACTAATTGTCACAAAGTAGTGCAGCCGCCCGTTTATAATAAGTGGAGGTGACTGCTGCGGGTTCTGAGTCATTTTTTACGAAAAAACTGTTTTTTATGCGGAAATATAAGAAAAGGACTTGCATTTCTTTCCGCAAACTGCTATTATAATAAAGCATTGTTTTTGAAAGGAAAGATAAAATGGAAAAGTTCATCAAGTGGTGCGTTTCGATTCTTCCGAAGCCGCTCCAGAAAATATACTACAAATATGAGGAAAAGTGGCTGTATCTCGTTTTCGGCGGACTGACCACCGTTGTTTCCATCGTTACAAAGCTGATGCTCTTTAAAATGGTTCCCGGCGAGCCGAAGTGGGAGAGCACCGCAGGCGTTGTATTCTCATGGATCTGCGCTGTTACTTTCGCGTTCTTCACGAATAAGAAGTACGTCTTCAAGAATGAGACTAACGGCGCTAAGGAGTTCTGGAAGGTCTTTGCTTCATTCTACGGCGCAAGACTTGCCACTCTCGGCATGGAGGAGGCTATATTTCTCATTTTCTGCGACTGGCTCGGCATGAGCAAGACGCTCATAACATTCCTCAGTCAGGTACTCATCTTCATTGCAAACTACATTCTCAGCAAGGTCTTTGTTTTCAGGAACAAGGAAGAAGCTGCTTCGGAGCAGAACAATGACTGATACCCTTAAAATAGGCAGAACTGCCATAGAGCGGGCTGCCGCTCTTGCGCCTATGGCGGGAGTTGCGGACCGCGCATACAGGCTCATGTGCAAGAGGTACGG
>DBXO01000052.1:866-1042 GCA_002309635.1 Ruminococcus flavefaciens | reverse complement strand
GGAATATGCTACAGCGACCGCAAGACTGCGGAGCTGTGCACGGTCACCGGCGAGGAGCGTCCCATGGCGGTTCAGCTCTTCGGCAATGAGCCCGATTTTATGGCTGAAGCGGTGAAGATAGTTCTTGACTATGCTCCCGACATCATAGATATCAATATGGGCTGCCCTGTGCCGAA
>DBXO01000052.1:0-836 GCA_002309635.1 Ruminococcus flavefaciens | reverse complement strand
CTGCCGTTACAGAGGCGGCGGTAAAGGCTGCCGGTGATACTCCCGTTACTGTGAAGATACGCAGCGGCTGGAGCGCGGATACTGTCAATGCTCCAGAAATGGCGATGGCTCTCGAAGCGGCGGGAGCTGCAGCGATAGCGGTCCATGGACGGACACGGGATATGTTTTACAGCGGTGAGTCGGATGTGAACGTGATAAAGGCGGTCAAGGAAGCGGTGGGTGTTCCTGTTATCGGAAACGGTGATATCACGGACTTCAGTTCCTGCAGGGAGATGTATGAGCGGACGGGCTGCGACCTCGTCATGATAGGGCGGGGGAGCTACGGCAACCCTTTCATTTTTGAGGAAATAGCGGCGAAGCTGCACGGAGAAGACTATGCTCCGCCCACTCTTGAGGAGAAAATGAGAGTAATGCTGGAGCACATAGGGCTTATCCTTGAGCTCAGTGAAAAGTGTGAGGAGCTGGCTATGCATGAAGCCCGAAAGCATGCGGCATGGTACATGAACGGGTACTACGGCTCGGCGAAATTCAGGGGTCGCTGTTATCAGCTGTCATCCTATGCGGAGGCAAAGGCGCTGGCGGCTGAGTTTATAGACTTGCAGCGTGAACGTGGAATCAACTGAACGTATTAATTTGTATACTTAGTGGACAAAATGAAGAGAAATTGACAAATTGCACAAATGAGCTCTTAAAATTTCGTATAAATCAACAAATTGGCAGTAGTGATAAAGTTACAAACAGGGAATTTGGCTTAGATTCGCTGTTTTACTCCAATATTTAATCTGCGTGACAATAAAACATCTTGTAAACTCATTTAAGTTTGATACAATTTGTAA
>DBXO01000040.1 GCA_002309635.1 Ruminococcus flavefaciens | reverse complement strand
ATTATTTTTTTTGGACAAAATTAACTGAAAACGGCATTATTTTAAGTCGAAAATATTGACAGAAAGAGAAAAATATAATATAATGGGATTACGGTCGGCGATGGCCTGACGTATTAAAAGGAAAGGGGTAAAAGTGATGAGAGAGATAAAGAAGTTTTTTGCTTCAAATCTTCCCGGAGAGGCAGATCATGAGCTTCTTCAGTTCTTCCTTGGTATAATGATGCTCGGCGGAGGTATCTATTGGGCACTCAATATGTTTGAGGTCAGATGGAACTGGGGCTGGCGTATAGGCAACTGGGATATGACCGCAGGAGTAATGCTCGTTCCGCTGCTCATCGGTATCTTCCTTATGTTCCTTATGGAAAAGAAAACAGTCGGAGGTATAGTCACCTCACTCGGTATAGTCATTATTATAATTGCAATGATAAACTCCATCAGCTTCCATGCAAAGAGCGCATCCCTCTATGTGTATGTGCTTATGTTCGGCCTTATTTTCGCAGGTGCAGGCCTCGTGGCTAAGATCCTGTTCCAGAAGAAACCGCCGAGAAATGACTGATATCCGAAAGATCAACTATGAATTTTTTTACCGTAGGATTTTTGCTTGCCAACTTTCAGCTGAATGCAGGATGGGCAGCAGGCTACTTTATCAAACTGGTCGGAGCACTGTTCATGCTCGGCGGTGTTGCCGAGATCTCAGGCTTTGAACCGAAAGCACGCTCGCTTTATTCGATGTGCGGTATGCTCGCTTTTCTGAGCGCAGCTTCGGGTGTAACGATGCTGTTTGTGTCGGGTAAGACTACCGTTATCGCAAGAGGTACCTGCGTGCTGGATGCTATGGTCACAACAGGCCTTGCTGCTATCGCCTACAGAAACCTGTTCGCTATGCTCAAAAACAATTCCTCACTGGTGGGCGATGAACCCGAAGTGAAGAGATGCTCAAGAGGATATGACAGGATGCTGTTCGTGATGGCACTGGCTCTGCTGGCTGACTGCGTGAACCGCTTTACGTCGGGTACAGCAGCAGATGTGTCAGGCTTCATCATGGCAGTGTCAAGGATCGTCAGCTATGTGATGCTCCTGGTAGGTACATGGGGATTCAATCGCTTGAGAGTGCGTTTCAATAACGCTCACCCCATAGAGTGATGTAATTTACGGCGCATGAGAACGTCGTTTAATATTTTTTCAATTATAGGAGGAAAAACATTATGGCTATTTTTCAGAGAATAGGAGATATCCTGAAGGCAAACATCAATGACCTGCTCGATAAGTGCGAGAACCCCGAGAAGATGGTCAAGCAGATCATCATCGATATGCAGACAGAGCTCTCAAAGGCTACTCAGAACTACGGCAAGGCTAAGGCAAGCGAGCGCCTCGCCGAGAAGAAGTACCTCGACGCTCAGAAAGTATCGGCTGACTGGGAATTAAAGGCAAAGGCAGCTCTCGCAAAGGGCGATCAGGACCTTGCCAAGCAGGCTCTCGCAAGAAAGGTCAAGGCTGACGAGGATCTTGCAAACTATAAGGAAATGTACGACTCTATCTCCGCACAGGCAGACGCTATCGGCGATCAGGTAGAGGTGCTCAAGTCAAAGCTTGAAGAGGCAAAGAGCCGTCAGGCAATGCTTATCGCACGTTCACAGATGGCAGATACACAGAAGAGCCTTGCAAAGGCTGCAGGAAGCTTCGATCCCAATTCTTCATTCGACAAGTTTCAGAGAATGGAGGAGAAAGTAGTCCGCAAGGAAGCAGAAGCTGCTGCATTCACAGAGATCGCAGGCGACGCTCTCACAGGCGGCACAGGCGACGATCTGAAGAATACCTTTAGAGACCTGGAGTCCGAGGCCAAGGTAGACGCAGAGCTCCAGAGACTTCTTGCTGAGATGAACGGCGGAGCTAACGGCACAAAGTAAACACAGCAAAGGAATTTCAATAATGAGCCGCAAAAACAAAAATATCTGTCCCGAAAAGAAAATGTTCAGGGAGTCGCTGCCGATACTCGGTGCGATATTCCTTTTGATAACATCCGCAGCATACATTCTGTTTCGCAGCCGAAGCAATAGGATATACTACGAAAAGTGGAAGGAATACGAAGATTGCGGTATCTGAATATGACACAAAAGCTCCGAGGCTTCATGCTTCGGAGCTTTTTTTCTATTCCTTGTATTTATTACAGAGCTTACGGAATCCTCTTATGCAGTAGATAAAAATCGAAACATATTCAACAAACAGGATTAAATATACGAGTGCAATTAACACACCCGCCGTTCCGAATCTGGGATAATTCATCACAAACAAAAAGAGATTCGGTATTATCATCAGGAATAATATAATGAGCAGCGGAGTCATTCTTGTAATTATCACTCTTTTCATCATAGCGAGCTTTGACTGCGGATCGCTGAATATATCCATTTCCTTTTCAGAAATTCCATCTGCGCTTCTGCGGAAATAGTCAAATCCTGCAACTCTGCCGCAGTGCTCCCAGCCGTAATCCGCATACATTTTAATATACTCAGGATAATCAGTTCTATTTGAAACATAATCCAGCTTGTATACAACATTTTCCGGCTCGCATTTTACAAAGTGCTGGGAAAAGGCGCAGACTTTTTCAAGCTTCCAGCCCACATTGTGCATTTTCGTAAGATACTCTCCTTCTTTTTCGTAATCAGGAAGAAGAAATATTTTATGTGTAGTTAACCTTGCATTGTCACTCATATCAGTTACCTCCTACATTTCGGTACAAGCGCTTGATACGCGCAATTTCTATTTCAAGAATCTCCTCACCTGTTTCGGTGATGACATAAAGCTTTCGCTTGTCTTCTTCGCGGACAAATCTTATCAGACCGTCTTTTTCCATTTTTGATAAGCTTCCGTACATAGTTCCCGGAGTTATCACCACTTCCCCGTCGGTCATAGCCTTTACCTTCTGCGTGATGCTGTACCCGTGCATTTCCTCGCGGAGACAAAAGAGTATGTAAAAGGCAGTTTCCGACATGGGGATATAGACTCGTTTAAGTCTTTCGTTCATCCTCAACACTCCTTATATCATGGTTTGATGTATCAAAACCTGATGCATCGCATCTCGATACATCTTACTGTGATATAAGTATATCACATCTCGATATATTTGTCAAGGCCTTTTCAGTAATTTGTCATAATTACTTTCTCACTTTCTTACCTATATCCTCACGCAATATACTTTAGTAATTTAAACCGTGATAGTGAGTGAGAACTATTTATTGTTTCTCACTTGCATATATAAAAGCAGCTCCCCGGAATATCGGGGAGCTTTTTCGGTTTGGTTATTAATTTTCAGGCTTGAGACTGTCTATCTTGTGAAGCAGATAAAGCTGAATTTTAAGTGCATCATTCGATGTAAGTCCCTCGCTGCTTTTATCAACGTCAGCGTTTTCTGCGCCCCAAGCTGTGATGCGCTTGCTGTCTGAACCCTTGATACCGTACTTGTTCGGATTTGCAAGAGCCTGCATGATAAGTACAGCGTCTGCCATATCGATATAGCCGTCGCAGTTTGAATCGCCGTATTCGGGCTGGTGTAAAACAGGTACAAGACCTGTACCGTAGCCGTTCTGACCGTCATTGGGCTGTGTAGTTGTTGTAGCAGATACAACAGGCCTCGTAGTTGTCTCGGTGGTTGTAGTCGAAGTTGTCTCGGGAGCTGTAGTTGTTGTAGTTGTAGTTGTTACAGTCTCGGGAGCTGTAGTTGTAGTTGTCTCTACCTTAGGCTGTGTAGTAGTCGGTGTCTTCGGTCTGTCACTGCCTGTACCGCCGAGACCGTCAGCCTTTGTACCGTCGGGCTCTTCGCCGTAGTAAAGCTTGCCGTCAACGTAAACAGGTACATAAGGAGTGATAACACCATTTGCAGTGCCGTCGGCTGCATTAGCGCTCTTGCCTACGCCCTTTGCCGAGAAGTCATTTGATGAATCCCAGCCGCTGCCGTAATCGGGCATTACGATAGCAAGAAGTATCTCGCACTGCTGCTGTCCCTCTGAAATAGGAAGAACAACACGTCCGTCGGGGAGATTTACCTCGATATAGTAGATATCGCCGCTGTACTGGATAGGCTTGGATATCTCGGCTGTCTTATAGCCCTTTGCGGAATACATTGCAGACTGGTCGCGGTCGCAGCGGATAACAAGATCCTCGGGGTTCTTGCCCTGTGCCTTTACCTCGCTGAGATCCATGAAGTATCTGAATGAGATATTGTCCTGAACTCTTGCAGGCCATGCGGAGTGATTGGTCACCTTGAAGCTGATAGTCTGACCGCTGGAATCGCCGCCCTTTGAGAGTACCTCAACGTAGAACTCGGGTCCGTCGTGTGTCTCGGGCTCCGGGAAGTTAGGATCCTTTGTGCCGCCGTACTTGTCTACCATCTTACAGAGCATTGCTGTGAAGCCTGCGTTATAGTCGGTAGCTACCTCGTTGTAGATAAAATCCTGACGGTCATCACTGTAAGAACCGTTCTGTGCAGGACCTCCGACGAGAGCACCATAGAGTATATGTCTTGTTCTATCAGGTATCTTAAGATCGTTCTTCCATGAACCGTGAGCTGTACGGTGGTGAGGATTCTGAGGATACTTGTCGCCGAAGCCTACTACATAGCTCTGCTTCAGCGGGTTGTCACCGAGAGCATAGTTTACCTGTGTCTCAGCAAATTCCGTATATGCGTCAGCCTCTGACTTGAGGACAGTGTCACTTGCAACAGTTGCAATGAAAGCAGCTGTATTTGCATATCTCAGACAACCCCAGTTGCTGAGCCAGCGAAGTCCGCCGCTGATGATCGTTGCTTCATCGCCCTTAACCCAGCGGTCACAGTGCTTCTTAACGTGTGCGATTGCACTGGAATCATTTGTATTTATAGCATAGAGCAGCATAGCGCCCTGCATATTGTCGTCCCAGCAGTGCGACCAGCCGTAAGCAAGAGTATCTCCCTCGCCAAGCATTTTTGAAAGGTTAGGCATGAAGCTCTTTGCGTCTGCAAGGTAAGCATCGTCCTTAGTTGCGATATACAGCCAGTTAGCTGCATAGAAAAGCTCATCATAGAAGTGGCTTGACTGATAGAAGCCCTGCGCGTCGCTCTTATTGTATACGTCATCACTTGGAGATGTCTTTGCTATCTTGTAGATATTCTCCGCATGCTTTAAGTAGTCAGCCTTCTTTGAAGCGTCGATGCTTCCGTCGAGAGCTGCCGAGCCTGCTGCCAGAGCAGCTGCCATTTCACCGAATACAGCGGAACATCCCTTTGAGGACTTCAGCGCTGCACGGCATTCAGCGATAGAATGTGAGTTGTCCTCCATTCCGTATTCCAGAAGCTCAACAGGCCCCCACCATGTGTGGTCATCCTTACCTATACCTACCTGATATATGACCTCAGTGCCCTTATCGCACTCTGCAAGATAATCAAGCACGAATGTAAGGTTGTTTACGTAAGTATCCTTTAGGCCTGCCTTTGCAAGTCCGTCGGGATACTGATACAGTCCCCATGCCAGCATAGAAGCCGAATATGACATAGGGAGATTGAACTTTACGTGGTCTCCCGCGTCGTACCAGCCGCCGAGTACAGGGTCGTGCATAGCGGAATCAGCCTTCCACTCCACTCTGTTCCACTCGGGAAGGGGACCTGCCTGCTGTGCCTCATAGAAGAACAGCGACTTGTCAAGTGCGTCAACATAGTTGAACTTGCCGTCGGCAGCGTTTGCTGTTGTCATCACGTCTGCGGGCATAGCCGAAACAGTCGAAGAAGCCAGCAGCACGGCAGAGACGATACCGCCTGTCATTTTTTTAAGCATAGTAAAACTCTCCTCTCATTTTTTATTGCTCCGTTTCAGCGGAGCTTCCTCACGAGTATACCATAGCTATACACTCTAATTATGCCACAAATTCCCGCTTATGTCAAGCAGATAATACAAATTTGAGCAGATAAAACAGTTAATAAATATCCATTTTATCAAGTAAACAATTCAAATCATTGCATTATGAATTGCCTTTAACTTCGGTATAATAGTATACTGCCAGCTGAGTCCTGTCGCGGAGGGCAAGTTTATCCAGCAGACTGCTGATATAGTTCCTGACAGTCCCCTCGCTCAGGAAGAGCTGTCCCGATATCTCCTTATTGCTGAGTCCCTTTGCCACAAGCTCCATTACCTCGCGCTCCTTATCGCTTATGCCGTGAGCGGCAAAGTCGAAATCCTCCTTTGGCACCATAAGCTCGGGGAGCTTGGTTATTATCTTCTCGCCGAATACGCTCTGACCGCGCATCACCGCCTCAAGTGCGGGAGCTATGCCGTCGAAGTCCTGCTTGAGAATATACCCCTTTGCTCCCATATTCAGAGCCTTGACTATATACTCGTCGTCGGAAAATGTGGTCAGATACAGTATACGTGCGTCGGGGAATTTTTTCAGGATAGTTTCCCCTGCTTCTATGCCCGTCATGCCGTCCATGCGGATATCCATAAGGATAACGTCGGGGCGCAGACTGCCGTAAAGCTCGATAGCCTGCTGTCCGTTCTCACCCATTGCGGCAACTGTCACCTTTCCCGTACTTTCCAGTATGGTTTTCAGCGACAAGGCTACCAGCTTGTCATCGTCAATAACTATAATGTTCATATGTACTCCTTTATTTCGGCACAGACATGAATATCTTAAAGCCCTCGGGCGACGGCGTAAAGCTTATCCTGCCACCCAGTGCGGCAGCGCGGTCGCGCATATTCTTGAGCCCTATGCCGCTCTCCCTTATCTCCGAGCAGCTTCCGTTGTCCTCCAGCATGAGCTGACAGAACGCAGGATGTTCACGTATAACAATATTTATCCTGTCGCCTTTGGAATGCTTCACTGCATTGGAGAGCCCCTCCTTGACCACGCCTATGATGCATAGCTTGATATTGCCTGCCATATTTTCACTGATGTCGCAGTCGAGAGTAACAGTGAATCTGCTGTCCACCGAGCTTATGCTGTCCTCTATCACCTTTTTCAGGTCTATCGAGTCATCGTGCAGGTCGTGAACGCTCTCGCGTATACTGGTCATTGCGCTGTCAAGAGTTGAGCGCAGGCTCTCCAGCGGCTCGCGGAGCTGCTCGTCCTTGTTTATGACTATAAGAGCTCCCGACTGCAAAAGGGAACGTGTCAGCATATGCCCCACATTGTCATGTATCTCACGGGCGATACGGTTCCGCTCTTTCAGAGTTGCAAGGTGTATCTCGTTGTCCTGAGCCTGTGCAAGCCTTATGTTCTGCTCGGAAAGCTGCCTGTTCTTGCCTGCCACCTCGTCACGGAGCAGTGTAAGCTTTTCCACGGTCTTTTCAAGTCCTGATATACGGTTGTAGACTATTATCGTTACCGCTATGGCGGCAGCGGTTATCATTATCTGCCCGATAGTGAGTGAATCCAGTCTTAGCATGACAGCGGCAGCGGGAAGTACCAGCCACCATTTCTTCTCCCACAGGGCGTCGTAGAGCATTACAGGGACCGTGCAGAAGAACAGCGGGAAAGCTCCGCACAGGAGCGAGCAGCCCGCGATAAGCGCATACGCCCATACAGTGCCTGTAAGAAGCTGAGCCGCTGCCGAAAAGGCTACTGTCAGGAGAGAAATGATAACAGGCTCAGAAAAGCTGTCCGACATGAAAAGGCTCATCATACATATTGTAAGTACGGCAAATTTGTCAATAAGTCTGTTCAATCCCGTGCCCCCTTCTGATATGCATTTATTGTTAATGACGTTCGGGGACTGAAAGACGTATGCGTAATCGTCCCCGACCGGTTATTGTTTATTTCAGCTCCGCTACAGTAACTCCGTCCTCGCCCTCGCCGAAAAGTCCGAGTCTGAACGTCTTTACCGACGGGTGAGACTTAAGACGCCTGTGAACCGCCTGTCTCAGCAGTCCGGTGCCCTTGCCGTGGATTATGGTTATAGTGGAGATATTGGACATTACCGCCTGATCTATGAATGCGTCAAGCTGATAAACTCCGTCATCGCAGGGGCAGCCGCGTATATCCAGCTCCATTTTTCCCCTGCGCTCAGCCTTTACGCCCACCTTGTTCATCTTCCTGCCGGGACGTATTGACTTGTTTCCCACTGTGATCTTCTCGGGCTCCTCAAGGCGCAGGCGGGATATATTCATCTTTGTCTTCATGACGCCCATCTGCACGTATACGAAATCGCTGCCGTCGGGCTCTCCGGAAATTATGCCCTTGCGCTGCAGATCCACAACATAGACCGTATCGCCCCTGCGAAGCTTTCTCGGCAGCACATAGCCCTCGTTGGGGTCCCGCTTGTCTACGGGATTTGCCGTGTCGTACATCTTGTTGAAGCTCTGCTTCGTCTTAGACTTCATGCCCGAAACATTGGAACTGAAATCCTTCCTGTCCTTTTCTCTGCGCAGCTTCTCGAGCTCGTCAAGAAGCTCGTTGGACTCTGCCTTTGTCTGCTCGATAATCGTCATGGCGCGGAGCCTTGCCTTTTCAAGCTCCTCAGCCTTTGACGCCTCGAGCTGCTCACGCTCCTTACGGATAGTCTCCTCATGCTCGGCAGTCTGTATACGCAGGCGTGTTATCTCATCTTTCTGCTTTTCCAGCTCCACACGGGCGGCTTCAAGCTTGCCGATGACCTCTTCAAGGCGGGTATTCGCCTCGCTTACGCGCATTTTTGCGTCGTTTATGATATCCGACGGCATACCGAGACTCTCGGATATGGCAAATGCGTTTGACTTTCCGGGCGAGCCAACTATAAGTTTATACGTGGGGCGGAGTGTCTCTATATCGAACTCGCATGAAGCGTTCTCAACACCGTCGCTGTCGATAGCAAACACCTTAAGCTCCTGATAATGAGTAGTTACCATTACCTTTGCGCCGCTCTCCATGAGTCTGCGGATTATTGATATTGCAAGAGCCGCTCCCTCGACAGGGTCTGTTCCCGAGCCCAGCTCATCAAGAAGGACAAGGGACTGCTCGTCGGCTGTCTTAAGTATCTCTATTACCTTATTTGTATGGGACGAGAATGTGGAAAGGTTCTGCTCTATGCTCTGACTGTCGCCGATATCCGCGAGGATATGGTCGTATACGGATATACTGCTTCCGTCGGCAACGGGTATGAGAAGTCCGCACATTGTCATAGCCGCAAGAAGTCCCGCTGTTTTCAGCGTTACCGTCTTACCGCCCGTATTTGGTCCGGTAATTATCAGTGCCTGATAATCCTCGCCGAGACTTATCTCCACCGGAACAGCCTTGTTCCTGTCAATAAGGGGGTGGCGGGCTTTTTTCAGGTGCATCTTACCGTCGTCGGTTATCTCGGGCAGCGAGCAGCGCAGCTTTGCTGCGAGGTTGGACTTTGCAAAGTAAAGATTCAGCTCTGTGCAGACCTTGTAGTTCTCTGCAAGTATATCCGCATACTCACCGCAGTCACGGCAGAGCTGATGTATTATGCGCTCAATCTCCTCCTGCTCCTTTGCTTCAAGGAGACGGATATCGTTATTGGCTTCAACTATAACCATAGGCTCTATGAATATAGTCTGACCTGTGGCGGAGGTATCGTGTATAAGACCGCTGACCTGTCCGCGGTACTCAGATTTTACGGGCAGAACGAAACGTCCGTCACGGATAGTGACATTGCTTTCCTGCAAGTACTGCTGAGTGGTCTTGTTCTTTATCATTTTGTCAAGAGTTTCGCGGAGCTGCATTCCCGCACGGTTTATCTTACGGCGTATAGCCGCAAGCTCGGGACTTGCCGCGTCGGATATCTCGTTCTCGGAGATAATTGAGCGTTCCAGCTTTTCCAGCAGCCAGTCGTTGGGCTGCAATCTTGAAAATAGGTAGCTGAGCTCCGTTTCCACGTTCTCACAGTGGGCGTACCAGTCTGAGAGAGCCTTTATCTGTTTGAGCATAGCAGCAATATCAAGCAGATCGCTGAGCGATATGACAGCTCCCGATCTCGCCCTTGCAGCAACGGAGCTGATGTCCTTGAAATTGCTGAAAGGCGGTGTTCCGAACTGCACCGACAGAGACAGCGCCTGCGAAGTCTTGAGACATTCATAGCGTACTCTTTCAAGGTCGTTATCGGGACGTACCGCCAGTGCCATGCGGCGTGTTTCCTCGTTGGAGGTGAGCTCCGCAAGCATTTCAAGTATTTTGTCCAGTTCAAGTGTTTTCAAATATTTATCCATAATTATCCTTTACTGTTGTAAATCATAATTTATGTTTGTAGGAAACGCAGCCCTCGGCGTTCCATGTAGTTGCAGATAATATCCGCCCGATAAGGGACGCCCTCACTTGCAGGGCGTCCCTCTTCCGAAAACAATTCACTGGATTGTTTTCGGAATTCACCCTTGCGGAGCGCCTGCCGAATGCGGGGCTTTGCCCCACACCCCACAAGGGCTGTCAGCCCTTGACCTGACCAAAGGGTTGTAAACCCTTTGGAAGCCCTTTGTTTTGGACAAGGCGTAATTAATACGTTAAATCATGATTTACACTATAGTCTTGTAAAAATCCAGTGTACCGAAACCGCGCTCCAGGTGTGTGAGCATATATGATTCCGACAGCGCCGATAGCTTCTCCTGGGTTGTCTCCGACACACGGAAACCGAAGAGCCTGTCAAAGTCGCTGAGGACTATATGCCGTACCGCACTGAGTACAGGCAGCTTTATTTTCATATAGTCAGTCTCACCGTCGTCTTCAAAGCAGTCTGAGCAGTAAAAGCCTCCGTCGGATATACAGAAATAAAGCTCCCCGGGCTCAAAAACTCCGCAGTTCCGGCATGCGACCACATCGGGCATATAGCCTATCTCCGACATGAGACGGAGCTCGAATACCGACTTCAGCTGACGCTCGTCCCGCTCCCCCTTTTCGAGAAAGTACAGACAATTCAGCAGAAGCCGCATGATATCGCCGTTCTGCGTCTCGGGCTTTATGCAGAAGCGTATGACCTCCGCAAAATAGCTCGCCAGGGATATCTTCGACAGTGAATCGCGAAGTCCGTAAAAAATATGTATCGGCTCTGCGCTGTTGAGGTAGAGATAATTCCCCCTCCTGTCCACACAGAACCGTGAATAGGCCAGAAGCTGAGCAGAGCTGCCCGATTTTCCGTTTATCTTCTTTGCGCCTTTAACGGAAACCTCGAGAACTCCGTTCTCCCTGGTCATTATATCTATGAATTTGTCCTGTTCACCTACAGAACGCTCTTTAAGGACGATGCCTTCAACAGTTGTCATGGTTATCTTCCTTGCCTGCCGTATACCGCAGATAGTCCTCTATCCTGCCGCTTTCGGCGAAAATGCTCCATAAAATATCCTCGTTCACAGCTTCCTCCGCAGATAAGAATTCTATGTAACTATTATCCGCGGACAAGCTATGATTATTAACGGTAATTATTTCTCGGACAGACCGAAACTGCGTATCAGATTTTCTCTGTTGCGCCAGTCCTCCTTGACCTTTACCCAGCATTTGAGATTTACCTTTATCTGGAAGAAGTCCTCAAGCTCCATTCGCGCGGCAGTAGAAGCCTTTTTCAGCATTGCGCCGCCCTTGCCTATGATTATGCCCTTGTGGGACTCCTTCTCGCAGTAGATGACTGCTGATATATCAAGTATATCCTTGTCGTCGCGCTCGCTCATCTGCTCTACGCCGACTGCTATGCCGTGGGGCACCTCGTCGCTCAGCAGGGTGAGGAGCTTTTCGCGTATCAACTCCGCTGCAAGCACCTTTTCGGGCTGGTCGGTTATCATATCTTCTGGGAAGAAGTGCACAGACTCCTCCGCAAGAGCGATTATCTCGTCGATAACTATATCCACGCCGCTGTTTTCGGTTACGCTTACAGGTACTACAGCCTGAAACTGCACCTTCGAGGTAAGGTCTGCGATAACGGGAGCCAGTTCATCCTTGTTCCTGAGCAGATCTATCTTGTTGAGCACCAGTATTACAGGCATTTTCGAGCTGTTCATGGATCTGAGCAGATCAAGCTCCTGCTGGTTTATCTTCTTTGTGCAGTCCATAACGAAAACGACTGCGTCTATGTCGCTTACCGACTCCTTTACAGTGTTCAGCATATGCTCGCTGAGCTTGTTCACAGGCTTGTGAAGGCCCGGAGTATCGAAAAATACAAGCTGAACGTCGTCGATATTGCGTATACCCGTGATACGTGTGCGGGTAGTCTGGGGCTTGCTGCTGACAGACGCTATCTTTTCCCCGACGATAGCGTTAAGCAGTGAGGATTTTCCTGCATTTGTGCGTCCTGCGATAGTGACGAATGCTGTTCTCGGCATCAGGCGTTTTCTCCGTTCACTACGAATGTAACGTCTCTTGAGATACCGAGCTTTTCAAGCACCGACTCTTCCTTTTCGCGCATGATACGCTGATCGAGCTGACTTGTCTCGTGGTCGTAGCCCAGCAGGTGGAGCATTGAATGTACTGTGAGGAAGCCTACCTCTCTCTCCAGTGAATGACCGTAATTCTGAGCCTGCTTTACAGCTGTTTCCAGTGAGATAACAACATCTCCCAGCTGTACTGCGCCTGTTTCGGGATTTACCTCAACAGCGCCGTCCTCGCTTGTGAGCGGGAATGATAATACGTCTGTTACTGCGTCTTTATTTCTGTAGATCTTGTTAAGATTCTTTATCTCGCTATTGCTTACGAATGAAACGCTGACCTCAGCGTCCTTGCCGAAATTCTCAGTTGTGAGAACTGCCTGACAGCATCTTCTGATAAGAAGCCTTATACCTACTGGGACCTTCACCTCTGTCTGATTATTCTTGACATAAACCTTTAACTTAGCCATGATTATTTTTTCTCCCTTCGTTGTATTTTTCATAAGCCTTGATAATATCCTGTACAAGTCTGTGTCTTACTACATCCTTCTCCGTGAAGCGATGTATTTCGATATCGTCTATCCCCCTCAGGACCTTGATAGCCTCCACAAGCCCTGATCTCTTTGTATCGGGGAGGTCTATCTGGGTGATATCGCCTGTGATCACCATTCTGCTCTCGTTTCCGAGGCGGGTGAGAAACATTTTTATCTGTTCCGAAGTGGTGTTCTGAGCCTCATCGAGGATAATGAACGCTTCATCGAGGGTGCGTCCGCGCATATAAGCGAGAGGAGCGACCTCGATTATCCCCTTTTCCATGTAACGTGCAAAGCTCTCGGCTCCGAACATGTCGAAAAGAGCGTCGTACAGCGGGCGAAGATACGGGTCAACCTTATCCTGCAGGTCGCCGGGCAGGAAACCCAGCTTCTCGCCTGCTTCGACAGCAGGCCTGGTAAGGATTATCTTCTTGATCCTGTGCTCGCGGAACGCCTTTACCGCCATAGCAACTGCAAGGTAGGTCTTTCCCGTTCCCGCAGGACCTATGCCGAGGACGATGGTATTGTTCTTTATTGCGTCTGTATAGCGTTTCTGTCCTACAGTGCGCGGGCGTAGTATCTTGCCCGAGGCAGTAACGCAGATGCCGTCGCCGCCGAGCTCCTGAAGCTCCTCCTCAATACCGTCGGCTACCATAGATGTCACATAGCGGACCGTCTGCTCGTTGACAGCGTTGCCCTTGTCCGCAAAGCTCATAAGGGCGCGGAGAGCCTTTTCGGCTCCTGCCGTATCGCCGTCGCCGATTATTTTTATGCCTCCGTCTCTGCTCACGACGGTGACATTGAAATCCTTTTGCAGTTTGCTGATGTTCCCGTCCAGCTGTCCAAAGAGGGCAGAGAGCTGTTCGGGGCTGTCAGCGGGTACGAATATTTCCGACATTAATCCTGTTCTCCAATCTTCTGTTCGGGAAAGGCTCCTGCCGACGCAAGAGCGGCATTGGAATAGCGTCTGTCCGCGGAAACGTCTCTGAGGACCCTGACGTTATCGGGGAAATCTATTACCTGTTCGGGGGAAGCAAGCTCAAGCTCCATAATCGCCAGCTTATCCGAAAATGGGTATGTGTCCAGTTCAAAGAGCTGGCCGTGATAGTCAAAGCAATACCTCACCTTTATCACAGGCGGACAGTTGTCGCGGTGCTGTTCAAGGAGGCTGCGGTATTCCTCTTTGGTTATCTCGTACTCGTTTTCCTCTCTTGTCACGGGGCTGTGGAATATCTTTTCCGTATAGGTAAACTTTACGCTCCCGTTCTCATTCACTGACCTCACCCTGCGCTGCGAGCCGTTCTCGCCGCTTCTGAGATAGGTCTGCACAATGCTTATCCTGCGTTTCACATCAAGCTCTGATACATCAGGGAATTCAACGAGAAATTTCCGTTCTATCTCATAATTCTTTCCCATAAGCACACTCCGAAAACGATGATTTTGCGTTGATATCTTTCAACGTTTTTATTATACAACTTTTTTTGAATAATGTCAACAAAAAATCCAGAAGATTCTGTCAAATATGCTTAGTTTTTCTCAATTGTCACATTTTTATCACATTCGGTCTCGGATATCTCTCGGCATAAGGCCGAAGGGGTTGAAAAAGCCTGCCTCTGTTTCGGGAACAGGGGCGTTCACAATGGCAGTACCACTGCTGCTCATCTGCGGTATTACGACCGTCATCGAATCCCATTCAAGCTCCGCTGAGGCACCTGTCCGCTCTGCAAGTCCGCGGGTCACTTCACTGTAAAAGCAGCTGAAAATGTCAGGCTGACAGAGCGTCTCTTCGTCCACAAATGTCCTCAACACCTTACGGAAATGTTTAAAGTTTTCAACTATGGGACGCATTTCAGCTCAAACCGCATATTATCGCCGCCCGTGCCGACTATACACTTTCTGATGTCCTGACGCAGGAGCTCGCAGAAGGCAGCTATGCCCGTGACTGCCGCCTGACGGAATGACCGCTGAGCACAAGATATTCCCTTGTGAACGGATCTGAAAAAACTCTCCGAAGCCGTTGCCCTTGTCAGTAATAATGCCGCTCCTTTCTAAAAGCCGCTGAAAGATCAATAAAAAACTACCTATATAATTAGGCTGCACAGTCCTGCAAAACGGAATAGCTGTCACTTATTTTCGCCGCAAAGAAACTGCAACAAAAATTTTGATATATGCAATTATATGTTTGTACAATATGCACTTTTCACGAAATTTCTGTTATTTTTTTGTCGAACCTCTTGAAAATTTTTCCGAGTTGAGTTATAATAAAACCATACAAATTTTTAGGAGGTATATCCCATGTCAGTTAAAGTTGCTATTAATGGTTTCGGCCGTATCGGCCGTCTTGCATTCAGACAGATGTTTGATGCTCCCGGCTACGAGGTAGTTGCTATCAACGACCTTACAAAGCCTTCAATGCTCGCTCAGCTTCTCAAGTATGATACAGCTCAGGGCGGTTACTGCGGAAAGATCGGTGAAAAGCTTCACACTGTTTCAGCAGACGACGAGAAGGGCACAATCACTGTTGACGGCAAAACCCTTACAATCTATGCAAAGGCTAATGCTGCAGAGCTTCCCTGGGGAGAGATCGGCGTAGACGTTGTTCTCGAGTGCACAGGTTTCTACTGCTCAAAGGACAAGTCACAGGCTCATATCGATGCAGGTGCCAAGAAAGTCGTTATCTCTGCTCCCGCAGGCAACGATCTTCCTACAATCGTTTACAGCGTAAACGAGAAGACTCTCACAAAGGATGACAAGATCATCTCTGCTGCTTCATGCACAACAAACTGCCT
>DBXO01000024.1 GCA_002309635.1 Ruminococcus flavefaciens | reverse complement strand
AGAGGGGACAGGTCCCTGTTAGGGAAGCCCTTTTTCAAAAGGGTTTTCCTCAATAAATTCTCACATATACTTCTCTATGCGTATCACACATATGCTGCGGCTTTTGTTTTAAGTTCAGAGCTTTGGAAAGCACAGTGCGGTTATTTCCCATATAGCACAGGCTGAGAACAGGGCTGACAGAGTTATGCTGACTGCAGCAGCCGCTTTTTTGGCCTTTTCGGACGACTTTTGCAGGCTTTGCAGGAAAAGTCCGCAGAATAATGCTCCCGTTACAACTGTTAAAGTTATGTATCGGAAGTTCATGGTGCAGACAAAGGGATATTCTGCCGACATCTGATAGAAATTAGCTATCATTATCACATGGAAGAACACGAAAAATGCTTTCATTACCGTATTTGCGGAGGTCTTTCTGAAACATGAGGCCGTCATAAGGACTATGGCAGCTGCGGCTATTATCAGGTTGACTATGAAGAAGAACGTCATTATGGCGGAAATATTTGCTCCTATGGTGAAGCTTGTCTCGTTGATGCCTTCACTGAATACTGAGTTTTTCAGTATGGCTATGAGAGGGTTCGTTTCGTTGCTGCCTGCAAGGACGCCGTTTTCGTCAAGATAGGCCCAGTGCTGGAATATGCCCCTGAAATGCGATGCGGAGAAATCGGTTATACGGTTCATGAAGCTGATATTTCCCACGTACTGCTCGCAGTCCTTGCCAAGCTCCTGTACATATGCAATGGGAACGCCGAAGCAGAGATAGTTCCTTATCTGATACCACAGCGCAAGGGGAGCGCATACCGCTCCGAAGCATACGTACTGCACCGCAAGTTTTTTCCACTTCTTTTTGAAATTTGAGATCAGAACATTGAGGAAGAGAAATGCCACAGGAAATGCGATAAGAGCTGCGGAGAGCTTTGCCATCATGCCCAGTCCGATACACAGTGCAAGCTTTATTATGTCTTTCATTTCCTGGCTCCTGTACCACTTTACAGCGGCAAGGCAGGCACCTGCCGTAAGTGCTGTAGACAGGGCGTCGTTATTCAGAGCTCCCGAG
Organism: Ruminococcus flavefaciens; assembly: GCA_002309635.1. Lineage (GTDB taxonomy): Bacteria > Bacillota > Clostridia > Oscillospirales > Ruminococcaceae > Ruminococcus > Ruminococcus flavefaciens_J. The sequence goes on along the minus strand of DBXO01000024.1, from coordinate 30,912 downwards.
AAAAATGTGAATGCGGGGTGGAGCGATATCACCGCGAGCGGAGTATAAAGTGCAACGCCGCTGAGCTTGAAATGACGCATTATCTTGTATGCGGAAATGATTATTGCCATTGAGCAGAAAAGCGACAGTATCTGAAGGGATTCACGGGACTGTTCAAAGTCAAGTCCGAAAATATTCTCGTTGATGTATACCCATATGGCACTGATAGTGTGGTGAAGCGGCGGGTGATAGAACTGCCACCGCGTGCGGACATCAAAATCGGGAAGATGTCGTGTGTACATGAGATACTCTATATATCCGAAATGTCCTGCGTCGTCGGGAGTTCCCGTGAATGCGCCCACGTCGTTCTGTCTTGTGTACATGTCTGTGTAGAATATGTACATAAGCTTGGTAAGAAAGCCTGTCCCAAGCATCATGAGGCTTGTGAGCCTTTCGGTTATTTCTCTTGAGCTGGTATTTTTCTTAAGATAAAGACTGACTGCTGTCATGGCAGCAAGGCATACAAGTATTATCCATACGCCTTTGCGGCCGGAGACCAGACTGCAGTCAAGTGCGAGCAATGCCACTGCAAAGGCTGCTGAGAATAGTACTGCCGAAATCAGCGGGATACGTCCTTTTTTATGACTTTTCCACGATACTGCGATGACCGCTGCTATTAGTACAGCCGAGCCTGTGAGCATTGTGTTTGCGGGTATGAGCTCCTCCTGAGCGAAAGTGAAAAAATGCACGAAAAGGCAGGCTGTAAATGCACATATGTACGGGTGTGCCGAAAATATATCAAAAATTCTTGAAGTAGTCTTATTTATACTTATATCAGTTCGTTTTACCATTAATGCTGCTCCTTTTACGGTAATAAAGCAATTATATCACTTATCCTGTAAAATGTCAAAAACGTTTCTTTTATAATAAAGCTCCGCATGCAAAGGCTGAAATATGCCAACTTATCATGCAGAAAATTAGCAAATACGATGATTTTGCCCTCGTAAACGATTTTTAGTTGAAATGCGTTTGCGAGTGTGATAATATTATAACGGGTATGAACATGTGTTCAGTACCTGTCTTAAGTCCGCTGCATACAAAGCGGCTGAAATTATGAATCTATAGGAGCGATATATATGAAAAGAAATATTATAGCTGCAATGACCCTTACAATGATGCTCTGCGGATGCGGAGAGCTTAAGTACACTTCAAATTATCAGTCTTTGGGAACGATCACAACACAGGGCCAGCAACAGGCTCAGGCAGACGCAACAGATGCTGCACCTGCCGCTGCCGAGACTCCTGCTGCGGCTGAGGCTCCAGCTGCTGAAGCTCCGGCTGAGACGGCAGCTGCAAATACAGAGGCTGCGGAGACACCAACAGTTCCTGCAGTTACATATTCTGCTCCCGCTGCTGCTAATAACGAGCCAGCCACCGACGCAGTATTCAATAATGTTTTTGCAGGAAATTACTATGATGCGGACAGCGGCGCTTCACTTTCCGTTGACTGTATCAACGATGTGCTCTACAGTGTTCACATCTCACTCAAAAAGTCGGACAAGGAGACTACCGAGTGGAATTTTACAGGTGAATTCAACGGCAGACAGGTGCTTAACTATGACAGCTGCGTAAAGAGCATAAGAACTGTCGGTGATGACGGTTCTGTTTCCAGCGAACAGCAGTACACAAACGGTACTGGCTATATCCAGATCTCCGAGGAGGGTTCAAAGACAGGCTTTGTATGGTCTGACAGCATGGAAAACGCAGGTGCAAATGCTTTCTTTGTAAAGCAGTAAGGCGCTTGACTCAACATAAAACCATAGAGAATGACAGCCGATCTGTATGATCGGCTGTTTTGATAGGATGATTTGTAAAAGATTTATCGTAAAATCGCATTTTTTAGTTAACAGGACAGCAATTAAAGCGTTGACTTGCTTTTGCGGCTGTGCTATAATCATTCGGAAATATATTATGAAAAGAGAGAAAACATGAAAAAAAGAATCATTATGTCCATTCTGGGAGTCATGGCAGGAGCCGTCAGCGTTGCCATATTTAAAATGGCTGCTTTCGGAGTCGATCCGTTTCAGTCATTTATGAGCGGCATAAGCAGGCTCATTCCGATCAGCTTTGGTACCCTTTATGTAATTGTAAATGCGGTATTGCTGCTTTTCAGCCTTATTTCCGACAGGCATTACATCGGTATCGCAACTTTCATCAATTTATTCCTTCTTGGCTATGTTACTGAGTACTCCTACAAGCTGCTTCAGTGGCTTGTGCCCGAGCCGTCGATGCCGCTGAGGATCATCTTTCTTATTGTCGGCATCGTCATCATATGTATAGGCTCATCGCTGTACATAACCGCCGACCTCGGAGTTTCCACATACGACGCTGTTGCGCTGATAATGGCGAATAAGTGGAAGATAGGCAAGTTCAAGTTCATACGTATCTGTACCGATGTGTGCTGTGTTGTTCTCGGAGCTCTGATGTTCATTGCCGGGGGCGGACGTATCGGAGAAATACCTGCTATCGCGGGTATCGGTACCATAATAACCGCATTCTTCATGGGCCCCCTCATAGAGTTCTTCAATGTGCATATCGCAAGGAAAATACTTGAAGACAAAAAGTGATTATAATGAAAAAGCGTCCTGAAAGGACCCTTTTTCATTATGTTAAAACCTTCAGGTTTTATTTTATCTGAGTTGCCGCGCCTATGAATACGGGAACGTTGTTCTTGTCAACGATCATGTATACAAATCGACAATAAGACTATTTTTGACAATATTTTTATGTGATACTGCATAAAATGATATTATGGCTATCATATTAAATTAAGTTGTATTTGAATAAATACAGAATATAATAAAATGATTTTACATAAAACTGAAAGCTCCGCATGTGCGGAGCTTTCAGCAGGTATATTCTGTTTATTCAAATGAATCTATCTTGTGGAGGAGATACTCCTGTATACGGAGGGCGTCGCCTGTGGTAAGTCCCTTGCTGCCTGAATCCGTATCGGCGTTCATTAGTCCCTGTTCGGTAATGGCACCCTTATCAGTACCTCCGAGGCCGTATTTGTTGGGATTTGCAAGAGCCTGCATTATCAGCACCGCGTCTGACATGTCTATTTCACCGTCGCAGTTTGCGTCTCCGGGAAGGAGCTTGCTGTCCGGATTATGTCCGACAGTTGGCAGGGGAGTGCTCTCCAGCTGGCGGATAATGATATAGTTGACGTTTATAGCCTTGTCAGCGGAAATGATATCGAGCTGTAAAGCGCCGTTTGCGTCTACTGTTATTTCACCCTTTGAAGCTGTCTTTCCGTCGGTCGCGCAGTTTTCCATGATGAGCTCAGAGAAGTCCGTATCATAGTTTGCATAGACTGAAGGGCTGGTTGAGCAGCTCCACGGGTCACTGAAGCACATTTCAACGGAATATTTTCCGGGGTGGAGCGTGAAGCCATAGGAGATACGGCGTTCCATGTCGTTTTCGTACTGGTTCTTGGTGTAGCGGAAGGTGGCTGTCTTGTCCCTGCCGTCGGCTGTGTTGTACTCATCACACCATGTATTGGCGGTGTAAAGTCCGCCGCTCTTGGAACTGCCATCGTATTTGTCAGTGGGATCGTCAATTAGTCCCCATGCTGCTCCTGTTACCTCGTCATATCCGTAGAGCTGCTCGGTTACGCTGTTGTAGCAGCCAAGCTTATCCGAACCTGTTACGGTATACGGGTCATGGTCTCCGCAGTCCACGAAATATGCGATACTGCTGTCATACTTGTAAAGTGGCCTCGAAGCCGTCATGTAGACAAAGTCGCAGACCTTTGCGGATTCCTCGTCATTTTCCGAGGAAAAGCCCACGGTTATCACGTCGTATTCAACTCCGTCGGCAGTGATATGCTCGGAATATTGCTCAATGATCCCGGGAGGCAGCATGATGTTCACGTCGTAAACGTCCTCGCTGCCCTTGTAGCAGAGAGCTCCGCTGTAGAGGACAGCATCGCCTGCTGTTATTCGTATGGTCTTGTTATTGTCATCCTTGCGGAACTTTACTGTGAGGTAATTGTAGTCCGCTTCCTTGTCTATAGCCATGCGGTAATTGAAATAGCCGCCGTTCTTTGCGTAGCGGTAGGTGCTGTCATCGGTTATGCCCTGAGAGTTCAGCTCCTGCATATTGTGAAGGTTGTCGTTCTCATACTGGCCGTAGCCCGGCTGTACCGTATCGGTAACAGTCTTTTTTGCACGTGATGGTCTGTCAACTGCTGTGCTGCTGCTCTGGAAGTTCCAGTAAATGCCGTATCTCTGCTGGTACTGCATGTAATGAGGCGAGAACGTCAGGTCGTGGTCGGTGCCCTTGAGAGTGAAATTCAGTGAGTCGCCAGATCTTACGAGGTGGTCGTTTATATCAGCCATAAATGCGCTGACCGTAGTCTTGTTGTCAGATATTCTGATGTTTTCGGAAGGCGTTACCTTATCCTTGGGGATAGTCACCCACATTCCCGTTGAGCTTGTGACCATGTCCTGTTTTCCAAGCTCGGCACTGAGCACGACGGGACCGTATTTGAAGCCGCAGACCGTATTCTTGTCGGGGAGGGAGTAAGCCTTTACGTCCTCGGGAAGAGTGAGCTCTATTACATCGCCTGACCTGAAGTCACCCGTTACCTGCGCGTAGCCGTTAACGTTCTTGTAGGAATACTTCTCGCCGTCCACCTTTACGGTAATATTTCCCGCTATCCAGTCGGGGATACGGAAGCGGAAATCAACAGCTCCCGTGCCGTCTACGGTGAATCTTGCTGTGTCGCCGCGGGGAATGTCGCTTTCCTGGGTTATCTTCATATTCTTGTCGGCCCAGTCAAGTATGGAGCTCTGATACATGTTGACGTACAGAGTATCGTCTTTGTGCATGTATATGGTGTCGCCGAGCTTTGTAAAGCTTTCCATTCCGCTGCCGGTGCAGCACCAGAAGTGGTCGAAGGCTGAACTGTAGACCTTGAAATAGCCTGTAGCCATGGGCTGGAAATATGTGGTCATGCCCGTTTCGGGGTTCTGCGAGGAGAGTATGGAGTTATAGTAGGTGTTCTCATAGAAATCCATGTACTTGCTGTCGCCTGTTATCCTGAAGAGCTCGCGGCTGAGTTTGAGCATATTGTAGGAGTTGCAGGTCTCGCAGTTGCAGTTGGTACGCTCCTTGTCGAGGATGTCGTCCATGCCGAAGTGCTCCCACTCGCTGTTGCCGCCGGTGATGTAGGTGTGGTGAGCGTTCACCATTTCCCAGAAGGCTTCTGCATATTGCAGATAGCGTGAAGCGTCCACCTTTTCGCCGTTCACGGTCTTGCCGTCGAGAGCGATATAGCGCTTGAGGGCACCGAGAAACTTGGGTATGGTGGTGTTGGCGTGTTTGTTGTTGAGCACGTTGGCGCCGCCCTTCAGGACTGCTTCGTGGAGGTTGGTCTCATCGAAATAATGAGCGGCAGCTGCATGGTCGTCCTTGCCTGTTATCAGGTACAGGTCATAGAGACAGTCGTTCATACCGCCGTATTCAATGGAGAGTACGGTGTTATGCTTGCGCTGGTCCCATGTTTTGCAGCGGTTGTAGACCCAGTCGCCGAGCCCTGAGCCAAGCTCCTTTGCGGGAGCATAGCCTGTGGCGTTGTAGATATCCACAATTCCTGCGATAAGCTTGTGCATGGTATACCACGGCACCCATGCTTCATTGATGATGTTGGACTTGCCTGCTTCGATGTTGTCGAACTGTACCTCCACTCCGGTGCCGTTGGGGTGAGCGGCAGCCCATATGAAGCCCGCTTTTCCCTTGGAGTTCTTCTGACACTCGCGGAGACCGTCAATAAGCGAATACATCTTCGTGCGTATGGTCTCCCGCTGGGAGTCGTCAAGCTCTGGGTGGAGATAAGCCTGCGCAAGAGCCGTAAGGTAATGGCCTACTGCGTGGCCTGCGATGTTGGTGTTCTCCCAGCCGCCGTAGCGTTTTGCACCCTTGGTGTTTAAGCCTGCGTTCTCACGGAAGCCTGCAAGCAGCCTGTCGTTCTCGAAGGAGAGCAGGTACTTCAGCTCCTTGCTGAAAGCATTGGTGCAGTATGCGTCGGTCATGGTGACGTCGGCAAGGCTGAAAGCTTCGATTTTTGCGTCTTCCGCTGCCATAGTCCGGATCGGGGGAAGGTTTGCCGCAGTGCAAACCATAACAGCGGATAATCCTAATGATGTCATGCGTGAGATAAATCTCTCATACATATGGATTCCTCCTTAAATTTTAATATCCGCTAATATTTTATAACATTATTCGTTGTAAGACAACCCATAAAACTGCGGAAAAGGTTGAAAATATTATGCTTGATATACAATTATGCTAAAAGAATGAGATTTCGTGCAGCAAAAAACGGAGTTTACGGGGCTTTTTCCCTGATTTTCAATACTTACTGTTTGTATATGCATATAGGTGATTTTTCCTTTTAGTTATACAAATTTTAAACCGAATACTCAAAAATCCATAATGTATATTTTTTTACGACATTTTGACAGGGAGTAAAATTGGTTTTTTGTGAAATATGACAAAAATATATATACTCTCAGAATTCCCCGATTTTTCCGCTTGCTTTTTTTTTGACCAAAGGGTATAATTAAAAAGTACAGGTTTTGAACCTTTTACATTATATTTTACATTACTTTCATCAACGTTATAAAAATCACGGGGAAGAATTTGTTGACGAACAGGATACAGATATACAGTACGGCAGCCTGCGGATATACGGTGGCTGTACCGGCTGTATGACTTAACAGGATAAGGTTTAAAATGATATAAATTGAGAGCTTTATTTAAAAGATCAAATTGCGGTTCGTCCGAATATGGGTTTGGGCGGCAGCGTTCTGTCTTCACAGAGATTTGATAAATACTGGCTTTGTCGGTGATTTCCTTTCGCAGAGTACGGCTTTGTTTCTGCAATGGGGGGAATATCATGTACAACGCCGAGTGGATAGGAGAAGAGGCAGTAAATGTTTGTAAACAAGAGCAATATCAAACCGTTTGAAAAGAAAATATGGCTTTCATCGCCTACAATGCATGGTGACGAGCAGAAATGGGTGAATGACGCATTTGAGAAGAACTGGATAACAACTGCCGGCGAGAATGTCAATGAAGTTGAAAAGCTCGTTGCAGATTATGCGGGAGTGAAGTACGCTGTGGCTCTTTCGTGCGGAACAGCTTCCCTCCACCTTGCAATAAAGCTTGCAGGTGAAAGGATCTACGGACAGCCAAAGCCGAATTGCGGAACACTTCAGGGACATAAGGTCTTCTGCTCTGATATGACATTTGACGCTACTGTCAATCCTGTAGCGTATGAGGACGGTGAAGCCGTTTTTATTGATACCGAGCCCGATACTTGGAATATGTGCCCCGACGCTCTTGAAAAGGCATTCGAGGTGTATCCAGATGTCAGGCTGGTGGTAGTTGCACATCTCTACGGTATCCCCGGAAAAATCGACGCCATCAGAAGAATATGCGACAGACACGGCGCACTCATCGTCGAGGACGCTGCCGAGTCTTTCGGTGCGACCTACAAGGGAAAGGAAACAGGCTGCTTCGGTGACTACAGTGCAATAAGCTTCAACGGCAACAAGATAATCACAGGTTCGTCGGGCGGTATGTTCCTCACAAACAATCTCGGCGACGCTGACAAGGTCCGCAAGTGGTCTACTCAGAGCCGTGAAGCCGCTCCGTGGTATCAGCATGAGGAGATAGGCTATAACTACCGTATGTCAAATATGATCGCAGGCATCGTTCGCGGTCAGATGAATTATATTGGCGAGCATATAGCTCAGAAGAAGGCTATATATGAAAGATACAAGGCAGGTTTCAAGGGACTTCCCGTCACTATGAACCCTTTTGATGCAGAGAACAGCGAACCGAACTACTGGCTCAGCTGTATGCTGATAGATAAAGCGGCAATGTGCAGACAGGTGCGCGGCGAAAGGGATTCTATGTATATTTCCGAGCACGGCAAGTCCTGCCCGACCGAGATACTTGAGACGCTTCTCAGCTTTAATACCGAGGGACGTCCGATATGGAAGCCGATGCATATGCAGCCAATATACCGCATGAACGGCTTTATCACTGCAAGAGGCAACGGAAGAGGACAGTCCAACGCATATATCGACCGCGGAGCTATCATTGATGTGGGCGCCGATATCTTTGAGAGAGGTCTCTGCCTCCCAAGCGACAATAAGATGACGCCCGAGCAGCAGGATATTATAATCGAACTTATCAGGAGTTGTTTTGAATAATGTATGCGAAATATTTTAAGCGTATGCTTGATTTTATCCTTTCACTGGGAGCACTTATCGTTATCTCACCGGTAATGCTGGTGCTGATAATCGCAGGGGCTGTAGCTATGGGCGGAAATCCTTTCTTTACCCAGGAGCGTCCGGGAAGGCATGAAAAGATCTTCAAGCTTGTAAAGTTCAGGACAATGAACAATAAAAAGGACAGGAAGGGCAATCTGCTCCCCGATGAAAAGAGACTTACCGCTTACGGCAAGTGGCTCAGGAGCACCAGTCTTGACGAGCTGCCGGAGCTGTTCAATATAATCAAGGGAGATATGGCTGTTATCGGTCCGAGACCTCTTCTTGTGAAGTATCTTCCCTACTATACAAAGGAGCAGCACCATCGTCACGATGTACGCCCGGGTCTGACAGGCTATGCCCAGGCTCACGGCAGAAACGCTACAACATGGGACGAAAGATTCAAGTATGACCTTAAATATGTGAAGCATATTACATTTTTAGGCGATGTAAGGATCATAATCGATACGGTAAAGGCTGTCATCAGAAGAGACGGTATCTCCGCAGAGGGACAGGCTACCATGGGTGACTTCATCGATTATGTAAATGAGAAAAGGAATGCTTTAAGCGAGGTGTAACAGTTGCAGACGGGAAATGCACTTATAAGCGTTATAGTTCCGATATATAAGATAGACAAGTATATAGGCATATGTATAGAAAGTCTGATAAATCAGACCTATGAGAATCTTGAGATAATACTTGTTGACGACGGTTCTCCGGACAGATGTCCCGAGATATGCGACCTGTATGCTAAAAAGGACAAGCGTATAAAGGTCATACACAAAAGCAACGGCGGACTCGTTTCCGCACGCAAGGCAGGTCTTCAGGCTTCAAGCGGCGAATATGTAGGATATGTTGACGGCGATGACTGGGTTGGGGCAGGCTTTTACGAAGCTCTCTATACTGCCATTGTTACCAGCGGTGCCGATATTGCCTGCGCAGGTCAGAGCCGTGACCTTTTTGAAAGGAGCATACACCTGACCAACAGTCTCCCTGCGGGGATATACGAGGGTGAAAAGCTTAAGGAACTCTACAGGACCATGATCTCCAACGGCGAGTTCTACCGCCCGGGAGTTACCACATACGTGTGGAACAAGCTTTTCAGGCGCGAGGTCCTTATGGACGCTCAGCTCAATGTTGACGACAGGATCTCAATAGGCGAGGACGGTGCGGTGACTTACCCTGCATTGCTGAAAGCGAAAAGAGTATGCATTACCGACAACTGTGCATACCATTACCGTCAGCGCGAGGACTCAATGCTCAAGAAGAGCGAATCTTTTGCAAATGAAGCAAAAAAACTCAGATACCTTTACGATTATCTTATGGATTTCGCAAAGGAGAACAATAACGCATATGATCTTATCGGGCAGATAACGGACTATGTTCTCAGTATCTGTATAATCCGCTCGGGAGGTATCCTCGACGGTACAGATAAAGAGCCCGAGTTCACTCCTTATGGTTCAAGGATAGACGGAAAGAAGCTGGTTGTATACAGTGCCGGCACCTTCGGTCAGCAGCTCATGAACCGTTTCCTCGAAAACAAGAGATGCAATGTTGTGGGCTGGGTCGATGACGACTACTGGGAGTACAGGCGCTGCTGCATGGACGTGGATCCTGTGGAGAGCATTACCAAGCTGGACTATGACTACGTTCTCATTGCAACAGTTGACAGGATTCTTGCAAAGAAAATAAGCAGCAGGCTGCTGGATTACGGTCTTAGCAAAGACAGGATACTGATCGTGAGCTGCGAAGAACCAGTAAGAGAGAAGCTGCTTGAACGCTATCTTAACTGTAAGTAAGGCAATAGCTATGAATGATACTGCAATAAGGATACTTGCTGCCGGAAGCGGTAAAACACATCTTTTTTTTATCGGACAGGCAGGATTTGTAATAAAAAGCAAAAACGGTCAGCTGCTCGGCTTCGACCTCTGTCTCTCGGAATGCGTTGAACGCGTGGAGGGGCATATGGGCTTCAAAAGGCTCATACCGAAGATACTTGAGCCATTTGAGCTGAGATTTGATGTGCTGGTGGCAACTCATCCGCATTTTGATCATTTCGATATGGACGCCATACCGCAGATGATGAGCAATCATCATACAAGGCTGTTTGCTTCGGTAAACTGCGAGGCGGAGGTGAAGCGCCTTATGATGACGGGAGAAAACACCGAATACGTCAGACCGGGGGAAAGTGCCGACTGCTGCGGATTTCGCATCGATTTCGTGGACTGCGATCACGGCAAGGGAGCTCCCGACGCTGTTGGAGCTGTTATCACTGTTGACGGAAAGCGCATATATATGGCTGGCGATACCTGCCTCAGAACGGACAGGGTGGAGCAGATTAAAAGCTTTGGAAAGCCCGATGTGGTCATAGGCCCCATAAACGGAGCTTTCGGAAATATGAACGAGGAAGAGTTTGCAGGCTTTGCACACGCCCTCGGCAGCGGTCTTGCCATACCGTGCCATTACGGTATGTTTGCCACACACGGCGGCGACCCCGGAAAATTCCTGAATGTAATGAAAGAGAAATATCCTGACGACAGAGCGCTCCTGATGAGCCTTGGTGAAGGAATAATATTATAAGTATATAAGGAGAAGTTGAAATGGAAAGAGAGTTTGAAGGCAAGAAGCTTCTGATTCTGGGAGGAAATCCCGAAACCACCCCTCTGGTGGAGATCGCAAACAGCATGGGCGTAAAGACTATCGTCAGCAGTGCAAGACACACAGATCCTGCAAAGGCTGCTGCATGGAAGTCTTACGACGTTGACGGCATGGACGTTGACGGACTTATAGCTCTTGCAAAAGAAGAGAAGGTAGACGGAGTTCTTGTAGGTGTTGCTGATATACTTGTACCCTCATACTGCAAGGTTTGCAACGCACTTGAACTCCCTTGTTATGCAACTCAGAAGATAGTGGACGTATTTGCTTTCAAAGATGAATTCAAGGCAACCTGCGAGCGCTACGGCGTTCACGGCATACCCGAGTTCAGGCTTGATGCAGAGATGAAGCGCGAGGACCTCGACAGGATCAAGTATCCCGTTATGGTAAAGCCTGTCGATAACGGCGGCGGTGTGGGCATGACAGTTGCCTACAACGAGGAGGAGCTCAGAGAGGGCGTGAAAAAGGCTCTTGAGGCTTCATACAAGAAGCGCTTTATCGTTGAAAAGTACATGCAGTGCGAGGATATGGGAATGTATTACACATTCAAGGACGGCGTTTGCAGCGCTTCCTGCATCTACGACCGCTATACCACTGACGAGCAGCCCGGTCTCAGCAGAGTATGCCTCGGCGGAACATACCCCTCCAAGCACCTTAAGGAGTATTTTGAAAATATGCACGACAATGCCCTCCGCATGTTCAGGGAGATAGGCATTGAGAACGGAGTCCTCATGCTTTCGGGCTTCTATGAGAACGGCGAGTTCTACGTTTACGATACAGGTTTCAGACTTCAGGGCGAGGCTCCGCATCTCCTTATGAAGGCTATCCACGGCTTCGATCAGAGAGAGATGCTCATAAGATATGCTCTTACAGGCTCAGAGGGCAGCGTTGATCTCACAAAGGACGACGATACAAGACTCCGCGGCAAGTGGGCTGCAACAAAGTGGTTCCTCCTCAAGCAGGGCAGGATCGCGAAGATCGAGGGCTTCGAGGATATCGACAAGGATAAGTGCGCAGTTGCAAATATCCAGAGACTTCATGAGGGCGATACAGTTTCTCCCGACTGGATAGGAAACGAAAAGCAGGTACTCACAAGGCTTTATCTTGTCTGCGACTCAAAGCAGGAGCTTGCCGACAAGCTTAACGAATACGAGAAAAAGGTCCGCGTTTATGATGAAAACGGCAATAATATGCTCCTTAAGGGCTTCAATGCCGAAGAGGCACTGGAGTTGAAGTGATGGGAACGCAGAGACTTAAGGACAAGGTCATCGTAATCTCTGGCGGCACAAAGGGCGTAGGACGTGCCTTTGCAATAGCTGCGGGACGCGAGGGAGCAAAGGTTGTCATCGGCGGACGTGATAAAAAGGCTGCCGATGAGGCTATAGCCGTCATACGCGGATACGGTTCGGACGGTATATTTGTCATGACTGATCTCAGGAGCGTTGATGACTGCAGACATCTGTTCGACGAGACCTACAGTGTCTTCGGAAAGGTGGACGGCTTCTTCAACTATGCGGGCATCACACCGGTTTCACCCCTTGACACCTGTGATGAGAAGACCTTTGACGATGTTATGGATATAAACTTCCGCGCCGCATTTTTCTGCTGTCAGCAGGCAGTAAAATATATGAGAATGAACGGCGGAGGTTCCATAGTTCTTACGGGTTCCGCGCATGCGTGGAGCGGTGAAAAGGACAGGGCTGCATATGCGTGCAGCAAGGGCGTCCTGAGGACGCTTATGGAGCACATCGCTCACAACTACGCCACAGAGCATATCCGTTGCAATTATCTCACCCTTGGCTGGACACCTACCGAGGGAGAGGTAGAGTTGAGAAATACTCAGGGCGAGAGCGAGGAGGAGCTCAGAGCACGTGCGGGGGCATATCTCCCCATGGGAAGAATGTGCGAGCTTGATGACTATATCGAGGGTCTGATATATATGCTTTCGGACGCAAGCTCAATGATGACGGGCAGTACCTTCAGGATTACTGCGGGCGAGTATATAAGCTGATAAAGGGAAGATAATATGGACATAAAAAGACTTTTCAGGACCATAAAATATGCAACTATTCTGAAATCAGCCAAGCGCGGCGACTATGTCAGAAAAAACAAGATATTCGGCAGGGTAGGAAAGCAGGTAAGACTTCCGTTTATGCTGATACCGCTCCATGCCGAGAATATTTACATCGGAAACAATGTTGAGGTGGCTTCGGGCGTCAGATTTGTTGTACATGACGCCATACACGAGGTATTCAACCGTATTCCCGGCAATAAAGTCAAGTACGAAGAACACATCGGAAAAATAGAAATAGGTGACAACGTTTTTATCGGTGCGGGAGTTACGCTCCTCGGCCCTGTAAAAATAGGAGATAACTGCGTTATAGCAGCAGGAGCCGTTGTAAACAAGGACGTTCCTCCGGGAAGCGTCGCAGCGGGGGTACCGGTAAAGGTGATTGGGAAATACAGCGATCTAATGGAAAAACGTCAGAAGGGTAGTAAAAATGAAAGATAATACTTTTATGAACTGCGGTGTAGAGGACCTGCATAAGGCTCAGCTCGATATCCTGAAAGAAGTAAAAAGAGTATGCACAAAGAATGATCTTAGATACTATCTATGCTTCGGCACCTGCTTGGGAGCGGTCCGTCACAAGGGCTTTATCCCGTGGGACAGTGATATCGACATATTTATGTATGCCACCGATGTGGACAAGCTTCTCAGGCTGCAGAGCGAGTTCGGCAAGGAATACTTCATCCAGTCAAGCGATACCGACCCCGGATTCGGTGCAAACTGTCTCAGGATAAGGAAAAGCGATACTACATTCATCGAGAACGAATTAAGGGATCAGGACATAAACCACGGCGTATGGATAGATGTTTATCCGCTTTACTACTGTCCCGACAGCAGAAGAAAGACCAAACTGTACGTTGTTCTTTCGTTCTTCAACAGACTGCTGATAGCAAACAGGGTCCCGAAGAATCACGGAAAGCTTGTAAAGATAGTATCAAAGGCTATAATTACTGCCATTCCGAACGGACTTAAAAAGAAGATCATTAATAGGATAAACAAGGGACTGAAGAGCTACATGAATACCAAGGAAGTTTATCATTTCTTCAATGGAAGCCTGAAAATGAACAATCTTGACATCTCGAAGGCTGCCTGGTTCAAGGAGCCAACACAGCTCGAATTCGAGGGCGAGATGTTCGCAGGACCTACATGCCCTGATCTTTATCTTAAGAAGACATACGGCGACTATATGAAGCTTCCGCCCAAGGAAGAGCAGGTAGTCAAGTTCGACGGAGCATTTATTGACACAAACAACAGTTACAAGAAGTACAAAGGCAAGAAATACTGTAAAAAATAATGTTGTAATGGGGGGACATACATAAAAATACAGGAGGTAGGAATAATTGCAGATATGTGTAATAGGTGCGGGTAACATTGGTACTCAGTTTGCCGGCGTTTTTGCGGCAAAAGGGTATAGAGTAAACGTTTTCACCTCAAAGCCGCAGCTTTTCAACGGCAGAATAGAGGTAGTAAATGAATACGGCAATGTTATTGCCGGTAACATCGATAAAGCGACAGACGACCTTGAAGAGGCTGTTAAAGGCTGTAAGATGATATTTGTAACTTATCCAGCATTTAAACTCAGACAGTTGAGCAATGACCTTTTACCGTATATAGAATCCGGTATGCAGATTTGTGTTGTCCCTGGAACAGGCGGAGCGGAATTCGCATTTGACAAGTGTATAAAGGCAGGAGCAAAGCTCATGGGCCTGCAGAGAGTCCCCAGCGTCGCAAGACTTGAGGAATACGGCAGGCGGGTAAGAGCTGAGGGAATGCGCAGTGAGCTTCATCTGGCGTCGGTGGATCCCGGCACAGCAAAAGAGGCTTCAAAGGTAATGGCAGAGGTATGGGGCATAAAATGCACCCCGCTACCGAATTATCTTAATGTAACGCTCACGCCGAGCAATCCGATACTTCATACCACGCGCCTTAGAACGCTGTTTGAAGATTATTCGGAAGGAAAGTTTTATGAAAAGAATCCGCTGTTTTACGGAGAATGGAGCGACAGATCATCTGAACTGCTGATTGCCTGCGATGATGAATTGCAGCAGATATGCAGCAAGCTTACAGATCTTGATCTCAGCTATGTCAGATCACTCAAGCTCCACTATGAGAGCGATACTGTGGAGGCAATGACTAAAAAGATCAGCAGCATCAGCAGCCTCCATAATCTCAGGTCGCCGATGATCGAGACCGAAAACGGCTGGATACCTGATTTCAAGTCACGCTATTTCACAGCAGATTTCCCATTCGGACTTGCTCTTATCGAGCAGTTTGCGGATGCAGTCGGTGTGAAGGCGAAAAATGTCCGTGAGACCATGAAATGGTACAGAGCGGTCACAAATGACGGATCAGTGCTGCTTTTATCTGATTACGGGATCAGAACCATTGATGATATCTATTCCTTATACGGCACCAACGTATAAAGGATTATAGCTGAGCGGCGGCAGAGATGCTGCCCGGCCCAAGTACAGGATATATGAGCATTTATCTACTTTTTTGGATATTATAGGAGGTTATTATGCAGGCAATTATTTTAGCAGCAGGAATGGGAAAGCGTCTTAAGGAGCTTACTCAGAATAACACAAAGTGTATGGTAAAGGTGAACGGTGTTACACTGATCGAGCGTATGCTCCATCAGATCGAAAGGCAGAAGGTCTCAAGGATCGTCATCGTTGTAGGCTATGAGGGACAGAAGCTTATCGACTATATCGGCACTCTCGGTATCAAAACTCCCATAGAGTATGTCAATAACCCGATATATGACAAAACAAACAATATCTATTCACTTTCACTTGCAAAGGACTGGCTCTGCAAGGAGGATACCCTTCTTTTTGAGTCCGATCTTATCTTCGAGGACAGAGTTCTCGACGCACTTGTGTCTGATCCGAGAGAAACTCTCGCTCTTGTTGACAAATATGAGTCCTGGATGGACGGTACCTGCGTAAAGCTCAGCTCAGATGACAGCATCGAGGCATTCGTACCCGGAAAGAAGTTCAAGTTCAGGGAGAACAAGGAGTACTACAAGACTGTAAATATCTACAAGTTCAGCAAGCAGTTCTCCGAGACATACTATGTTCCTTTCCTTGTTGCGTATCAGTCTGCACTTGGCGAAAACGAGTACTATGAGCAGGTGCTCCGCGTTATCACCATGCTTGACACTCCCGTTATCAGGGCTAAGCGCCTAAACGGACAGAAGTGGTATGAAATAGACGATATCCAGGATCTTGATATTGCAGAGTCAATCTTTACTCCCGACGACGACGAGAGGGTAAAGCTTCTTCAGGGACGTTTCGGCGGCTACTGGAGATATCCCAAGCTCCTCGACTTCTGCTACCTTGTAAACCCATATTTCCCGCCCGAGAAGATGAAGGACGAGCTCAGAGCGAGCTTCGACACTCTCCTTACAGAGTACCCCTCGGGTATGCGCGTAAATTCTCTGCTTGCTGCAAAGAATTTCAGCGTTCATCAGGAAAATATCATCGTCGGCAACGGCGCGGCAGAGCTCATCAAGTCGCTTATGGGCTTCTTAAAGGGCAAGGTAGGCTTTATCAGACCTACATTTGACGAATATCCCAACAGATACAGCAGGGAGAATTCCGTTGATTTCACTCCCGACAATGCTGATTATTCCTATACAGCTGCCGATCTTATGAATTATTTCGGCGACAAGGATATACAGAACCTCATAGTTGTCAACCCCGACAACCCCAGCGGTAACTATATCCCCAAGGCTGATCTCCTCAAGCTCATCGAGTGGGCAGGAAAGAAGGGCATCACTCTCCTTATCGACGAGTCCTTCGTTGACTTTGCCGACGAGCTTGACAATACCCTTATCGATCAGGAGATACTGTCGGCAAATCCCCACCTCTTCGTAATGAAGTCGATCTCAAAGTCCTACGGTGTGCCCGGTCTCAGACTCGGCGTGCTCGCATCGGGAAATGCCGATATAATCGCTGCTATGAAGAAGGACGTCGCTATCTGGAACATCAATTCCTTCGGCGAGTTCTATATGCAGATAGAAGAAAAGTACAAGAAGGACTACGTAGCCGCACTCGTTCAGATCAGAGCAGAACGTGCAAGATTTGAAGCAGAGCTTGCTACGGTGAAGGGCGTCCGCGTTATCCACTCTCAGGCAAACTACGTTATGGTAGAGCTTGACGAGAAGATCTCTCCAAAGGAGCTTCTCAAGACCCTGCTCATAAAGTACGAGCTGCTCATCAAGGAGCTTACTACGAAGACCAACGGACGCAACTACCTGAGACTTGCAGTAAGAAATACAGAGGACAACGACAGGCTTATAAGCGCAATGAAGGCTGAGCTTGGTCAGGTTTGATAGAATATATACCGTAAATAAGCGTTCTTCCCGGTAAATACCGGAAAGAACGCCTATATGGTTCAAAGACGTGAAATAGAGGATTGTTTATTATGGAAAAACAGAGAATTGGTGTTTCAGTGATCGTACCTGTATATAAGGTGGAAAAATACCTTGAAAAATGCGTGGACAGTCTGGTTGCACAGACCTATCCCGACATCGAGATAATACTTGTAGACGACGGTTCACCTGACAGCTGCCCGAAAAGGTGTGATGAGCTGGCTGAAAAGTACAGCAATGTTACATCTCTCCACAAGGAGAACGGCGGACTCAGCAGCGCGAGAAACTACGGCGTGAAGTTTGCAAAGTACGAGCACATCGCTTTCGTGGATTCGGACGATTATGTTGAAAAGACCTACATCGAGGATATGGTGAAGCTGAAAGAGCGCTTCAACGCTGATTTCGTCATAACGAGAACAGCAAGAGAGAACGAAGACGGTACGGGAAAAACGATCATAAACTTTGAACCATTCGTCACAGACAGGGAAAACGCATTATTCTATGTATATACAGGCACATATGTAGGCTGGGCCGCATACGGAAAGCTTTATCCCAAGGAGGTACTGCTGAAATATCCGTTCCCTGACGGCTACTACGAGGACAGTGCCTGCATGTACAATATCATAAATGAAATGGACAGGGTAGCTATCGGAAGCTACAGTGACAATTACCACTATGTCCAGCATGAGGGAAGTATCCTCATTTCGCCGCTGAACAAGAAGCATTTCCGTATATTCGAGATATGCAAGGAGTTCGGCAGCTTCATTGACAGGGTGTACCCCGAACGCAAGGAATTAAAGGTCTTCATGTACAAGAACGCTGTTATACAGCTTCTTAACCTCCAAAAAATGCCCTGGAGCTCTTATAAGAAGATATTTATGAAGAACAGGCGCATTTTCAGAAAGAATCTTAAGGTGATCCTTAAGAACAAAAGGATATCAAAATCAAACAAGATATACTTTATTCTGCTCTGCACAAGACCTGAAATATACTCTCTGGTACACAAATTATCGCTGAAGCTGAAAAAAGACTGAATCACTGTGCTGTAAAGCGTGAGTGATCGATATCAGAGGTTAATATGGAAGAAAGTAAAGCATTGAATAATACAAACCCGCTCAAAATAAGGCTTTGTATTACATATGTTGTTCTGACCGTCATATTTTTCGGAGTGCTCCGTCCGAGTTTTCTGGAGGGTACCATCGGTATCTGCTTCAGAGTGCTGTGTCTTATCGTGGGAATGTTTTTCTTTGTATTCCGGCTCGGATTCAAGAAAATGGTGAATATGTCGCTGATATATGTCATACCTGTAGTTATCTCATGTATATATAACTACCTGTACAAGGGGCTTTTTTTTGCAAATCTGATAAACGGTCTGCAATATGCCCTTTGCATATACGAGATATATACCATGTTCCAGTACTGCGATCAGAAGAAGAATTCGCGGAGACTGACGGAGGTACTGTGCAAGATATGCGGCTTTTACTGCTTTTTATCCGCAGTAACGGTATTTATATTCGGAAAATCCTATCTTTTTTCAAATTCGTATTTTATAGGCTCTAAATATATGGTAAGCTACATAATGATGCTGTATATCGGACTAAAATACAATCTGAACGAGGGACTTTACAAGAGCAATAAAAAGGAATATTACAAATTCATAGCAGTTTTTCTAATGTTTGAGGTCGTTGTCTGGTATGCCAACTGCATGACGGGCTTTTCAGCATTGTTTCTGATATTTATACTGCTTCATGCAACTGAAAAGGTGAAGAGATTCCTTTCAAATCCCGCAGTTGTTATCGGTTTTCTGATACTGAGCATGATGATGATATTCATTATCCCCAGTCTCCTCAAACTGAAGCTCGTACAGTTCATAGTACAGGACGTTATGGGCAAGGATCTTACCCTTACTGACCGACTGAGATATTACGCAAGAGCGGTAGATGTCTACAAGCAGGGCGGAATATGGCTGGGATACGGCTATGAGAGCAATGTTATGCGTGATAATATCGCTCTGGGAACCAATATACAGAACGGTCTTGCGCATGTTATGCTCAGCTACGGCCTTGTTGGAGGATCGGCGCTTATTTTTATGCTTTTCAGATCGGTACGGATATCCAATCAGAACAATGAGATAGAGTGTCTGAAAAAAGCAAGAGCCTCGAACTGGTCACTTTATGCCGTTATCTATGGTTTTATTTTTGCAGCTGTTGCCGAAGTAAGCCTAAGCTTCATATTCTTTTTCACCATATTTATCATCCGCTGGAGTGAGAATTACCTCGGCTTTGAAACAAAACTGAAAAAGCGGAAGATAAGGATAGTGGCATAAGATCTTTTAATATGACAATGGAGAAATGTCGAAAGGATGAATTGTTAGTGGATAAAAAGGAATTATCCTGCGATGAGATAAAACAAAGAGTTTTTGAAGTACTGTGTTATATCGACGATGTTTGTCAGAAGAACAACATAGTGTATTATATCGACAGCGGTACTCTTCTGGGAGCGGTCCGTCACAAGGGCTTTATTCCGTGGGACGACGATGTGGATATACTTGTGGACAGAGCCGATTACAAGCGATTTATCGACGTTATAAATGCTGATAAGAGCCATTATAAGGTGCTGTCCATGCATAATACGAAGAATTATCACTACCTGTTCGCAAAGGTAGTGGATACGGATACTGAGCTCATAGAGGAGCCCGTAAGCGTTGACGGCATGGGCGCTTTCGTCGATGTATTTCCCATCGATCACCTGCCCACGTCAAAATTCAGAAGACGCATGTTTCAGAGAGTCATCCATCTCTACCGCATGGCGCTGACTGTTCTGCGCAGGAACGATCAGGGCGACAAGCCAAGCGGTGCAAAGCAGAAGGTCGTATATTTCCTGTTCAGACGAAAGGGCTGGAGAAAGGTACAGCTTGAGCTTGACAGGATGCTCACAAGGAAAAAGGATCAGAAAACGAAGTACAAGGGAAACGTCGTATGCTCATGCAATCCGTACAGAGACGTTGAGACAAGGATATACGGCAAGCCTGTAAAGGTGCAGTTTGAGAGCCGCGAGTTCAATGCGCCGTGTAAATACAAGGAATACCTTACTATCCTTTACGGTGACTATATGCAGCTGCCGCCCGAGGATAAAAGAGTATCCAACCATGATTTTAAAGTGTATCTGAGGGACTGAGGAATGGAGAAAAAAGTAGCATTAAAGAATATCGTCTTTGCAATCATTCTTCAGTTCGTTTCAATGATAGGCGGCTTCGTTGTCACCCATATCATATTGTCTCAGTTCGGTTCAAATGTCAATGGACTTGTAGTATCGGTAAATCAGTTCCTGAACTATGTTCAGCTGCTTGAGGGCGGACTTACAAGTGTTATAATGGCGGCTCTTTACAAGCCGCTGAGCGCAGGTGAGACCGATAAGGTCAATTCCGTTGTTAAAGCAGCGCAGAATTTCTTTAAGAAAATAGGTCTCATATATCTGGTGTATGCTGTAGGCGTTGCCTTTGTATATCCTTTACTGAAGCCTACCGGCTTTGATTACAAATACAGCATTCTCCTTATATTAGTGCTCGGCATGAATCTGTTCGTTCAGTATTTCTTCTCACTGGCGTTCAAGATACTGATAAATGCTGACAGAAAAAGCTATTATGTATCGCTTACACAGATAATAATTACGGTGCTGAATACGATATCGGTCATCGTATGTGCAAAGCTTTTCAACGATATTATAGTTATCAAGTTCTTTTCGGCTCTAATATTCTTTATCCAGCCGCTGATGTTCTCGTTCTACGTTAAGAAGCATTATAAGCTTGATCTGAATGTTGAGCCCGATAAGGAAGCTGTCAAGGACAGGTGGAACGGCTTTGGCATCAATCTTGCATATTTTATCCATACCAATACAGATGTCGTGCTGCTGACTATCTTTTCTACATTTGCCAATGTATCGGTTTACGGTACCTATGCTATGGTCATAAAGGCAATGAAGAATCTGGTTTATTCTGTATCTACGGCAATTGTTCCGTCATTCGGAAAAACTCTTGCAGAGGGCGACAAGAAGAAGCTGAATAAGGCATTTGATATCTATGAGCTTGCAATGTATGCTGTTTCGACAATTATGTTCACCTGCGGAATAATACTCATTACGCCTTTTGTACTTGTATATACCAAACATATGACAGACGCGAATTACAATCAGAAGCTGTTCGGTATTATCATTACTCAGGCTGAAATGATATACTGTGTAAGGGATTCATATGTTTCTGCGGCATATTCTGCGGGACATTTCAAGCAGATAGCCAAGTATGCATACATGGAGGCGATAATGAACATCGTTCTTTCCGTTGCGCTGGTATACAAATTCGGACTTATAGGAATCGCCGTCGGTACTCTTGTATCCATGATCTACCGTATGGTCGCTCATATCTGCTATATAAAGAAGGATATTCTCTTCAGAGACTATTCAAAGTCAATAAAGGCGGCTCTGATCTTCTTCGGTGTGGAATTCCTGTGCTATTTCGGAATAACAGGAGTATTAAAGCTCAAAATAGACAGCTATATATCATTCTTTATCTATGGAGCGATAACTTTTGCTATCGTTTCTGTATTAACAGGTCTTGCAGTACTTATCTTCTACAGAAAAGAAACAAAATATATATTGAAAAAGTAGTATAACAGTAAAGAAGGATTGTCAGTGAATGTTGAAAAAAATGCAGTGATCCTTGCAGCAGGATTCGGAATGCGAATGGTACCGATCAATACTATGTATACAAAAGGTATGCTCATGGTAAACGGCGAGCCCCTTGTGGAACGTCTTATCTGTCAGCTCCGTGAAGCAGGCATCAGTAAAATAAACATTGTTGTGGGCTTTATGAAGGAGGAATATGAGTACCTTATCGATAAATACGATGTAAAACTGATCGTAAACAAGTATTATATGGAGAAAAACAATCTTCACAGCCTGAAGCTCGCAGCAAAGCAGCTGGGGAACAGCTATATAATCCCCTGCGACGTCTGGTGCGGCGAGAATCCTTTCCTCGGGGAAGAAACGGAATCATGGTACATGGTCAACGATCTTGTTGACGAGGAAAGCATATTCAGACTTAACCGGAAGAATCATCTTAACGTAATAGGAAAGGACTCCGCAGGAAACGGCATGGTGGGCATAGCCTATATCAGCAGTGAGGACGCGGAATGGCTCGTCAATGAGATGAATATCCTCTGCGACGATCCTGCATATGACGACTGCTTCTGGGAGCAGGCACTCATTGAGGACGATAAGATGAGGATCAGGGCAAAGGTAGTCCATTCGGCACAGTATGTCGAGATCAATACATATGAGCAGCTGAGAGAGCTGGACGAGCATTCGGATCAGCTTAAATCCGACGCTATCGCCACTATATGTCAGGCTCTTGATGCAGAACAGGAAGAGATAACAGATATCACTGTCCTTAAAAAGGGCATGACCAACAGGTCCTTCCTTTTCAATTGCAAGGGAAGCAGGTATATAATGCGTATACCGGGCGAGGGAACGGATATGCTCATAAACCGCCGCGAGGAAGCGGAGGTGTACAATCTTATAAACGGTACGGGCATATGCGATGACATCGCATATATCAATCCCGCCAACGGATATAAGATCACAAGATATCTTGAGGGTGCAAGAGTCTGCGATCCGCTCAGCCGTGACGATCTTGCAAAATGTATGGCCAAGCTGAGAGCCTTCCATAATATGAGGCTCACTGTTGGACACAGGTTTGATATCTTTGAGAAGATCGATTTCTATGAATCTCTCTGGAAACATGAGAAGTCGATATACAAGGATTATGAGCAGACGAAAAACGGCGTTCTCAGGCTCAGGGAGTTCATAGACTCTCAGCCAAAGGAACAATGTCTTACTCATATTGATGCGGTACCCGATAACTTCCTTTTCACAGGGGACGACGTCCGCCTGATAGACTGGGAGTACTCGGCAATGCAGGACCCTCACGTGGATATCGCAATGTTCTGTATCTATGCACTGTATGACAGAGAGCAGGCGGATCAGCTCATAGATATTTACTTTAAAGGCAATTGCAGCGAAGAGCTGAGGACGAAGATCTATTGTTACATCGCTGCCTGCGGACTTTTGTGGAGCAACTGGTGCGAATACAAGCTGGACCTCGGTGTGGAGTTCGGCGAATATTCACTTTGTCAATACCGATACGCAAAGGATTATTTTAAGATAGCATCAGCGAGAATATCCTGAAATGGGGAAAGATAATAATGAATTATGTTGAACGCGCTATAATCATGGCGGCAGGTCTCGGAAACAGAATGAGACCGATCACATTTACGACACCTAAGCCTCTGGTGAGGGTCAACGGTGTAAGAATGATAGATACTGTGATAAAAGGGCTTCACCATAATGGGATAAGGGAAATCTTTGTGGTAGTTGGATATCTTAAAGAACAATTCAAGGTCCTCGAAGAGGAATATGAAGGACTAAAGCTTATTGAAAATCCTTACTATGATGTCTGCAACAATATATCATCTCTATATGCGGCTCGTGACCACATAGAAAACGCGATAATTCTTGACGGCGATCAGATCATATACAACGACGAGATACTCAGACCTGAGTTTGAAAGATCGGGGTATAACGCGGTATGGACTGACGATGAGACCGATGAATGGCTTATGACCGTGAAAAACGGTATCGTTACAGCATGCAGCCGCTGCGGGGGAAAACAGGGGTGGCAGCTGTACAGTATTTCCCGCTGGAGCAAGGCGGACGGTCAGAAGCTGAAAAGGCACCTTGAGGAGTCATTCGCCGATGAGAAGAGAAGACAGCTCTACTGGGACGACCTTGCCATGTTCATCTATCCCGATGAATATGAGCTTGGCATAATGCCCATGAGAAAAGGTGATATTATTGAAATTGACAGCATGGAGGAATTGATCGATATCGATAATAGTTACAAAGGAGTCTGAAAACAATGAAGTCAAAAACTAATAGCAAAGGAAAGATAGACTGGCTTATCACTCTTGCCCCGTTTATCATCATCATGGCACTGGCAGGAGTTCTTTTTGCGTTCCCTAAAAAATCAAACGATGTTATCGGCGATATAAGATATTTCTTCGGAGATACCCTTGGTCTGTACTATCTTGTCATGGGCCTCGGAGTGCTGATAATATCTGTATTCCTTTCATTCTCTAAATACGGTGATATCGTACTCGGTGACCCGAATGAGAAGCCAAAGTATTCATTCTTCTCATGGGGCTGTATGATGTTCACCTGCGGACTTGCTGCGGATATACTTTTCTATTCCTTTGCGGAATGGGTAATGTACGCAACAAATCCTCACGTTGCTGAGCTTGGACCCATAACCCAGTGGGCGGGAGTATTCCCTCTGTTCCACTGGAGCTTTATACCGTGGGCGTTCTATCTTGTGCTTGCGGTAGCATTCGGTTTCATGCTCCACGTAAGAAAGAGGAACCGTCAGAGATACTCTGAGGCTTGCCGTCCCGTTATCGGAAAGCATGCCGACGGTCTTCTCGGAAGAGTTATCGACCTTTTTGCACTTTTTGCACTGCTTGCCGGAACTGCTACCACCTTCAGCGTTGCAACTCCTCTTATGGCGAGCATAATGGTAAAACTGTTCGGTATCGGCATAAGCAGAACGGCAGTTACAATAATAATACTTCTTGTGACATGCGCAGTATATACTTATGCTGTTCTTCACGGCTTCAAGGGTATAAGCATACTTGCAAAGACATGTATCTATATGTTCTTCGGACTGCTCATCGTGGTTCTCCTTATAGGCGGACAGGGCAGATTCATAATAGAAAACGGTTTCCAGTCACTTGGAAAGATGTTCCAGAACTTTATCGAGCTGTCTACTTACTGTGACCCGGGACGTGACAATAACTTCCCTCAGGACTGGACGATCTACTACTGGGCATACTGGATGGTATGGTGCATAGCAGCTCCGTTCTTCATCGGTAACATATCGAGAGGCAGAACCATAAAGCAGACTATCCTCGGCGGATATATCTTCGGTGTAGGTTCGACTATCGTAAGCTTTGTTGTACTCGGTAACTATTCACTTGGCATGCAGTCGGCAAACAAGGCTGACTTTATCCAGCAGTATAACGAGAGCGGTGACCTTTACGAGCTTATACTGAACATTATTGATACTATGCCATGTGCAAAGTTCATACTGGTAGTGGTAATGCTCACAATGATAGCATTTTATGCTACATCATTCGACTCAATCGCTTATACGGCTGCCTGCTACAGCTACAAGAAGCTGGACGAGGACGAGCACCCTCACAAGCTCATAGAGCTTTTATGGTGCATTCTCCTTATAGTTCTACCTATAGCGCTGGTATTCTCCGAGAGCTCAATGAACAATATCCAGTCGGTAAGTATCATATCTGCCTTCCCGATAGGTATAATAATGATAATAATGATATGGAGCTTCATGAAGGACGCGAAGAAGTACAGGCAGGAGCTTGATAATCCCGAAAAGGAAAAGAGCATACCTGTAAAAAAGGCAAAGAAGAAGCATTGACGGAATTAATGCGGAAATAGTATACAGAAAGAGGTAAAAGAAGATGGCAACAATATTTTTGGCAGGCGGAGCAGGATATATCGGCTCACATACAGCGGTTGAGCTTCTTGATGCAGGCTACGACGTTGTAGTTGCGGATAATTTTTCAAACAGCTCGCCCGAAGCTATAAAGCGTGTTGAGAAAATAACAGGCAAGCCGGTAAAGCTCTATGAGCTGGATATAAAGGATACAGCAAAGCTTGCGGAGGTCTTCGCTGAAAACAGGATAGACGCAGTTATCCATTTTGCGGGACTTAAAGCTGTCGGAGAGTCTGTACAGAAGCCGATAATGTACTACAGGAACAATATCGATACAACTCTTTCTCTTCTTGAGACAATGAAGGAATATGACGTAAAGAATATACTCTTTTCTTCAAGCGCTACAGTTTACGGCGAGGAGAACAAGGTGCCGTTCATAGAGACTATGGCTCGCGGAGCATGCAGCAATCCCTATGGCTGGACGAAGTCCATGATGGAACAGATACTTGAGGACGCAGCAAAGGCTGATAAGGAACTTTCTGTTATACTTCTCCGTTACTTCAATCCTATCGGAGCTCATGAGTCGGGCATTATCGGCGAGGATCCGCAGGGTATACCAAACAATCTTATGCCCTATGTATCACAGGTGGCAGTCGGCAGACGTGAATGTCTGACTATATTCGGCAAGGATTATCCCACACCCGACGGTACCTGCCGCCGTGACTATATCCACGTTGTTGATCTTGCAAAGGGTCACGTAAAGGCTATAGACTATATACTTGCTCATAACTGCGTGGAGATAATCAATCTCGGAACGGGTACTCCCTACAGCGTTACGGAGATAGTTGATACGTTTGAAAGAGTAAACGGTATCAAGGTAAATCATGTTTATGGTCCGAGAAGAGAGGGCGACCTTGCAGAGCTTTATGCAAATGCCGATAAGGCACTCAGCGTGCTCGGCTGGAAAGCTGAGAAAACTCTTGAGGATATGTGCCGCGATTCCTGGAACTGGCAGAAAAACAATCCCAACGGATATAATAAGTAAGAAAAACTCGGGCATAATTGAGGTACTTATATAGCAGCCTGTACTCTTTTACCGGAGAAAAACTTTTTTAAAAGAGTTTCCCTCAATATAAGGTACAAAGCTGCTATATGTGTATCACAGTTATGCCCGGTTTTTTTACTTATGTTCATTATATTTATTAATTGCGTTGACAAATAATAAAAAAAATGGTATAATATGACAAAGAAAGTGAAACTTGTTGTCAGGGGGGATATTATGGATTTTGATAAAATTCTTGATGATTATGAATGCAAGACATGCGTTATTTCAATAGAAAAGCTTTCTGACGATAATTACGGCAATATCCGCATCGTTGCGGGAAACAAGGCGCACTGCGAGGAGATGTTTGCCATAAGGAATAAGGAATTTATCCCTGATTCACCATATGATGCATGGTTTCCGGTCAATAAGAATTTTGAAGACTACTGTTACAGGTGTGCTGTTCTCGGTCAGCCACTGCATTCATATGTTGGACTTCCTCAGATGTCGCTGTGGCTGAATATGTTTCTCCTTCCGCTGAAGTCGGACGACGAGAACAAGAGCTACTGTATCTATACCTATGACGTGACGAGACAGGCTGACACAACAGCGATGTCCAGTCTTTCAGCCGACACCTCTGCCGACGTTATAAGTACCTGTATAAAGCTTAGAGGCTCCGATAATACGGCACAGACATTTTACGATGTTATTGAGGATATCCGACAGATATGCGGTTCCGACCACTGCTGCATACTTCTCACTGATGAGGACGAGCGGAAGTGCACCACTCTGTGCGAGGCTTTAAGGGCGGGCAGCGGACTGCTTCCCATGGACGTTTACCTTGACGATAAATTCTTTGACATAACCGAAACATGGAAAGATACTATCGGCGGCAGTACATGTGTTATAATAAAGGACGAAAAGGATATGAAGTGGCTCAAAAGCATAAATCCCTTGTGGCATGAGTCGCTCACTCAGGCAGGGGTGAAAAGTATAGTTCTTTTCCCTCTGAACTATAACGGCGAGACTCTCGGTTATATGTGGGCTCTGAATTTTAACGTGGAAAACACGGTAAAAATAAAGGAGACCCTGGAGCTTACGTCATTCTTCATAGCTTCCGAGATATCGAACTATCAGCTCGTTCAGAGGCTTGAGGTGCTCAGCTCTGTAGACCTTCTTACAGGAGTAAAGAACCGCAACACCATGAATAACTTTGTAGACAGCATAATATCGGGGAAAAGCAAGCTTAAAACTCCATATGCCATAGTTTTTGCCGATCTTAACGGACTTAAGCGGGTCAATGACGAGGGGGGACATGTTGCAGGAGATAATATGCTGAAATCAGCTGCGTCAATGCTTAAGGGAGTATTCTTTGACAGCGATGTATACCGTGCAGGCGGAGACGAATTCATGGTCATTGCAGGCGGAATAACGCAGGAGGATCTTGAACAGCGTCTTGCTCGGCTGCGCGAGCAGTCGGAAAAGACAAAGAACGTCCGCTTTGCCATTGGTACATGCTATGCCGAAAAGAACGGTGATATCCTTGCGGCTATGAAGTTTGCCGATGAGAAGATGTACGTTGACAAGAAGAACTACTATCAGCGTCATCCCGATCTGAAATACAGATAATAAGAAGATGAAAACAAAAAACTGTCCGTGATAGCGGACAGTTTTTTTGCAGCCATAAGGTGAAGGCTTTATTTTTTCAGCATTTCGCGTACTTCCATAAGTGCGAAACCAAGTATATTCTTTCCCGACCACTTTTCCGCATTGCATCTGCTGTCGTCACGGAGGTCTATACCGCATGCCCAGACCTTGTCGTTAACCGCACATTCAACGAGATAAGCGTCTCCCGTATCGAGGAGGAGCTTTTTTATTTCCTCGTTCTGCGAAAATTTCGCATAAAGTCCCTTAAGGGCAATGAGCTGACGCTTTCCGGCCCAGACATTGTCGATATAGTCAAGCACCTTTCTGCCGAGAGCCTTCTGCTGAGCAGTATCATCAGTAGCGAGAACGTCCTTTGCAGTAATGCTGTCACCGAAGCAAATACATTTGCTGTACATTATATATTGCTCCATAGAAGTGAATTTAGTACCGTCAACAGTAAAATCGGATAGATACCAGTTGCTGAGGAAGCCGTATGGCTCGTTGGTATTGTGAAAATAACAGGCATCATATTCCTGACCGCATATTTTCAGTCTGTCTGCAACTTTTTCCGATTCAGAGCCGTTATTTTCAGACTTGCCGCCGCATGAGGAAATGCCGAGGTTTTTCATTATATCGTTGCCCATATCAAGGAGCTCATCAACAAGTACGGAGAAAACCACCCTTATATCTGAGCATTCCTTTTTTTGAAAGTCGCAGCAGGCAGTAAGGGCAGTTTCCCATGCCGCCTTCTGCGGATAACCGTATATGCCTGCCGAAATGAGGGGGAAAGCTATGGAATGACAGCCGTTTTCCTTGGCGACCTTAAGAGATTCATAATAGGTGCTGTAAAGGAGCTTTTCCTCGTCCTGATCACCGCCGCGCCATATAGGTCCTACAGCATGGATAACGTATCTGGCTTTCAGGTCAAAGCCGGGCGTTATAACTGCTGAGCCTGTGTTGCAGAAGCCTATCTTATCACAGGCGTCCTTTAGAGCCGCATAGCCTGCCGCCGAAAAGATAGCTCCGCATACGCCTCCGCCAGCCGAGAGATGATTATTGGCAGCATTGACGATAGCGTCGGTATCAAGGCTTGTGATATCGGCTTTAACAATAGAGATGTTTTTCACTGTATTCCCTCCGTCTCTGACACATCATAATAAAGCTCTGAGCGCTCTCAGAGTCAATGACCGCATAAAGCGGTCATCAGGTTCATAATAATTATAACATTACGTTCACAGAAAATCAATAGTCTGAGGGCGGTTAGTTCAAAAAAGTTGTTAGTCAAACACACCATGACATTAAAAGTCTACAAAAAAAGGAAGAAGCAGTTATTTTAGGATGGATAATGATTTATATAGTTTACATTGAAGATAATAAATGTTATCAATATTAGCGTAATAATATAAAAAATCGGCTTTTGGATCTGTCAGTTCTGATTTATTACAGCTTTTTGCATTTAGGCATATTTCAGAATAAATAAACCGATGGTTATATGAAATTTATATATCTGATTTTTGATATAAAAATCAAATTGCAGATAATACATCGTTATTTCACGATTTATCAATATTTGCACATTATGCAAACTGTCATTTTTTGACTGAAAAATAATATTACGCAAGCAACTTTTGAACACATTGCATAATAACCGCAAATTTTGACTTGTTATGAAAATATGGTCATTGTATAATAAAATCAGATAAATAAGAAGTCGGGCAATTGGCTCGATCGGGGATTACTGAAATCATAAATTTGCTTTGAAAAAACAAAGGAGTGATTGAAGTGAAAATTTCAAAAATCAAGAAGGTCATCAGCGGAACCGTATCCTTAATGATGATCGCTTCAAGCATCCCGTTTGCCGCTTCAGCAGCTGATCAGCAGATCGGCGGCAATGTTGGCTTCGAGATGGTGAACCAGAATGGACAGAACGTTGGCGGCGGCTTCGGCGGTCAGGCAGGCGGCTGGGACATGGGCGGCTTTGACATGAGCCAGTTCGGCGGTGGCCAGGGAGGCTTTGATATGAGCCAGTTTGGCGGCGGCCAGGGCGGCTTTGATATGAGCCAGTTCGGCGGCGGCCAGGGCGGCTTCGACATGAGCCAGTTCGGCGGTGGCCAGGGAGGCTTTGATATGAGCCAGTTCGGCGGCGGCCAGGGTGGCTTCGGCGGTGGCCAGGACTGGAGCGGCTTTGCAGGCGGCTTTAACGGCGGCGGAGCTGACATCGGTTCGGACGCAGGCAGCGGC
>DBXO01000015.1 GCA_002309635.1 Ruminococcus flavefaciens | reverse complement strand
CCTTGTCGGACAGTAAATATATTATATCACCTATACCACAATTTGTCAAATCAAATTTTACTCAAATAATCCATTGCTTTTTGTACGAAATCACGGACGGCAGTCTCCCTCCCATATGGTCAGAAAAGGCACCTGAACGGCGCCTTTTCCGTTATTCCGCAGCAAGAAGCTCCTTGTAAGTCCTTATATATGTGTCGGCAGAAGCAGACCAGCTGTGATCGCACTCCATTGCCCTTTTAACAAGCTCCGACCATGCATTTTTATCGTTATAGTCATTCCATGCACGCTTTACAGCATCCAGCATATCATTGGCATTATACGTCTTGAATGTGTAACCGTTGCCATCTTCTCCGCCGTTATCGCGTACAGAGTCCCTGAGTCCTCCTGTTTCACGGACTATCGGCACTGCTCCGTATCTCATGGCTATCATCTGAGCAAGTCCGCATGGCTCGCTCTGTGATGGCATCAGGAACATATCAGAGCCCGCATATATCTTGTGGGAGAGCTCAGGCTCAAATCCGACCGTTACAGACACTCTGTCAGGATATCTTGCAGCCATTTCAAGGAAGAAGTCCTCATATATCTTTTCGCCGCTGCCCAGTATCACGAATTTCAGTCCGTCGTGGACCATTTCTTCAAACACACAGCGTATAAGGTCAATTCCCTTGTGGCGGACGAAACGCGATACTATTCCTATTATCGGCTCGCCGCCATCGGCAAGCCCGAATTCCCTGATAAGCTCTTCCTTGCACTTTTCCTTTCCCGCAAGCTTTTTTGCAGAGTAATTCTCCGCTATGAACTTGTCCTTGTCCGGATCGTACAACTTGATATCGATACCGTTCATGATGCCGCGTAGCTTGTACTGCTTTGTGACCAGTATCCTGTCAAGCCCGTGTGCATACCACGGATCCATGATCTCCCACGCATAGCTCGGACTGACGGTCGTTATCATGTCAGAGGTCTCAATAGCCCCCTTCATCATATTGACATAGCCGTCGTATTCTATAAGTCCTGCATTGTACATGGGTATGCCCATCAGCTCACCGAGCACCTCTTTTCCGTACTTTCCCTGATACTCGATATTATGTATGGTATAAACTGTTTTTATTCCGTCATATCCCTGCTGATACTTATAATAAACATTGTAATAAACAGGTATCATCGCTGTCTGCCAGTCATTGCAGTTTATAATATCGGGAGTAAACTTTATATACTTCAGCATTTCAAGTACTGCCCTGTCAAAGAACACGAATCTTTCGCAGTCATCATAGAAGCCGTAGAGTCCGTCTCTTGAAAAGTAGTACTCATTATCTATGAAGTAATAGGTTATACCTTCGTATATCGCCATAAATATACCGCAGTACTGCTTACGCCACGATACGTCTACAGTAATATTTGCAAGGAATACCATTTTCTCCCGTATTTCCTGCTTTATTGACTTATAGAGCGGTATCACCACTCTGCAGTCATGCTTTTTTGCCTTTATCGCTTTCGGAAGCGAGCCTACAACGTCTGCAAGACCGCCCGAGGCTGCGAATGGCACAGCCTCGCTGGCAGCAAATAGTATTTTCATATTTGATCACCGCCGTCAGATCTTACCGCCTTTTCCAATATACAGCGGATATGTCTCGGAGCCCGTAAGCACCTTTGCATCACTTATCTCTACGTTCTTGTCAGTTATTACGGAGGATATGCTGCAGCTTGAGCCAACCTTTGTTCCCTGGAACAGAACGCAGTCCTTGACTACAGTATCCTTACCGATCCTAACGCCTCTGAAGAGTATGGAATTGATGACAGTACCCTCGATTATACATCCGTCGGCAATAAGCGAATCCTTGATATTCGACTCAAGTCCGTACTTTACGGGACCGTTGTCGCCTATCTTGGTGAATACAGGCATATTCTTCATGAACAGCGCATTTTTCTTTGCGGGATCAAGGAGCAGTCTGCTGGCATTGTAATAGTCCTGTATACTGTCTATCCTTGTGAAGAAGCCGTCATGCTTGAAGCCCATTATCTTGAAATCCTTATTTCCGCTCTGGAGTATCTCACGGGTGAAGCTGTGCTGATTGCGGCTCGCCGCGTCAGCTACCACCTTTTTAAGGAACTCCTTTGTTATGATGCACATCTCGAGCCAAAGATTGCACTCGCCCTTTATCTGCGGAGCTACAAGAGCGTCCTTCAGACAGTTCTCCTCATCGAACTCAAGAACGGTAGCGCAGTTGCTCTTTTCGCCGTCATAAAAGCCCTTGCTGTAGATAAGGGTTATGTCGGCTTCATTTTCCATGTGCTGCTTAAGAGCAGGATTAAAGTTAAGTGTGGTAACAACGTCGCAGTTTGACATTATTACATACTTTGCATTTGAATGTTCAACAAAGCCCCAAATATTATTCAGAGCATCGAGTCTGCCCTTGTATATGCCGCCTGTCTGGCTGTACGGCGGGAGAAGGTGCAGACCGCCCTTTTTACGGGCAAGATCCCAGTCACGTCCCGAACCGAGGTGGTCAAGGAGCGAGCCGTAGTTTGATTTTGTTATAACGCCTACCTCTGATACGCCCGAATTGACGAAATTGGACAGAGGAAAATCAATAAGCCGGTAACGTCCCCCGAAAGGTATTGAACCCATTGTTCTTGACTTTGTCAGCTCGCTGACATAAGAATCATGCATACTTGCGAAAACAAGTCCCAAAACATTATAATTAACACTCATATCAACACTACCTCCGTCAGATATTCTCGCCGATGATCTGTTTCGGCTCTACTACTTTTTCAGCCGAGACAGTAACGTTATGTCCGACAACGGCAATGCCCCACTGGTCTCTGTTGTCAATCTTTTCGGGACTTGAACCTACACGCGCACGGTTTTCGATAACACTGTCGCTTCCGACTATCGCATACTCAACAACAGCTCCCGACTTTATGACTGTACCGGGCATGATGATACTGTAATTCACCACAGCGCCGGGTTCGATAGTAACACCCGAAAACAGAATGGAGAAATCGACTGTTCCGTCGATAGTGCTTCCCTCTGAGATCATGGAGTTCTCAATGCAGGCATTATCGCCCACATACTGGGGAGGATAGTTGTTGTTGCGCGAATATATCTTCCATTTTGGATCATAGAGGTCGAGAGGGACATTCGGGCTGAGGAGATCCATGTTCGCCTCCCACAGTGAATCGAGAGTTCCGACATCCTTCCAGTATCCCTCGAACTCATATGCAAAGAGTCTCTGCTTGTCGCGGAGCATTGAGGTGATGATATCCTTTCCGAAGTCCTTGGACCAGGGCTCACCCTTTTCGCGCTTCGCATTGGCTTCATTCTCGTTTTCTATGAGATACTTCTTCAGCTTTGCCCAGCTGAATACGTATATACCCATGGACGCAAGAGTTGACTTGGGTTCCTTGGGCTTCTCAACGAAGTCGATTATCTGCTGCTTTTCATCGCAGATCATTATACCGAAGCGTGAAGCCTCCGCTTTCGGAACGTCGATTACCGAGATAGTGCAGTCCGCATCGTTTGCAACGTGGAAATCCACCATCTTGGAATAGTCCATCTTGTAGATATGGTCGCCGCCGAGTACTACAACGTATTCGGGGTCATAGCGCTCGATGAAGCCCATATTCTGGTATATTGCGTTTGCAGTGCCCTCATACCACGAAGCTCCTGCCTGTGTCTCATAGGGCGGAAGTACATGAACACCTCCGTTCATCTTGTCAAGATCCCACGGCTGACCGTTGCCGATGTACTCGTTGAGCACAAGGGGCTGATACTGGGTAAGCACTCCTACGGTATCGATACCTGAGTTGGTGCAGTTTGAAAGCGGAAAATCTATGAGTCTGTATTTACCGCCGTATGGTACTGCCGGCTTTGCAACATTTTTGGTCAGTGCGTACAGTCTGCTGCCCTGACCGCCTGCAAGGAGCATTGCAACGACTCTTTTCTTGCTGTACATTGTTTTTTCCTCCAATACATTTTCGATATGCTGTGATTATTTTGCAGATGATCTTTTCTTTGCCGTAGTTTTCTTCTTTTCGGCAGCTTCTTTATCAGCTGCTTTTTTTCCTGCTGTTCTGACTGCTGTCTTTCCGGGAGCAGCCGTCACTATTTCCTGTTTGGGTTTCGGCTCTCGCTTTTTTACGGGAACATACCTGAGATATATTACCGAAAGAGGCGCAAGTGTCATGGTTATACTGTTATCGTTTCCGTGCATGGGGACGCTGTCCGTCTTAAAGGTCTTCTCGGTAATTCCCGATCCGCCGAATTCAGCAGCGTCTGTATTGAAAACAAGCTTGTATCTTCCCTTATACGGTACGCCTATCCTGTAGTTCTTGCGTTCAACGGGGACGAAGTTGCATACTGCGATGATCTCCTCGTCGTTATCGTCGATACGTCTGAACGAGATGATACTCTGCTTGTAATCATCGTTCGATATCCAGCCGAAGCCGTTCCATGAATCGTCATCCTGCCAGAGCGGAGGATTCTCCATATAGAACTTGTTCAGCTTCTCGGAAAACTTCTGCATGGTCTTATGGGCGTCAAAGTTCAGCAAATTCCAGTCAAGCTGAGCCTTGTAGTTCCACTCGCTCATCTGTGCGAATTCCTGACCCATGAACAGAAGCTTCTTTCCCGGATGAGCCATCATATACGCAAGGAATGCGCGGTACGAAGCAAACTTCTGCTCGTACTTACCTGGCATTTTATTTATCATGGAGCATTTTCCGTGAACTACCTCGTCATGTGAGATAGGCAGGATATAATTCTCCGAAAAAGCATAAAAGAATGAAAAAGTGAGCTTGTCGTGGTTGAATGCACGGTATATGGGATCCAGCGACATATAGCTGAGCATATCGTTCATCCAGCCCATGTTCCACTTGAAGTTGAAGCCCAGTCCTCCGATATCGGTAGGCTTTGTTACGAGAGGCCATGCCGTTGACTCCTCGGCTATCATAAGAGCGTCGGGATGCTTGCGGAAAACAGCTTCGTTAAGATGCTTGAGGAACTCAACAGCCTCAAGGTTCTCGTTGCCGCCGTAAATATTCGCAGCCCATTCGCCCTCGCGCCTGTCGTAGTCGAGGTAAAGCATCGAAGCTACAGCGTCAACTCTCAGGCCGTCGATGTGGAACTCGTCGAACCAGTAATTGGCACTGGATATAAGGAACGAGCATACCTCAGCCTTGCCGAAATCGAACACTCTTGTTCCCCATGCCTTATGCTCCTTTTTACGGTCGTCGTTATACTCATAGCAGCAGCTTCCGTCGAACTCGTAAAGCCCAGCCTCGTCCTTTGGGAAATGTGCGGGGACCCAGTCAAGGATAACGCCTATGCCCGCTTCATGGAACAGATCCACCATTTTTCTCATATCGTCGGGAGTACCGTATCTCGATGTGGGAGCAAAGTAACCTGTTACCTGATAGCCCCACGAGCCGTCGTAGGGATACTCCGTAAGAGGCATGAACTCTACATGGGTATATGACATTTTCTTAAGGTAAGGGATTATCTCCCTGGCAAAGGTCACATAGTCAAGGAAGATATCCTCGCCGCGGTTTTTCCACGAGCCGAGGTGGACCTCATAAATATTTACAGGGCTCTTGTAAATGCTTACGGTATTCTTGCTATCAAACCATTTACTGTCGCCCCATTCGTAGCTGCTCTCATATATTTTAGAGGCAGTTCCCGGACGAGTCTCAAAATGAGCAGCATAGGGATCTGCCTTCATAAGCAATCTGCCGTCTTTGGTTTCGATGCTGAATTTATATGCGTCGTACTGTTTCAGCTTTGATATCTCAGCCTCCCAGATACCGTCCGCTATCATAGACATGGGATTCCTTTTTCTGTCCCAGTTGTTAAAGTCTCCGACAACGGAAACACTTACAGCAGCAGGAGCCCAAACCCTGAAGATGAAAACCTTGCTTCTCCCTTTTTTTATAGAATGAACACCAAAAAATTTATAAGCTTCATAGTTTTTACCCTGATAAAAAAGGTACAGCGGAAAATCATTCGGATTATTATTGTTAACAGACATAATTCAGCCTCCTTTGCTATAATACATTTTATCAGAATAAGCAGAATTATTCAAGCTTTTTTGGTGATTATGAAAAAAATTCAGACTTTATGCTAATAAAAGCCCATGCAATTAGTGCATTTTGACATATTTATTTTATGATATTCCAGTTCCGCTTTGTGAATATGCACAGCAAATCACAGTTTTTCTGTGTTGAAAAGCTCCATTTGAGTTAATATTTTGTTCACATAACACGGTTTTTTCCCCGTCAACCCGTAACTCTCACCCCGATGACAGTGACATCGTCAGAATGTATACAGGGATTGAATACCTGAGCTTTTCCGCTTATCTCGTCAACGATATGCCTGATGTCGTCACCGCCCAGAAGCAGCTCCTTGATAAAGGGATAGGCGTTCTCGGAAATGCCGTCCGAGAACATTATTATCATGTCACCCGATTCAAATTCACAGTTTCTCACAAAGACCTCAGAGGTCTCATAGATGCCGATCGGGAATGTAGGAGAGGTTATCTTCATAACGTTCCCCCTGTGCCTGATTATTGTCGCAGCCGCTCCAGATTTTATAACTGTGAGACCGCAGTCGTCCAAGTCTATACGTACTGCATCAAGAGTGGCAAAGCTCTCCTCCCACGACTTGGTCACCATTACGGAATTTACCAGTTTCACGGCAGCTTCAAGTTCAACTCCGCCGGTGATAAGTCTGCGGAACAGACTTACAACCATGCGCGACTCACTGGCAGCTTCGCAGCCTGTTCCCATACCGTCTGAAAGGACAGCGTATACCGCTCCGATACCGTCAAAGAATACTGTATGAGTATCCCCGTTATCCCCCGAATTATCCGCTCCCGCAGAAGCAGCATATACTTCCATTCCATAGCGGGGCTTTTCATATACACGGATACGCACCTCGTCACCCGACCGCACCGGCCCGGTACAGTCAAGCGAAAGCTGAAGCTCGTCTGCAATGAGATCGCAGACCCTCGTCCCCGAGCCGGGAGCATCCTCGCTGTCAAAGTATATCTCTGCGATAAGGCGGTTCCTGCTGTTGTAGTAAGCAATAATATTCCTCGTTATGATACCGAATTTTTCCAACTTGTGCTTAATGCTCCTGCTGACGGTCTCGGAATAGCTCACGTCCACACGCTCTCCTGCTGAACGTATTATATCCTCGGTTATCCTGAGCTGTTCGTGGAGCAGACTACGGCTCTCCGAAAAGCGCATTTCCATAAGCTTTGCCGCCGCTTTTTCACGGGAGCTTTTTGTAAAGGCGTCAATGAGATCTCCCTTGCGTATGCATTCATCAAGCTCTGCGGGAAAGCTCTCCGCAGCGAACTCCGTCATATCCGCAAGTTTTGAAAAGCCGCGGTATGTATTGCCTCTGTCGGACTTCCAGCAGAAGGCTCTCCTGTAGCAAAGTGAGCAGACCTTATCGGAGTTTTCGCTTATCTCCCTGTCCGTATCGCCGCTTTTCAGCAGCATTTCCGATATGCGCTCGGACTCGCTGCGAAGCTCGCTCACCGTGTTTGAAAGGAAGTCCATTTTCGTGCTTATCATTTCCGAAAGGGCTCCGGAATTCTCATTGCCGGTCCTTATCCACTTGTCGGAATAAAATGCCGAAACAGGCAGGAATATAACCGCTCCGAGCAGCACGTCCATCATGTTCTCCACGCCCTTGACAGTCATTCCCGTAAAGACCGTAAGTGCAAAATTTATCCCGACAAAACAGGCTGCGGCAATATGATTCTTCTGCCTGTAAAGATATCCGGTCAGCAGTCCCGCCGCAGGAAGGAGGACCATATTCGTTCCGACTGCGGCGGAGGAAAGGAAAGCTCCGCATACAGAAAGAGCGCCGCAGAATACACCGCCGTTCTGACGGTAGAAATATGCGCCGGTAAGCGTAACAGCTGCGGAAACTATCATACCCGCATTGACCGTCGGCAGCTTTACCGAGCACAGAGAGGATATGAACATGATGTACACGACCGCGCAGGAAAAGCCGTTCATACCTGAAATATCCACCGTTCTGCGCCGTTTTATCTCCGTTATGACCCTTGCCGCCGAGTAAGCCGTAAAGCCTGCAAGCGCGGCATAAAATCCGTAAAACAGCAGTTTATATATCAGCTCGCCGATAACCGCGGACACAGCCGCTCCCGAGGCAAAAACGCTCACGGCGGTATTTATGCCGCAGAGCTTCGGGTCATTTTTAGGTTCAAGGAACATTTTTATTATAACGATGAGTGCAAGAGAAGAGAGCTTAACGATATTATGTCCCACACCGCCGCTTATGATGCTACGCACGAGACTACCCGCGAAAACAGCAGCAGAATAAGGAAGTCCGACAGCTCCCGAAACAGATATATCAGCAAACGAAGCTACTCCCGCCACCCTTGTTCCCGCAAGGAAGAAGCCCGCCGCAGCTGCTGCGGCATAGGCTGCCGCAAACCCTCCGTACTTCCACGACATCAGCGCCTTTATTTTTAACATCTTTTATCACCTCACAAAAATATACGATAAATTATAACATCTGTCCGGTGATTATTCCGTCGTTATCCGCTGCCGAAAATGATAAAATCAGGTCAAAGCGTGCCGTAAAATGAAAAAAGCTGTGCAAAGCACAGCCTTTAGGTATTATTTTTTGTCAGCCATATACAGCAGGGCATTGCATACGGCTGCCGCAACATTGCTGCCGCCCTTTCTTCCCCTTGCCACTATGCAGGGAATTCCGCTTTCGATGATGAGCTCCTTCGACTGCACAACATTCACAAAGCCTACGGGTACACCTATGACCACACGGGGGATAAAGCTGCCGTCCTTGATATGCTCCCTCAGTCTGATAAGTGCGGTAGGAGCATTTCCGACCGCATATATCACGGGCTTGTCTGCAGAAGCTGCCTTGTCCACTGAAGCTGCTGCTCTTGTGGTACCTTTTTCTGACGCCGCCTCTGCCACATCACTGTCGGCCATGAAGCACTCCACAGTGCAGCCGTGTCTTGCAAGAGCAGCCTTGTTTATGCCTGCCTTTGCCATATTCGTATCTGTTATGAACACAGCTCCCTCTGCTATTGCAGCCAGAGCCTTTTCCACGGCTCCCACGGAAAAATACATGTTGTCATAGTAATCGAAATCAGCAGTTGTATGTATGGCACGCATAACTATGGGCTTTATATCATCGGGGAGCTTCCGCCCGCCAAGCTCGGCTTCGATGATCTCAAAGCTCCTGTGTTCTATATCCTTAGGAAGTACATACTCAAGTTCCATCAGATACCCTCCTCTATTATCCTGTACAGCAGTCCGGTATCGATGCTTCTGCGCACGCCCTCAGCAAGAAGCTCATACTGTCTTTCCTTGTAAGCAGTCCTGTCCACCATGCCGCCGCGGTAGGTTATGCCCTTACTGTCGTAAAGCTTTTTCACTATGCGCTCCGAGACCTGTGAGCTGTCGAAGATACCGTGGATATAGCAGCCGCAGATATTCCCCGAGTAAGCTCCTCCACAGTCAAGGAGCTTTCTTTCGCCGCTGTCTGTGCTGCCCATGTGTATCTCATAGCCGATGAACTCAGCGCCGCTGAGGCAGCTGAAAAAACCGCCGATATTTCTGAATCTTCCTCTTGTCTGTGTCTGTCTTTTCTCACCCATGAAAACAGTCCTGCACCTGAGAAGGCCCATGCCGTTTATACTTCCGCCGCACTCGCTGTCAAGAGGATCCGCAATGGTCTCGCCCATCATCTGATAACCGCCGCAAATGCCGAATACAGGCACTCCGTTAGCGGCGCACCTCTTTATAACAGCCTCCATTCCGCTCTCACGGAGCCATTTCATATCGCAGATAGTGCTCTTTGTCCCGGGAATTATTATCATATCGGGATTTTCAAGCTCCTCATATCTCGTGACATAGCGGACGGAAACTCCGTCATACTGCGAGAAAACATCAAAATCAGTAAAATTGGATATTTTAGGCAGTCTTATAACGGCGATATCGATAAGTCCCGCCGCCTTTCCCTCAAGCTTCGTCGAAAGGCTGTCCTCATCCTCGATATCGCAGTCAAGCTGCGGCACAACTCCGAGAACGGGCTTTCCGCCCCGCTCGAACAGTATATCTTTTCCGCTGTCGAAAAGTGATATATCGCCTCTGAATTTATTGACCACGAGTCCCTTTACCATATCCAGCTCATCAGCCTCGAGAAGCCCCAGCGTACCGAGCAGCTGCGCAAAGATGCCGCCTCTGTCGATATCCCCCACAAGGAGCACCGGTGCTTTCGCTATCTTAGCCATGCCCATATTGACTATATCGTCCGTTTTCAGGTTAAGCTCAACAGGACTGCCTGCCCCCTCGATAACGATGATATCATGCTCTGCCGCAAGCTTGTCGTAGGACTCCTTTATCCTCGGTATAAGCTCATTTTTGCTGCGGAAATATTCCGAAGCGGTCATATTTCCCACAGTTCTGCCGTTGACTATTATCTGCGAACCGACGTTTGTCGTGGGCTTGAGCAGTATGGGATTCATGAGCACAGAGGGCTCAATGCCTGCCGCCTCCGCCTGCATGGCCTGAGCTCTGCCTATCTCGTGCCCCTCGGCGGTGATATACGAATTCAGTGCCATGTTCTGAGATTTGAACGGAGCACAGCTGTACCCGTCCTGTCTGAATATACGGCAAAGCGCTGCCGCGAAAAAACTCTTTCCTGCGTTGGACATAGTCCCCTGTATCATAATAGCCTTAGCCATTCATTATCCTCCTTATTGCAGCCATCAGCTGCTCATTCTCTTTCTCTGTACGCACCGCAATACGGAAATAGCTCTCGTCGAGCCCGTAATAATCCGCACAGCTCCGTATCAGAATTTTTTCCTCCAAAAGAAGCTCCCCCAGCTTCTTACCGGCTTTAAACAAAATAAAATCCGTATCCGACGGGAACACAACAATGCCCATACCTGTGAGCTCAGCCGAAAGGCATTCCCGCTGTTCTTTTATAAAAACTTTCGTTTTACTGATATAGTCGTTTTCGTCAAGGGCGGCCATTCCGGCAGCCTGTGCCGGAGCAGAAACGCTCCAGTACTGTCCCGAGCAGGCTATTCTATCAGCAGTCTCCGCACTTCCGCAGACTGCATAGCCGAGCCGCAGTCCCGCCATTGCAAACAGCTTCGTAAAGGAACGAAGAACGATAACGCTTTCGTTCATGCAGTTAAGCGCAGAAAGCTTTTCGCTGTTTTCCGCAAATCCGATAAAGCTCTCGTCGCAAAGCAGATATGCACCGTCATCGCTGCATTCCCCGGCAATTTCAGCAAGCAGTTCCGGCTCCGCAGTCCGTCCGGTAGGATTGTTGGGAGAAGCAATAATGACCATATCATGCCCTGCGATACTTCCGAGTATCCTGTCGTTGAGTTCAAATCCGTTTTCATATCCGAGAAAGTGCATATCGACAATGCAACCGTTATCGCAAAGCGCCTTATGATACTCACCGAATGACGGTGCGCATATTAGCGCCCTCCCGGGCTTCAGCGCCGACACTGCGCGATAGATCAGATCATCGGCCCCGTTGCCGCAGACTATGCTCTCAAAGCCCACGCCAAGCTTATCAGCAAGCTTTCTGCGGAGCACACGGCACATCGGATCGGGGTACCTTTCCCATTCCGACGCCGAAGCAATAACTGCTCTGCGAACGTTTTCGGGCATGCCCAGCGGATTGAGATTTGCGGAAAAATCAAGCTCCGTACAGAGAGCAAGATCGTTCCCGCCGTGATGTCCGTTCAGCATAGGATACCTCCGAATATAAGTGCCCTTACTGCTGCCGCTGCCGCAAACACCAGAGCCGAACTTGCAAACATCAGCCTGTTTGCACGGCGTATATCGCCGTTTTCTATCTCACGCACACTGTCACCTATGAACTCCTTTTTGTGAAGCTCTCCGAAGTAGTATGCGTCGCCTGCAAGCCTTACCCCGAGAGCTCCCGCACAGGCAGACTCTGTCTGCGCGGAATTTGGACTTGCATGCTTTCTTCTGTCTCTTTTCCATATGCGGAAAGCTCCACTGCCGTCCAATCCTGTCAAAGGAGCAGTCACTATCATAGCGAGAGCGGTGATACGCGACGGGAAATAGTTCAGCACATCGTCCAGCTTAGCTGCAAACCTGCCTATATCCGCATATTTTTCATTCTTATAGCCTATCATTGAATCCATAGTATTTGCTGCCTTATAAAAAAAACCAAGCACCGCTCCTCCCGCACCCATGTACATCAGGGGAGCAGTCACTCCGTCGGAAGTATTTTCCGCAACCGTTTCCACAGCCGCTCTTATTATTCCATTTTCATCGAGAACAGCCGTATCCCTGCCCACTATCATCGAGACAGCCCTGCGTGCTCCCTCAACATCTCCCGAAGCTATACGGTCATATACCTTCATGCTTTCGTCACGCAGACACCTTGCAGCCATAAGATAGTAGCACATCACGCCCTCCACAGCCGCTCCAAGCCATAAGCTGATACTGTAGCTGACAATAAGTACAGCCGCAGGCACTGCCGCCGACACCAGCAAAACAGTTACAGCCAGAAAAACTCCTCCGGAGCGCAGACGGCCTGCAAAGCTTCTTCTCACAAAAGTTTCCAGCCCTGAGATGAGCCTGCCTATCAGCCTTATCGGGTGAGGCATGGTATAAGGATCGCCTATGGCACAGTCAAGGACTGCGCCTATAACAAGCGGAAGCACCGCGATAAAGTAGTTCATATCTTCTCCGTGACCGTAATATTTTTTCCGTCAAATTCAGTGACAAAGCCGTGTCCGTTGGCAGTATGCCAGTCGTAGTAACCCTTTGCGGGAAGAGCAAAACGCTCCATAACTGCCATGATAGTACCTCCGTGAACAACAAAGGTCACATGAGCATCCCCGGGAAGCCCTTCAAGACAGCTGAGAAAGCCGTCTGTACTTCGGTTCTTGAAATCCGCAGGAGCTTCGCCGTTTGGAAAAGCTGCTTCGCCGCC
The DNA here is from genome assembly GCA_002309635.1 of Ruminococcus flavefaciens. GTDB lineage: Bacteria > Bacillota > Clostridia > Oscillospirales > Ruminococcaceae > Ruminococcus > Ruminococcus flavefaciens_J. The sequence goes on along the minus strand of DBXO01000015.1, from coordinate 70,842 downwards.
GCTGTCTATCCAGCGCTGATAACGTATGTCAAGGCTGAGCTCGATGCAGTTCCTGCCCTCAAAATCGCCGAAATCGCATTCCCTGAGAGCCTCGCATATCACCGGCTCGGTATCCGGGAATATCAGCTCCGCAGTCTGTATGCATCGCTTCATGGGACTCGTTATCAGCATGCCGCACTTCGGATAGCTGATGACAGCAAGCTCAGCGATCCCCGAAAAGGAAAGAGGCTCGTCAGTCCTGCCGATGTAGCGCATTTCAATGTTGCCCTCGGTCTTGCCGTGACGGATAAGATCAATCCTCATTCCCGCTGCCTTTCAGGAACACGGGTATACCGCATATGACACGGATAACCGTATCGCTTGCCGATGAGATTATGCAGCCGCAGCGTCCAGTGTCTTCTCGACGCCTGCGCTCCGATTTTTCTACAGGAACGATACCGCAGCCTATCTCGTCCATGATTATTACGGCGTCCTGATTTTCAAGGCAGAGCCGCTTCGTAAACTCAATCGGGCTTACGCCCTGCGCGATCAGACGGGCGATTATCCTGTGATAGCTCTTTATGCATCCGGCAGTAAATACCTCTTCAAAATCACAGGTAGAACCGTTTACCATTTCAGCCTCGGTAAATCCGAACAGCCTGCATGCAACGGCTATCTTGCCCTGATATGCTCCTCCGATTATTAATTTCATTAGATTACCTCCGATATTCTGTATGCAAAGGCAGCCGCGGCAGCTGCTGACAGCTCGCATATCTGCAGGAACCAGCCTGCAAGGTCGCCTGTTATCCCTCCGAATTCCTTATAAGCCATATGGCGGTAATACGCCATAGCAACAAAAGCTGCGGCAGTTCCGCAAAGTCCCGCGGACAAGTTCACCGCCAGCATTGCACAGCAGCTCAGCGCCGCCGTAAATGAAAGGGCAAAAAGAGTGCTTTTTCTGTCGGCAGCACTTGTAAAGCTGTAAAGAGTTCCCTCTTTTTTAGCTGACCTGAAGCTTACGGCTGCAAGTCCGCTGAGTGAACGGGAAAGCACATGACCACATGCAGCTGAGACTGCTCCCGAAGCTGAAAACAGCTCCGACATGGCCGCTGTGTAGAGCACGAGATATATCCCGAGCTTTATAGCTGCAAAAGCGCCTATATGTGAATCACTAAGTATCTCAAGCCTGCGTTCTCTGTCTCCCCACGAAGCCCTTGCGTCGCATGTGTCGCAGAAGCCGTCAAGATGTATGCCTCCCGTGACAAGAACGCTGAGAGCAGCTGCACCCGCGCCGAACATAAAGCTCCCGAAGCCGAGCCGTGAGACTACGAGGTACCACAGCATGAGCAGCCCGCCGATAACAGCTCCCACAAAAGGGAAAAAGCAGAGTGAAAAGCGCCGGTTCCCGGGCTTCCATTCAATTTTCGGCATAGGTATTCGCGAATACATCTGAAACGCCGTTATCAGTGACCTTATCATACAAGCCTGCCTTTTAAAGCAACGGGAATACCGTAAACGCATTCCACTACATTGTCCGCAAACTCCGCTATTCTGCTGTTTATGACAGCGATCTCGCTTACGAACGCCATAATGTCGGGAGAATAGTTGTTTCCGTCGCTGCCTACCTCATTTGTCACGATAACAAACTCCGATGCGGACTCAGCCAGCGTTCTGAGGCTGCTGACTATCTTATCCGACGGGCGCAGTATATTTGCCCCCACATACATCTCGTTTGCGCAAAGATTGCCTATGCACTCAAGAAGCACACCGCAGCCTATGGGTAGATCAAGCTTGTCGATATCACGGGGACACTCCAGCGTTATGAAGCTCTTGTTCCTCCTCGCCTCGCGGTGACGCGCGATTATCTCGTCAGCGTCCTCGCCCATGGGGTTCATGGTGGCGATGTAGTATTTCGGGCCTGAAAAACCTTCAAGCACCTTTTCCGCATAGCCCGATTTGCCGCATTTTGTACCGCCTGTTACAAGTGTGATCATTTCAGTTCCACATACCTTTCTATCCCCGATGCGTCAAATCTGTGGGAATTATAGTATATCGCCGCAGCACCGTCCAGAAGCGGCAGCAGCATGATTCCTCCCGTGCCTTCACCGAGACGGAGCTGACCGTTTATCACCGCATGAAGTCCAAGTTTTTCAAGAAGGCCCCTGCCCGCAGGCTCTGCCGAAACATGGCTCGCAAGCATATAATCCACGGAAGCGGGAGCTATCATAGAAGCAAGAACTGCCGCCACCGCTGATATAACGCCGTCTATGACTACCGATAATCCGTAATACGCACCGCCGAGGAAAAGTCCGGTCATGCCGCCTATCTCAAAGCTGCCAAGCTTTGCAAGCAGCTCCACACCGTTGGCGGAAAAAGGAGAATTTATATTCACAGCCCTCTTTACAACAGCCCTCTTGCGCTCAAGTCCCTCAGTTGACAAGCCCGCGCCCCGACCTGTTACCTCGTCGGGAGGAAGTCCGAGAAGCACCGAGGAAAGAGCCGCAGTGGGAGTGGTATTTCCTATTCCCATTTCTCCGGTAACTATAAGCTTTATGCCCTTGTCTGCAAGCTCTCCCGCTATATCCATTCCGGTAACTATCGACTGTTCGGCCTCGTCAGCCGACATTGCGGGACCTGCTGCAATATTGCCTGTTCCTCTGCCCACCTTGCGCTTGAGGAGACCTCTGCACTCCACGTCGCGGGCAATGCCTATATCCACAGCAACGACCTCCGCACGGTAAACATCGGCAAGCACGTTTATATTCGATCTTCCGAGAGCTATATCCTTTGCGCATACCGCAGTAACGGAGTTATCCGTCTGAGTAACGCCCTCTGCGACCACACCGTTGTCGGCACACATAACGACTACTGCCCGGTTGAATATATTTGGCATATCCGTGCGCTGAACAGCCGCGATACTGTTCCACATCTCCTCAAGAGCTCCGAGACTGCGGAGAGGCTTTGCCACGGAATCCCAGCGCTGCTGGGCAAGATCGGCGTAATGCCGATCAACAGGCTTTATATGCTCGATCCTATCCATAAATACCTCCAGACTCCGCACAGGCTTTTGCGAATCTTACCGCAATATCCGTATCGGCATAGAAATACAGATGCGGAAAGCCCGCATACAATGACTTATCACCGTGAATACAGCTCCAGCTCCTGCCGTCCGCCTTTTTGGCAGTAAAACTGCTGCCGCAGTCGGTGCTGTCCCAGTAATGGAACTCATGCGCAGGTGTTTTGCCGCCTTTCCGGCAGATAAGATTATCCTTCCGGGCTGTAAGCGTAACATATCCGAAGCGCTGCAGCCGTTCAGTCTCAAAGACAGTGCCGTTGAGTACGCCTGCCATAGCGTATTCTGTACCGTCCGACATTCTTATCTTATCATGCAGATACATGAAGCCACCGCACTCAGCAATAGTCGGCATTCCCGACAGAACAGCGTCCCTGACAGCCGCGAGCATTCCGCGGTTGGCGGAAAGCCTGTCCGCAAATAGCTCGGGATAGCCGCCGCTGAGTATCAGTCCGCAGCAGTTTTCAGGGAGTCCTTTATCATCTACAGGCGAAAAGTACTCGATCTCGCAGCCGAGCTGCTCCAGCAGCAGGATATTGTCGGAATAAATAAAGCAGAATGCCTTGTCTTTTGCCACAGCAATTTTTGGCTTGCTTTTTTCAAAAAGTCCCTCCACTTTCAGCGGTACATACTCAGGCATCGGAGCCTCCGCCGCTTCAAGCAGTTCATCTATCAGTATGTGCTTCTCGGCGAGTACGCCAAGCTGCCTCGTTTTTTCCTTAAGGTCCTCCACCTCAGCCGCAGTAACAAGTCCGAGGCGCCTGCTTTCAAGAGTAAGACTGTTTGCAGGTAAAAAGCCGAAATACCTGGTGCCGAGCCTTTCGCACAGCTCTTTTACAAGGGGAACGAGCCGCTCCGAAAGCCTGTTGAAAATAAAGCCCGATACCCTGTTTGGCTTAATGTAATCCATGTAGCCTTTCATCACAGCGCCTATAGACTCTGATGCGCCTCGGCAGTCGATAACTATTACCGCGTCAGTCTCCGTCGCCATGGACACCGAATGAGCCGAGCCCCTGCCGCCGACACCGTCGTAGAAGCCCATAACGCCCTCTATAACGGAAATATCCGTATTTTTACCGTTTGTGCAAAGCAGGTGCCTGAGTGTATTGTCGTCACAGAAAAAGCTGTCAAGATTATGTGCCTCCGTGCCGATAACGTTCTCATGGAACATGGGGTCGATGTAGTCGGGACCGCACTTGAAACTGCTGACCGCAAGGCCTCTTTCCCTGAGAGCGGCAAGCACAGCGCATACTACAGTTGTTTTTCCGCAGCCGCTGTGGGTACCGCCGATGAGTATCCTTTTCATATGAGCTTCCTCTTTATTATCCAGACAGGGTTTTCAGCTGAAAGCATAGTGTGGCTTCCAGCCTTTCTTGTGCGCGTCACAGCTATCTGAGTGATCTCCGCTTCAAGACCTGACCTGTCAAATATTGCTGTACACTGAGAAATCGTTTCCAGCGAAACAGCAGTTACGGTCAGTTGTATATTGCTGTTCAGTGCAAGGGCTTTTTCGATGATCATATCCAGCTGACCGCCCGAACCACCAACAAAGACTGCGTCGGGAACAGGCAGACTGCCGATGATATCAGCCGCTTCGCCGCTGTATACCTCGATATTGTCACAGCCGAACCTGATCCTGTTCAGCCTTATAAGCTCCAAAGCCTCGGGACTTTTTTCCACAGCACATACAGTGCCGTCTTCGCAGCGCAGTGCCATTTCCACAGCCACTGACCCCGTACCGCTGCCAATATCCCAGCACACGCTGCCGCTGCCGATACCGAGACCTGCAACTACAGCCGCCCTGACCTCAGACTTTGTCATGGGCACCTTTCCCCTGATAAAGCTGTCATCGGGGATACCGCTCGGTACAAAGCGCTCGAAGCCGTGATTCTCGCACAGCATGACACACAGACCGTCCAGTTCACATTCAGTGTGATCCGAAGCTTTGCCGCATAATATCGTCTCATTGCCGTAGCCAAGGTCACTGCCGATAAACACCGATACATCGCCCATTCCAAACTCGCACAGGCGCCGACAGATATCAGCTGCCGTAATGTCTCCGCCCAGCAGAAAAAATACCTTTTCGTGAGCTCTTACCTTTCTTGCGATGCTGGAGCTTTTACCGTGCAGACTGACGAAACAGCAGTCCCACCAGTCCTTTCCAAGCTTAGAACAAAGGTAAACAGGTGAAGAGATACCGCAAATAACCTCGGGAGCATATTTTTTCAGCTTCTCATGCAATATCCTTGCCCCGCTGAAAAAGCCGCAGTCTCCCGACAGGAGCACAGCTGCCGAAGCGAAGTTGTTTTCCTCAATATATCGCACTATTTCGCTGCTTCTGTACTCCTTGAACAAATTCTTGCCAAGTCCCGCAAAGGGCGCAAGCATCCTCTCCGCCCCGATGAGCACCTCCGCGCTCAATATAGCTTCAGATGCCTCTTTCGTAAGCGTCCTGCAGCCCTCCATGCCTATACCCACCAAGTATATCTTCAACTCTTCACCTCATTTCATCGAGTATCTCCGTGATCTCCGCAAAAGTACAGCCCTTTTCCACAGGTCTTGCAAGAACGACGACCTCAGCACCGCAGGCTTTTGCAGCCGCTGTTTTCTCGGGGAAGCCCCCCGCCGCTCCGCTCTCCTTTGTAACGAGGATACGTGCTCCGCTCATTTTTATATGAGCTTTATTCTGCTCAAAGGAAAAGGGACCCTTTTCGAGTATCAGCTTATCCTCAGAAAAGCCAAGCTCAATACACCTCCGACGGATATCCTCAGCAGGCAGCGCCCTTATCCAGAGCCTGCTGCCGTAGCCTCTGACCTTTGTCAGAACAGCCAGTTCCTTGCTGCCGAGAGTGCTGAGCACCGTTTTGTCAGATCTGTTCAGTATATCAACTACCTCGTCCATATCCGCTGCCATGATACAGCCCGAGATCTCCTCTGAACTCCTTATCAGCCTGTAATGCGCAGCTTCAAGGCTGCTGCATGCCTTATTTATATTCTTCGTGACCTCCTCCGCATAGGGGTGAGTAGCATCTATTACCGCTTCACAGTCCAGTGCGGTTATAAGCTTTTTTATTCCCTCTGCGTCAAGTCTGCCGACAAGCCTTTTCACACAGCCGCTTTCGGGGAGCAGCTCCGCACCGTACCCGGTAGCTACCGAAACAGCGGCAGGAATGCCTTTCACAGAACAGTATTCCGCAAGCTTACGGCCCTCGGTCGTACCTCCGAATATCAGCACCCTATACATTGCGGTACCCTCTCGGAGTGACCATTTTTCCGTTTATGACCTTAGTCTCGGAGCTGCCGATGAAGACCGTCGTGAACATGTCCACCTGAGTATCTCTCAGCTCTCCCAAAGCGAGTATGCGGCTTTTCTCACCGTCCCTGCCGATATTGCTGACTATGCCGCAAACCGTTTCAGAGGAACGGTATTCAAGTATGATATCGCATGCCTTTTGCAGATAGTCCGCCCTTTTCTTCGAGGAGGGATTGTAAAGGGCAATGACGAAATCACCTTCCGCTGCACAGCGGAGCCGCTTTTCTATCTTCTCCGCAGGCGTAAGCAGGTCGGACAGGCTTATCACCGCAAAATCATGAGTCATGGGCGAGCCGAGGACTGCTCCTCCGCTGAGCGCCGCCGTAACTCCTGCGACCACTTCGATATCCACATCGGGATAGTTCACGGAAAGCTCTATGGCAAGACCTGCCATGCCGTAAAGCTGACTGTCGCCGCTGCACACCAGCGTTACTGTCTTTCCCACCGATGCAGTACCCAGTGCAAGCTCCACACGCTCACGCTCCTGCCGCATTCCGTTGGAAATACATTCCTTTCCGGGGTAAAACCGCTTTATCTGCTCGATGTAGACCGTGTAGCCGACTATAATATCACTTTTAAGTATAGCTTTTTCAGCCTCAAGTGTGATCCCTTCCCTGCTGCCGCAGCCTATGCCCGCAACGTAGAGCTTCATAGCTGTATCTTCCTCTCAAAATCAAGATATACCGGCTTTTCGGCAGCTGCAACAGTAACTCCCTCCGCCGATGTTTTCCGCATTATCAGCTTTCCTCCGCTGCAAAGCACCGCGCTTCTTTCGCAGACGTTGTCCGCACCCGTAATCTCAAGCACAAAGTCGGAGCCTTCAAAATCGCCGCTGACAGCCATGAGCTCCTCAGCGGTATAGGTACTGAGCTTCACTTCAAGGCTCTCGCAGAACCTGCAAAGGCCCTCTTCGTCCTTTTTTATATCGATCGTCGCGATATACGCCACTCTATTTATGCCGATACCGCTCTGCTCAAGAGCAGCACCAACTGTATTTGCGATAGTCACGGCAGATGTACCTTTTTTGCAGCCTATTCCCAGAACAATATTCCTCGGGACAAGGTTAAGGGTAACGGGAAAGGGCTTCTTTTCCGTATCCGCACTTACGCATATCCCCGTCCTGCACACACCGAACTCAGTAAGCTCGGAGGGAAGTCCGCTGTGGGGGTATTCGCTGTAAAAACCTACTTTTTCATCGTCAAGAACCTCCGCTGCTATCTCCTTTGCAGCTTTAAGGTCGGTGATGATCAGCTCATTTGCAACGGCAAAGCTGTCGGGAGAAAAGCGTCCCCCCGAATCCGTAGCCGTGGTTATCACAGCCTCGGCGCCGAGAGCCCCGGCAAGAACCTCCGCAAGTCTGTTCGCACCGCCTATATGTCCCGAAAGAACAGGTATCACGAATCTTCCGCAGTCGTCCATTACTATCACGGCAGGGTCATCAGCCTTTGTGCCGAGATAAGGTGCCACAGCGCGGACTGCGATACCGCAGGCGCATATAAATATAAAAGCGTCGGAACGTTCAAACAGCCTTCCGACCATACTGCCCATATTCCAGAACACAGCCGAATTATCATCGGTATGCTTATGAAAACAATATCGGCTCACCCTGTGCTCGGCTTCAAGGAGCTCCCCTGCTTTTACAGAGAGCTTTCTTCCGTTTTCGGTGACCGAAAAAACAGCTATATTCATTTTTCTTCTGCCTTTCTGAACCCGGTCTCAAAGTGTTTGTCGTAAAGCTTGGACAGCTCGTAATCGTTTCCAAGAAAGCCGCCCACAGTTATGAGAGCCGTCTTCGTGATGCCGTTTTTCCTTGCTGCCGCGTCAAGCTCCGCAACTGTACAGCGCACCACCTTTTCGTCCTGCCACGTTGCCTTGTATACAATAGCCGCAGGCGTATCGCCGCTGTAACCGCCGCTGATGAGACGCTCTGAGAGCTCCCTTGTCATACCTGCGCTCAGGAATATCACCATAGTGGCATTATGGGCCGCAAGGCTCTCTATGCTCTCCTTTTCGGGGACAGGAGTACGTCCCGCCATTCTTGTAAGAATGACCGTCTGCGACACGTCGGGGAGGGTATATTCCGCCCTGAGTGCAGCCGCAGCCCCGCAGAAGGAGCTTACTCCCGGAGTCACTCTGTATGGGATATGAAGCTCGTCGAGCCTGTCCATCTGCTCTCGGACGGCACCGTATACCGAAGGGTCTCCTGTATGCAGGCGGACTGTATTTTTTCCGTCGGCTTCGGCTTTTTTCATGACCTCTATAACTTCGTCAAGGTGCATGAGAGCGCTGTTGTATATATCGCAGTTCTCACCCGCATATCCGAGAAGCTCGGGATTCACAAGAGAACCCGCATAGATGATGACATCCGCACTCTCGATGAGCCGTTTTCCTCTCAGGGTTATAAGGTCGGCAGCGCCGCAGCCTGCTCCCACAAAATCAACCATTTTCTTCCTCCATGACAGCCTTGATGAGTTCATCGGCAAGAGACGTTTTTATGAGCAGTTCCCGCTTGTAGGAAAAAGCAATGGCAGCTATCCTCACTTCGCCCTTGACTCTTGCAACAAGGTAGCTTTCCATCCGCTTCTCAAGAACTCTCGCCGTATCTTCAAGGTACCCGCCCTCGTCCAGTATATCCATAGCCGCGTCTGCTGTAGCGCAGTCGGGCAGTCTTCTGAGGGTACCTATATCAGCTCCCCCAATAACGCCGCAGGTAATGAGCACGTCCATACGTCCGTCCGCGCAGGAGGAATGGGTATTCATTATGCCTGCTCCAAGCTTTACCAGCTTGCCTATATGGCCTACAATGAGTATGCTCTCAAAGCCAAGCTCCAGTCCTATATCAATGGCTTCTCCGATGAAGTTGCTGCATGTAACGCTTCTCTCCAGTGAAAATGGCAGCTCATTCTGCACGAAGCTCTCGCTGTAGTTGCCGATAGTAAGGATCATATTCCGCTGCCCCTCTGCACGCCGCATTTTCGCTTCGGTACGGATCGTCCCGATAAGTGCGGAATTGCTCATAGGTTCAACGATACCGCTCGTACCTATAATGGAGATCCCCCCCTCTATGCCCATGCGGGGGTTGTAGGTCTTCTTAGCCAGCTCCGCACCGTCAGGCACGGATATCTTCACACGAAAGCCTCCCGAGTAGCCGTACTTTTCGGCAATATCCGAAACAGCCCCGCATATCATTCTTCGCGGCACGGAATTTATGGCAGCCTCTCCCNNCGCCAGCCTCTCCCACAGGCTGGTCAAGCCCTGCTTTCGTGACTCTGCCGATGCCCTCTCCGCCTGTTATCTCCACGCCACTGTCCGCAAGAGTGACTTCAGATACTACCCTTATACCGTTGGTGATATCAGGATCGTCGCCGCTGTCCTTTATTACAGCGCAGCAGGCGCTTTCACCGCTTATTTTCGGTTCGGACACATCAAGACAAAGTCTTATGCCCTTTGGCGTCATAAGCTCAACAGAGTTCACTTTCCTGCCTGTCATGAGCATTTCCGCCGCTGCCTTTGAAGCAGCCGCCGCACACGAACCTGTTGTATAGCCGCAGCGAAGCTTCTGCGATCCTTTGAAAACATATTCCTCAAGCTTCATTTGAACTTCTCCCTGTCGGTGACTATGAAAAGTGTGAAATATCCGGGCTCTCCGTCAATATCATCAACCGAAGCGTATATCCTTTCGGTGTCAAGTCCGCAGTCGGATACTGCCCTTGTACAGCCGGAAAGCCCCTTTTTCTTCAGCAGCCCGATAAGCTCACCTGCTTTTCTTCCTGCTTTCATTATTACCTTTGTTCCGCTGAGTCCGAGAGCTTTCCCGATATCGCTGCCGCATGGAATGATGTGCAGCTCCTCATCTCCGAGGCAAAGGGGCTCGCAGAGAGCGGCAGCCGCCGCACAGAAGCTTGTCACACCCGCGCATATCTCAGCTTCAAAGCCTGCCGCGCATACGCGCCCGCATATATGGCTGAACGTAGAATATACAGATATATCACCGAGAGTAAGAAATGCCACATCCCCGCTTTCAAGCTCTCTGCACAGAAGTCCGGCAAGATAGTCATAATTCCTCTCAAGCCTTTCCTTATCATTTGTCATAGGGAAATCAAGGTATATCCTGCGCTTATTTGACAGATCGGCAGCCTGCTCCGCTATTGACAGAGCAAGAGAGCTATCCCCGTTGGTACGCGGTACCGCGACAGCACTGCATTTTTCGAGGATACGCACTGCCTTTATCGTCATGAGCTGCGGATCTCCCGCACCGACGCTTACGCCGAAGAGTTTTCCCTTCATTCCTTCATCAGCTCCGCAGAGACTGCGATGAGCTTGTCCATATCAAGCTGCTCTATACGCGCAGCCTCGGGAAGCCCCTGAACTCTCAGTGCAGAGTATACCCTTTCCTTTGATATACCAATTACCGAGGCAAGTGAATTTGCAAGAGTTTTTCTTCTCTGCGAAAATCCTGCCTTGACCACCCTGAAGAAGAAACTTTCGCTTTTCTCGTCAAGGCGCAGCTCCCTGTTCAGGTCTATCCTTATGACAGCCGAATCCACATTCGGCGCGGGCATGAAGCTGCCCCTGGATACATCAAAGAGCTTCTTCACTGTACCGTAATAGTTCACTCCCACGGTAATAGCTCCCGAATCACGGGAGCCGACCTTTGCACAAAGGCGCTGAGCCGCCTCCTTCTGTACCATTACTGTAATGGACTCAATGGGCAGACGGCTCTCAAGGAGCATCATAATGACGGGGGACGTAATGTAATAGGGCAGATTTGCACAGACCGCAACGTTAAGCCCCTTGAACTCCTCGTCTATAAGCCTGTGCAGATCGCATTTCATTACGTCCTCGTTGATTATCTTTACATTGTCAAAGTCGGCAAGAGTCTCGTCAAGTATCGGAAGTAGCCGCGAATCTATCTCAACCGCAACCACCTTATCCGCTCTCCCGGCGAGCTCAGCCGTGAGGACTCCGATACCCGTTCCTATCTCAAGAACGCCGAAGCCCTCGCAGGCATTTCCGTTTTCTGCTATTTTCGGACAGATGTCGGGATTTATAATAAAGTTCTGTCCCAGTCCCTTTGAAAAGCTGAAGCCGTGGCGGGACAGTATCTCCTTCACCGTTCCGATGTTCGTTAAATTCATTCAGTACTCCTTAAACACTGTGGCGCTGTTTTTCGGAAAACTCGCTGCGCTTCGCGTCATTGAGCTTTTCCATGGTATTGACCAGATAATCGGCAGAACGGTAGGCTCTCTGAAAATCCATGTCCTTGAAATACACTTTAAGGTCCACGAATTCGCCGTCGATGACTATATCCATCTGACCGATCTGTCTGCCTACATACTTCTGCGCCACGTACTTTAAGTACTCATCGATCTCGCAACTGTTCATTTCTCCGCCAATAACATTGATTTTCATACTTAAGCCTCCTGTTCATAGTAAAAGTTTTCTGTGGTCCTTTTCAACCTTTTTCAGGTATGGGGCCGTCGTTTATCACACTGAGATTTTCAGCGAGCTCAGCCTTTGCTATAACCTTTTCGCTGCCGTCCTTTCCGATAAGGAGGATCTCCTTGCCGTTTGAGCAGATAACGCCCTCGCTGCAAAGGGTATAATCAAGAACTCCCTTGTACAGCACCGTCTCCGTCTCGTCCGGACTTATCCTTACAAGCACGCGGCTCCTCGGGAAAATACCCGGGTTCTTATCACCTGCGGCAGCGTTTTCCTTTTCATTCTTCTCTGCCTCGCGCATTCTCTCCTCAAAAAAGAGCTCCCGCTGAGACTTGTTTTTCGACTTGACGTCTCCCCTGCGCTGATTTTTCCTGAGCGGCTCACCGCCGAACAATACCGTGAAAGCGTTGACGAATCCGAACAGTGCCTTGATTATTCTTACAGGGAAAAGCAGCACCGATTTCCAGATGGGCTCCCTTTCCTCCTTAGCCTGCCTGTAGGGCTGACGAATGAAGTAGTAGTTGCCATCAGTGTCGTTTTTCGGCTCCAGCAGGTCGTTGTTCTCCTCTGCGAAAAGTGTGTCTATGGTACCCGCTTTCTCGTCAACAGAAAGTACAGAGCTTGCGGAATAACCGCTGCCGCCCTCAAGGGCACGTCCTCTTGTGGAGCAGAATATCCTGCCGTCGGTAGCAGACCAGAACGGAGAGTCCTCAGCGGAATGCCCGTCCGTCAGCTCGTTGTAGTCGCCCCGCTCATCGAATATTGCAAGATGACCGTCGAGAATAGCGGCGATCCTGCCGTTCTTGTATGCGATACTGCCTATGCTCCTGTTCATGCCAGTATAGATATGACCCTCGGGCGCCTTCGGCGAATCTGCACTTTTCCTGTAGATAGCCCCCATTTCGCCAAGCACGGCAGAGTAGATAAAGTCCTCGTTTGCAGCGGAAACCCCGTTTATACTGACACCTCTCGAAGCGTCCGGAAAAAACTGCGAATCCTCACGAAAAATCGCTCCTGAACCCGTATGCTTCCATTCCTTGTTCTTGTTTATCTCGTTGACCGTATCAGTATACCTTGCAGCCCTTTCGCATGGGAGCTCAGTGATCTTTCCGTCACTGCACAGAAACATGCTGTTGCCTGATATATAAACAAATTTCATGTGTACTTCAAGTTTCCTCCATTCTTCTGCATACCGCCTCGGCGCACTTCATACCGTCCACCGCAGCGGATACTATGCCGCCTGCGTAGCCTGCACCCTCGCCGCAGGGATAAAGTCCCGCGAGAGATACCGACTGCAGATCCTCGCCGCGCTCTATCCTTACAGGAGAGCTGCTTCTGCTCTCGATACCCGTGAGCAGCGTATCATCAGCGTCAAATCCGCTTATCTTCTTTCCCATTTCCCTTATGCCCAGCCTGAGCGATTCACACACAAAACCGGGAAGATACTCCTCGGGACGTGCAAATCTGATACCGGGACGGTATGAGGACCTGACCCTGCCCGGCTTGTCGCTGACCCTGCCGTTCATAAAGTCCCCAAGCAGAGAGGCGGGAGCGTGATAATCTCCTCCTCCTGCGATAAAGGCTTTTTCCTCCAGTCCACGCTGGAAGTACATACCTGCAAGAGGATGATCACTTCCGTAGTCCTCCGGACCCACATTCACAAGGAGCGCACTGTTAGAGTTCTCCGCGTCACGGGCAAAACAGCTCATGCCGTTCACGGCGAGCCTGCCCTCCTCCGAGGAAGCTGCAACAACATAGCCTCCCGGGCACATACAGAACGTATAGAGCGTCCTGCCGTTGGGAAGATGTACCGCAAGCTTGTAATCTGCGGCTTTCAGAGCAGGATGTCCCGCAAAATCTCCGTACATGGCCCTGTCGATATCAGAGCGGAGGTGCTCCGCCCTTACGCCCACAGAAAAGCTTTTCTGAGAAAGAGTTATTTTTTCGTTATAGAGCAGCTCGAATACGTCTCTTGCACTGTGCCCTGCCGCAAGAATGAGACTGCCCGTTTCAATGGTGCTGACCGCACCCGAATGAATATATTTCACCGCCGAAAGGCAGCCGTTTTCTGCTTCAAAGCCGCAGAACCTGGAGTTGAACCTTACCTCTCCTCCAAGGGAAACGACCCTTCCGCGCAGCGCCTTTACGGCTCCGCGGAGCCTGTCCGTGCCTATATGAGGCTTTGCAAGATAGAGTATCTCCTCGGGAGCGCCGAATTCCACAAGCTGTCCAAGAACCCAGCCTATGCGGCTGTCCTTGATGCCTGTAGTGAGCTTTCCGTCGGAAAACGTGCCTGCACCGCCCTCGCCGAACTGCACATTGCACTCGGGATCAAGCTTGCCGCCGCTCTGAAATTCCTCCACTGCCCTGCAGCGTGTATCCACATCGCTGCCGCGCTCAAGGACTATAGGTCTCGCCCCTGCCATTGCAAGGACAAGCGCCGCAAACATTCCCGCAGGCCCGAAGCCCACTATGACAGGACGTTTCTCCGAAGCCTTTGTCCGTGGCACCTTATACTCCGAATTTTCAAGCTTTGAAGCATTTTTCAGCACCTTAAGGAGCCTGTCCTCGTTTTTTGCTTCTATATCCAGTGATATCAGAAAGTGAACGTCGTTTTTCCTGCGTGCGTCCACGGATTTTTTTGCCAGTCTGACGCTTATCAGCTTATCGCGGCTTATTTTCAGCTTTTTCGCGCATACTGCCGCAAGGTCCGAAAAGTCCGTATCAAGAGCCGCTCTTATGCCGCCGACTCTTATCATCTGAGCTCACCTCTCAGTGATTCTGCGCAGTTCCTGCCTGCAAATATTCCCGACGACCATGCCCACTGCAGGTTGTAACCGCCGCAGTCGCCGTCAACATCGAGTATCTCTCCGCAGAGGAAAATGCCTCTCTCGCTTACAAGCTGGAGCCTGTCATCAACACAGTCGCCGCTTATTCCGCCTGATGTGACCTGCGCCTCCTTCCACGGAGCGCTTCCGAGAACATCAAAATCAAGGTTCTTTATAAGCTGAGCAAGCTGTCTCAGCTCAGTATCACGCAGGGTGGATATCTCGTCTGTAAGGGATCTGCCCAGCGAGCGCTTTGTGAGGTAAAAAGCAAGATTTCTCGGGAACAATCCGGTGAGAAGCTCCTCCGTCGTATGTCTGCCGCGCTGATACTGTATCACGCGGAGATAGCCCACAAGCTGCTCCAAGTCCATATCAGCGGCAAGGTCAAGTCTGAGTGTGAGCTTACCGTCGTATTTCGACACAAGATGTGCCATATTGAAAACGCATATGCCCGAAAGAGCACTGTCCGTGAACTGTATCTCACCCATTTCCTCCTTGAGGAGCATGCCCCCCGAATAAGCCATGACCCTGCCCTTTGCGCGTACTCCCTTGAGCCCTTTAAGAAGCTCGGGACGAACTCTCAGCGGAGCCACAGCGGGACATATCTTCGTAGTATGGCAGCCCTTGCTGCGCAGCAGACGTATAACGCTTCCGTCCGTACCGAACTGCGGTGCGGCATAGCCTCCTGCCGCAACTATTATACGCTTGCACGGGTATTTCTCTCCCGAGGCAGATGATATCCTGAAGCAGTCCGCTGCGCTCTCTATGAAATTGGCCTCAAAACCGCAGCGCTCGGATACTCCGAGCTCGGCTGCCCGAAGTCTCAGAGCCGAAAGCACGGTAGACGCCGCATTGCTCTTGGGATACACCCTGCCCTTTGAGTCGGCAGAGCATATTACGCCGAGACTGCCGAAAAATTCCTTTGCAGACGGAGTTGAGTTTATGATCCTTATTGCATTCTTAACACTTCCGTGATAATGCTCATAGCTCATATTGATGTTGCTCAGATTACATCTTCCGTTGCCTGTAGCGAGCAGCTTCTTGCCTACTCTGTCAAGCTTTTCGAGTATCACCACTCTTGCCTGCGGCATGATGTTCTTAGCCTCCACCGCAGCGGCAAGTCCCGAAGCACCTCCGCCTATAACGGCAATATCAGTGATCCTGCCCATTTTCATCACCTCTTTGGTTCAATATCCATAACGACCACCTCGGGACGGTTGCAGAAACGCACAGGCGCAGGATAAACTCCTATACCCGAGGTTATGAACATGCTTCCGCCGTCATAGTCGTAAAAGCCTTTGTCATATATTTCAAGCTCCTTGTGAAGAAGCCCCGGCAGCCACACGTCCTTATCGGAGCTGTATACCGGACCGAGCCCGAAAGGGAGCCGCGCCATTTCTCCGTGAGTGTCCGCGCAAAGCGAAAGATCCGCGCCGAAATCCGCAAATTTCTCATAATTCGGTATGTGCGCAAGGAGTATATTGAAGCTCTCGTCATCAAGAACATACTCATTTCTCAGGTCAAAGGTAGGGCTGTAGTACACATTGTCGATACCGATTATGCGGAGGCTGCTGCCCCTGACTTCTATCCTCTCGTCGGCATAGTCCATTACCCTCGCACCTGCTTTTCTGAGCTCCGCAGCATATCTGTCGTCATAGTCATGCTCGCCTGTAACGCAGTAGACGGGATACCCCGCCGTGACCAGCTTCTCTGCAAGCTTTACAGGCTTTTGTATAAGCTCCCATTCGCTGCCGCTGGTGTACATATCGCCGAGTATGAATACCAGATCGGGCTTTGCCTTGTCAACAGCCCTGAAAATAGTATCGTTGCTTATTCCTGACTTTGTGGCATGCTGATCGCTTATCAGCGCAAGTCTTATCTCCGAACTTATTTTATCCGAAGAAACAGTCTCCTTAGTGGTCCTGAGCGTATAGTTATTTAACCACCATATCCCGATAATAACAAGAAGAAATATAAACAAACGCGGCCTCTTTTTCCCTTTTTTCTCTTTTTTCTCCTTGGGACCGTTTTTTTTCTTTTGTTCGCCTTTTGCCATTAGATCTTATCCTTTACATGGATATCGAGCTGATCGAAGGGTATCTCGATACCGTTTTCATCAAATGCAGTCTTTACTGCTTCTGTCATGCTGTATTTTTCTGCGAGATAATCGCCGTTGTTTACCCATACGAGCACATCTATGCCTATGGAGCTGTCGTTATGTGAACTCATCCGCACCACAGGCTCCGGAGCCTTGAGTATGAGCTTTTCCTTTGCGATGATATCCAGTATGACCTGACGCACCTTTTCAAAGTCAGTACTGTAGCTGACGCAGAAGTTGAGGTCGATACGTCTTGTCGGAGTATCCGTATAGTTCACTATCTTCGCATCTGTGACCTTTCCGTTCGGAAGGAGCACTGTCTTTCCGTCAAAGGTATGTATCTTTGTGTAGAATATGCCTATATCCTTTACGGTCCCCACAGAATCGTCAAGCTCTATTATATCCCCCGCAGTAAACGGCTTGGTGAAAAGTATTATGAATCCGCCGCTGAGATTTGACAGGCAGTTCTGAAGGGCAAGGCTGATAGCAAGACCCGCAGCGCCAAGTATGGTTATTATAGAGGACATCGGCACATTGAGCACAGACAGTGCCATAATTATCACAGCGATGTAGAGTATTATCTTTATGAGCGAAACAAGAAAGCTTTTTGCCGAGCCGTTGACATTCGACTTTGAAACTGCCTTGCCGACTATCTTGGCGATGAGCTTCGATATCAGAACGCCGATAACGAGTATCAGCAGAGCTATTATTATAAGCGGCAGAGCCTTTTTTATATATTCGAGAGCTTCTGCAAGAAGTCCCGACGTCTTTTCCACCGATTCTTGAATGGTGCCCATGAGCTCACCGGCAGTTGTCCCGTCAGTGGCTGTTTCCGATGCTGCCGCAGTCGTTTCGGCAATCGTCTGAGATACGATCAAAATATCATCTCCGTATGAAATGGTAATATAGCGCTAAAAAAGTATTATAATATGTATACTTATAATTATTATAACAGATTTCGCAAAAAACGTCAATATTATCTGCAATTATTGTAAAAAAATCTGCACTTCAAACAAATGATGAAGTGCAGCTTTGTATGTTATTATTTCTTAGAGCCTTCGTGCTCAAGCTCTCTGCCGTTGAATTCCTCAGGTGTTATGAAAGTCGGCACCATCTCGTGAAGCGCCTGTATAGCCACAGCTTCATCGTTGAGCTGTGCGGCGTCACGCAGCTTTTTGAGCCTTGAAGCAAAGTGATCCTCGTCTATATCTATCTGCTTGCCGATAAATATGAGCTTGTTGGAGGTCTTCTGCAAGCCCTCCTCCATCATGAGGAGCTCCTCCTTGATCTTTTCGCCGGGGCGAAGTCCCGTGAATACGATAGGAACGTCCTTGTACGGTACCTTTCCGTACATTCTGATAAGGTTCTCCGCAAGAGTGACTATCTTTACGGGCTGACCCATATCGAGAACGAATATCTCGCCGCCGTGAGCTATTGCGGCAGCCTCCATAACAAGGCTTACAGCCTCGGGGATTGTCATAAAGTAACGGATTATATCCTCATGTGTAACCGTAACCGGCTTGCCCTGCTCTATCTGCTTCTTGAAAAGCGGGATAACAGAACCGTTTGAGCCGAGAACGTTTCCGAAGCGTGTTGTTACGAATTCGGTCTTTCCCTCATGCTGCTGTGAGAGGTACTGTACTATCATCTCGCAGCAGCGCTTTGAAGCGCCCATTGCATTTGTGGGATTTACAGCCTTGTCCGTTGATATCATAACGAACTTCTGAACGTCATGGAACTGGGCAAGAGTAGCCACATTGAACGTACCTATGACGTTGTTCTTGATAGCCTCCATAGGCGAGCTTTCCATGAGAGGAACATGCTTGTGAGCAGCCGCATGGAACACTATCTGGGGCTTGTACCTCTCGAATATCTGGTTCATGCGGAAATAATCACGCACCGAAGCAATAAGTGTAACAAGGTCCAGCTCGCTGCCGTACTCCATTACCAGCTCCTGCTGTATCTCATATGCGTTATTCTCGTATATATCGACAATGATTATCTTCTTAGGGTTGTATCTTGCGATCTGACGCACAAGCTCAGAACCGATGCTTCCGCCGCCGCCCGTTACCATGCATACCTTGCCGCCGATGAACTCCCTGATATCCTTGTTGTCAAACTTTATGGGATTGCGTCCGAGAAGCTCCTCCACCTTGATATCGCGCACCTGACCGAGCAGAGTGGACGAATCGTCAAGTATGAGATTTCCGATAAAGGGAACTATCTTCAGCGGGAGCTTTGTCTCGTTGCATATATCTATTATAGCCTTGCGCTCGTCCGAAGTAAGGGACGGGATAGCAAGTATCAGCTGTTCTATCTCATATTCCTTTGCAAATCTGCATATCTCCTCAGATCTGCCAACCACCTTGACGCCGAGTATCTCCTTGCCAAGCTTGGCAGGGTCGTTATCTATGATACATACAGGCTCGAACTGAGCCGAATACTTATCGTCGGTATACGGCGACCTCTGCGCGTTGAAAATCTCGCTGATAAGCATGGTCGCAGCTACACCGCCTCCGATTATCATAGTCCTTTTGGCACAGCTGTCTAAATTATTTTCCAATTCCACAATAAACCTCCCGAATTCCGCTTCAAATGCGGAAAATTACTTTGTGCAATTATTACGGATCTCCGAAATATATTTTTTTATCCTGCAAAAGCATTCATCGGCATTGCCGTTATTGTCAAACCTGATACCGATGCCTGCCACGGCAAGCTTTTCTTCAGAAAAGTCCTCGCTGTCGGCTAAAAACCTGCGGCACAGCTCGGCGAACTTCGGCCGGGACTGATTCTTTTCACGCTCTACTGCACGAAGGAAACGCACATCGTCGCTGACCTCAACATAGATCGGCACGACCCTGTCCCTGCCGCAGTATTCTCTCAGCCTGAGAAAAGATTCCAGTGTACCGATGCCGGCGCAGTCCCCCTTATCGAGGGCAATGCTGTCGGCTGCGGTAAAGTACGTCCAGTCGCCGTGACATGTATGATACGTACGTGATTCTATGACATTCCCGCTCTCCGCCATCTCACGGAAGCGTCCGTCGTCAACAAAGTGGTATTCCACGCCGTCCCTCTCGTTATTTCTGACAGGGCGGGTAGTATAGAGCACAATGGGGATAAGTCCGAGCTCGGTCACGATACGGCTGTACATTGTATCCTTTCCCGAAGCGCTCTTGCCGATGATATAAAAAATACGGTTCATATCAAAGCTCCACAAACAAATCATTTTTTGCAGATTACTCCACAATATGACATTATAACACATCAATAAGAATAAATCAAGTGCGGCAATGGTTATTTTTTGCGGTTTTGAGGCGCATTGCGCAGAAATAGTCTAATTCAACTAAAACTTGTGCTTTTGTTCCCAATTAATGAGCAAAATGCCGTTTTAAAGGACTAATTTGTAAATTTTCTGTACCTGTACTTTACATTGCAATGAAAAAGTATTAAAGTATATATGGAAAAACAGAAATAAACAGGAGGAATCCCCATGAGAAAGAAAACAAGGCTCTCTGTGAGAGCTGCTTCGGCAGCAGCTGCAGCAATAATAGCTGTGAGCACAGTCTTCCCCGCAGGCACCGGCTCGGGAAGAATAACAGCCTACGCAGGCCAGCAGCTCGGACAGACTGATTTTGAAAACGGCGCAGGTCTCCCGTGGCATATCGTGGAATCTGCCCCCGGAGAAATGGATTTTGATATCAGCAAGGGCGTATATACCGTAACTATCGTTAATCCCGGCGGCAGATCAAGAGGCGGCGAGGACAGATGGGACTGTCAGTTCAGACACAGAGGTCTCAGAATAGTTTCGGGGCACAAATACAGGGTATCATACGAGATAACACCGTCTGAAAGCGGCAAATACTACACAAAGATAGGTAACCTCGACGGTGACGTTGAGATATGGCACAATATGATGGCTGACGGGGGTCCCGACTTCAACGGCACATGGGACTGTATACAGATAGGCAAGAACGAGACAAAAAAGGTGGACCTTACCTTTACCGCTGACAAGTCCCTTGACGTTGCGGAATGGGCTTTCCATCTCGGCGGCGACGGTCAGTACACCAACGGCGACTGCTTCCCCGCAGGTACGGAGATAAAGTTCGACAATATGTCACTTATCGACCTTACGGGCGACGAAAACGACTGGCCCGAAGCTGAGGCCTATGAAAGAGCAAGGATACTCGCCAATCAGGTGTGCTATTTCCCTGACAGAGCCAAGAGGGCAACTCTCCTGAGCAGTTCCGACAAGCCTGTCGGCTTCACTGTAAAAGACAGCTCCGACAAGACCGTTTTCGAGGGAAAGAGCAAACCCTTCGGACTTGACAAGGACTCGGGAGACGAGGTACATATCCTTGACTTTACCAGGCTGAAAAACGAGGGCACCTTCCGAATAAAGACCGAGGACGGCGCTGAGAGCCGCGACATAATCATATGCGGTTCACAGCCCTATTCCTATATGCTTCTTGATTCGCTCAACTACTTCTACCAGAACCGAAGCGGAATCGAAATAGAAAGCGAATTCATCTCCTCGGGAGACGCCTCTGCTCTCGCACGTGCGGCAGGTCACCCCAAGGACATGGCTGAGATAGAGCACACATGGGGCTACAGCGGCAGCAGCGGCTCTGTTGACGTAACAGGCGGCTGGTACGACGCAGGCGACCACGGAAAATATGTGGTAAACGGCGGCTTCTCTCTCTGGCTCATGCAGAATCAGTACGAAACCGCACTGAAATACGGTTTTGAGGGAGCTTATGCCGACGGTACCCTGCTCATTCCCGAAAACAGCAACGGTATCCCCGACCTCCTCGACGAGGCACGCTGGGAAATGGAATGGATGCTGAAAATGATAGTGGACAGCGGCGAGTACAAGGGAATGGCTTACCACAAGGCTCACGACGAGAAATGGACCGCTCTCGGAATCGCTCCCGCAGACGACGATATGAAGCGTATCGTCAAGCCCCCCACAACAGCTGCTACCCTCAATCTTGCAGCATGTGCCGCTCAGGCGAGCAGACTCTGGAAGAATATCGACAAGGACTTTTCAGAAGAATGTCTCGAAGCCGCTGAAAACGCTTTCAAGGCCGCAAAGAAACACCCCGATATGTACGCTCCCCTCGATGAATCCGTAGGCGGCGGAGCCTACGGCGACAATGACGTTGAGGACGAGTTCTGCTGGGCAGCATTCGAACTTTTCATCACCACAGGCAATGAGGATTACTACGACGAAGCCGCCGAAAACAAATTCTTCCTTGATGTTCCCTCAACTCTCGGCGGCGGCGAGAGCGTTGATACCGTCGGCAGCTTTGACTGGGGAAACACAGGTGCTCTCGGTACGCTCAGCGCTGCTCTGAATCCCGAGAAATTCGACAAGGGAGACGTTGAGATAATACACGAAGCTGTTATATCTGCTGCCGACCGTTTCCTTTCACTTGAAGAAAACCAGGGCTACGGTCTGCCTTACGGACAGAGTACGCTCAGCTACAATGACAGCGATCAGGGCTATATATGGGGCTCCAATTCATTTGTAACCGACAATTCCATCGTTATGGCTTACGCATACCTCCTTACCAAAGAGGAACAGTACCTCGACGGCGTTATCGGCGGTATGGACTATATCCTCGGCAGAAACGCAATGGACTACTCCTATGTTACAGGCTACGGTACACATGCCATAGAGTATCCCCACCACCGTTACTGGGCCAATCAGATAGACGAATCATTCCCTAAGGCTCCCGGCGGAGTAATGTGCGGCGGTCCTAATTCGGGCATGCAGGACCCGTGGGTACAGGGCTCGGGCTGGAAAAAGGGTGAGATAGCTCCGCAGAAGTGCTACCTTGACAATATTGAGGCCTGGTCCGTAAACGAATGCACTATCAACTGGAACGCCTCTCTTGCATGGCTTGCAGGCTTTACCGCACAGGAAGCCACAGAGGACGGTATCAAGGTTGTCCCTCATTCAAACGGCAAGGGCTCGGAGGGCAAGGAAAAGGTCACAACTGCAAAGAAATCAAAGGACAAGACATCAAAAACCACCACAAAGGATTCAGATTCCCGAAAGGACGACGATGACGATAATAATGACTCGGGCGATATTGCAAAGACCGCTCTCATCGCAGGTGCTGTTGTTATCTGTCTCATATCACTGGAGCTGTTCATCTACAAGCTCATTAAGCTCCGTAAGAAGTGAGCATTGACGACCTGACGGCTAAGTACTAAGCAATACCGAACATAAAAAAGCAGCCTTTCCATATGGAAAGGCTGTTTTCGTCACAGAGCCATGACATATATCTGACACGGGTTGTCCTCATCCCAGTACAGCGGGAATACCTCGAATTCCTTGAATCCGCAGCCGAGATAGAACAGGTTCGTCCTGTCGTAATCCTCATATTTTCCCATTTGTACCGTTTTCACCTGCATGAACGAATAGCCTGCAGAGCGTGCGGCTTCCCTGGCTTTTTCAACAAGTTCCCTGCCTATGCCGCTGCGGTGGCACGATTTGAGCACTCCCATTACAGCAAGCTCAACAGTATCCCTGCCTGTCTCCTTAAGGCAGATAAAGCCTGCATATTCTCCGTCCTTCTTTGCCGCCCAGAAAAGCCAGTCGGCGCATTCGGATATATACTGCTCCCTGCTTTCATCGACCTCGAACCATTCTCTCAGGGCTTCAAGTATCCTGCGTGCTATTGCTCTTTTCTCGTTTTTATCCTCTATCTGTACTATCATCGGCATTTCCTTTCATAAAAAACTGACTTTCTGTTATTATAACACCTCTGCCGCCGAATGTCAATCAGAAGCACGGTACATAGAGCATAACTGCACTGCTAATGACCAGCGGCTCATTTTTTTCTCTTCTGCTTGACTTTTTCCGACATTTATAGTATAATAAAAATATCTATGATACAGGAGTGTGTTTATTATAATGAGTAAAGGAAACGGCTTTTTCAGTAATCTGAAAAAATCCACCAAAATCACCATTGTTTCGTGTGGCTGTTTCATTGCCCTTGCAGCGGCTATCCTCACTTTCTTCGTCTTTTTCCCCGTAACTCCTTCGGAAAAGGTAATTTCCAGCTTCGGACGTGAAAAGATGATCAGGGGAGACAATACTGCAACAACTGTTACGACAAACGTTACAACTACTTTAAACGATATCAAGGTAGTCAAGGCGACACGCACCACTACCACGGTCTCAAAAACTACAAGAACAAATTATACCATAAAGGTGACCTCGGGTTCGGGATACTTCATTGACCAGAGGATACCCACAGGTGTTTATCCGAATGAATACTTCGTTCCCACCACCAAGACCACTGCTACAACAGTCGGCGGCAGCAGCGCCAGGGTCACAACAGGCGCAGGCGGCAGCTCGGGCAGCGGCACTGTTACGGGTACAGCCTCAAACGGCGGTTCAGGCAGCGGTGCTGTAGTTACCACGGCAGCAGGCGGCAGTACTCCCGCTCCTACTGAAGGCAGCTCGGGCGGCGGCAGTTCCGCAGGTACCGAAACACCTGTAACTCCTCCCGATAACGGCTCAGGCAGCGGCGGTTCATCAACAGGCGGCGACTCTCCCGCAGTAACTCCCCCTGATACGGGCGGCAGCTCGAACAGTGGTGCGTCAGGCAGCGCTTCATCAGGCGGTGAAACAGCTCCCGCTCCCGCAGCGGCAACTGAATAAATGAAACAGAAAAGGCTTCCTTAAACGGAAGCCTTTTTATTATCGTCAGAAAACTGCTTTTTTTATCATATCAAGCTCTTCAAGCGATATGCAGTTGGGTATATCCTCATACTTCATTATGGAGAGCAGCTCGTCTATCTCTGCCCAGCATACCTCTGATACCTCCGATGACTGGAGAGTGAGATCCTCGATATTTATGCTCTCACGGCATATGTATACTGCCACGAGCTCATTGTCGCGGATATCTCCCTTGGAGTACTCCGCTCTTTTGAGACCTATGAACTCAAGCTTGCTGCGTTCTATATCAAGTCCGAGCTCCTCGCGCACTTCCTTGAGGGCAGTGTAGCGGAACTCGTCCCCCTGCGATACATGGCCTGCTGCCGACACGTCGTAGCAGTCGGGATTTATCTCCTTTTCATGGGAGCGCTTCTGCAAAAGCACGAATACGCCCATATCGCGGCGCTTTATCATCCAAATATGCACTGTTGGGTGAAGCTCTCCGTCCCTGTGTACCAGTGACCTCGGCTTGCTCTCGGCTGTGATCCTTGCTCTGTCGTCGATGATATTTAGGAACTCGTCGGAAATAAACTCAACGCTTATATCCTTGTCGTTCTCAGCCGCTTCCGCAAATACCGACTTCATCTCGTCAATGGTGCCGTTCTGCACGTCCTCGTCGGAAATATATATCTTATATGACGCAGGCGAGCCCTTTTCAGCAACAGCTCCCGCAAGTGTGAACCTGTCTGTTATATCGGGGCAGCCCAGTTTTTTGGCAGTTTCGCTGTAAAGCTTATCGTCAGCCGCGAGCCTGCTAAGAAAAATCTCTACATCTTCCATATTTATCTCCTATACAAAATTCCCTTAAAACGCCTTTATTCCGCGGTATTTATTATATACCCACAGAGCCGAAATGTCAAGTTCTTTTGCAAAATTCAGCAAGATTTAGTCTGAATTCAGCTCCGGCTGTCAAAAAAGCCCCGTATTGACAATGCAGTCTCACGGGTATATAATATTTTTGTCGCTTTACGTAAAATACCCGAAGGAGACGATATACCATGAAATACTATATGCCTACCAGAGTTTTCAGCGAAAAGAACTGCATTGAGAAGCATTCCGCGGAGCTTGCCGCACTCGGCTCTCATGCGCTTATAATAACAGGAAAGAGCTCCTCAAAGCTCAACAGCTCACTCGATGACGTTATATCTGCTCTGAAAAAGCACTCAGTAAAATATACGGTTTTCGACAGTGTTGAGGAGAATCCCTCCGTGGAAACGGTTATGGATGCCCGCAGTACGGGGCTTGAATGCGGAGCCGACTTCGTTATCGGTATCGGCGGCGGCTCTCCCCTTGACGCTGCAAAGGCTGCTGCTCTCATGATAAAAAACAGGGAAAAGCCGTGGGATTTTCTGTACACGACCATCCCTGCAGAGGCACTCCCCCTGGCAGCGGTGCCGACTACATGCGGTACGGGCTCCGAGGTCACGGGAGTTGCAGTGCTGACCCGTCATGATATGAAAACAAAGGTCTCGGCAAAGCATAAAATATTCCCAGATATAGCACTTATCGACGGAAAGTATCTGCTGAATGCCCCGCGGAAGATAATAGTGAATACTGCGATCGACGCTCTTGCCCATCTTGTGGAGAGCGCCATAAATACTACAGCTGACATATACAGTGATATGTCGGTATTTTCCGGGCTAAGCTGCTGGAAAAAGTGCCGCCCGTATATCGACGGGACTGAAGTGCTCACCGTCGGAGGGGCGCAGCTTCTCATGGACACTGCGGCTTTGGCAGGGATATCCATTGCTCAGACGGGAACCACTATCCCCCACTCCCTGAGCTATATGCTCACCTACAGCGCAGGCATACCTCACGGTGCAGCTGTGGGAGCCTTTCAGGGCAAGTACCTGAAATACGCGGAAAAAGAGCGCAGGAACGCAGTCCTCAGCGCCGCAGGATTCACGGATACGGACGAAATGGGAGAGTTCATAGCCGCTCTTGCTCCTGTTTCATGTGACAGGGAGCTGCTTGAACATTCAGCCGAAAGTGTACTAAAAAATAAGGCAAAGCTTGCGCTCTGCCCCTACGAAGTGACGCCTGCCGTTATGGCGGATCTTATCAGCGATTAACAAGGGGCGGATAAGATCCGTCCCTTGTTCCGGTAATAATCACGCATTATTAATTATGCATTCCATAAGCTCGGGGAGTTCGCTGAATTTCCTGAGCTTAGGTGTTTTCTGAGCTATTTTCCCGAAGCCGTAGGCGGCATGGATAAACTCCAGCCCTGCCTCCATAGTGGCGTCGTAGTCGCCCTGTATATCCCCTACATACCAGGCTCTTTCAAGTCCGTTGCGCTTTGCAAGCAGCGCTATGTTTTCGCCCTTTCCCTTCAGGTTGTTGCCGTAGCACTCGATGTCCTCAAAGTACTTCCCGAAGCCGTAATGCTCAAGGAACGCCTCTATATAGCCGCTCTGACAGTTGCTGACTATGTAAAGGGAGTACTTTCTGCTGAGGAGCTTCAAGGTCTTTTCAAGGTCGGGATAGAGGACTCCCCCGTGTTTCAGGAGGTACTCGTTCTCATACTCGCCGCACTTCTGAAGGAGGTCGTAGCGCTCCTCCTCCGGCAGATCGCCGAAGAGGATATCAGCTATCCTGTCCATGGTCAGCCCCATGACGCCCATTATGTCCTCTTTGGTTATTTCGGGGCGGTCGTAGCCAAGCTGCCTGACCTTTTCAGTCCACGAAGCCGCTACGTTTGCGGACGAGTCCCAAAGAGTTCCGTCCATATCGAATATAAGTCCTGTTTTCATTTTCCCTCCACCATTCTTGCGTATATTTCGTCAAGCTGTGCCCTGTCGTGCTTTATTTCGTCCAGAACGGTTATCCTTCCTGCTCTTACCGTCCTTGCTTTCAGCCATATATCGGCAAACATATCCTCTGTTATGCCGTAGGACACTGGATTTACGTCAAGACCGTAGGTGTGGAAAAAGTCCAGCAGTCCCTTTATGTCCTGCCCCTGAAAAATGCATGCTGGAATAGTTCCCAGTGCAACTCCCATACCGTGGGATATTTTGATATCGGGGTAGTATTCCTCGATAGCATGGGCAAAAAGGTGCTCGCTGCCGCTGCAGGGACGGGACGAGCCTGCTATCTCCATGGCAAGTCCGCCCATGACGAGGGCTCTTGAAAGTATCCTTATGAAAACGCGGCTCTTCATGTTCTTTTCGTCGCAGTGATAGACCGAATCGTAGCTCATTCTACTGAGGGCATAGGCGAAGTCGTCCACCTGGGTGCCTGTCTTTGCCGCGGAAAGCTTCCAGTCGTAGAGAGCCGTGTGCTTTGCTATGGTATCTCCTATTCCCGACAGTGTCTGACCCTCGGGAGCATTGATTATCATATTCGTGTCAACTATTATTGCCGTAGGTATCTTGCAGGAAATGGTCTTTCGTGCAGCTCCCACAGTCTCCAGCACCGAAAAGGGCGAAGCAAGGGAGTCGTTGCTCAGCGATGTGGGCATGCAGATGTACACTGCCTTGCTGATATGAGCGGCATATTTCGCTGTATCGAGGACTCTTCCGCCGCCTATGCCGATAATGACCTTTATGTCCTCAATGCAGACCTTTTTCGCAATGGCTACTGCCTCGTCGAAGCTCGCGCTCTTCATGGCAACTATCTCGGCATTGCCGAAATCACGGCTTATATCGGTTATCTTCTCCCTGTAGATACCTATGAGGAACTCCTCCGACACTACTATTGTCTTCTGACCGATGATGTCGGGGATATAGCGCCTGATTATCTCGTCCGAATGGAAAAAAGCGTCCTCCTCAACTGCAAGGCAGATAGGAAGATTGAATCGTGTATGCTGGTTCATATTTACACCCCTTTTTAGTTATTAGATGAGAGTTGAGTGCTTATTTACGGTGAACTCTTAACGCTGACTGCTCAAAACAAAAAGGCGGCTCAGTTGTGCTGAACCGCGCTGGCGTCCCAAAGAGGAGTCGAACCTCCGGCCTACTGCTTAGGAGGCAGTCGCTCTATCCTACTGAGCTATTGGGACAAGTCTAAATAATATTTTAACACATATTTCTGCTCATTGCAAGTGTTATAAATATATTTTATTTATTTAACTTTGTAGCAGTTAGTAATCAGCTCTCAACTCTGAACTCTCAGCTCTTAGTTCTCAGGCAGCGGCGGCAGGAGCTGCAATTGCCGCAGCAGCCGCCCTTTTTCTTCTGCTTTATAACGCTCCGCACCGCAAGAACAAGCCCTGCCACCACAAGGAGCAGTATCACTATATCATATATGTTCATTTCAGTTCACTCCCAAAGCCATGCATATGAGCCTTATCACAAGGGCAGCCGACCATGCTACGGTACACTGGAATATCACCATGGTGAACGCCCATTTTTTTCCGAGTTCACGTTTTACAGCGGCGATCGCCGCAACGCAGGGAGTATACAGCAGACTGAATACCAGCAGAGCTGCTGCTCCCGCAGTCGTAAGAGCTGCTTCCACGTTTCCGCCGAAAAGCACCTCAAGTGTGGATACCACACTTTCCTTTGCCATAAAGCCTGTTATGAGCGATGTGATTATCCTCCAGTCGCCAAGACCGACAGGCCTGAAAACAGGCTCAAAAAGTCCTGCTATACTTGCAAGTATGCTGTCCTCCGAATCCTTGACCATATTGAAGTCAAAGCTGAAATTCTGCATGAACCATACAACTACCGTAGCTATGAGTATAACGGAGAATGCACGCTGCAAAAAATCCTTTGCCTTTTCCCACAGAAGCTGTACAACGTTCTTGAAGCTGGGCATCCTGTAATTCGGCAGCTCCATTACAAAGGGCACCGCTTCGCCGCGGAATATGGTCTTCCTGTACAAAAGAGCCGTTATTATTCCAGTGAGTATGCCGAGTATGTACAGTCCCGCCATGATGAGTCCTCCCCGCTTCGGGAAAAACGCGCTTACGAAAAAGGCGTAGATAGGCAGCTTGGCGGTACAGCTCACAAACGGGGTGAGAAGTATGGTCATCTTTCTGTCCCTCTCGCTGGGCAGGGTTCTCGTGGACATTACCGCAGGGACAGTACAGCCGAAGCCGATGAGCAGCGGCACTATGCTTCTGCCCGAAAGTCCTATCTTTCGCAGGAGTTTGTCCATTACAAAGGCTACACGGGCAATATAGCCGCTGTCCTCAAGAAGTGACAGGAAGAAGAAAAGCGTAACTATAACGGGCAGGAAGCTGAGAACACTGCCGACGCCCGCAAATATACCGTCTGTCACAAGGCTGTGTATGGTATCGTTTATGCCGATCCTGACAAGGAAACTGTCGGCTGCTCCCGTAAGCCATTCCACGCCCCTTTCGAGAAGTCCCTGGAGCCATGCGCCGATAACATTGAAGGTAAGCAGGAACACAAGCACCATTATACCGATAAATGCGGGTATAGCTGTGTACTTTCCCGTAAGGAACCCGTCTATCCTGCGGCTCCTGATAGTTTCCCTGCTCTCGTGAGGCTTTGTGACCGTATCGTCGCATATCCTGCGTATAAAAGCAAATCGCATATCCGCTACAGCCGCGCTCCTGTCAAGTCCGCGCTCCTTTTCCATCTGACTTATGATATG
This sequence comes from Ruminococcus flavefaciens, assembly GCA_002309635.1. GTDB lineage: Bacteria > Bacillota > Clostridia > Oscillospirales > Ruminococcaceae > Ruminococcus > Ruminococcus flavefaciens_J. The sequence continues at coordinate 40,815 of DBXO01000015.1, read as the reverse complement.
CTCAAGCATCTCTTTTTCATTTTCATCAAGTCCGAGCTGCCCGAGAATGAGCTTGTCGCCCTCAACGAGCTTGCTTGCAGCAAATCTTACGGGTATCCCCGCACCGACTGCATGGTCATCTATAAGAGCGATTATGCCGTGGAGGCAGCGGTGTACCGCGCCGTTCTTGTGGCGCTCGTCGCACAGGTCCTGCTGTACTGGTCGCTCCTGATAGTGGGCAATGTGCAGAGCATGGTCGATAAGCTCGTCAACGCCCTTGTTCTTTGAGGCGGAAATGGGTACAACAGGTACTCCGAGAAGCTGTTCCATGGCGTTTATATCCACAGAACCGCCGTTTCCGCTGACCTCGTCCATCATGTTCAATGCAACAACCATTGGTATGTTCATTTCAAGGAGCTGCATGGTGAGGTAAAGATTCCGCTCTATATTCGTAGCGTCCACGATGTTTATTATAGCTCTCGGCTTATCGTTGAGCACGAAATTCCTCGATACTATCTCCTCGCTGCTGTAGGGCGACATGGAGTAGATACCGGGGAGGTCTGTCACAAGGGTATTGGGATAGCCCTTGATAGGTCCGTCCTTGCGGTCGACAGTAACTCCGGGGAAGTTTCCGACGTGCTGATTGGAGCCTGTGAGCCTGTTGAAAAGTGTGGTCTTGCCGCAGTTCTGATTGCCCACCAGTGCAAAGGTGAGCAGTTCATCATCGGGGAGGGGGTCTCCGTCGCCCTTTGCGTGGAAGATACCGCCCTCGCCGAGACCGGGGTGGTGGCTCCTGGGCTTTTTCTTCTTCTGACTGCTCTCGGCAGTTTTTTCGCTAAGCGGGACAACTCCTATCCTGTCTGCGTCCGCAAGGCGCAGAGTAAGGGAATATCCGTGTATCTGAAGCTCCATAGGGTCGCCCATCGGAGCGAGCTTGAGCATAGTCACCTCGGCTCCCGGGATAACGCCCATATCGAGGAAATGCTGCCGCAGAGCTCCGTCTCCGCCCACTGTCTCAACAACGGCGCTCTCCCCTGTTTTCAGTTCCTTAAGTGTCATATTATTCCTTCTATCCGATCAATTGATTGCCTGAGCAAAGTACGTCCAAACGGAGCATTTTGCTCTGTTATCATTATATAACATTTTTATCAGCAAGTCAATATTGGTTTTGTAAGACTAACTCCTCATATGTCCGGGTAAATTAGCTTTTTTGCATAATAAAAAGTTAAGAAACTTGACAGTAAAATGTGGTTGTGCTATAATCAAACCAATATCAATGCTGAAAGGAAAAACAGTATGAACGACTGTATCTTCTGTAAGCTTGCCGACGGCTCCCTTCCGTCAATGAAAGTGTATGAGGACGAATGTTCCCTTGCTTTCATGGACACGGCAAAGGACGTTGACGGGCATATTCTGGTCATTCCAAAGAAACACGCAAAAAATATCCTTGACTGCGACGTTGAAACGCTTTCAAAGCTTATGGCAGCCGTTAAGAAAGTGGCCTGCCACCTTACGGAGAACTGCGGCTATAGCGGAGTCAATCTCCTGAATGCAAGCGACGAGAGCGCAGGGCAGTCTGTTCCGCACTTCCATATACATATTATTCCGAGGAAAAAAGGCGACAATATCGATGCATGGCCGCAGTTTGACGGCGCAAGGCTTGATATCGGAGAGGTTTTCGGGAAAGTGAAAATAAAATGAGGTGAAAAATGACGGTAAAAGAAGCTTTTGACGCCTTTTTTGAACGTTTTATAAGGTACAACATGGAAAAAAACGGACATCTGCCGCAGGCGGTCTACGTGAAAGCTACTGACGCCGAGGGAATGTATATCAGCGGCAGCATAAATGAAGAAGGCTATGCTCAGTGGCAGCCCGTTCCGCAGAAAAATGCTCCCGACCTCTCGGAGATGCAGGAGAAACTTGGCTTTGAGATAAACGAACAGATATTACAGTTCTTCACCTCTTACTTTTTTATCGGCATAAGCGGAAGATTCGGCGGCTGGACCTGCTATATCGAAGGTATACGTCCCAACTGCGATCTGAGCGCTGTCGTCAGGAAGTCTGCCGAGAACGGTGACGCCGGGTACATGAACGGAAATTATTTCTGTATAGGCGACGCAGAAAGTGAAAGCTACGGTTACGGCGCATTGTATGTAAACAACGATGATACCAGCGTTATCGCAGTGGACTGGGACAGCATTTACGACTGCGGCAAGGAGAAGCCTTTTTCCGAATTCAGCACTGTGGTTGCCGGCTCCCTGGCGGAGCTCCTGAGCATGCTTGAGCCCGACTGCTGATACTTACGCTCTTATCGCTGCCTGCTGCTCTCTGCTCACTAATTATTATTTGACTTTGCATAATAACTGTGATATAATAGTAAGGTAAATTTTAAATCCAATGGAGGTCTCTCACAATGGGAATGTTTGACAAGCTTATAGCAAACCTTAAATCCAGCAAGAAAACCATAGTATTCACTGAGGGCAGCGATCCCCGTATCCTCTCCGCAGCTGACAGACTTATCAAGGAAAACCTCATGGGCGTTATCCTCTGCGGAAACGTTGACGAGGTAAAGGCTGCTGCAAAGAACGGCGGCTTCAATATCGACAGTGCCGAAATCCTCGACCCTGCTACATACCCCGAAATGGACGCTCTCGTAGCTCAGATGGTAGAGCTCAGAAAGGGCAAGATGACTGAGGACGAGTGCCGCGCAGCTCTCGCAAAGTCCAACTACTTCGGAACAATGCTCGTAAAGGCAGGCAAGGCTGACGCTCTCCTCGGCGGCGCTACTTATTCCACAGCAGATACAGTAAGACCCGCTCTCCAGATCATCAAGACAAAGAAGGGTTCAAACCTTGTAAGCTCTTCATTCATACTCTTCCGTGAAAAGGACGGCAAGGAAGAGAAGATAGCTATGGGCGACTGCGCTATCAACCTCGGCTACACTGACAGACTTGACAAGGACGGCAACGTTGTTCTTTCAGCTGCAAGACAGCTGGCAGAGGTAGCTGTTGAAACTGCAAAGACTGCTGATTGCTTCGGTATTGATCCTAAGGTGGCAGTTCTCAGCTTCTCAACATACGGCTCGGGCAAGGGCGGCACAGTTCAGCTCAGCCATGACGCTGTTATCGAAGCAAGAAACATCGATCCCAACCTCGTAATCGACGGTGAGTTCCAGTTCGACGCTGCTGTTTCCGCAGAGGTCGCCAAGACAAAGTGCCCCGATTCCAAGGTTGCAGGACAGGCAAATACATTCATCTTCCCCCTCATCGAGGCAGGCAACATCGGCTACAAGATAGCTCAGAGACTTGGCGGATACGAGGCATACGGTCCTATCCTTCAGGGTCTTAACGCTCCTATCAACGACCTTTCAAGAGGCTGCAACGCTGACGAGGTCTACAAGATGGCTATCATCACCGCAGGTATGGCTTAAGCGCAGAGCCAGCGCCCCCGGCCACGTTGTCGCTCGTAAACTCGCTCACTTTTATCAGAAACGATAATCATACATCGCTTACAGCACAACGCGAACATTTAACACAAAAAGGGACTGCTCCGAAAGCAGTCCTTTTTTTATAACTATGCATTACCTGAGCGTTAACAAATCACTAAAAGACCATTAACGGCCTGCGATCATCGCCTGAATCTCCCGTACAGAGCAGCGGTAATCGCCGTCGCCGCTTCGCTTGTAGGTGCCCGTAAAGGGGCTCCCGTTTATGTACACAGGCTTTTCCGACGGCTTCGCTCTGGGAACTTCTATGGAGATGATATGCTTGCCGTCCACTTCATGTATCTGCACGTTCTCATCGCTGAGTATATTCACACTCACCCTCCGCGGGTCGTTTATTATGTCCCAGAAGTCCTTTACAAGCCATTCGGGGTCGGGCAGATTTACGGCATGGAGGGTCTTGTCGCTGCATTCCTCAACTCCGAGAAGAATTATCCCGCCGAGAGTATTTGCAAAGGCTGAATAGGTCTCCCACAGGCTCACAGGCAGACCGCCGATAGCCTTTTTCGCTTCTATCCTGTTGTTTTCCTTGTACTTTTCAAGGTGCATAAGATCTATCATACCAGTCCACCTTTCGCGGATAATTCATGTTCAGCAACTGCAGCTCATATTTTTTTCAGAGCAGACGTTGCGGTTATCTTTATGATCGTGTCTATGACAGTCTGCTCCCCCTCTGTCAGCTCGCAGGCAGCTACCTCTATGGCAGTACCGCGAAGGACAGCGGCTTTAGAGGGACCGCTTATCTCAAATCTGTATATTATATTTCCGTCGGATACTGCCTTCAGCATCAGGCAGCTCGTTCTGTAGATATCAGGCTCGCATTTTTCACGAAGCTTTTCGATTATGATATTCGGCAGCAATGCCATCGGCGCATATACTCCCAGGCCTCTTGTCATCGGAGATCACCCTCTTTTCAATAATAAGTTCGATTATCCCTTATCTCTTGAACATATTATATCATATTATTAAAAAAATTGCAAGAAGCACAAAAAAAACTGTTCCTTTTGCCTATTGCATATTACAAAAACGCTGACGACGCAATATGCGTTCACGGTCTGATGTATTATTTTTACTCGAAGGCATTGCTGCGGTTATATGCTGCCTCCCGTATTACCCATAGTTTATATTTACCATAATAATGCACGCAGTGTTATTCTGTTGCCTGAAATTGAGCCCTAAAAGACAGCCTCAAAAAATTAACAGCCTGTTCATAATTATCCGGACATAAAAAATCACGCCCCGCATAATGCGGAGCGCGGCTTGAATGCAGGCAAAAAGCCCGCTGGTACGCCTGACTGGGATCGAACCAGCGCACATGGCGTCGGAGGCCAATGCTCTATCCACTGAGCTACAGGCGCGTAAATCAGGTACCATATAATTATATCAAAAAGTCTTGAAATTTGCAAGCGTTTATGATATAATTATAAAAAATATATTAGGAGGGAACGTTTTGGGGAACTATATTTATTTAATAGTTGCACAAACAGGTACAAGACCTGCCCGGTTCTTCAAGTTCTGCACCAAAAAGCCGTACAATCACGTTTCTCTTTCAGCCGATATGGAGCTGTCGGAAATGTACAGCTTTTGCCGTACATACAGACCGTTTCCGCTTCCCGCCACCTTCAATAAAGAGATAGTCGGTCAGGGAACTCTCGGTCAGTACCATAATATACCCTGTGAAATATACCGTATCAGCGTATCTCCCGAGCAAAAGGAAGCATATAACAAGCTCATCTCACACTTTGCACAGCACCGCAAGGTATATTCATATAACCTTCTTGGACTTCTCGCCGTTTACTTCAATATCGAATGGAAGCGCGAGAGAAGCTTCGTCTGTTCGCAGTTCGTCGCATATATAATGGATAAGATAGGGATACCTCTCGAAAAAGCCTTTTCCCTTTACAGCCCCGATGATTTCCGTAATTTTCCGGGCGCCGATCTCATTTATGCAGGTGAGCTCAACACATTCTATTACACACGCAGGTCCAAGCTATATACATAATGATATGATATAAGCCGCAACCCTTACCTCGTCGGGTGCAAGGAGATAGGCTCCGCAGTACAGCTTGCTGTCCGGAGCGATCACTGATATATCGAACTCTCCCCTGTGTCCCAGAACTTTCAGTGAGACCTCTTCGTCGCTGAGGATAAGTCCCGCAGGCACTATATTGTCATTACTGAGCATATTATATGAATTTGCATATGAATTGATAAACATCCATGAGCCGCCGCTTAACAGCAGATAAAGAAAAACTGCTTTTAAGGCGGTTTTTTTCTTTTTTATGCGCATTTTACTTTCCTTTCATCGAATTGAGCAGTTCACCGAGAGAGCGACCGAAAAGCTGTCCTGCAAACTGCACCTGACTGAGTGTATTGCAGTGCGATCCCACCTCGATAAGCAGGCTTCCGTTGGTCAGGTCCTGATTATAGTGCCTGTAATCGAATAGTATGGGACGGGTAAGCCCCGCATGATCGGATTCAAGCTTGCTCTGCAGGGTGCAGGCAAAGTGAAAATTCTGCATATAATTCGGCATACCGAGAGTTCCGTCATCACAGCCCGATATTATCATTATCTGAGCCGCCTCCCTGCCGTCAACCTCAACATAGGGCTGATAAGCGTAGTTTTCCCCTGATATCGCGTCTCTGTGGATATCAAGGACTACCTTTATGCTGGGATACTTCTCAAGAATCGGGACTATAGTTTCTCTGCTTCTTGCGTATGAGCCGTTGTAGGACGGATAGTCGTGTATATCCGTCGCATGGATAACGCCTATGCCGAGGGCTTCAAGCTCCGCCTGTATTGCGTTTCCCACCATTACCGTATTTTTTGTCCCGTCAGTCGTCCTGTAGTTGAATGTGGGGTCATAGCTTTCCCGCACAAACGGCTCGAAGCTCTCTGTGGTATGTGTATGGTAAAGGAGTACAAGGGGCTCGTCTGTATCACTTACGGTAAAATTCGGATAGTACCCGCTTTCACGGAAAAGGGTATCGTTAGGGATATCCGTCCTGTTGTTGACCTGTCCGCCGCCGTCAAGGTCAAAAAAGGAGCTGCCGCTGTATTTGCCGTAGGTTGTGCGGATCACCTCCCCTCCCTCGTTCCATGCGGTGGGATAGGGTTTAACTCCGGGATCACCGGCTCTCATATCAAGCGGGTCGGGAAGTCTCACGTATTCCCTGTTTCTGTCGTCCTCGTCGGCATAGCCGTAGCCCTCAGACAGTATATCAGCTCCCGCAAGCATTTCGTCCTCGAGCTTTATGCGGTTTATGATCTCAGTATCGGCACCCGTACGATCTGCCGCCGCTTTGTCAGTAATGCCGACCGTACATATATCAGCGGACAAAAAGCTTTCCCTCAGTCCTGCCGCTCCCCTTGCGCTCCATGCAGCAGCTGCGGGGAGCAGTACTGCTGCCATACATCTTAATATAACTTTTATCTTTCTGCGTTTACGGCGCGTCATATACTCACCTCTTTAAAATAAGTATATGACCTGTCTTACGGCGATATGTCCGCTTTTTTCAGTCATTTTGCGACATTTTGCAGCATATCATTCTGTGAGGTGATAACGATGTACAAATGCCTGTCAGTCAGAAAGCTCCTGTGGTGGCTTGTTTTTCCGGCGTTTGCAGTAATGGTCTGCACGGTATCTTTTATTAAGGCAAAGCCTGCATTTACCGCATCTGCCCATAAAAGCCGCGAAAAGCCTGTCCCTCTCCCGGTGATAATGTACCACAGCGTGTGCGAAAAGCCTCCATCGGAGTACACCGTAACTCCGCAGCAGCTTGAAAGTGACCTTTTATGGCTGAAAAACAAGGGATTCACAGCAGTGAACGCCCAGCAGCTCATAGATTATGCCTCAGGCGGCGGCGCACTCCCAGAAAAGCCTGTGCTCATCACCTTTGACGACGGCTTTTACAACAACCTGTCGCTTGCTCTGCCCCTGCTCGGAAAGTATGATATGTGTGCCGTTGTATCTATTGTTGGCAGATATACCGACGATTATGCAGCAGCCGACCCTCATGCGGACAGCTATTCCTACCTCACATGGGAGGATATATCAGAGCTTGCGGCTTCCGGACGTATCGAGATAGGCAGCCATACCTACGACATGCACTCAAACAGGGCAGGCAGACAGGGCTGTGCGAAGCTACCGGAAGAGACCGCAGAGGAATATGCTGCAAGACTGTCGGCAGATATAGGACTGCTAAAAACCGAGCTTAGCCGTAACTGCGGGATAATTCCTGCTGTATTCGCCTATCCTTTCGGGGCACTTTGCCGCGAGAGCCTGCCCGTACTGCGTGACAGCGGTATACTTATGACGCTCACCTGCCGCGAGGGGATCAATGCCATAACCCGCGATCCTGACTGCCTTTACGGCATATTCCGCTATAACAGAAGCGGCCTGCTCACTACGGAAGAGTACATGGAAAGGCTTACCAAAGAGCTGTGACATAAAAAAGCACCCGGGAATTATGTGCGGTACCCGTAAAAAAGTATATATGGAACTTACCGGGGGAAACCTTTTTCAAAAGGGTTCTTCCTCAATAAATTCTCACTTATACATCCCTATGCGTATCACACATAATTCCCGGGTGCTTATAGCATCAATATGAAAATACGGGAATATACTGCCGTGAAAGCTGATCCTTGTCCTTGCCGTCATCGTCGTTTGCCGTATCCGGGACAGAACCGATATGATTATTATTCTTGTAGCTTTCAACGAACTTGTCAAAGAAGTCGTCAAAGGACTTGCAGCCGCTCTTCTCCCAGTACTTGTCATACTTGGGATCGCGGTACTTCTCGAATCTTTCGGGAATTGTTCCGTCCTCCTCGTAATCGGCTACTATCTGGTCTGAATTTGTTATAAAGTACATGTAATCAGGTCCCAGCTTGTACGCCATATATCCGTAGTACGCAAACATCAGGCCTGCCAGTAAGGAAAGTATGATAGCCGTTATGGCAAAGCCCTTGCCCTTTCTCCTGCCTGCAAGTGAAACTATTGCAAAGATGAGACAGAGCGGTACGGATATGATACTGAGCATCGTGCAGCAGGGTACGATATTTATTATGGATATGACGAATGCCGCTATCGCAAGGCCTGCGCCCTTCTGTACGGGTCCCATATTGTCGTTCTCATTGTACATTCCCTTGAACTCGCCGTCGGGGAAATAGCCGTTGCCGCTGCTGCCGTTATTGTATCCGCTGTTGTCATAGCCGCCGTAATTATTGTCGTATCCGCCGTTGCCATAGTTGTTTCCGTTATTGTTGTACATATCGTCCATTGTTTTATCCTCCGTTTATAAACTTGTTTCCCAGTTCCAGTTGCGCACCTCAAGCTCCTCCAGATTGTACGGAGTTTTCTGATAAACGCAGTAGTTCAGCCAGTTTGAGAACATCAGGTTTGCTGTGCATCTCCATGAAAATACTGGCATATTACCGGGATCGTCGTCAGGGAAATAGTTATACGGTATCTGTATGTCGATACCCTTTTCCACATCACGTCTGTACTCGTTTGCGATAGTGTCCCTGTCATACTCGGAATGTCCTGTTATGAAGTATTGTCTTCCGTTTTTATTGGCAACTATATGCACTCCCGCTATATCCGACGAGGTAAGCACCTCGAGCTGGGGAATGCGGTCGATGTCTGCTCTGCGGACCTCGGTATTGCGCGAATGGGGCACATAGAATATATCGTCGAAGCCCCTCAGGAGCTGACAGTTGCTGACCTCTGCCCTGTGGGGAAAGATACCGAACATCTTGCGGTCGAGGGTATACTTCGGTATGCCGTAGTGGTAGTAAAGTCCCGCCTGAGCAGCCCAGCATATGTAGATAGTTGAGAAAACGTGGGTCTTGGACCACTCCATGATACTGCATATCTCTTTCCAGTAGTCCACTTTTTCATAATCGAGGAGCTCCACGGGAGCACCTGTGATTATCATGCCGTCGTATCTGGCCTCTGCTATCTCGTCAAAGGTCTTGTAGAAAGCTTCAAGGTGGTGGTGCGATGTATTTTTCGACGTATGTGAAGCCATTTGCAGAAAATCAACGTCCACCTGCAACGGAGTGTTACTCAGAAGTCTCAGGAGCTGGCACTCCGTTTCGATCTTCTTGGGCATAATATTGAGTATCACTACTCTCAGCGGACGGATATCCTGATGCTCTGCCCTTTCCTTCGACATAACGAATATATTTTCATTTCCAAGAGTTTTGAAAGCAGGAAGCTCTGAAGAAATCCTGATTGGCAATCCTGATCTGTCCTTTCGTATTTATTCTTTCTTGTTCTTGCAGCTCTGACAGCCGTTCATGAAGCTGTCAAGGTCGCTGCACAGTCTGCTGTCACCGCTTACAAAGCGAAGCTTCTTCAATGCGTCAAATTTGCTGCTGTCGTCAAGCTCGAAGAGCATATGCTTTATGCCTTTCAGTACGCTTTTCAGCATTACCGAACGGACAAGCCCGTCACAGAGCATAAGGTCGCCGCCGTCGTCGTAATCGTACACGACGGTCTTCTCGGTACCGTAGGAGTAGGCTATGAAGCCTATGACAGCCTCCCTGTCGAGAGCCTCCGTGATATGGAGTACGGCGCTGCCTGCGGCTTCCCTGAGCTTTTCATAGCCGGCAGTATCGAACCTTTCCTGTATCTCCAGCATTTTACTTCTCCTTGCCGATAGCGTTGCGTATGGCTCTTAGCTCCTCGGCTGTCAGCTCGCGGTAAGTACCCGGCTTCAGCATGCCCAGCTTGAGAGGTCCTATGCTTATACGGCGGAGCCTTGCGACTTCAAGTCCCACAGCCTCGCACATCTTTCGTATCTGACGGTTCCTGCCCTCTTTTATGGTGATAAGCAGCACTACTCTGCCCTCATCCTTTTCCTTTACCACAACTGTGGCGGGGAGGGTCTTCCTGCCGTCGATCTCAACGCCCTCCGAGAGCTGTATAAGCTGCTCGTCATTGATGCCGGGGCGGACAGTAACGCGGTAGGTCTTTGATATATGACGGCTTGGGTGCATGATGCTGTTTGCAAATTCACCGTCGTTGGTAAACAGGAGAAGTCCCTCCGAATTACGGTCGAGACGTCCCACGGGATATACTCTTTCCTCAACATCGCCGAGCAGGTCCATGACGCAGCGTCTGTCCAGTTCGTCGGACACTGTGGTAACATAGCCTCTCGGCTTGTTCATCATAAGGTACAGGAAGCTCTTTTTCCTCGGCATGGCTATACGCTCGCCGTCAACAGTTATGAGATCCCTGAAGCCGCACTTGTCGCCCAGCTTTACGGGGTGACCGTTGAGCTTTACCCTGCCCTGTGATATGAGCTCCTCTGCTTTTCTGCGGGAGCATACGCCGCTGTCGGCGATCATTTTCTGAATTCTTATCTTTTCCACTTTAAACCTTTCCTTAACGGGAGAAAATCATCCCGAGAAATTCCTTCAGCCTTCTGAAAATACCTTTTTTGACTTTTGCGGCCTCAGGAGCTGCTTTTTCAGCGTCATCCGCGGCATAGAGAGGAACAGTGTCCACCTCCCGTCCGAGGAAGCTTATCCTGAGCTCCCCGACCTTTTCCCCCGACCTTACGGGAGCATACAGAAACGGCGGTCTCAGGACCGTATATGTAATATCACCGGCGCTTCCCGCCAGTGTAGTCACGGAACAGCTGCCCTTTCCAGGAACCAGTCTCAGCCTGTCATCAGCTCCTCCCGCTATATCGGCCGTGATATCCGTCGGGAGGTCAAATTCAAGCTCCCTGACAATATCAAAGCCGTAATCATACAGGGAAATATGGTCGTTCCAGTCATCCGGGTCATTGAGGGTAACGCATATGAGCCTTTTCCCGTCACGCTCGCAGGCAGATACGAGACAGCGCCCCGCCTCATCGGTAAAGCCTGTCTTTACGCCGTAAACTCCCTCGCACATGGACAGGAGCCTGTTAGTGTTCACGAGCCGCCTTTCATACGGCGGATCGCCGAAGCTCACCTTTATACTCTCCCTTGAGCATATATCACGGAAAATCTCGTTCTTAAGAGCCTCCCGCGCAAGCAGGGCCATATCCGCAGCTGACGAACCATGTCCCTCGCCGTCAAGTCCCGAGGGAGTAACGAAAAACGTCCTTGAAAGACCCATTTCCCGCGCACGCTGATTCATAAGCTCCGCAAAGGCTTCGATACTGCCCGCTGTCCTGACAGCAGCCGCATTGGCGGCGTCATTTCCCGAGGGCAGGAGCATTCCGCAGCACAGGGCATATTTCGTGACCCTGTCGCCCTCACGCAGCCCCATCGAGGAGCCCTCAACCTTTATAGCCTGACTGTCTGCCTTGAACTCGTCATACAGCCCGCCGCTTTCAAGACACAGCAGAGCCGTCATTATCTTCGTAGTACTTGCCATGGGTAGTTTTTCGGCAGCGTTGCGGCCGTATACCACCTCTCCCGTATCGGCAGAGATAAGCACAGCGGCTTTTGCCGATATTTCAGGTACCTCACCGCCGAAAGCCGTAACGGCGCACAGCATGGGAGCCGTTACAAAAGCTGCCGCAAATACAGATATAAGTCTTTTCACATGCGCACCTCCGCATAATTACTATGCTAAAGGATATGCCATGTCATATTTTTTTATTCTCAGTTGATCTTAACCGAGCCGTCGGTGATGTCCGATGTCTTTGTGTCGGGATTTCCGCCCTTTTTCTTGCTTATGAAGCCGCTTACCTTATCTATGATAGCAGGCATTTTCTCGATAGCGTTGCTGATAGGATCGTTCGAGCCCTCCATATTGACCATCTTTGCCGAACCGTCGGGAGCTATCACAAGGAATCCCTCGGGCTTTATGGAAACTCCCGCGCCTGCTCCGCCGCCGAAAAGGTCCTTGTCGTACTTCGACGGAAGATCTGAACCGCCCGACGCAAAGCCGTAGCTTACCTTTGAAACGGGGATTATGGTAGTTCCGTCGGGAAGCTTTATGGGTTCGCCGATTATGGAATTAACGTCTGCCATTTCCTTGATCTTTTCAATGGAGATTCCCAAAAGATCGCTTACAGGTGTATTGTTTGCACTCATGATATATACCTCACTTCTGCCTTGCGGCGGTTTTTTTCATTCTGCGTTTTCTGAGCTTTTCGGGTATGAACGACCTGAAAAGATATGTTATCAGGAACCATGCTCCTGCAATAACCACTGTTCCAAGACGGAAATACAGCTTTCCCGCGGCGTCCCAGCGTCCCTTTGATACGCCGAACTGCGGGCGGACGTCAACGGTCTTCAGCCTTACTGTGAACAGCTGGCTGAAAAAGGCTATCCCGTTGAACACAAGTGTGGAATATCTGCCGTATTTCAGTGCGCAGTCATATGCGTCCTCGTCGGCAATGACGAAATCGATGTACAGATCCTTCAGCCTGAAGCCCTTGAATATTTTGAGCATAGGGCGCTGGGCGCTTTCCCATATGCCCACTATGAACTCTATCTTGTCGCTGAGTGACTTCTTTCCGTCGTCCTCATCGCTGTTTTCTTCCTCATCCGGGAAGATAACGTCATCATCTTCGTCCTTTTTCTTCTTTTTGTCCTTCTTTTTCCCGGTTTCTTCTTCTGAGGCTGCGTTTTCGGGACTGGGCGCACCGGCTTCATCAGGCTCATGCACTGTTTCCTCTGTGGGCTCAGGCTGCGTTATATCAGTCGCCGGGGCGTTAACGGGAATATCGTCAGGCTCCTGCTCCCACTCATACTTTTCTTTTTCCTTTTTCTTCTTTGACTTCTTTTCCTTAACAGGCTTTGGCTTTTTAGGTTTCTGCGGCTTGTCCTTCTTCTTTGCCTTCCGCTTTTTCCACCAGCCATAAAGGCCTCCGCCCTCCGAGTCCATGATATTTATTATCCAGAGCCTGATCTTATAGCTGAACTTCCCGTCGATGTAGCTGAACTCTCCCCCTGCGGGAGTTATCAGTACAAGAAGTATTATGCCGAGAACGGCAAGAAGTATATACAGCAGAATTTTCAGTACGATCATTCCTGCCGCTCCTTTCTGTTTTCAAATGAATGCTGTATTTAATGCAGCTGCTGATACGTTGATGATGACAGGTTCTTACTTGTCCTGCTGAGATTCGTCAAGCTCCCTGCCGATGAACTCGTCCTCTGTTTCGAGAACAAGGTCGCTCTGTCCCGGAAGCGGCGGCAGATCGGCTGTGGAGCTGAGTCCGAAGCTTCTCAGGAATACGGAGGTTGTCCTGTAGACTATGGGCTTTCCCGGAACGTCAAGGCGTCCCGCTTCTTCAACGAGCCCCTTTTCCACAAGGTTGTTTATTACAGACGAGCTGTCTATACCTCTTACATTTTCCACGAAGCCCTTGGAAACGGGCTGATTGTAGGCGATAATGGTAAGAGCCTCCATTGCCGCATTTGACAGCGGAGCCGCACGTTTTGTCTCGAGAGCGGCTCTTATCTGCTCTGCATACTCTTCGCGGGTACACATCTGATAGCTGCTGTCCAGCTTTTTTATGATTATTCCGCTGCCGTAGTCCTCGTAGCGCTCGTTGAGCAGTCTTATCATGGACGGGAGCGTTCCCGCGTCAACTCCGCTCGCTTCGGAGAGGCGGTATATCTCTATGGGCTCGCCGCTTGCAAAGAGTATAGCCTCTATTGCTCCGAGCTTTTCTTTGATCTCCAAGATTTTTTCACTCCGTTCTTTCTTCCCTTGAAGAATATCATCATATTATCGTCGCTTATGGTTATCCTGCCCGACCTTGTCAGCTCCAGCACCGCAAGGAAGGTGGCAACTCTCTCCGAGCGGTCGGTAACTCCGTCATAGAGCTTATCCATATATACCTCGCCGGTTGTGTACAGTTCGCGGAGCACATGGACGACCTTTGACATTACCGAAACGATACGCCGCTTGACCACTGAGTTTATCTTGTTCTCCACGTGGAGCTTTGCATGCTCGGACTTTATGGTCTTGAGGGATATGGCGCTGTAGGCAATGGCGAGCCTCTCCGGCTCATGCACAAGGGTATAGGTCATATCAGCCTTTATCTTCATGGGGCTGCGGACGAAGATATTTCCGCCCACATAGGCGTCCGCCAGCTGCTTTGCGGCGATCTTGCAGAGAGAGTACTCGATAAGGGCGCCCTCCAGCTCACGCTTCATCTGCTCAGCCTCCTCGGGCTGGGGCAGCAGCGACGCGGTCTTGATATATATGAGCCTTGCAGCCATTTCAAGGAATTCGCCTGCAAGTTCGAGATCCTGCTCGTGTGCCTGATCTATGTAGAGCAGATACTGCTCCAGCAGCTTTGATATCTCGATATCGCAGATATTCAGCTTGTGCTTGGCGATAAGGCTCAGCAGCAGGTCGAGAGGTCCTTCAAATACCTCAAGCTTGAATGATATACTTTCCATATTTCACCGTAAGGATACACTAAGCCCTCGAAAGGAGCTCGGCGATTATTTCCATTGTTGACTTCATGAAATCGGGACTGAAGAAGATGAACCTGTCAAGAAGGAAGGTCCACAGCATTTCAAGGGGTGTGAGGACGGAGAATTCACCGTCTGTCAGGCTGTCCATGAAGAACAGCGCAAGGAGTATGTATTGCGACCACATGGTTATCTTCTGATAGTTCTTGAAATACCAGCGCCTGAACTTCGGCCATGAGAACTGGTAGAATATGTGGAAACCGTCAAGCGGCGGTATTGGCAGTAGGGCTATAAAGCCGAAGAAAAGCGCCGAGAACGCCGCCTTTCTGACAACGAAATATACGCTCGCCAGTATAAACGAGGCGGGGTTTATGCACAGCACAAGATTGGCTGCGTTCCTCAGGAGCACGTACATAAGGAGGTACGTAACAGGAGAAGCGAGGGATATGAGAGTAACGTCCCGCTTCATATTCCTGAGCCTCGATACGTCGATATTGACCTCCCTGCTCCAGCCGAAGCCCAGCACCATTACCATCAGCATACCGAACCGGTCGGTATGTCTGCGGAAATCAAGGGAGAGCCTGCCCTCGAACAAGGGCGTCCTGTCGCCCAGCTTCTTTGCCGTCCATGCCTTTGCATAGCAGGCAACGGGCATAAGCGCGGTAAGTACTATGCCTCTGCTCAATAAAGTAAGAAAAAATCTGTATAATCTGAACTGCATCACTATCTATCCTAATATAAATGTTTTTCAGACAAAAAGACCGACAAGTGCAAATACTGCTCTCATCATAACATAGTACAGCTTCTCTGCGGCTATGGAAAGCGGAGAATACTTGCTCGGCACTATATTCATGACGATGAGGACAGTCATGAACACGTAGTTTATCTCTCTCTGGTGCTGATAGATCCAGCGGTCAAACCTTTCGGGAGTGAACGCGCGGAGTATATTGAAGCCGTCAAGAGGCGGACAGGGTATCAGATTGAACAGCGCAAGTCCTATGTTGACAACGACAAGGAACTGAAGCAGCAGAAGCACGCATGCCATAGTGTCGTACTGCTCTGTAACAAGCTTCAACAAGCCTGCCTCACCGCTTTTGGTCTGTAAGATTATAGCAAAGGCAAGCGCCGCAAGAAACGAAGCTATAAGGTTTGAAACAGGTCCCGCAAGAGCCGTGAGCGCAAAGCCTGCGCGGTAATGCTTGAACCTGACGGGATTTACGGGTACGGGCTTTGCCCAGCCGAAGCCGCCAAGCACCATGAGTACGGTTCCGAGAGGATCCAGGTGGACAAAGGGGTTAAGGGATATCCTTCCCTGCCTGAGGGCAGTGTCGTCGCCCAGCCACTTCGCCATGAGGCCGTGAGCCGATTCGTGTATGGGTATAACGAGGAGTATGGTCGCTATACGGGAGAAATATTTCATGAATGTTGCCAGATCCAAGGTGCCGCCTATCATATCAAAACCCTTTCTTTATCACGGTATTGCGTCTTTTTAAGAATGCGCATGGATATACAATATATATTATACTATAAATCGCTATATATTTCAAGTAAAAAAGCGCTTTTGTGCTTCAAAAAAAATTTTTTTAGTTTTTTTTCAAAAAACACTTGCTTTTTTTCTGATTATGTGTTAGAATAATCATGTTGTATTTTTACAGGTTAGTTAAGGAGGTGCAACCTAATGGCAAAATGTGATATCTGCGGAAAGGGCGTAACCTTTGGTATCAAGGTTTCTCACTCACACAGACGTTCAAACAGAACATGGAAGCCTAACGTAAAGCGTGTTAAGGCTATCGTCAAGGGTACTCCTTGTCATATCTACGCTTGCTCAAGATGCCTGCGTTCAGGTAAGGTTGAAAGAGCTTGATCGATCAACATGGATTATGAAGAGCGTTCCTAACAAGGGGCGCTCTTTTTTCGTTTTCCTGTTACACCTTGCTAATTCCGCGGCTTTATGCTATAATGAATGCAAAGCACATTCATTATAAAAAAATATAAAAGGCGGTATTTCTATGTCTCAAGAACAATTGGGCACACTGTTCAGGCTCATGCTGCAGTATGTAATTCCTACGCTGAAAATATTCGGCTTCACGCTTCTGTGGTCGATACCCCTGGGAATGATAGTCGCTCTGCTGAAAATGTGCAGATTCAGGCCCGTTTCGTGGCTCACAAATATATACATACTCATAATGCGCGGCACTCCCCTGCTTCTTCAGCTCATCGTAGCCCAGTACTCCGTACCCTATCTGCTGAAATGGAAGAGCTGCCCCGCGTTCATACACAGCCTCCTCGACGGAGTGGACATACGCAGCTCAGGCTATACCTTCACTATGCTGCTCATCGCCTTTGTGCTCAACTATGCCGCTTACTTCGCGGAGATATTCCGCGGCGGCATCGAAGCCATACCAAAAGGACAGTACGAAGCCGCAGGTGCTCTCGGTTTCAGCCGCATGCAGACGTTTTTCCGCATTATCCTACCGCAGGTGGTGAAAAGGGTAGTTCCCGCAAGCTCAAACGAGATAATCACTCTTGTGAAGGACACCTCCCTCGCTTCGGCTATACCCTACATGGAGATAATGTACATCGCAAAGAAACAGGTCCCCACCTATGCTTCGCTTACCCCTCTTTTCATGGCGGGAGCCTTCTACTTCATATTCGCTACCGTACTTACGCTTGTTTTCGGTTATATCGAGAAAAAGCTGAACTACTACAAATAAGGGAGGCGCTTTCATGTCAATGCTCGATGTAAGAAATCTTTCAAAAAGCTTCGGAGACCTTAAGGTGCTCAGGGATATCACCTTCAACGTGGAAAAGGGCGAGGTCGTAGCTGTGATAGGTCCCTCAGGAAGCGGCAAATCTACTCTCCTGCGCTGCATAAACCAGCTTGAACGCGCCGACGGCGGCGTTATAAACGTATGCGGAACGGATATGCTGCTGAAAAACGACAAGGGCAGAACCGTATATGCCGACCAAAGGACCCTCCGCAGCATAAGGCTGAAAACAGGTCTCGTTTTCCAGAATTTCAACCTTTTCCCGCATATGACGGTGCTCCGCAACATCACCGAGGCTCCCGTCCGCGTGCTTAAGGAGGACAGGAACAAGGCCCGTGAGAAAGCCATGCAGCTCCTTGTGAAAATGGGGCTGGAAAGCAAGGAAAAGTCCTATCCCTGCGAGCTTTCCGGCGGTCAGCAGCAGCGTGTGTCCATTGCAAGGGCTCTTGCGCTCAACCCCGAAGTCCTCTTTTTCGACGAACCCACATCAGCACTCGACCCCGAGCTCACAGGCGAGATACTCAAGGTAATAAAGGGGCTCGCAAAGGACGGCATGACTATGGTCATAGTTACCCACGAAATGGCTTTCGCCCGCGACGTTGCAGACAAGGTCATATTCATGGAAAACGGCAGTATCGTGGAAATGGGAGCTCCTCAGCAGCTCTTCGGCGATTCCGCCTCAGACCGCGTAAAGCAGTTCCTTGCAAGATTCAACAGCTGATATTCAACATTCTTTTTTGCAAAAATAATATAATTCCCGATGTGTGATTGTTTAAAATGCTGAACAGGAGCAATGATTTAAGTAGTTCATTTCGTCATTCATACAAAATTACAAAACAGGGCTGTTATTTTTAGTGAATTTGTGATATAATATATTTATGATGTATTAGAGGATAGACCCCGAGGACATACCGAGTGCCCGAAGGGTCAGCAGGCTCGTGCGGCTTGCTTTGTTTGTTTACAGGGGGTAAACATTTTTAATGGACAGAAAACCGATACGTAATGATTTTTTCAGGTACATATTGGCTAATGTCACCGGCTCTGTAGGCGTATCTATCTATATACTGATAGATACGTTTTTTATTTCCAAGGGAATGGGATCGGATGGTCTTGCAGCGCTGAATCTTGCTCTGCCTGTGTTCAACTTTCTGAACGGCTTCGGGCTTATGCTCGGAACGGGAGGCGGCAGCAGGTTCTCAATGATGTATTGCAGGACCGAGAGAGAAGAGACTGACCGTATTTTCTCCAATGCTTTCATGGCAACTCTGTTTATAGCTGCCCTGTTTGAGATCACCGGCATATTTTTCTCGGAACAGCTCACTCATCTTCTAGGCGCCGACGCTGCGGTATTTGAAATGTCCCACAGCTATCTGCGCAGGATACTGCTGTTTTCACCCGCTTTCCTGTTCAATAACCTGTTTGCCTGCTTTATGCGCAACGACTGCGCTCCTAAGCTGGCCATGCTTGGAATGCTGAGCGGCTGTCTTGTCAATGTGGTACTTGACTACATATTCATATTCAGACTGGATATGGGTATGGACGGTGCGGCGCTTGCCACGTGCATCGCCCCGTTCGTCAGCATGGGGATAATGAGCATACACATTATAACGGGCTGGAACGCTTTCAGCCTGAGACTGTCACTTCCGTCGCCGAAAATGATACGGGATATAGTTTCTCTCGGTCTCCACTCCTTCTTCACGGAGGTCTCGGGCGGCATAGTGATAATGATATTCAACTTCGTCATCTATCGCCTGCTTGGCAATACCGGTATTGCCGCATACGGCGTAATAGCAAATACAGGAATTGTGTTCACAGCCATATACGTTGGCATATCAAGCGGTGTACAGCCACTGATGTGCAGATACCACGGCAGGGAAAACGACATGGCCATCAGATATCTGCTTAAGCTTTCCGTGATAACGGCCCTGCTGTTCTCGGCAGCTGCCTATGCGCTGTTATTTGTAAAGGCCTCGCCTATCGTGGCGGTCTTCAACAGCAGCGGAAGCCCTCAACTTCAGAAAATAGCCGAACACGGACTGAGACTGTACTTCCTGTTCATGCCTTTCATGGGGATCAATACTATTCTTGCAGTGTACTTTTCCTCCAGCGAAAAGCCCCGCACTGCACAGATGATATCGCTTATGCGCGGAACGTTCCTTGTCATTCCCCTTGCGTTCCTTGCATACTTCCTCGGCAGCATTGACCTTGTATGGCTCACCATACCCGTTGCCGAACTCATAACAGCTGCCGCAGGCGGCGCAATATTTGCTTTCGATATGAAAAGGATACTTTCGGAAGACCTTAAACTTGCATACAGATAAACAAAAGCCATGAGCATACGCCCATGGCTTTTTCTTGTATCAGAGTATCTGTTCGGGCTGACCCATGGGGGGCATGATGAACGCAGTAGCTTCCTCCAGGTGGAAAGTCTTCATCCTGAAGCCTGTCTTCTCGTTATATATCTCCTTGAGGAGAGGGCTGCTGGCGAACATTGCCTCCTGATACTTCGGATCGTCATCGAATACTATCTTACCTGTGTAGCGGAGCCATACTCCGTCGGGCTTGCAGGCAACTATCTCGCAGAGAGGGTTTGCGAGCATCTGTCTGTATACTGCCTTGAAGTCGCCTACTGCGAAGATGACCTTTCCGTCAATCTCCACATGTGCTCCGAAAGGTCTCAGCTTCGGCTGTGCTCCGTCGTTTGTGGCAACGAAGAACATACCTGCCTCGGTAAGAAAATCGTTAAGTCTGCTCATTATTGATATACCTCCTTATATTAACGCCCTTGGGCGCTTTTTTCAGTCATCGAAAAGCGGCGTTGAGAAGTATCTCTCGGCTGTATCGGGAAGTATGGTGACCACTGTCTTTCCTTCGCCCAGCTTCTCCGCAAGCTTAAGAGCCGCCGCTACATTTGTACCGCTTGATATACCGCACATAATACCCTCCTTTGAGGCAAGGTCCTTGGCGGTCTGTATAGCCTCCTCGTCGGTGACTATATAGATGTCGTCGTAGATGTTCTGATTCAGTATATCGGGGATTATTCCGTCGCCTATGCCCATCTGCAGGTGAGTTCCTATGTTTCCGCCTGCAAGTATGGCGGCGTTTTCGGGCTCTACAGCCCATATCACCATGTCGGGATACTGAGCCTTGAGAGCTTCGCCTATGCCTGTAATGGTACCGCCTGTGCCTATTCCCGAGCAGAAGCCGTCTATCCTTACAGCGGTCTGCTCCAGTATCTCAAGTGCCGTGTGGTATTTGTGGGCGCCTGTATTGTTCACGTTTGCGAACTGCTGGGGAACGAAAACGTTCTCGTCCTCAGCCGCCATTCTCAGGGCAGTATCAAGGCACTCCTGAATGCACTTGCCTATATCCCCGTCATCGTGTATGAGCATTACCTCGGCGCCGTAGTGGTTGACCAGCTTGCGGCGTTCCTCGCTGACGGAATCGGGCATGATGATAATGGTCTTATAGCCCTTTACGGCTCCCACGAGGGCGAGCCCTATGCCCTGATTGCCGCTTGTTGGCTCCACGATAACGGTGCCCTCATGTATCCTGCCCTCTTTTTCAGCGTGGCGTATCATGTTGTAGGCTGTGCGTGTCTTTATAGAACCGCCTACGTTGAGTCCCTCAAACTTTACGAGGACGTCTGCGTTTCCCTTTTTGTTCATACGGTTGAGCTTTATCATCGGAGTATGTCCGATAGCCTCCAGAACGTTGTTATATATCATTGGTCTGTTACTCCTTGTCAGGACTCAGGTCAGAGAACTGAGAACTGAGATTATTCTGCATGGGTGTACTGCCTTTACTCTCCGTCAGAGGCGAACTGGCTCTCGTGACGGGTGAAGAAATCGGTTCTCGGAGGCAGGAACTTGAGCTTGTGGTTCTCCCCTGTGAAGTAGTTAAGGGGTTCGAGGATAGTATCCCACGACCATATCCTGTCATCGACATCAAGGTACTCGCGGAGCTTCTCTGTGCCGAAGGGAGCCATGGGGTGGAGCAGTATGCCTGTTATCCTTATCATGTAGAACAGGTTGGCAAGTGACTGCTTCAGCTCTTCCTTATCGGGATACTCGCCTGTGAGCGCCTTTGCCATGTACTTGCTGCCGTTTCTTATATAGCTGTCAAGTACGTATGTACACTGGTGGAAAGCGAACTTCGACATATGTCTCTCGTATTCCAGAACCGCCTTTTTCGCGTCCTCGAGGAACTTCTCCCCGGGAGCATTGTCAGGCATTATGCCGTCAAGCTCTTTCTGACAGGTGTAGAAAGCTGTTCTTATCATACGGTTGTATACGTTTGAAAGGAGCAGACCGTCCTTTACCACAGGATCGGCGTCCTCCGGCTTTGCGTCAGGATTGTAGGGCTTGGGCATGAAGCTTACGGAGCGCTGTCCCAGTCCGAGACCAAGCCAGTGCATGCGGAGCTGTTCGGGTGTGTAGTGGTTCAGCAGATCGTCAGCCATGGGAGGCTTTACCGCTCCCGAGCTTGAAGCCTTCTTGTCGAGGAAAAGAATATGGTGATTGGCTACGATAACGGGGAGCTGTAACTCTCCGTCGGCAGGTGAAGCGGTCTTTGTATCGCTCTCCTGCTGAGCCATCCACATTGCAGGCTCGGCAATACCGTAGAAGTAGATATTGTCCTGACCTATGAACTGGTATACCGTTGCGTCCCTGCTGCACCAGTAGTCTCTCCACTCCTCCTTGTCGTGACCGATGGATTCGAGATATGTCTCGGTAAAGGAGATAGGAGCCCAAAGCGACTCAGGCCATACCCATACGGTAAGTCCCTCAACTCCGTCCATGACAGGGGCAGGTACTCCCCACTCGATATTTCCCGTAAGACGGAAAGGAACAAGTGTCTTTCCCGTTCTGTAGCGTATGCCGTTCTGTGTGAGTATGCGGCATGCCTCGTCACAGTCGGAAAGCTTTGTGAACTCTATGGTGAACGAGGGCTTCTTCGGCTCCTCGATGTAGCTGTGCTCGGGCATGGAGGCTTTCAGCTCCATGTATTTCTCCTCGAACTCCCTCTTTATGTAGATAACGGGGTTCTTGAGGAACTCGTCAATGGTCTTCCATACGACGGGACGGATATCCTTGCGCTTTTTCAGCTCCTCTACCCAGTCCTTCATGAGCTGTTCGTAGTCGCGGAGCCTGAAATACCAGTTGGTAACGGGCTTCATGGTAGGAGTTTCGCCTGTGAGGGTGCTTATGGGGTTTATGAGGTTCTCGGGCATGTACTGGTGTCCCATGTCGCACTCGTCTGCGTAGCCCTTTTCGGATGTGCAGCCGTCAACGGGACATTTTCCCACTACCTGTCTGCCGTTTATGAATACTCCCGCTTTCTCGTCGAAGAACTGCATGGTAGTCCTCTGCTCCAGCTGTCCCTTTTTGTGGAGCGAGCTGATGAAACGGTCTGTTACCGAGGCGTGTATCTCCTTTGAGCGTCCCAGTCCCGAAGCTCCGAAGAGATTGGGAGATATGCCGTAAGCGGCAAGGGTCTCCTTCTGCTTATTGTGGTTCTTCTGAACGAAATCCTCAAGGGAGCCTGCGAACTCGCCGTTCTTGACCTTTACTCTCCAGCCCTCGGCAATGGGAGAGCCGTAGCAGTCCGTACCGCTGACGAAGATGACGTTTTCCTTTCCTATGCGGTCTCTCAGGAAACGTGCATAGGTATCCGCAAATACCAGCATGCCGCCTACGTGGCCGAAGTGGAGCTCCTTGTTGCCATAGGGCATACCGCCTGTGACCACAGCTCTTTTCGGGAACACAGGACGGGGTATCTCAAAATTCTTCTTTTCTTTATTGTCTGACATTGTTTATTCCTCTTTATCCATTAATATTCCGGGCGGGACGCCGTCCCCTGCTCAGACGAATGCTTCAAGTCTTCTGCGTGTTATCTCCTCGCCGAGAACGTGACTCACCTCCCATATGTCGGGAGCGTTTGCGTGGCCTGTGAGGGCTGTTCTCAGCATATTCGTGATGTGTACTATACTTCCCCTGTACTGGTCGGGGTTCTTCTTGTAGTCCTTCGGCTTTACCGCAAAGCCCATTTCCTCTGTGATAGCCTTTACCTTGCCGAACCATGCCGCGGAATCGTCGCTGTGGTCGTATGTTGCAAGATACCTGCCGAAGAAGTCCTTTACAGTGGCCTCGTCGCACTCAGCGGGCATGGGGTCTGTCACTCTGAAAGTCTCGTCGTAGTAGAAGCTCATGAAATCGCATGCCTGCTTCCATGTCTCTATGTCTCTTCTCGGCTTTTCCCCGCCTCTGCCCACGTTGAGAGCCGCAAGGGTCCTTTCGGGGTACTTTTTTATAAGGTCTGCGAAGTCCTTATTGTACTCGCTGCACCATTCAAGCCAGCCGTCACGCACCTGCTCTGCGGTCATGCGGCAGATGACGTTCTTGGAGATATCCCTCATCTTGTCAAGATCAACGAGAGCTCCCGACACCGACATTTTCTCCAGTGTATAGGGGAACTCGTGATAGTCAGCCCCGGGGTTGGCGATACGCCACTCTTCGTAGTTCGAGTTGAGCAGTGTGAGAAGGAACTCCCATACTGCGTCCCTGCTGATACCCTCCTGCTGATAGTAGGCAAGTGCAAGCTCGGGATCCTTTCTCTTGGAGAGCTTTCTCTTGCTCTCTCCGTCCATTTTCATAAGAGTTGCCGTGTGGCAGTATACGGGCTGTTTCCAGCCGAACGTACTGAACAGCTCAACGTGCATTGGAAGGGAGGATATCCACTCCTCGCCGCGTATTACGTGTGTTGAGCGCATGAAGTGGTCGTCGATGACGTGTGCGAAGTGGTACGTGGGGATACCGTCGCTCTTAAGGAGCACAAAGTCCATATTGTTGCGGGGCATTTCAAGTTTTCCGCGGATAGCGTCCTCAACGGCGATGGTCTCGCCTGTCTCCTGACCCCTGAAACGGAGCACCCATTCCTTTCCCGCACTGATATTCGCCTTTACTTCGTCGAGACCAAGGTCGCGGCACTTTGCATACTTGCCGTAAACTCCGGGATTTTCCTTATTTGCGGTCTGCTGTTCGCGGACTGCCTCTATCTCCTCCGCAGTCATGAAGCATGGGTAGGCAAGTCCTCTTTCCGTGAGGAGCTTTGCGAAAACGTGATAGATGTCCCTGCGCTGTCTCTGACGGTAGGGACCGTATTTTCCGTTGTCCCCCTCAGCTGTGGCACCCTCGTCGAAGTGTACGCCGAAGTAGTCCATAGCGTTGATGACGGTCTCCACAGCTCCCTCTACCTCACGCTTGTTGTCGGTGTCCTCTATTCTGAGGTAGAAAACGCCCTGTGACTGATGAGCGATACGCTCGCCGATGATAGCGTTGTAGAGGTTGCCCAGGTGAACGAATCCCGTGGGACTGGGACCTATTCGTGTAACGTTTGCTCCTGCCGGGAGATCCCTTTCGGGGAAACGTGCCTCTATGTCCTCAGGAGTGTCCTTTACATCGGGGAAAAGGTAGTCTGCAAGTGCTTTATAGTCCATATTATCAATCCTTTGCATATTATAGCCTGCCTGCTGACAGACAACATTTAATTTATTATATCACATTTTTATTATAAAGTCAATCTTAAGCCTGTAAGGCTGATATTGCCGCCCGAACCCTTTGCACTATGCATTTATTGCTCATTTAACGAAAAGCTATTGACAAAATGAAAACTTATATGTATAATTTAACACATAAGGTCATATTTATGACTTTAAATATTATATAAAGGATGTATTAGAAATGAAAAACGCATTTAAAAAGCTTGCTGCATTCGCTATGGCTTTCACACTCCTCGGTACAGGTACGGCTTTAACAAAGGCTATTGCGCCACAGACAGACAACACTATCGTTGCTTATGCCGATACACTTATTCTCTCCCCTACTGGTGAGATTAATAAATATGGCGCTGTCTTCAAAGTTGAACTCTATCCGGGAATCTATTCAAGAAAATACACCAACGTAAACTCGAATCGTATGCGTTATTATAGGCAAAGAAGCAAGGTTACGCTTAAAAATAATTTTAAATTAAGTAGAAAGCATTCATATGTTTGTGCAGAAGACAATTCTTATGTATGGGGACAGACAATGTATGGAGAATATATTCCAATATTATACAAATCAGTTAATAGAAGGATATATGGATAATAAAAGCTGATTTTCAGTAAATAGCAACTTGCAAAGGGGCGGAGCATATCCGCCTCTTTTTATTGTGTCCCTGCACACTGCCTCTTTACCCCTTTATCTCTTTACCTGTTATTTATGATCTGACAGCAGATGATTCATACGAAAAGTAATAGGTAAAGGAAGAAAGAGGTAAACATTATTTCAGTTTCCAGTACCATGCCCGTTCTACTTTGTCTGATACTATACCAAGAATCTTTTTGGCAACTTTTAATGTTTCATATCCGATACCCAGTGTCTCCGCCTTTTCGGTCAGTGCTTTCACGGGCTTTGCTTCGCCGCCGCCCAGCTCCGACATGAGGAACTGCCTTGCAAGGTCTGTCTGCTTCGGCTGTGGGGGAGCTATCCCCATAAGGATATTGTCGGGGTCTGCCTCGCACTCCCCCTCGTAGGTGAAGCTGTTGTTCTCACCCAGCCTGAACGCCACAGGCCTGCCCTCTTTCGCAAGCGAGTTCTTTATCTGCATGACTATACGCCTGTCCTCGTCCCTCTTGTCCCTTGCCACAAGCAGTACGCTTCTTGCCGCTGCTGTCAGGTCTATGGAGCCGAGACCGCGGTAAGCCGCCTTGGTACCCATATTCTTGTTCATGTGACCTATGAGTATCACCGCAGCGCCGAACTGCTCCGCCATATTGGACAGATACGTCATCACGGGACGTATGGAGTTTACCCTGTGCATGTCCACTTCGGGTCCGAGATAAGCCTGAAGCGGGTCAAGTATTATCAGCCTTGCATTGGTGAGCCTGAGGACCTCGTCAAGCCGCCCGTCGGTTATGCTGAGAGGGTAGGCGCTCTCGTCAACTCCGCTGATGTAGCCGCAGTCGGCGTCTGCCGCAAGGAGACGGGGCTTTATGGTGTCGGCAAGTCCGTCCTCCGCAGACTGGATAATAACGGGAAGCGGATAGAGCTCCTGCCCCGTGTGAGGGTCGGTCCCGGAGCCTGTGATGCTCCTGCCCCTTGTGAGCGCCGCAGCGATATTGAGAGCAAGAGTGGTCTTGCCCTCTCCCGGGTCCCCCTGTATAATAGTCACCTTGCCGTAAGGGATATAGGGGTACCACAGCCATTCCGTACTGGTCTCCCTGATGTGCGCCATGTTGTATATGCCTGTTTTTTTCTCCATTGTGAAGCTCCTCCTTAAAAGTGTTTTCACAATAGGGCCGGAATGAGCCGTTTTTCAATGCAAAACCGTTGAATATCGAAAAAGATACACCCAAAGTGGATTTTTTACCCCATGTTTTTCAGCCACAGACTGCATTGAAACAAAAAAACTCCCCTCGTCTGAGGGGAGCATGTATCATTGTTAAGTCCTCATTCAAGCCTGCTGCTCGTCAACTAAACAGAAAAAAGCTCCCCTGAACGGAGAGCCTCTTCTTATCAGAATATAGCGTCAATGCACTGCTGAATAGCCTCATGCAATATCGGCTGGATTTCTTCCCAAGCCATTAAAAGAGGCATAGGCAGAAAAGCCAGAAATGGAAACTGCATTTTGTTCACTTCCTTTCTTTTTATGTATTAATTATATAACAAATTCCATCATTTGTCAAGCCATGCGGGGAACCTCCCCCACTATGCAGAAAAACTCCCCTCGTCTGAGGGGAGTTTTTTGTTCTTAATAAAGCTTAGCGATAGTAAACACGTCCTGTACGCTGTCCACAGCAACAGCAGTACTTGTAATTTCCACGTACATAGAAGTTGCTGATATAACGACCTGCAACGTATGTGCCATCATGATACTGACAAGCTGCGCTTGCTACGAGAGTATTGTCTGTCTTGGGAGCTGCGCTCTTGATAACTGCCGAGCCTACTCCGAGGAGGGTGAATGCCATTGCTGCTGCTGTGATCTTCTTGATTACATTTTTCATTTTTTTACTTTCCTTTCGTTTTAAAAATATTGGTTTATTATTTCAAGCTGCCCGACTGCTGCCAAGCAGCTTATATACTTTAATAGGATAAAATTGTTTTAATGGTTATACTTCATACCCTGTAATTACCTTCTGAATTTTTTAAGCGCAATATTAACTGATCTCCATGTCTGTGGTCCGAAAATTCCGTCAACATCGATTCTTCCCCAACGTCCGTAATATCCGTCATTGAACAAATTCTGGAAATTTCTTACAGCATTTCTTGTTCTCCAGTCATAATTTCCATCAACCCATACCATTACACCATAAAAATGATTCATAACACACTGTATCCACTTGACCTTATCGCCTTTGCTGCCTATACCGAAACATTCTCCGCTTCCTGGCTTCGTATGATTCCAGTAATCGTTGTCATAACCTGCTGCACTTGCTGTTATTGTATTTTCAAACTTTGGAGCTATATTATTGATAGCAGTCGTTCCCGCACCGAGAAGTGTGAATGCCATTGCTGCTGCTGTGATCTTCTTGATAACGTTTTTCATTATTTACTTTCCTTTCGTAATAAAATAATATGGTTTTACGTTTCTGTGATACGGGATAACGGGAGCTTTTCCTGTTGTTTTTCCGTATCGACCTTACATTCATTATTATACCCATGCGCCCCTCCTTCCGCAATAAATCGGGAGTAAGCGGGTGCAAAACAGGAGCGGACGGACTGAAGGCAAAAAGCTGACGGCAATGGGGCAAAAAGAAAAGCTCCCCTCATGTGAGGAGAGCATTTTCCTTATATGTCAGTTCAGATATCAGCCCCAGGGATTTGAGGTATAACGGCCTGTCGGACGTCCCTGATAGTACTCAGCGTACATCGGACGGCCGGCCCATCTTGAAGCATATCCGTCATATGCATATGTGTAGCCTGAAGCTGCGCTTGCTGTGATAGAGTTGTCTGTCTTGGGAGCGATGTCCTTGATAGCTGCCGAACCTGCTCCGAGGAGGGTGAATGCCATTGCTGCTGCTGCGAGCTTCTTGAATACGTTTTTCATTTTTTTCTTTCCTTTCGTAATTAAAATATTATGGTTTATTATTTCAAACTGTCCGGCTGCTGCCGGGCAGCGAATAAGCTTTTGTTTACCGATCAGGCACCGACCCACGAGCGAAGCCAGCTGTTTGTCTGAGGACCGTAGATACCGTCAACGTCAAGAACATGATAACCCATGTAATCATTGACCATGCACTGGAAGTCCTTAACGCGCTGCTTTGTAAGGTTACCGTATTTTCCGTCAACGTCGAGCCATGTGCCCCAGTACATTGCATAGTTCAGAGCAGCCTGTATCCACTTTACGCGGCTTCCGCTGCTGCCGTTGTTGTAGCATGCGTTAGAATTGGGCGCTGTGTAATTCCAGTAAGCACATGTGTAGTTGGGTGATGCTGCTGAAGCTGTGATTGAGTTGTCGAACTTGGGTGCTGCATTGTTGATGATAGCTGTACCTGAGCCGAGGAGTGTGAAAGCCATTGCGATCGCTGAGATCTTTTTCATTGCGTTTTTCATTTTTTTACTTTCCTTTCGTAATAAAATTATATTGATTTTTTATTGGTCAAACTGAATATCGGACGTTTTTTTCACCGTCGTTTTTGTTCGTATCGACCTTACATTTACCATTTTATCCATCGCGCCCCTCTTTCGCAACAATACGGGAGTGAACGGGCAGCAAAAAGGAGTGAACGCGACTTTTCCCTTTCCCTGCGTTGTTTCGGGGCACTTCGCTACCTTATTATAAAGAAAGGGACGATGAAAAACATCGTCCCCCCGCATACATATCCGCTCCCGAAGGCTACTGCTTGTTTTCGAGAAAACGCACGAGCATGTTCCATGTGGTACAGTCCACGATGCCGCTCTCCGCAAGACCGCAGCAGCTCTGGAACCTCATTACCGCTTCGGCAGTCGCCTCGCCGAACTCTCCGCTGACGCTTACTCTCGGCATATTGTCATACCACTCCGCCGCCTTTCTCAGCATAGCCTGTATGATATAGACCAGTTCGCCGCTGTCCTCTGTACACAGGCTGTAGCTCCGCGACGGAAAAACATGGTACGCCGCGGGAGCTCCGTCGAGATAATCGCGGTAAATGGCGGCTATCCTGTCCCATGTGGCAGAATCGGTCTCACCTGTGTCGGGGAGACCGTATGCCCGCTGAAAGGCTTTCACAGCCTCCTCTGTGTACCTGTCGTACACTCCGTCGGGGAGCACCTGCGGAACTCTCCTGTCGAACAGGGATATCCCGTAAAGGTAGGTCTGAAGCTCCCTGATATGTTCTTTTTTCTGCTGTTCCGTATATGGCATGGTAACAACTCCTGTCATTGATTTTTTTCATGAACGGAAACCGTGTTCCCGTTCTTATAATAATAAAAGTTACGGTATTCCGTAATTTCCTGTCG
This sequence comes from Ruminococcus flavefaciens, assembly GCA_002309635.1. Classification (GTDB taxonomy): domain Bacteria; phylum Bacillota; class Clostridia; order Oscillospirales; family Ruminococcaceae; genus Ruminococcus; species Ruminococcus flavefaciens_J. The sequence goes on along the minus strand of DBXO01000015.1, from coordinate 10,710 downwards.
CTCCGGAAAAGCGCCCGTTCACTCTTTTTTCATTGCCGAAGCTCCTGTGGGGTGATAATATAGCATACATGAGGTCAGAAGCCTCAAATTCATACAAAAAGGAAAGATACAAATGAAAAACACTATCAAAAAAGCAATCTGCACCGCTCTCGCAGCCGTTTCTCTCTCGGCGCTTGTGGCTGTTCCCTCAGCTCTCAATAATCCCGCTTCAGAAAGTTCTCTTGTTCATGTTATGGAGGCTGAGGCAGCAGAAGTCAGATGCTTTGAGTACACCTTTTATACAGCCCAAAAAGACGGCAATGTAAGAAAAGAAGCAAGTCTTAATGCTACGATATACCCCGTAAGATTCCAAAAAGGCGATATTTTTGTCGGATATAAAAAGGATGGTTACTTTATTAATGTAAGCCCCAAGAATCTGTCTCACCCGAATGATGAATGGATATACAATAAAAAAGGTCATCTCAAAGAAACAGCCTTCAATTTCTATATCACCAAAAACAAGCAGGAACTCCATACTTCACCATATAACAGAAGAAATAATATAGTAAGAGATAAAAACGGAGATCCGCTTACTTATAACAAGGGTGTGATTTGCATTTCGCGTATCACTTTGGAAAAGACCAACAAAGGCTATAATGTCTGGGGCTATTTTACAGCAAATAATCAAGGAAGATATATAATGCTGAAAAAGGCTGAGGATATGAACTTTATCGTTAAGCCCTATTATTGTCCCGAAGTAATAGAAATGGCTGTAATCTCTATAAAAAACGCAGCACCTGCATTCTATCCCAACATGAAGAACTGACAAATAAGCTAACTGTTTCTCCCCTCCCCGTGAGGGGAGAATTTTTATATCCGCACACATGGAGCTTAAAAACCGCCCCTGCTGCTCACCTGATAGTATAGCCGGGGTTCTGATAGGGGCGCTTGTCGAAGCCGTACCGCAGGTCCGAATAAACTCCCGCTATACTGTCCCATGTGACCGCCCCCACTATGCCAGAAGGGTCAATGCCGAACTGCCGCTGAAAAGCCGTTACGGACTGCCTTGTGAGAGGTCCGAAATAGCCCGTATCGCTCACCGCAGGGATATTGGGATAGCTCCTGTTGATATAGGTGAGGTACTGCTGTATTATCTTCACGGAATCGCCGCTCGCTCCCTCACGCAGAACAGTGCCCGGGTAGAGCGCAACGTAGGTATACTTCGGCGGAACGCTCTCAACTATGCCCTGATAGGCGCGGTAGAGGTCGTTCCGTGTGGCTCTGTCGGCAACTCCCGTCTGAGGAAGTCCGAACACCCGCTGGAACGATTTGAGGGACCTCTCCGTCTGCTCCCCGAAATAGCCCGTTATCTCAACGGGAATGACAGCCTCGTAATAAGCTCCTATGACGGCGAGATAGTATTGCAGCATTGACACCTCTATCGACTGCATTCCTATGCTCAGGTCTTCCGTGAACTCAGGTGCTATCTCCTCGAAGCGCACGCCCTCGGAATCCAGCTCCGCAAGCTTCTTCACGCTTGTGTAGATATATGTTATCCTGTACCATGTGGCGGCGTCAACGGTACCCGTCTCCTCCAGTCCGAACACCTGCTGGAACTTCCTTACCGCGTTCTCCGTGGGAGTATCAAATATGCCGTCTGCTGCGGGTATCTTGGGTATTGCGGGGAAGTTGCCCGATATGCGGTTCAGCCACACCTGCACGAACTTGACATCGTTGCCGAATGAACCGTTTTTCAGCTCCGCGTCAGGATATGAGGGCATAGCAGTCCGCACGGGAGCGTCCTGAACTATCTCGATATCGTCCCCGTAATAGTATTTCAGTATCTCCAGCGAGTTGTAGCCCCTCTCCGCAAGAGCCTGACTTCCCCACTGTGACAGGCCGCTGCATGTGGAGGTCGTGCCGTTGCAGAAAGCCGTGAAAAGCGGCTCCACGCTGCCCTTCCGCCTTATGTAGTCGTTGAACAGCTCGTCAACGAGATAGCTTATATTCTCGAAGTACTCGCGTCCGTTTATGAACTTCTGGTCGAACTGGGTAGTCGCCGTAATGTCAAAGCCGTACCCCCGCGAGCGGTACCACTCGGTATAGATACGGTTCAGCGCAAAGGATACTATAGCGTAGATATTGGCGCGTAGAGCGCTCACGTTCCATGTGGGGTATATCTCGCTTGAAGCCACGTTCTTGACGTATGAGGGGAAGTCAACCTCCACATCGGGCGCATTTGAATCGGGATAGCCGAGGTGCACCGTGATAGTCTCTGGTATAAAGGGCGTACCTGTAAGCATGGTTCACTCCTTTCCGCCGCCGAAGCCCGGCTCTGCGTTGTAGTAGGTAACGGTCTCGTCATCGCTGTTCATCATCAGCGGAACGGGTATGAGGTTGAAGTTCTGCACCGAGGTTATCCCCGGAAATACGGGAACGTCCACGCTCCGTGCGCGGAAGAAGCCCTCCGCTTCAACGCTTATGTCAAAGAGATTGTAGGGTCTCTCCTCAGGGTCGGGAGACTGGGAATGCTCAAGGTCAGGAACAGGCAGGGAAAACCGCGGCGAAACTCCGCTTTCGTCAGTTACCCCCGAAGCAAGGACAAGTCTCCTGCCGTCAGCCACAGCCGTGACCTTTACCGAAGCTCCCGCAACAGCCGAGGAATCGTCCCCTGTCCTCACATTGACAAGTATATAGCCCCTTTCGCTGCCGAGGAGCTCATCTCCCTCATACACGGGAGGCTCGTCGTCCACGTTCCCGGAACTGCCCGTATCCGTATCAAGTCCCGAAAGGTCGGGCTCTGGATAGCGGCTGTTGAAGTCCTCCGTCCCGCCGTTTGTATCCGTCTCCGCAAAGTCTGCATACGCCGTATCGTCGGGAAGCTTTTCGGTTTCCGCAGCAGTCAGGCCGTTCTCCGCTCCCCCGTTCTCCCCGCTGCGGGGAGCGCTCCTGCTGTAGAGCTTCATAAGCTCCTGCTTGTATTTTTCAGTGTCTAAATTACCGTTATTCATACGATCTCCTCCCGATACAGCTTATGCGGAGCTATCCCCGTTTATGACAGCTTTACAATATATGCGGGATGTGATATAATATCCATATCCGTGAAAAGAGAAACCGCGAATAAAGTGAGGAATAAATAATGGAAAACGATACCGGATACATAATGTCACTTGCAAATGAGGGAAAATACGACGAAGCCCGGAAGGCTGTCGAAGCTCTTGACATATCAGCAGGACGTAAAGCCACTCTTAACATGCAGATATGGCAGATGCAGCGCAAAGCCGAATCTGCCGGATACGATCCCGGAAGGATACCGAAATTCCCTGTTATCTCAATGATACTCGGATTTGTCCTGCTGATAGCAGGCTTTGTCTCCGAAGGCTCATCGCAGAGCTTTCTCTGCGTAACAGGTCTTATTATGGCAGGAGCTGTTCCTGCGTATTACTGCATAAAGGAAAAACGTCTTACCAACAGCGTCACCCACAGGCATGAAAAAGAAGCGCAGATGTACGCCGTGGAGGACGCGGATATCAACTTTGCAAAGCCTTTGCCGCCTTCACACATTATAGTAACGGGCATTTCGGCAGTTGTTCTGTTCATCATCGGTCTTATGATCCCGAACCTGTTCAAAGGAACAGCCGGACTGCTGGCAGCAGGCATATTTATCTTTACTGGCTTCATACTCATGTATCTGTGCTGCAAAAAGAACAGGAACCACAATGCAGCTGTCTCGTTTATGCTTCTCGGCGTGAGTGCTTTTTTTATTCTTGTCTACAGACTTGCTTTACTTACCATGACTGACGGCGATACATTCTGCCGATTGGTATTTTTACTTCCGTCCTCAGTCATACTTCTGTTCTTTCCTGTTTTTTTCAGGCTCGTAAAGCGTTTTCAATGCACCGCAGCCGCAGAAGCCGAATGTATCGATATCCTGAGCATAAGCGGCGGATACGTCCGCGGAAGTCACCGTCCACGCTATCACGCCGTATGGAAGTATTCATACAACGGAACTGTCTATATCCACAAGGATATGGCTTCATACAAAAGCCCCGTATACGGTGAAAAGGTCACGCTCCGCATTGACCCCGCAGACCCTCAAAATACCTTCCGCGGAAAGGCTCCGGCATACAGTGCCGTATGTATAGCAGCAGGGCTGTGGGTAGCTGTTCAGGCATTGAAGCCGCTGATTGAGATTCTGCCGTATTAAGGAAGGAATAACTATGGATCACAGAATAACGTATATGATAGTATCACAGATGTGCATATATACCATGCTTTTCTGCGCCTTTTCCGCATTTTTCCTCTTTTCGGCAGCAGCAGGCTTTCCCCTCAGATAATGCTTCACGCTCTTGACAACAGACCATTATTGGATTATAATTAAAATATCCTATCTGAGAACCAAGGAGCTGTAAACATGCAGAGAAGACCGATAGTAGCACTTTGCATAGCTGTACTGGCAGCTATTCTTATAATACTTGCTGGCAAGTCCTGCGCAGAGGATATAGCCAGAACCAACCAAAGCCGCAGGAAGCCTGTATCCACTACTACAATGCCGCCGAATTTCGTCATAGGCACGGACAATCCGCCGCCTGCTCCCGAAATGATATACGAAACTGAGGAAAACGAGACCGAGACCACCTCCGATTTCTTCTATCATATCCCTACCGACGAATACGGCGCCATAATCGAGACCACTGCCCCCACCGAGGCAGGTCAGATGTTCATGGTAGTGACCGACGCAAACGGAAATGTCATCAATATGGAGCCCGTTACCGAACCGACCTCCGAAGCGTATACAACACTCTCACCGGAGGAGGTCCGCCAGGCGCTTACAGAAGCACTTGAACAGGCAAGCCGTCAGGCTCAGGTGACCACCTTTGACTTTGACCAACCCATAGAGATACCATTTATAAAAGAATAACAATAACGGAGGAAAAAATCATGGTAGTAATCGAAATGGAAAACGGAAAGAAGATAAAGATAGAGCTTTATCCCGATATCGCCCCTATCTCATGCGAGAACTTCGAGAAGCTGGTAAAGCAGGGCTTTTATGACGGACTTACGTTCCACAGGGTAATCCCCGGCTTTATGATACAGGGCGGCTGTCCCAACGGTACCGGCACAGGCGGTCCCGGCTGGCACATCAAGGGCGAATTTGCTGCAAACGGCGTAAAGAACGACCTCAGACACACAAGAGGAGTTCTCTCAATGGCACGTTCAATGATGCCCGACTCGGCAGGCTCACAGTTCTTCATCATGCACGAGGACGCTCCTCACCTTGACGGCAACTACGCCGCTTTCGGAAAGGTTATCGAGGGCATGGAGGTAGTCGACGAGATAGCAGAGTGCGCTACGGACTACAATGACAAGCCCACAACACCTCAGATAATGAAGAAGGTAACTATTGAATGATTACTGTAATGGCGGATCTTTCCGCCATTATCCATATCCCCCTCAGGAGGTGGAACGATGCAGAACAAAAAAGACCTGAACGACATACTTTCCTCAATGGACCCCCGTCTCCGCGACAGGCTCATGGCTGTCTCAAAGCTTTCCGAAGATAAGGGAACTGCCGCGGAAAACGCTGAAGAAACATCTGCCCGGACTCCCGTGGAAGTCACGGAGGTTACCGTAACGTCAGAGGAGTTCAATGAGGCTCCTGCCGATGCGATCAACGAGCTCAGCGAAGTTACGGAGGATATGGGCGAAGAAGCTGCCCCGGACGGAGAACTCCCCGTGCAGGAGGAGGAGATAAGCGACAGTCTCAGGAGCGCAAAGGAACAGGCAGCGGAAATACTCTCCTACGGCACAGGTCCTGCAGCGAAAAAGAAAAGGAATAAAAAAAGCGCCTATGAAAGCGCGGCTACAGAAATAGTGATACTTGAGTTCATCTCCCTGGGACTTTTCTTTCTGAGCCTGAAAGACGGCATACCCACAGGCTTTTCACTGTTTGCGGTATTTCTTCCAGCACTGGCGGGAATATGCTCGCGGCTCTTCCTGAAGCAGCTGTCACTGAAAGAAGCCGTACTGAAATGCAAATGGCATATCATTCTGACAATTGCTATTTTCATCTGCATAGTACTGTCCATATAATATAAAGGCTTCACACTAATGTGAAGCCTTTTGAGTTATGTTTCATATGCAGGCTGACTCTATGCGCTGTAAAGCTATCATCTGAGGCAGGATGCAAGTCCGCTGATATTCTGCTTTCTTATCTCACCTGCAACAAGTCCCGCAACGATATTTGCGCCCTTTTCACAGAAGTGAGTACCGTCTGTTGAGTCTGCAACAACTCCCATAAGATGGTAGCTCTTTGCAGTATCATAGCCAACGGAGTTATAATGGCTCACCATAAGCGAATTCAGGTCTATGCAGGGTATGCTGTACTTTCTTGCAAGGCCGTAGCAGGCGTCATTGTAATTGGTATAGCTGTTGACGAACCTGCCGTTTGAGTAAGCCTTCATGCCGATAGTCGTAGTCACCAATATGGGAGTTGCTCCCTTGTCCTTTGCAGACCTGATGAACTGCGTCATGTACCACTCGTATGAGCCCGAAGACGGATTATCAACGTTTCCGCAGGTGGGAGCATATCTGTCCGCATTTGAAGCGCCTGCGTCGTTGATGGCGAACTGTATCATTACGAAATCGCCCTCTTTAAGGCTGTCGGCAATGGTCTGCCATCTGCCCTCGTCGTAGAACTTCTTTGAGCTTCTTCCTGCTATGGAGTGGTTCGCAACGGTTATATCGCCGCTGAAATAGTCCTGCATATAGTAGCCCCAGCCCTGCTGCGGAGCATATCTCGCACTGTAGCTCTGTACAGTTGAATCGCCTGCGATAAAGAGCGTATGCTGACCGCCGCCGGTGGTCTGCTGCTCCTGTGACGGGTCGTATATCTCAGCATATGGCTCGTCGGTCTGTATGAGCTCGATATAGTCAATATTGGGAGCGCCCTCTGACATTGCCGACTGCATGACTATGGTGTTTCTGCCCGATCTGAGAGGAAGAACTATGCCGAACTCCGTCCAGTCTGTCCACGAGCCTGTGCCCGGGAAGGACTGCATCCAGCAGAAGTCAAAGTTATTGTTTACGAAAAGCTTCATCTTACGGTCGTTCACCGAGCCGTTTGCAAAGCGGATATGGGTCATGTAGTTTCCGTCAGCGGGAACATTTACGGTAAATGTTATATTGCTGTCGGTGCTGTTTCCGAGGTTAACGTAGCCCCTGTCGCAGGTATAGCCTGCATTCGAGGTCTCAATGATACCGTCGTTCCATGTCTGGTCTGCCGCATAGTACTTCACGGGAACGGGAGCGGCAGTAGTTGCAGGCGCCGTAGTTGCAGGCGGTACGGTAACAGCAGTCACAGGCTCGGGGAGCTTTGCAAGTCCCAGCAGACACATCTGTATGAACTGAGCGTCGTTTACCGTCATGCCGTCATTGTTTCCCGTAACATCGGCATTGCGTATTCCATCGTCGGTTACGGCGCGGCTGTCTGAGCCGCCCCTGCCGTATTTATTGGGGTTTGCGAGAGCCTGCATTATAAGGACAGCGTCGGAAAGGTCAACTCCCCCGTCGCAGTTTACATCGCCGAAAAGAACATTTGCACCAACGGGCTGAGTTGTAACATAAGTCGTCACAGGCGGAGCTGTTGTCGTTACAGTTGTCGTTACAGGAGGAACTGTAACAACTATATCGTCAGCCTCGCTCATTTCCCATTTCTGGCAGGCGTGGCCGTTCACCTCCCACTGCTGTATGTTTGCGCCGCTGTTTTCCGCAGCACTTCCCACCTCGACCGCTGAAGCGTCACGGGAAGCTCTCGTGAGTATAGTCACTGTGCCGTCGCCGTTGTCCATGAACTTAAAGAACTGGTCGCTGTAGCCGTTCTTCTCCGCAACGAGTATATTCGCGCCGTTATCACGGCTGCCGTTGTCAACGTAGAGGCAGAGATCCGAATCCACAGGCTTTATGTAGTAGTAATCGCCTGTAGCCTGTACGCACCTCCATGTGTTCTTAGCCTGTGCAACGCCGCCCGAGGCTCCCTGCTGAACGTTTGAACCGTCGCCTACCTCCATGTAAAGGCCGCTGTTCACGTTTCTGAACATATAGCAGACGTTCTCCTTAGGGTGGACAGGCTCTGCCGCAGGCGCTCCCGACCCTATCTCCTCAAGCATTATCTCAGCGATTTTCTGAGCGCCCATCTTGCTCTGGTGGAGATCGTCGGCAGTACCGTCGTTCTTTATGGCATAATATGAAGCCATACCATCATAGCCCACAGATAAGCCGAAATTCTGCCACTTTGTGAACAGGTCCACGACCTGTACGCCCTGCTCGCTGCCTATCTTGTCAAGAGAGCCGCCGTACCAGCGCCCCGTGAGTCTGGGATTGCGCTGGAGGTCTCCGCGTCTGCCCTGCTGCTTGACAAGAACAACTGTCATGCCCCTGGCTTTGGCGCGTTTTACCATATCGGTCACCGTATTGTAGTACTCCGTCTCGTTGGAGTAGTTTGAATCGTTGATACCAATCGAGATTATGTAGTAATCCCCTGTTTTTCCGTAGTTCTCAACAGGTGCGAACTGTCCCGCGTCCACGAAGCCCTTGGCGTACTGTCCGCTGGTAGCCATATTGCGGACGTCATAATTGCCGCCGGGCAGCTTACCGCTGAAGAACTGTCCCCAGCCGTGCTGTGATGTGTCCGCGCAGTTGTAGTAGTTTGCAACTGTTGAATCGCCGCATATCCATACCGTAGGCGGCATTGCTCCCGTGTCGTTGAGCTTTGTTATCTCAACAGCCGCAATGGACTGCTCACGATTGCTCATGCCCTCAACAGCCTGGATATTGAGCTGTCCGTCGGTAACGGGTATCTTCACAGTCTCAACGGCGCCCCTGCCTGTAAGGTTCATCATCTGCACCATGCCCTCGAGCTTTATGGTAGTGCGCGGAGCGTTTCCTATAGTTACCTTTACCTCGTAAAGTCCCTTCGGCAGATCAACGTTGAAGGTATTGTCCGCGCCGAAATTGTTGAACTGTACCGCGTCCGCAGTGACCCCGCTGCCTCCTGCGTTTACGTTGGACACGTTCCAGGTCTGTGCAAATCCGTAGCCTCTGCCCGAGTTATAGCCGTCCGAGGCGGATACTCCCGTGAAGCCGTTAGCTGCTCGGCTTNNGGGCTTCCGCCGAAGTCGAACTTCCAGTCAGCGGAAGCCGCCTGAACACTGACGGGTCCTGTCATGCCGGCGGCACCGAGTCCCGCAAAGGCTGAGAGAGACAGTGCCAGAGATGCAAGACCGCTCAGCATTTTTTTGAATCTCATGTAAACTCCTCCAATTCCGTACTGAAGTACGCATAATTATCTACAATAATTATACCATTGTTAATAAGTCAAGTCAATGATCGGCGTATGCACTTTTGAATTATTTTTACGTATTTTTGTATCATTTTAACAAGGATTCTACATAAAAGTTGACCGCCTGTCAGAAACATCATCTGCATAAATGTCTTTATGTATGGGGCTCAGATAATAAAGAACAGACAAGAGCAGAAAAGCCATAAGGCATTACCTTATGGCTTTTTGTTATGATAAAGCGATCGTCATTATGTTTACGAAAGAGCAGCCCTGAGAGCCTCTGCCCTGTCTGTCTTTTCCCATGCAACTCCAAGGTCCTCGCGTCCCATGTGACCGTAAGCCGCAAGCTGTCTGTACTGAGGCTTTCTAAGGTCGAGCATTTCAATGATAGCTGCGGGACGGAGGTCGAATACCTTTGCAACAGCTGCCGACAGCTTATCCTCGTCTGCCTTTCCTGTGCCGAATGTATCAACAAGTATGGAGATAGGCTTTGCAACGCCGATAGCGTATGAGAGCTGCACCTCGCACTTGTCCGCAAGTCCTGCCGCAACGACATTCTTGGCGATATAGCGTGCAGCATAAGCGGCGCTTCTGTCCACCTTCGTCGGGTCCTTGCCGCTGAAGGCTCCGCCGCCGTGACGTGAGTATCCGCCGTATGTATCAACGATTATCTTACGTCCCGTAAGACCGCTGTCGCCCTGGGGACCGCCCACAACAAAGCGTCCTGTGGGATTGATGAAGAACTTCGTATTGCTGTCCATGAGCTCTGCGGGGATAACGGCCCTGATAACGAATTCCTCGATGTCCTTGCGTACCTGATCGAGCGAAACGTCTGCGGAATGCTGTGAGGAAACGACTACAGCGTCAACTCTTACGGGTCTGCCGTTGTCGTACTCAACAGTTACCTGTGACTTACCGTCGGGACGGAGGTAGCGGAGAGTGCCGTCCTTGCGGACCTCTGTCAGCTTCATGGAAAGCTTGTGAGCAAGAGATATGGGCAGCGGCATGAGTTCGGGAGTCTCATTGCAGGCAAAACCGAACATGATACCCTGATCGCCTGCGCCGTTGGAAAGGCCGTCGGACTCACTGTTTTCCTCTCTGTACTCAAACGCCTCGTTAACGCCCATGGCGATATCGGGTGACTGCTCGTCTATAGAGGTAAGTACAGCGCAGGTATGACCGTCAAAGCCGTACTTTGCCCTGTCATAGCCGATATCTATGACTACCTGACGTGCTATTTTGGGTATATCTATTTCCGCCGATGTGGTTATCTCGCCCATACAGAGCACCATTCCCGTTGTAACGCAGGTCTCGCAGGCAACTCTGCCGAACTTGTCCTGTTCAAGGATAGCGTCAAGAACCGCGTCCGAGATCTGGTCGCAGATCTTGTC
>DBXO01000027.1 GCA_002309635.1 Ruminococcus flavefaciens | reverse complement strand
GTTATTTTTTAGTCTTTTCTTGACCTTCTCTCTCCTCAACTGTTTCCAGTCTCAGAAAGGAATCTCAAGGGTCGTTATACTTTTTCTTCGCATTGTTCAATTTTCAAGATGCTGTTTTGTCTCCCCGAAGGCTGTTGTCCTCAGGCGACTTAATTATTATATCACGCAATACAGCGTTTGTCAACTAAAATAATTGCCGTTGAATCGGTGGCTTTTTATACATTATGCCCTATATTTACATATCATATACCGCAGTATTCCCAGTAGCCCTTTGCTTTATCCGGATACAGCTCCTTTATATGGTCGTAAAGCACAAAAAGCTCTTTATCCGCCTCTCCGTTCTTGCAGTATTCTATCTCAGCTTTTTCTATACACTCCATGAGCTCCTGTCTGCCGCCCTGATACTCTATCTCCATTACAAGATGATAACATCTCGTACTTGATCGTCCTCTTTTTCTCGGCATTATATAGTATCTCACTCGCGTGATCTCGTCCATTCTGATGTCTTTTCTGAACATACCGTGCTTCATCATCAGCCACTGTTCGTCAAACATCACTATCATTGGAAAAAGCGATACTGCAATAGCTATTATAAAATATATGAAGAGAACCGCCATTGCAAGTCCGCCTATTGGCTTCCACGCGGACTCAAACAGAGACACTGCAAGCAGCATTACTCCTATTATTATAAACATACCTATCTCGTACCATCTTTCAAGCGCAACTGCTCCGGATACCTCTATCTTTTTCATACCTTATCACCACTGAATTCACTTGATGTATGCGTAAAAGAATCTTCCCGCAAAAAGAAGCGACATTGCCACCAGTGCGGCGGCTATCGTGATATGCTTCTGCACATCTGCTTCAAACTTGAAGCTTTCCGGATCCTTCGGGTCGCAGAGGATAATATGAGTGGAACCCACTTTCATCGGCTGGGTATAGTCTGCTCTGTCGTCAGCCTCATAGCTCCTGCCGTCGAGCTCATATTTAAGCGTGTGCGTATAATGGCTCAGCGTCTTTTTGGTAATTACGATAAGATGTCCGAAAAGTCCTCCTTTTCTCTTCAGGACCTCCTTCACATTTACGACCTCTGCCTTTGCCGGTACGCCGTACTTTTTCAGGTACAGCAGTCTCGCAAGGTAGAAAACGCCTGCTATGGCTATCGCCAAACCCACACAGGCAAGTATCAGATAATACATTTTTATCACCTCATATCTTATGCGTTGATATCTTCTTTTTCCGTATAGCCCCTCGCCTTATCAGGGTACAGGCTCTCTGCAAACTTGTATATCTGCATTATATCAAGCCTGTCCGCTTCGCTTCGCATCAGCTTTTCCATTTCATTTCCCCTGATAAATGAAGAAGCAAGCTTATAACAGTCATTTATGCCTCTCATGCTGTGATAAAACATTATCACCATCGAATGGTGGACGCCGCCTATTCTCTGATACTTTCTCACCGTGTAGCTGAATGTATCAATGCGCTCAAGATCTATCTTCCATTTATAGAATAAGCTTCTGCACCTGATTATCTTCCCGTCGCCGAACTCAACAACAGTACCCTTATAGTATATATATATAAGTGCAAAGATACCTGCCAGTGCACCTATATATATGAATAATTCATTCAGGAACGACGCAATAACGAACATGACCGCTGCCCATATCATCGCAGATATAATATACACGATCGGCGGTATATATGTTACCTTTACTTTTTTCATTATAATACCTCATATCATTTCCGTAAAAAGCGGGCAATTACACTGTCCGTTTTTTTACCTGTTTTCGGGGCGTTGAGAACGCCGTCCCCTGCATTATGTGTTATTTGCACGGGTGACGGAACGCCGCCACTACAATTCCGAATTAAAAAGGACGCCCAATGGACGTCCCTGCAAGCTAACGGCTAAAGGCCACTGGCTAACGGCTTACTGAGCCATTAATTTTACCATTACTGCCTTCTGAGCGTGGAGACGGTTCTCGGCTTCCTCGAATATCTCGTTTGCATGAGCCTCAAATACCTTCTCTGTGATCTCCTCCTCGCGGTGTGCAGGGAGACAGTGGAGCACCATAGAGTCCGGATTTGCCTGCGCCATGAGCTCGTCGTTGATCTGATAGCCTGCGAAAGCCTTTCTGCGCTTCTCCGCTTCGCCCTCCTGCCCCATGGAAGCCCATACGTCTGTGATGAGTACATCGGCATTCTTTGCAGCTTCCATCGGCTTATCTGTAAGTATGAACTTATCGCCGTAAGTCTTTGCAAAGTCAAGTATCTCCCTGGGTGGCTTATAATCACTGGGGCAGGCTATCGCAACGGACATGCCTACCTTTAAGCAGCCTACGATAAGGGAGTTGGCCATATTGTTACCATCGCCGATAAAGCACATCCTGAGTCCGTCAAAGCTGCCCTTGAACTCGCGGATAGTCATAAGATCGGCAAGCACCTGACAGGGGTGACAGAAGTCTGTAAGTCCGTTGATTATCGGTATCGAGCCGTACTCTGCAAGGTCCTCTACCTCCTTCTGCTCAAAGGTACGTATCATTATACCGTCGAGGTAGCGGGAAAGCACTCTTGCCGTATCCTGTACAGGCTCTCCTCTGCCTATCTGGAGGTCGTTTGAGGAGAGAAACAGCGGATAGCCGCCGAGCTGATACATACCTGTCTCAAAGGATACTCTTGTACGTGTAGAGGCCTTCTGGAATATCATTCCCAGGGTCTTGCCCTTGAGATGCGGGTGCGGGATACCGTGCTTGAGCTCATATTTGAGCTGGTCTGCAAGGTTGAGTATATCAATGATCTCCTCTGTACTGAGATCAAGCATTTTGAGTAAGTGTTTCATATTATCTATCCTTCCGATCCAAAAATGTCTTTTCTTTACTTGTTCATTTCACCGAACGCTCTGTCTATAGCTATAGCGAACAGCGCTATATAATCGTCGAACGCCTTGTTGTCTATGTTGAAATGATACTGCATTTCTCCGTTTACTCCCATCAGGCTCTGTATGGTGCCCACATTGTCGTCATTGAGAAGTATATCGAAATTCTTTCTGTCCTTACTGGTTATCTCAAAGCGCATGGTCTTGTTTCTTGCCTTGATAGTAGGATTGAGGAACAGTGAGGCGCATTCCATCGACATAAACACATTGTCGTTGAGGATTATAGTGAAAAACGGCCTTTTCGAGTCACCTGTCTGAACGAGAGTGTAAAGGTTGTAATTGCTGGCGTCCATAAGGTTATAGCGGGCTCCGAAGCCTTTTTTCTTTATGCTGTAGATAAGGCGGCCGGATTTATCCTGAACGGTATACTTGCCGCTCTTGCCAACTACCTGAAACTCCATAATTATTCCTCCAGTATCTCTATCAGAATTTTAAGTCCGTCTTTCAGCTCGTCATATGATATTGTCAATGGAGGAAGAAGTCTTACCTTCTCTTTGGCTGTGAGTATGAGAAGCCCCCTGTCGAGAGCCTTCTGTGCAACGTCGTGGGCGTCCTTGCTTTTCAGCCTGATGCCTATCATAAGTCCGAGACCCGTTATGCCCTCGACCTCGCTGCACTTTTCAAGCTCGCTCCTGATGAACTCGCTCTTTTTTGTCACCTCTTCAAGGAAACCGTCGCTTCCGATCCTGTCAAGCACTGCAAGACCGCCTGCACATGCAATGGGATTTCCGCCGAAGGTGGAGCCGTGAGTACCTGCTGTGAGGACCCCGCTGCACTTCTCATTGACGAGACATGCGCCCATGGGGACGCCGCCTGCGATACCCTTTGCAAGTGTAGTGATATCAGCTTTTTTGCCAAAGTGTTCTCCTGCAAGGAATTTACCCGTGCGTCCTACGCCCGACTGGACTTCGTCCGCGATAACGAGTATATCCTTCTTTGCGCACAGTTCGTAAACAGCGTCTGCAAATTCCTGACTGAGAACGTTGACGCCGCCCTCTCCCTGCACATATTCGAGCATTACAGCGCAAACGGTACCGTCCTCAAGCTTAGCCTCAAGGTCGCTGATATCGTTTGCCTTAACGTTTACGAAGCCTTCCACGAATGGGAAGAAGTAATTATGGAACACATCCTGGCCTGTTGCGGAAAGAGTAGCGATAGTCCTGCCGTGGAAGGAATTAACAAGGGTTATTATCGTATGTCTGCCCTTGCCGTATTTATCGAAGCTGTACTTCCTTGCCACCTTTATGGCGCACTCGTTTGCCTCTGCGCCGCTGTTGCAGAAGAATACGGACTTGTATCCCGAGATATTGCAGAGCCTCTCTGCGAAATCAGCCTGCACCTTAGTGTAGTAGTAATTGGAGCTGTGCTGGAGAGTCCTTACCTGAGCGCACACTGCGTCAGCCCATTTTTCGTCGCAGTATCCGAGAGAATTCGTACCTATTCCGCTTCCGAAGTCGATGTATTCCGTGCCGTTCTCGTCCTTACAGCGTCTGCCGCTTCCCTGCTCCATAACGAGGGGATAGCGTCCGTAGGACTGCATAACGTGCGAATTAAATTTATCAATGGTATTCATAAAGTCCTCCTTGGGGCAGACTGCCGGACTATATCAGACACACTATTATTATAGCTCTAAAGGGCAGTCAAAATCAATCAATTAAGATTTTTTATAAGTAAATTTTTTGTATACAAGTAAATTATTTTACGAGCGGTAGCTCTATCACACGAACTGTGTGCCGATTCCTTCGTTGGAAAGTATCTCGATGAGTATTGAATGAGGTACTCTGCCGTCAATGATAACGGTCTTTCTTACGCCGCGTCTTACTGCCTCTACGCAGCAGTCTATCTTTGGTATCATGCCGCCAGAGATGATACCCTGTCTCTTGAGGAAGGGCACCTCGCTGACGTTTACCTCCGGGATAAGTGTGGACGGGTCGTCCTTATCGCGGAGAAGTCCTGCGATATCGGTCATAAGGATAAGATTCTCGGCGCCAAGCTCGGCAGCTATCCTTGCAGCAGCCGTATCGGCGTTGATATTGTAGGTATTGCCCTCGCTGTCAGTCGCAACTGTGGCGATAACAGGGATATTTCCGTTTGCAAGAGCGTCGGTGATGGGCTTTGTGTTGACCTTTGTTATCTCTCCTACCCAGCCGAGGTCCTGACCGTCGTCGGACTTTTTCTTCTCGGCTACCAGCATTTCACCGTCGATACCGCAAAGTCCCACAGCGCTGCCCTTGTGCTGTGCGAGAAGCTGTACCAGCTCCTTGTTGACCTTGCCGGAGAGCACCATTTTTACTACGTCTACCGTAGCGTCATCAGTATATCTCAGACCGTTCACAAAACGGCTCTCTATATTGAGCTTCCTGAGCATATCGCTTATCTCGGGACCGCCGCCGTGTACGAGCACTACCTTTACGCCGACCAGCGAAAGGAGGACGATATCTGTCATTACAGCGTCCTTGAGTTCCTTGTTGGTCATGGCGTTTCCGCCGTATTTGATAACAAGTATCTTGTTATTGTACTTCTGTATGTACGGCAGGGCGTCGATAAGCACCTGCGACTTGTCATTGTTTGATATCTTTTCCATTTTCCTTACTTCCTTTTTACCATTGAGATCGTTTATAGTTTTCTATAGCATTATCGAGTATATATTTTACCCGATAAGGTTCTTCCACACCGAGCATAATAAAAACCAGCGGCAACCCATTCGTGACGATTCTTCCTTTGTTTTCGCTGCTTACAACAGCTTTTGTTTTTTTAATATCCTCAAAACTGACCTCGTTGAATTGTGAATATCCATACGTAAGAATTCTTCTGTCAGTTATGGCATAACTCATATTTTTGCTGCCGTTCCTTACAGCCCATATTAAAAGCGTCACTATTACTGCTATCAAAAAGAATATAAGTGCTTTTTCTATCAGTGAAACAACAGAAATTACAAATATACCTATCAGGATAGACATTACACCGCCGAAAAACATCAACAAAGCTACGATAAGCGCCACGACAAAGATAATAATTTTAGCTTTTGCCATTTTTCTTACTGCGCCTTGGAATTTATCACTTTCCGCAGGGGATTGAGCATAGGGATTACCGTTGCACATTGACCACAGTATTTCTTCGTTTTCTTCAAGAAAAGTCTGAAATATCCTCTTTACATCTTCGGTGCCTGTTACCGGATTATGCCCGTAATCATCGCTTTGACCGTAATTGCCGAAACCGTCATATTCATCTTTTTTATCGAACATCGCCCTACCGCCTTTTAATACGCCGCGTCAGTTGATCTTTTTTATTTTTGCGCCGTGAACGGCGTCCTGCAAAATTCTTTTTACTCTTGCCGGATCGTTTATACCGTTTATTACCGACCTGTACTCGCCGTTTTGCCGCGGCTGTCCGATCCTTACAGGATGCATGGTCGAATAGGACACACAGCCCTTGTTATTGCTGCCTGTGACGGCACTGATATTGTACACCATTTCAAGCGGAGCAAAGATAGGCTGTCCGTTCCTGATATTGATAACTCTCATGTCGGTTATAGCATAAATACCGTTATTGAAGCCTCCTGCTGCCGCGACAACAGTAAGTAACATCATAATAAAGCCTAAAAACGACAGGATGCCAAGTACACTGTTTACACAGCCAAAAAATATGAGCGCCATCGAAACAATCAATAATATTGCAATGGATTTCTTGTCCTTTTTCATTTCCTGAGGCGGCTTCGGAGATATCTTATCATATCCTCCTGCCCAGAGCAGATGCTCATTCGGAAAGAGATACTGCTGAAACCGGCTTTCAAGGCTCGCATAGCTGTCGTATGGGTGCTGCTCGGTATCTGCGTCTTCGTAGGTCTGCTCGTGGGTGTGGTCGCATTCCTTTACCTCGTTGATATTCTCATAGGACTGCTCGTGACTGTGATGGCAAGCCCATATATCGTCCATGTCATCGTAAGTCTGCTCGTGGCTGTGGTCACATTCTTTCCGGTAATCATGTGACGGAGCTATATAGTCATCGTCATACTTACTGGCATATTTTTCATTATATTCATCATAATCATCGTATTTTCTTCTTCCGAACACACGATCACCCCCGTATCA
Source organism: Ruminococcus flavefaciens (assembly GCA_002309635.1). Classification (GTDB taxonomy): domain Bacteria; phylum Bacillota; class Clostridia; order Oscillospirales; family Ruminococcaceae; genus Ruminococcus; species Ruminococcus flavefaciens_J. Next base: position 24,591 of record DBXO01000027.1, on the reverse strand, counting down.
TATCCGTCAAAATCCTTGTTTCCGTTCTGCCTCTCTTGCCTTCTCACAAGCTTCGGGCATATCCTTCTGTGCTTTTATCATTTCAATGACTCTTTCATAGTCCCGCACATCATAAAGAGTATAAGCAGTTGCTTTATAGTCAGTTCCGCCGACTGCTCCGGCGCTATGCCTTTTTCTTAAAACCGCCGGTCCGAACAGCGTTATCTCGCCGAGCTCATTGTGTTTGTTCTTTTTTGACGTAATATATGATATATTGTAATGCCTGATATCCCTGTATGTCATGCTGTGGAATATCATCACTCTTTTGTTGGTCAGGAAATATGATTCAACGCGGGCGAATGAACTCACTATGCACAGTATCCCAAAGAATACAAATAACGCCGAGGCCATAACAGCCTGAACCACGTCAAATATCTTAAAAAGCACAATAAACACCGCCGCGCCTGCTATGAGCAGAACCGACCCGAAAACAATGCCGGGAATGCCACCATTTAAATGTAATCTGTTATCCTCGGGGACCTGGCTCCACAGGATATGCTCGCCGTCCTCAAGATATTCGTTGCAAACAGTATCGGTGTCTATTATTTCAGCCATTCATGTACCTTCTCAGCTTCTGTAATCGCCGTTTATCTTTACATAGTCATAGGTGAGATCGCAGCCCCATGCAATGGCTCTGCCCTTGCCCTCGCCCATGGAAACAAGTATCTGTATCTCCTCGTCCTGAAGTATCTTCTTTGCAAGCTCCTCGGAGAATTCGATAACATTGCCCTTGCGTCCGAGAGGGATAACGCCGCCGCTTGAAGCCATTTCAACATCGACCTTTGAGATGTCGAAGTTTGCGTCCGCATAACCCACAGCGCAGTAGATCCTGCCTGCGTTGGCGTCCTCGCCGAATATCATAGCCTTGATAAGGCTCGAACCGATAACGGACTTTGCCACCTTTTCTGCTATCTCGTCGCTGTCTGCGCCTCTTACGGCACACTCAACCAGCTTTGTGGCTCCCTCACCGTCTCTTGCCATTTTACGCGCAAGATTCATGAGTATACCGTAGAGAGCATGCCTGAATTTCTCAAATTCGCCGTTCTCATCGGTGATTGCAGCGTTTCCTGCCTCTCCCGAAGCCATTATGCAGACCATATCGTTTGTGGAGGTATCTCCGTCAACACTTACTCTGTTGAGAGTTACCTTGATGATATCGTCAAGGGCACGCTGCATCATTTCGGGAGTTATATCCGCGTCTGTAGTAAGGAAAGTAAGGGTCGTAGCCATGTTCGGGTGGATCATTCCGCTGCCCTTGAGCATACCGCCCATAGTACAGGTCTTTCCGTCCAGCTCAAACTGTACGGCTATCTCCTTTTCCTGTGTATCCGTAGTCATTATAGCTTCGAGGGCACGCTTGTTGCCGTCGTAGGTAAGTCCCTCTGCAAGGCCGTCCATAGCTCTCTCGATAGGCTCGATGGGAAGAACCTGTCCGATAACTCCTGTGGAGGCCACGATAACGTCATTTTCGTCAATTCCGAGTGTCTTTGCTGCAAGCTGACACATTTTTGTCGCCTTTTCAACGCCGTCGGGGTTGCATGTATTGGCGTTTACCGAGTTTACGATAACCGCTCTTGCCTTGCCGTTTCTCAGGTGCTCCTTGGTAACGAGTATGGGAGCTCCCTTGACCTTGTTTGTGGTATATACGGCAGCAGCGCTGCACTCCTTATCCGCAACAATAAGTGCGAGATCGTTTTTCTTCTTTGCTGTGGGTATAGCATTGTTTGCGGCAGCGTTTGCCTCTGCCATATCTCCCAGAGGCTTGTGCGCAAGTCCGCACTGTACGCCGTTTGCTCTGAAACCCTTTGCGGCGCAGACGCCTCCCTCAACAAATGTTATGCCCTTAAGTTCAACAAGCTTCATCAGTTTCCTCCTTGATCTTCTGCGCAAATTTCGCAACTATATCGATGTATTCCTTTTTTTCGTCCTCCGAAGCCCAGTGATGCGCCTTAGCCATGATGCCTGCCTTTTCGAGAACAGGCTCCATCTGCGTATAGAAAAGTCTAAGGTACTTTTCCTTGCCCGAATAAAGGTTGAACATCAGCTGTCCCTCGAACATTTCGCCTACAAAGGGATCGTCGCTGAGCATTTCGATAGCTCTCTTAATAGCAATACGTGAGCATATCCTCTGACGGAGCATTCTGCTGACGTCAGATACATTCAGCTGGTCCTTTGTCTTTTCCATTATGGTATTGAACCATTCGTCCACGGTATAGTCTATACCGTCGTCCTCAATGAGATCGTACTCATAGATCTCCCGAAGTGTTTTGCTCATTTTTCTTCCCCCCAGATAAATTGGTAAATCAAATTAATCCTGTTGTTTCGTCTATTCCCATCATTATGTTAAGGCACTGTACGGCAGCACCGCTTGCACCCTTGCCTAAATTGTCAAGACGCGAGCAAAGAAGTATCTGTTCATCATTGCCAAAAACAAACACCTGTAATTTGTTCTGACCGCTGAGCGTATTTGACGCAAGGAAGAAGCTCTTCTGCTCCTCAGCGGACATAAGCGGCATGACCTCTATCATTCTGGCTCCCGCATAGTGCTTTGAGTACATCTCATGCACCTGCTGAGCGGTCACTTTCTTACCGAGAGTTCTTGTCTGTATCGGTACGCTTACTACCATGCCGCTGAAGTAGTCGCACACCATAGGATTGAACATAGGAGTGTATGTCAGCCCCGATACCGCTTTCATCTCGGGCAGATGCTTATGCTGCTGAGAAAGAGCGTACTGTCTCGGACTGTTGAATTCAAAGGGCTTGTCCTCGCCCTCGTAAACTGCGATAGCCTTTTTGCCTGCTCCGCTGTAACCCGAAGTGGCATATGCGAATACGGGATAATCGGCAGGAATGATACCGTTGCTCACCAGCGGGTAAACTATTGAAGCGAATCCGCTTGCATAGCAGCCCGGTACGGCAACTCTGCCGGAACCGATTATCTTCTCCCTGTGAGCTGCCGAAAGCTCGGGAAAGCCGTATGCCCAGTCGGGATTAGTACGGTGAGCTGTAGAAGCGTCGATGATACGAACATGGTCGTTATCCTTGTCTATGAATGATACTGCCTCTATCGAAGCTGCGTCAGGGAGACAGAGGAATACATAGTCCGCGCTGTTGATAAGGCGGGCACGCTCGGCGGGGTCTTTCCTCAGCTCCTCGCTGATCTTCATTATCTCAAGGTCTTTTCTGTCCTTGAAACGCTCCTGTATTTTAAGACCTGTTGTACCTTCCTGACCGTCTATGTAGATTTTTACTGACATAATGTTTTCCTCCGTTTTTCGAGAAGTTGGATAACCCACGAATGGGATCCCAAAGGGGGCACTCCCCCTTTGGCAGAGTCCGGAGACGCCGTCCCCAGCTTAGTTCTTTTTGCGCTTATTGACCTTGCGCTCATACTTGGCACGCTTTGGGTCTTCGAGGTCTGAATTGTCGTTTATCATGGAGTGCCATACGCTCACGCCGAGAGTAATGACCACCACTACAGCGAACCAGATTACATGGGTGCCCGGCTTTACTGCAAGCCACAGTCCCATTATTATCTCGCCTACTACCCATATAACTCCCATGAAAATTGAAAGTCCTATTATAAAGGTTATATCCTTTTTCTTCATATCAGAGCCCCAGTGCCTTTTCTGCAAGCGCTATCTGCTCCTTTACAGCGTCAGGCGACGGACCGCCCTCTGACTTGCGCTCGCGGACGCAGGTATCAAGGCTTATAGCCTCGTAAACGTCCTCGTCAAACAGGTCTGTCATCGACTTGTACTCGGCTATCGGCAGAGTTTCAAGAGTCAGACCCTTTTCTATGCACTGAGCAACGAGTGTGCCTGTTATCTTGTATGCGTCACGGAAAGGCATGCCCTTCTTAACGAGATAATCGGCGCAGTCAGTAGCGTTTATGAAGCCTCTTGCCGCAGCATTTCTCATATTATCCTTAAGAACGCGCATAGTTGCAAGCATGGGAGTGAATGTCTTCACGCAGAGCTTTACGTTGTCAACCGCGTCGAATATAGCCTCCTTGTCCTCCTGCATATCCTTATTGTATGCAAGGGGCAGGCCTTTCATCATTGTAAGAAGCGTCATGAGGTCTCCGTTCACTCTTCCTGTCTTGCCGCGGATAAGCTCCGTAACGTCGGGATTCTTCTTCTGCGGCATTATGGACGAACCTGTAGCGAATGCGTCGTCGAGCTCAACGAATTTGAACTCCCACGAGCACCAGAGGATTATTTCCTCGGAAAATCTCGAAAGGTGAGTCATAAGCAGTGACAGAGCACAGTTCAGCTCTATGCAGTAGTCCCTGTCGGAAACTCCGTCAAGGCTGTTTGGCATGGGAGCCGTGAAGCCGAGAAGCTCCGAGGTCTGTCTGCGGTTTGTTTTATAGGTAGTACCTGCAAGAGCGCCGCTGCCGAGAGGGCAGTAGTTCATTCTCTTTGCAGTATCCTTAAGTCTTTCCATGTCGCGGAGAAGCATCCACACATAAGCCATAAGGTGATGTGCGAGAGTTATTGGCTGAGCACGCTGTAAATGGGTATATCCCGGCATTACTGTCTCGGTGTGCTCCTTAGCCATTTTCACAAGGGTTACTGCGAGCTCCTTGACGAGGGCGTATATCCCGTCTATTTCATCGCGGAGGTAAAGTCTCAGGTCAACTGCCACCTGATCGTTCCTCGAACGTGAGGTGTGGAGCCTCTTTCCCACGTCGCCCAGGCGCTTTGTAAGCTCAGCCTCAACGAACATGTGGATATCCTCGGCATTGGGGTCAAGCTCAAGCCTGCCGCTGTCGATATCGGCGAGTATGCCTTTGAGCCCTTCGATTATTGTGAGGCTGTCCTCCTTTGTGATAATGCCGCAGTCTCCAAGCATAGTAGCGTGGGCGATACTGCCCTGTATATCGTGACGGTACATGCGTCCGTCAAAGGCAATGGAGGAATTGAAAGCGTTGACGCCTGCGTCAACCTGCTTTGAAAATCTTCCTGCCCACATCATGTCTGCCATAGTTTATTTCTCCTTAATGTTTGATGAACCCATTGCAGTGAACGGCGTCCAACAGACGCCGCGCCCCTCTGTCGCTTTGCGGCATCTCCCTGTAGTACAGGGAGTCACCCTCGCCGTTCCGCAGCTCCAAAGTATTTCCGCTATTTCAGAACACCGGAGGGACAGCGCTCCTGCAAATCAATAATGCTTCTTATTCCTTATTGCTGTATATTCCCTGAACACCTCAAGGCATTCCTCACGGTGTAGCTCCTCGGAGATATCCCCGAGCGCTTCATAAAACTGCTTGTCGCGGAAGCCTATACTGTCGGTATCGTTTATATTGCAGCCGTAAAAGACCTTTTTTATATTCGCCCACATTATAGCACCTGCGCACATGGGACAGGGCTCTGCGGTTGTATAGAGCTCGCAGCCGGTCAGGTCGTGAGTTCCCAGCTTTTTGCAGGCGTCGCGTATAGCCATTACTTCGCCGTGACAGGTAGGGTCTTTGCGCTTTACGACTTCATTGTGCCCCTGACCGATTATTTCGCCGTTTCTGACGATAACACTGCCAAAAGGACCGCCGTGGCCTGCATTTATGCCTGTTCTTGCCTCGTCAATGGCGATTTTCATGAATTTATCCATAATTTATTTTAATTCGGGCAGAAAATATCTGTTCCTACTTAACGTACTTGTTGCGGTAAACAAGGTCCGGTCTTGTAGTGAAGCCTATATGCTCCCAGAAGCCGTTTCCGAGATCGTTGTCCTCAAAAACAACGAGAGCCGTCTTCTGTATGCCCTCCTTTTCAAGAGCCTCCATAGCGTGGTTCACCATATCCTCGCCTATACCGCGGTTCCTGTACTCGGGAACAACTACAACATGGTGAAAGAAGCCGCGTCTGCCGTCGTGACCTGCCAGTATAGTACCGATTATCCTGTCACCGTCCACAGCCACAAAGCTTGTAGCGGGATTGCGCTTAAGGTATCTTGTGAAGCCTTCCTCGCAGTCGTCAACGGGGTTCGTACCTTCGTGGTCTTTCCAGACCTGCTCAACGCCTTTCCAGTCGTTGACAGTCATGAGCCTTATTTTCACCATATTAATTCTCCTTTCCTTCAATCATGCATTCTATTAAATCGTAACAGGCAGGAGACGGCTCCCCTGCCTGGAACTTATACATATTTACGAACTGCAATGCTGTATCAGAAAGGCAGCTTTTCCATGAATACCAGGGGCAGGATAAACATCGCCGCTCCTAAAATCCCAACGAAAAAACAGGCTAAATTGATACCGACAGCTCTTTTATCAAATACCTTTTTCAGCAATCTGCTGTATTTTACTTTATATTCATTACCAATGACGTACTTTTTGCTGCTGACAGAACCTTCCGCGAGCTTCTTTTTCAAGCCGCCCACGGTACACCGATATTCCTTTCCATCTATGTCATAGACCGGAACTGCGCTGTTCATGCCATTCGGCACTTCAAACCGTATCAGTCTTGCCCTGCATCTCTTTGAGAAAAGAGCGATAAGGCAGTTCACAAGGAACACCGCGCTCCACGCTGTCAGAGCCAGAGCAAGGGCGATAAGTATAAGCACGGGCACCGTAGCGGCAGGAAGATTGAACATCCCGCATATGACGCATATTACCATCACGACTATAACAGGCTCCAAAGCGCCTATTTTTGCGTGCTTTGACAGAATATAGCCCACTCCTGCGGAAGGCACTGAAAAGACTATCGCCATTTCCAGCAGTGAGACCCAGTTCTGCTTCAAATAATCTAATTTATCCATACGCCCCTACCGGAATGAATTAAACAGCAATGATTACTTGTTGTTTCTCTTCTTGTCCAGCTGAGCTCTTACCTTTATCGGGAGACCGAAGAGGTTGATGAAGCCTGCTGCGTCAGCCTGGTTGTAAACCTCGTCCTCATCGAATGTAGCAACTTCCTCATCGTAGAGTGTGTATGGCGAAGTTACGCCGGCATTGATGATATTGCCCTTGTAAAGCTTGAGCTTGACATCGCCTGTAACTCTCTCCTGAGTCTTGCTTACGAAAGCGCTGAGAGCCTCGCGGAGAGGTGTGTACCACTGGCCGTTGTATACGATATCAGCGAACTTGATGCTGAGGTACTGCTTGATGCGGGCTGTTTCCTTGTCGAGAGTGATAGTCTCGAGAACTTCGTGAGCGTGGTAAAGGATAGCGCCGCCGGGAGTTTCGTATACGCCTCTTGACTTCATACCGACAAGACGGTTCTCAACGAGGTCTGCAAGACCGATACCGTTCTCGCCGCCAAGCTTGTTGAGAGCTGATACCATTTCAACGCCGTTCATCTTCTTGCCGTCAAGCATTGTGGGAACACCCTTCTCAAAGTGGAGAGTGATGTATGTGGGCTTGTCGGGAGCATCGATAGGTGAAACGCCCATTTCAAGGAAGCCCTTCTTCTCGTACTGAGGCTCGTTTGCAGGATCCTCAAGATCGAGGCCCTCGTGTGAAAGGTGCCAGATGTTCTTGTCCTTTGAGTAGTTTGTCTCTCTGTTTATCTTAAGAGGGATATTATGAGCCTCTGCGTAGTCGATCTCCTCGTCACGGCTCTTGATCGTCCATTCTCTCCAGGGAGCGATGATAGCCATTTCAGGTGCGAATGCCTTTATAGCAAGCTCGAATCTTACCTGATCGTTGCCCTTGCCCGTGCAGCCGTGGCAGATAGCGTCTGCGCCCTCTTCAAGAGCGATCTCGGCGATACGCTTTGCGATGATGGGACGTGCGAATGAAGTACCGAGCATGTATCTGTTCTCATATATAGCGCCTGCCTGTACTGTAGGGTAAACGTAGTCCTGAATGAATTCTTCCTTAAGGTCTGCAATGATGAGCTTTGAAGCGCCTGTCTTGATAGCCTTTTCCTCAAGACCGTCAAGCTCTGTGCCCTGTCCTACGTCACCTGAAACAGCGATAACTTCGCAGTTGTTGTAGTTTTCCTTGAGCCACGGGATTATGATAGATGTGTCAAGTCCGCCCGAATAAGCGAGAACTACCTTTTTGATATCCTTCTTGTTAGCCATTGTGATTACCTCCTGAATATTATCGCTGCTTTGAGGCAGCGGGGATTTGCGATATAACACTATTATACTACATAGTAAAATAATGTCAAGTACATTTGCATAAATATTCATTATTTTCAATAATATTCACAATATGCTGCATAATATTCATTCATAGACTTATATTCTGGCAGTACCACTTGTGCATTTGATTATTATCAAGGTTAAAAAGCTCTGTTAAATCCCGATTTGTTTTGTACGAAATTACGATTTTTCCGAAAAAGCCTTTTTTTTGCTTGAAATTTTCACACTTTATCATTATAATGAAAATACATATTGCTCTGCAAAGCGCTGAAGAACTGAAGGCAGAGCCCACCACACAGTTATTATGGAGGTTAAACATTATGGCTGAGAAAAACGGTACAAAGATAACTATACTCGGCGCCGGCAACGTCGGTGCTTCTATTGCTTATACATTCGCCGTAGCAGGCACATGCTCAGATATAGTTCTTGTTGATATAAACAAGGCCAAGGCCAAGGGCGAGGCCATGGATATCCGTCAGGGCGTTTCCTTCGGCGAGAACGTCGAGATATTCGACGGCGAGTACGAGGACGCAAAGGATTCCGATATCGTTGTTGTTACCCTTGGCATTGCAAGAAAGCCCGGTCAGACACGTCTTGACCTTGCTCAGATCAACGTCAACATCATCAAGGAAGTTATGCCTCAGATAGCCAAGTACGCTCCAGACGCCATCTATGTGGTTGTAAGCAATCCTGTTGACGTCCTCACATATACTATCCTCAAGTGCACAGACCTCAAGCCCAATCAGGTAATCGGCTCAGGTACGGCACTTGACACCTCAAGACTTCGTTCAATCATAGCTGACCACGTAGGTCTCAGTCCCAACAGCATACACGCTTATGTATTCGGCGAACACGGCGATTCATCGTTCATTCCGTGGTCAATAATGAATATCGCAGGCGTTCCCGTTGACGAGTACTGCGCAGATCAGGATCATGCAGACCTTGACGAGGACGAGATCATAGACGAGGTCCGCAGGGCAGGCGCTGAGGTCATCAAGAGAAAGGGCGCTACATTCTACGCTATCGCAATGAGCGTAAACAAGATATGCGACACAGTTCTCCGTGACTCAAAGAACATCATCACTGTTTCCACTATGATAAACGACAGATACGGCATAAACGACGTATGTCTCAGTCTCCCCTGTGTTATCGGCAGCAACGGCATCGAAAGAGAAGTTTCTCCCAAGCTCAACGAAGAGGAGATCGCAAAGCTTCAGGCGAGCGCAAAGGCTCTCAGAATCGTTATCGACCAGCTCCAGTTCTGAGAGACCGCAAATATGTTTTTTCGCGGAGAACCACCCGTTCTCCGCTTTTTTGAATAATAATACCGAAAGGACACATAAACTATGAATTATGCAGAAGAATCCCTTAAAAAGCACTATGAGTGGCAGGGCAAGATAGAAGTTATCTGCCGCGCCCCCCTCGAAACAAGAGACGACCTCTCCCTCGCCTATACCCCCGGCGTTGCACAGCCTTGTCTCGAGATACAGAAAGACGTTGACAAGAGCTATGAGCTCACACGCCGTTCAAACCTTGTTGCCGTAGTTACAGACGGTACGGCAGTTCTCGGTCTCGGCGACATCGGACCCGAGGCAGGCATGCCCGTTATGGAGGGCAAGTGCGCTCTCTTCAAGGCTTTCGGTGACGTTGACGCAGTTCCTCTCTGCGTCCGCTCAAAGGAAGTCGACGATATCGTAAATACGGTACGCCTCCTCGCAGGCTCTTTCGGCGGAGTAAACCTGGAGGATATCTCTGCTCCCCGCTGCTTCGAGATAGAGAAGAAGCTCAAGGAGTGCTGCGATATCCCGATATTCCACGACGACCAGCACGGTACGGCAGTTGTTACTCTCGCAGCTATGCTCAACGCTCTCAAAGTCGTAGGCAAGAAGCTTGACGAGATAAGAGTCGTTACCAGCGGCGCAGGTGCAGCAGGTATCGCTATAATCAAGCTCCTCATCTCAATGGGTCTCAGGGACGTTGTCCTCTGCGACAGAAACGGAGCTATCTATAAGGGACGTCCCGAGGGCATGAACCCGATGAAGGACGAAATGGCTGAGATAACCAACCGGCAGATGAGAAAGGGCACCCTTGAAGAAGTCATCAAGGGCGCAGACGTATTCATCGGCGTATCGGCTCCGGGCTGTGTAACTCCCGAAATGGTAAAGTCAATGGCTGACAAGCCCATACTTTTCCCCATGGCTAACCCCACTCCCGAGATCATGCCCGACCTTGCAAAGGAGGCAGGCGCCGCAGTAGTCGGCACAGGAAGAAGCGACTTCCCCAACCAGATAAACAACGTTCTCGCATTCCCGGGTATCTTCCGCGGAGCTCTCGACGTCCGTGCAAGCGATATCAACGACGCTATGAAGATAGCTGCTGCCAAGGCTATCGCTTCATTCGTTACAGACGACAAGCTCAGCGCTGATTACATTATCCCCAGCGCTCTCGACAAGTCCGTAGCACAGGCAGTTGCAAAGGCTGTTGCTCAGGCTGCCAGGGAAACAGGCGTTGCAAGGATATAAGCACACGATTGTACTTGCAGAAAAAAGCCATATATGATATAATTGAGCCGTGGAGTTTTTCGCTCCGCGGCTTTTTAGCTGAGAGTTAAGAATTGAGGGTTGAAGGTTATGCAGATAAGGAAATACAAAACTGACGACATACAGCAAATGATAACGATATGGAATGAGATAGTTGATGAGGGCATTGCTTTTCCGCAGGAAGAGCAGCTTGACGCAACAACAGGAGAACAGTTCTTTTCGTCGCAAAGCTATTGCGGTGTTGCAGCAGATGAAAGCGGAAATGTTTTCGGGTTATATATCCTGCATCCTAACAACGTCGGACGCTGCGGACATATCTGCAATGCAAGCTATGCAGTATCATCTTCCTGCCGCGGACAGCATATCGGTGAAAAACTGGTCAGGGACTGTATCCGGAAAGCAAAAGAATGCGGATTTCTTATATTGCAATTCAATGCTGTTGTAGAAACCAACACCCATGCAAGACATCTGTATGAAAAAATCGGATTCAGGCAGCTCGGAGTGATTCCCAACGGTTTCAGAATGAAGGACGGACACTATGAAAACATATGCCCGTATTATATAGAGCTGTAATAACATGATTTACCGGGACGCCGTCCCCTACGGAATAAAAAGGAATGATAAATATGAGTTTGAATGATACACCCTCCTCGGAGAGAATACACATCGGCTTCTTCGGACGGAGAAACGCAGGTAAATCCAGCGTGGTAAACGCTGTTACGGGTCAGGAGCTCTCCGTAGTCTCCGACGTAAAGGGCACCACCACAGACCCCGTAACCAAGGCTATGGAGCTGCTCCCGCTGGGTCCCGTTGTTATAATAGATACCCCCGGCTTTGACGACGAGGGAGCTCTCGGCGAGCTGAGAGTGCGCAAGACAAAACAGATACTCAACCGCACGGACCTTGCCGTACTGGTAGTTGACGGCACTGTGGGGCTTACCGAGACAGAGCGCCAGCTCATCGGAATTTTCAAAGAAAAGGATATCCCCTTTCTCACAGTATACAACAAGTCCGACATAGCCGGAAAGCGGGTCTGTCAGGACAACGAGACAGAGGTCAGCGCCCTCACGGGTGAAAACATCTACGAGCTAAAGGAACGTATCGCCGCCATTGCAAAGCTCCCCGCACAGGAAAAGCGCATAATCGGCGACCTCCTCGGCGCAGGGGATATGACCGTACTGGTAACTCCCATAGACGAATCTGCACCAAAGGGGCGGATGATACTGCCGCAGGTCCAGACCCTCCGCGATATACTGGACGCAGACGCAATTGCTGTATTTTCCAAGGAGTTCCAGCTTGCGGAAACTCTTGAAAAGCTGTCAGCTCCCCCGAAACTGGTCATTACAGACAGTCAGGCGTTCGCAGTGGTAAGCAGGATCGTTCCCGAAAGCGTTCCCCTTACCTCATTTTCCATACTTATGGCACGTTACAAGGGCTTCCTTGAAACTGCCGTAAAGGGCGCAGCTGCCATAAAATCGCTTAAGGACGGGGATACAGTTCTCATCTCCGAAGGCTGCACCCACCACCGTCAGTGCGGCGATATCGGCAGTGTAAAGCTCCCCGCCATGCTGAAAAAATTCACGGGTAAAAACATAAATATCAAACTCAGCTCAGGACGTGAATTCCCCGAGGATCTGTCCGGATACAGTCTTGTGATACACTGCGGCGGCTGTATGCTCGGCGAACGTGAAATGACCTACCGCCGCAAATCCGCAGAGGACCAGAACGTCCCCTTTACCAACTACGGCATAGCCCTCGCACTGATGAACGGCATACTAAGACGCAGTCTCGGTATATTCCCCGATCTCGCAGGAGAGATAGAATAAGATGCCGCCTGCTGTGCACAGAATATCCACAGCTCAAAAACTTTCGGGTAAAGGAGCAATACAATGAACAGTAAGCTTACCATCAGCTGCAATATAGAAGACGTTCCCGGATCACAGAAACGTTTAATGAGATTTCTCAGTCTCAGCGCGGCAGAGAGATACGGTATCATAAAGGATGATATCCTCAGCTCGGACGCTGTCGTCTTTTACAATATGACAGGCGGATTCATGGTGGGAGGAAAGGAGTCTCCGTGCATGGAGACGCTGAAAAGAACAGCCGATATGTACGAGAACGCAGTGATAGAATTCCCTGTGCAAAGCAAAACGGAGAACATCGGACAGTGCTTTAAACTTGACATATCCTCTCCCGGAAAAAAGAAGCTGTTTCTTGACAATTACCGCTTCTATGACCATACAGACTTCACAATAGAGCTTCCCAGGCTCGGTACTGCATTCAGGGTTACCGACGACCGTGATTATGAGCCGTATTCGTTTTACTTCCTGTCAGGTAGGAAGCTTAAAATGTTTATAGAACATCATACAAGAGATGTAAGCTTTTTCTGAACCTCCTCAGCAAAGACGCACAGACAAAAATCCTCCCGTCAGCATATAATGAACAGAGGCTGTATAAACTCAGCTGCAAAGGCAATAATACTAACAGCAAGTTCATATTGATAATATATCGGGAGAAAAACATCATGTCCGTCAGAAGAGGAGAAATCTATTATGCCGACCTCAGTCCCGTTGTAGGCTCTGAGCAGGGCGGTATCAGACCTGTACTTATAGTTCAGAACGACGTAGGCAACAAGCACAGTCCCACGGTCATAGCGGCTGCCATAACCAGCCAGAGGGGCAAGAGCCGTCTGCCTACCCATATCGAAGTACAGGCAGACCAGTGCGGTCTCGCCAAGGACAGCATAGTGCTCCTTGAGCAGATAAGAACCATCGACAAAAAGCGGCTCAAAGACAAAATGGGCGAGCTTGACCTTAACGCAATGGATAAGGTGAATACGGCTCTTTCCATAAGCTTCGGGCTGGAAATATGATGAAAGGCGGACTTTTCAGTCCGCCTTTTCCAGTTTATTTTCAATTGCAAGAACAATGTCGCTCATTTTCACGTCGAGGGCGTTTGCAATGCGGTAAAGCGTTTCAAGCGTGGGCTTCCGCTCACCGCGCTCTATAGCGCTGAGGTGAGTGCGCCCGATATCGGCAAGTCCGCTTATTACCTCCTGCGATATCCCCTTTTTTCTGCGGAAATCCGCAATAACTTCGCCAACCGTCTTTGGGTCGAGTGTTGGTATATACATATTATCACCTCATGATAATATGATATACGAATTTTTTGTAAACATTGAACACATATGTTGACATTGTGAATACATATGTGTTATAATTTCTGTAGAAACATTTTCAAAGGGGGATATAATATGTATTGCAAATTCTGCGGAAAGGAAATCAACGACAATTCAAACTTTTGCCCGTCATGCGGAAGTGCTTCAAGAGACGAAGTTCCAACACAAAGTATTCAAATACAAAAAATGAAATATACCAACCTAAATTCTTCTAATACAAAGAAAAACGGACTTGCTAAAACAGCACTTATTCTTAGTATTGTGGCTCTTGTTATTTGCTTTATTTTTTATCTTTCAATTCCTTGTGCAATAGCCGCAATAATTATAGGCAGAGTATCTGTAAAACAAAACCAACAGGGAAAAGAATACGCTGATTTAGCGATAAAACTCGGACTTATTGCCATTATTTTAAGTGTCATTGTTATCGTAATACTTTTTGCAATTATATTAAAACCAAGAGGTTTTATATATTAAAAACGATTTCCATAATTATGAATTGAAGGGGCGGATAATATCCGCCCTTACATTTTTACGGAACGCCGCCCCAATACTAACCACTAATCACTCAGAACCGAGCTGACAAGAGGCACGGCGGCGCTGAAGCCCATTGCTATGAGAAGCTCCGTCATAGTGGGAGCGGCGGTACTGAATACCGCCTGCAACTGCGGAACGGCTACTGCCGCCGCGAGAACGGCTCCCGAGATGAGAACAGCTCCCACAAGCTTCATATTGCCGAAAGGATTCATGCCGAAAAGCGAACGGCTCTCCGAGCGGCACTCAAATACGTGTATGAGCTGAGATACAACGAGAGTGATAAGTGCGGCAGTACGGCAAGCCTCAGCAGAGCCGCCGAGCCGCATGACCGTTGTGAAGCTGGCAAGGGTGGAAAGTCCGATGAATATTCCCCTCATGACTATCTTCCACATAAGTCCGCCTGCGAAAAAGCCCTCATCGGAGCGCCGCGGCGGACGGCTCATTATATCGCTTTCGGGAGGCTCCATGCCAAGAGCTATGGCAGGCAGACCATCGGTGACGAGATTCACGAGGAGTATCTGCACAGGCAGCAGAACTATGGGCATTCCCATGACTATCCCAAGGAACATTGTCAGCACCTCGCCTATGTTGCATGACAGCAGATACCGCACGAACTTGCGGATATTTGCGTAAACGCAGCGCCCCTGCTCCACGGCGTTCACCAGTGTTGCAAGGTTGTCGTCCATTAGTATCACATCAGCCGCCTGCTTCGTGACGTCGGTTCCTGTAATTCCCATAGCTACGCCCACATCGGCTTCCTTTACCGCAGGTGCGTCGTTCACACCGTCGCCCGTCATGGTGACTATCTCCCCACGCCGCCTGAAACTTCGTACTATGCGGAGCTTGTGTGCCGGCTCCACCCGCGCAAACACGGTATATTTCCCGATATCACGGTCGAGCTCCTCGTCCGTGAGCATATTCAGCTCCTCGCCTGTAATAGCCATGCCGCCCTTGAGCAGTCCCGCCTTTTTAGCGACTGCAACGGCGGTATTTTTATGGTCTCCCGTTATCATCACAGTCTTTACTGAAGCCGTGGCACAGCGGCGTATTGCGGCTTTTGCCTCCTCGCGCGGCGGATCAGTCATGCCGGCGAGACCGAGGAACACAAGATCCCCACGCTGAGGCTCCAGCCTGTCGGAGGTGCAGACCGCCAGTGCAAGGACTCTCAGCGCCCTCCCGGACATATCTGCCGCTTTTTGTACGATTTTCCGCCGCACAGCCGCCGTAAGCGGAACTGTTTCGCCCCTGCCGTTCATATACCTTGCGCACCTCGGCAGAATGACCTCCTCCGCCCCCTTGAAGTATATACGCTTTTCACTGCCGAAGCTGCAATGTACAGCCATGAACCGCGTTTCGCTGTCAAAGGGATACTCCCCGAGCATATGACAGCCCGCCGAAGCTTTTGTTATGCCTGCCTTTGCCGCCGCTATAAGGAGAGCCGCCTCGGTAGGGTCGCCTGTCACGCTCCACTCGCCCCTGCCTGCAAGAGTGCCCCTGTTGCGGCTTTTCGGAGCCTCCTGAGTGCTTATCTCCGCAGTCGAGCATACAACTCCGCACCTGAGAGCCTCCGTGAGAGCCTTCTCCGTAACGGGATTAACGGCGATATCACCGTCCTTTGTGACGGCTCCGCTGACCCTGTAGCCCATGCCGCTGAAAAAGAAGTCCTCATCGGCAGTTGAGAGCTCCGTAACGGTCATTCTGTTCTCGGTAATGGTGCCTGTTTTATCCGAGCATATCACCGAGGTACAGCCCAGGGTCTCAACGCTGTGGAGCTTGTTCACAAGGGCTTTCTGCTTCATCATGCGGCTCACCGCAAGTGCAAGGGCAATAGTCACCGTTGCGGGAAGTCCCTCGGGAATGGCGGCAATAGCGATAGTTATGCCTGTCATGAGCATATCGAAGACGTTCTCGCCGCGTAGGACTCCCGCACCGAAGACGAGAGCGCAGACCGCAAGGCATATCACTGCCACAGCCTTTCCAAGCTCCGCGAGACGCTTTTGCAGAGGCGTCTGCTCCCTGCCGATATCGCTGAGCATTCCCGATATCCTGCCCATTTGTGTATTCATGCCCGTTGCGATGACCCTGCCGCGGCAGGTGCCCTTGACCGCTGAAGCCCCGCAGTATACTATGTTTGACTTGTTCAGCGAGTTGTCACTGTCCTCCTCAGGACCTGCCGACTTTCCCACGGGCACCGACTCTCCCGTAAGCAGGGCTTCGTCCGAAAAGAATCCCGCCGCCCTGAGCACGGCGCAGTCTGCGGGAATGCGGTCCCCTGCCTCGAGTTCGATTATATCCCCTCTTACAAGGCGGGAGGCGGGTATCTCCGAGAGCCTCCCGTCTCTCCAGCACTTAGCCGTTGGTGCCGTCATGGAGCGCAGAGCTTCGAGTGTATGCTCCGTGCGGTACTCCTGTATGAATCCGAGGATCGCATTGAGCAGGACTATAAGTATAATGGTGACAGCGTCGGATATTTCTCCGAGAAATACCGATATCACCGTTGCGCCGAGCAGTATCATCACCATAACGTCCCTGAACTGGCCGAGAAATATTTTCAGCGGACCCGCCCTCTTTTCACCGCCGATGACGTTCTCACCCTCGGCTTTCAGTATCTCCGCTGCTTCCTTTTCAGTAATACCCATATTTTCACCCTTTCAAGACATTTGTCCTTAAAGGATATGTCCGCCCCGGGACAAATATGCCTTGTTCGGACACCTGACCTGTAAGGGCTGAGGGCAAAAGGCTGACGTCTGATATATGGTTGCAATAAAACGGCTTATGTGCTATAATATCATTGTAACAGCAGCGAAAACAACTTCAAGGGGAGTGATAATATGCCATATTGCACACAATGCGGACGAAAGCTTGAAAACGGCGAAAAATGCAATTGCACAGCTTCAGAGCCGTCGGCGGAAGCGCCTCAGCAGAGCAATTACAGCTCTGTCCCGCCGAATGATCCGCGCTACAGCACCACGCCGCCCTGCCAGCCGTATCCGCAAGGCTACCCGCCTCCGTACTACTACGGTCAGCCCATGCAGCCGCAGAAAATGAGCAAAAGCAATTTGACTGCCATAATCATCGGACTGAGTATAGGCTTTGTTGTACTGACAGCGATACTTGCCGCCATACTGGTGCCGTCCATGCTTGGCTATGCCAAAAAATCGCGGCAGACAAAAACAAATAATATGGCGGGCACTCTCTACCGCGCTGCCAACACCGCCCTTGTAGAGCTCGATGAACTCGGAGAGAAAACCAACGGAAAATATATCATAGCTTCAAGCACAAACGACAACGTCGCGGTGCCTTTTGATATCAGAAAGTTCGATGATAAACTTGAAAGATACATAACCGACGAAAATTTCAACAAATATGAATACTTCATCGTAGCCGACAACGGAGTCGTTGAATACGCCGCGGTCTGCTATGACTGGACCGACAAGAAAAAGCCCGTCGGCACCTATCCCTCATCTGTTTCCCGCGGTATACGCACCTATTCCGAATACGGCGGCAGCCCCGAATACAAGGACGAAGCGACCCTCGACGAGCTATACTGGGACGCATACGACAAGATATTCAACAGGTATTAAGAAGTATTGCCGCAGATTTGCTCTGCTGCAGCTCATACTGTTATGAATAACTGAATAATCACCGTTAAGCGCAGCTTAAATGCTGCGCTTTTTTGCATATTTCACTTCTTTTATCACATAATACCCCTGAAACGGAGGTATTACAATGGCAAAACGTATCGCAAGAGGAGTTTTTCTCACAGAAGCGGAGGTGAGCGTGGAAAGCTTTGCCGCCGTTGCAGGCGAAAAGGAGGGGCAGGGCCCCCTCGGGAGCTGCTTCGACAAGGTGGTCTCCGACAGCCACTTCGGCAGGGAAACATGGGAACAGGCAGAAACTCAGTTTCAGATAGAGGCCGTGAATACAGCCCTGCGCAAGGCGAAACTTGTCACAGAGGACATAGACCTGATATGTGCAGGAGACCTCATAAACCAGTGTATCGGCTCGGCTTACAGCGTCAGGGAAACGGAGATACCATTTTTCGGGCTTTACGGAGCCTGCTCCACCATGGCTGAGGGACTTCTCATAGCCGCTGTCATGACGGACTGCGGTATCGCAGAGCATGCGGCTGCGGTCACTTCGTCCCATTTCTCAACGGCAGAAAGGCAGTTCCGTTTTCCTCTTTCATACGGCGGTCAGCGTACTCCCACGGCTCAGTGGACCTGCACCGCCTCGGGAGCTGTCATACTTGCCCGAAACAGCGGCGGCATAAGAGTCGCAGGAGGCTGCATCGGCAAGATAGCTGACCTTAATGTCACTGACATAAACAATATGGGCAGCGCTATGGCTCCTGCGGCTGCGGATACCATAATGCGCTATCTCTCCGCAACAGGCACCTGCCCCCGTGACTACGACCATATAGTAACAGGAGACCTCGGAATAGTGGGAAGCAGGCTGCTGCTTGACTTCCTGTCAAAGCAGGGCACAGATATATCGGTTCAGCACAGGGACTGCGGAGCTATGATATTCGACCGTGACAGTCAGGACACTCACTGCGGAGGCTCGGGCTGCGGCTGCGGAGCAAGCGTTCTCTGCGGACACTTCCTCCCCATGCTGGAAAGGGGCGAGGCAAGGAATATACTCTTTGCCGCCACGGGAGCTCTTATGTCGCCCATGTCCCTCCAGCAGGGGGAGAGCATACCCTCTGTAGCTCACCTCGTACACCTCAGAAAGGAATAACTATGCTTACAGATATCATCAAGGCTTTCATCACCGGCGGAGCTCTCTGTGCAGCAGGGCAGCTCCTTATAGACTTCACAAAGCTCACTCCCGCAAGGATACTCACAGGATTTGTGGTGGCAGGAGTGATACTCTCAGCCGTCGGACTTTACAAGCCCTTTGCGGAGTTCGCAGGCGCAGGGGCTTCCGTGCCCCTTACGGGCTTCGGACATCTCCTTGCGGAGGGTATAAGAAAAACTGTCGGGAAAGACGGTTTTCTCGGCATATTCACGGGCGGACTGACCGCTGCGTCAGGCGGAGTCACGGCGGCACTGCTGTTCGGGCTCGCCGCTTCGCTGATATTCAAGCAGAAGGACAAGATGTGAGCTGTCAGCTTTATGTGCGCCGTTCCGCAGGTCTCGGTATTATGCCCCCCATGACTTAAGAACAAAGAGTTAATAGGAATTGAAGATCATGAATGACCATTCATATGCCTGCGGGTCTTCTCTGAACAATCTGCGGTCTTCTTCAAGATAAATAAAATCATCGGGTAGACAGACACGTCCGCCTTTCCATAAGCCGTCGCCGTTATCCGCTTCAAGAGGAGAGTATTTGTTTTCATAATGGATACTCTCAAGCTCATATATAAAATTCCTCAGCAGCTCAGCTTTTATCAGAAAATTATCCTCATCTCCCTCTCTGTCATTCCAGTGATGGAATTCCTTTTCCTCCTCCGCAAGCTCCATATACGGTATATTATTCTCTTTCTCGCGCTGACTGATAAAAGAAACGCGATAGTTTTTCCGAAGCATATCAGAAATATTATTACGTTCCTTTCCTTTTTTGGAGAGGGCGGCAGAATCGCCGCCCTGTTCAGTTTGATTATACATCACTGTGTATGCCGTGTCAATAAGTTTCATATCCCATATACTTGATATACACCTCCGAGGGCTTTACTGCCGAATCTGCGTCCAGCACGTTTGCTCCCGTGTATGTAGGGATATGATTACCAGCCGATGTGAACGTTACCGTATCGTTTTCGTAAAGCAGAGAGTCCCCGAGATCGATATTTACCGTATTTGTCTGACCTCCGCCCGTTACCGTAACAGGAAGCAGCGCACGGAATGGCTCCCAGCAGGTAACTCCCGAAAAAACAACTCCGAGATAAGTCACTGAGAACGGCACTGCTACGGTATCGCTGTCCACTATCATGAAACGCGGGAATATCCTGTCGCCGAGGCCAAGGAAGTACAGTCCGAGATCTGTTGTCTCTGTCAGGGTGAACGCATACTCCTCATGTACATAGGTGGTACCGTAATACGATGACAGATCCAGGACCTTTCTTACAACAGACGTATTATCACTTTTCATAAGTCTGATCACCGGACTTCCGTAACCGCTCCAGCGGGACAGAAAATCGCTCTGCCAGTCGGCTCCGTAATCGGCAGCTTCAAACACGAGTTTGTAGCTGCCTGCTCCGAGTGTAAGCTTGTACTGACATGAGCTGTATATCTCGGGACGGTCGTCAACTCCGTAGTATTTTCCGCCCGAGTTTATCGTGGCGCTGTAATAGGATCTTAGCCACTGTGGCTCTGCTTCGCCTGCAGGTATAAATGGCCCCACATTGGATACGGTCCAATTGGACGTACCCACAAACGGTCCGCTGGACTGACCGTTGCCAAGCGTTACGTTTGTCTCCTTAAACCAGCTCTTTTTAGGCTTTCCCACACCTCCTGACGCACCCTTTATGTGCCAGTCAAGAAGCTCGCTTCCATCTGAACTGAACCGCAGCGGAACAGTACCCGTAATCTCCCTTACAGCGGGCTCTTTCATCATGGCTCGCCCCGCAAGCAGTGTGTACATGTCGCTTGAAATGCCAGACTTTCCTGCCTTGAATCTTTCCCAAAGCATAGCGTCACTCTCCGTCATAAGAAGTTGCCGCTGCCGTGGCGGCAGGATCGTACTTTTCACCTGTTGTCTGATCTGCCCACTTGCCATCGCTTCCGAGGCCGTAGAAAACACCCGTGCTTATTACCCACGCAAGCGAACCCTGCGCAAGAGTTCTTCCCTCAAGTCCGTTTACTGCAGGAAGGTCGGTCTTTGCGTCGACGGAGAGCTCCGCGATGACAACAGACCTTGAGTTTTCGAAGCATATGAATTTTTCCTTTAAAATAGTTAACATAGTTTTTCCTCCTAATGGATTTTTTGAAAGCGCTTTCTATAATAGGGCTGAAATAGGCCCATTTTCAACGCAAAACCATTGAATATTGAAAAAGATACACCTAAAGTGTACTTTTTACATGTAAAAAGCGCAGCTTTTCAGCTGCGCTTCTCCTCGTTTTTTCTCCTCTTATCGCCGGTATGCAGTCCCGCATTTTCACTAACATTGTTTGAAACTAATTATCCACAATTGTGCGTGTCTCCAAATTTCACTTTATTTTCTCGCCTTTGCTTGACTTTTGACCCGTTTTGTAATATAATAATTTAGTCGCAGGTGACGCCTGCGGTTATTTGTGGCGGCATAGCTCAGTTGGCTAGAGTACTCGGTTCATACCCGATTGGTCGTTGGTTCGAATCCTACTGCCGCTACCATATGGCCCGTTGGTCAAGAGGTTAAGACATCGCCCTTTCACGGCGGAATCATGGGTTCAATTCCCGTACGGGTCACCATTTAGCAATCCCACAGATGGCTTAAAATAGCCGTTTGTGGGTTTTCTTTTTTCTCAAAAATGCCCCCAGCCCCTTGTCAGCCACTTATTTTCAAAATCAGCCACATGAACTGTGGTTTACTGTTTGCATGACCGCAGGGAATATTCTTCCCTGCGGCTGCATTTTACTCACATTGAGAGGCTCATCGTTTCTTCTTCTGCCTCGTCATCTCCTTCGTCAATATCGACTGTTTTCTCGCTCTCGGCTGTGTCCTGACTTTCCACTATCGGTTCATTGTTAAAGGACAGGGCGTTAGTAATTGCATCACAATTCCTTGTCCTTGCCTCTTGAAACATATGGGAGTACAGATTCAAAGTTGTTCCTACGATGCTATGTCCCATATCTGCTGACACTGCCACAACGTCCACTCCTTCAAATATCAGGAGCGATGCGTGAAGGTGTCGCAGTGAATGTATGTCGCAGAAGCGGAAGCCGTTGTGCTTGCAGAACTCTCTGAACCAGCCGTAGGGAGTCTGCGGATTCATAGGCTCGCCGTTCCACTTTGTGAACAGCCTGTCATGGTCTTCCCACTTTGTTCCGAGCTGTGCTGCTTCTGCGTCCTGTTCCGCCTTGAACTGTTTAAGCATATTCATTATCACAGGTGGGAACTTACTCATGCGCTTTGAGCGCTTCGTCTTGGTAGTATCTGTATATATCCCCTTCTCCTTTGTGTACTGTGACGTTCTGCGCACAGATATTGTACTGTGTTCAAAGTCTATATCCTTCCACTCCAGCCCAAGCATTTCGCTTCGACGGAAGCCGCTGTATATTGCGAGCATAATGTACAGCTTCCATTTCAGCGGTTCGCTGTCGAGCTTTTGAAATATCTGCTTGACCTCGTCAATTGTATAGATCTCTTTCTCCTTGGACTCGCCCTTCGGTACAGTCACTCGGCGGCATGGATTGTCACTGAGCATATCCATTTTTATTGCGTATGCAAATATGTCTGAGATAAAATTCAGGTGGTGGACTACTGTCTTTCTCGACAGCGGCTTGCCATTACGCTGATTCTTTCCGTTGACATATAAGTCAGAAATGAAAGCCTGTATGTGTCTTGCAGTTATTTTGTCGAGCTTCATGTGACCGAGTGCCGGATAGACACGCTGAGTAGTCTGTCTCATTCTTTCGTATGAAGTAGGACGAAGATTGATTTTTGCATATTCCTCAAACCACTGCTCCGCAAAAGTCTGAAACTTAATTGAGGCAGTTATCTTTCCCTTCTTGCATTCTTCCTCAAACAGCACAGCCTGTCGCTGAAGCTCCTTTTCGATCTGTCTCTTGGTCAGTCCCTCGGGCGGTTTCCAGTGTTTGAACTGGAGAACCTGTTTTCCATTGACATCATATCCGCAGGAGACCTTTATTTCATAAGTGCCGCTTTTTCTTTGTCTTATTGTCGCCATATAAAACCTCCATTCAGTAATACGGCGCGTTTTTGCCAACGACATCATACCACAACTCTCTGTGGAAGTCCAGCAAAATCGCGCCGTTGCTACTATTTTTTTACGCAGTCTCTCCGCGCAGATATCTTAGGAATAATTCCTTGTTTATGAGATATTTCTTGCCAGCCATGATGTGCGGCACCTGACCATTGATGCACATCTGACGGACACGATACTCGGTCAGCCCTTCCACAAGAGCTGCCGCCTCCTTTATGGTAAGCATTACGATTTTAGTTTCTGTTTTGTTTTCAGCCATTCGATCATACTCCTTCTATTTGTCTTGTTCATGTTTCCTGTGATTTTTACGTTGTTCATTTTAATCTTTCCTTTCGTTATTTGATTGAGCATCAGCCCATGTGTATTCCGTGAGCTTCTTTTCGCTCTCGTTCCTCGGCAAGTGCTTTGCTGTCAACGTGCTCCCGAGCATACTCGGTATCTTCGGCAGGCTCGTCCTCGATTATCGAAGCCACAGCAGCAATGCCAACGACGATATCAGGTGCAACACTTCTATCAGCACCACCAGTCGGAGCAGTCTGAAGCCGTGACTTCTGCTCTGCTCTTCGGAGCATTTCAGCTGCGATAAGGTCTGCTCGTTCAGCTTCCCAGCCTGTGATGATAAGTCCTTCGCCGCCTGATTCAGCTTCGATACCTCTGCCGTCACGTTTTGCGACGTCTGCTCCTGTATCTCCTTTCCCTGTTCCAGCAGCTGATTGTATATCGTCTGCTGATTTCGCAGGTATTGTTTCATCTGTGCATATGTCATTGTCTCGTCTGTCTGAGCCTTGACATCGAACAGCGTATCTGTCAGAAGTTTCAGCTGCGAGATCAGTGCCAGCCAGTTGGCTTCCTGGACGCAGACCATAGTTGGTATGTCCTTTGCCTCCTCCAAATTCTGCTTGGAGGCTTCTTTCGCTTCTTCGTATTTCGAATTCATATTCCATATTCTCCTTCCTGTATTTCGCTTCGTGAAGCTTGTTGTCACGACATCTCTTGCCGTTGGGACAAGTGTATGTGATGTACTTTCGGCTGTCCTCCCATTTCACATCGTAGCCACACTGCTTCATATAGAAGCGGAATTGTTTCTTGCTCTTGGCTCTTTTCATGACCACATCTATTGTATTGCTGAGGTCCATCTTCCAGCTCTCCCTTCGCATTGCAACTCGATACTCGCCATTAGTTATACCGTTGCTCTGCTTGTGAATCTCAGGTTTGCTGAGAGTTGTTACACCGTACTTCTGACAAATTTCATCGCTGAGCTGTCGCAGATCTTGCAGTGTGAACTTGTTTGAATGATATTTCAAACCTGTGTTGGCATTGACTGCATTGAATATGAAATGCGAGTGAA
>DBXO01000045.1 GCA_002309635.1 Ruminococcus flavefaciens | reverse complement strand
TTCCTAAAACTTCCAGCTTAAATTTTCCCAAACAGGACGCCCAAATGAAATAAACGCCCTCTGTATATCTTACAGAGGGCGTCCTGTTTGGAAAAATTTGGGTTAAAAGTCTTTGGAAGGGGGATCGGGGGGAGAACCTTTCCTCAGAAAGGTTTCCCCCGATAAGTCCCATATATACTTCTTTACGAGTACCGCACATAAGTACGCCCCGTTTTTATTTATCAAAAAATATAATCGTTGACATTTGGAGAAATATGCGATAAAATGTAGTTAATAGAAAGAAAACATATCAGAAAGGACTGAGCTTATGGAAATAAAAAGGCGCTTATCAGCGCTTGCCGTGGCAGCTGCAACTGCCGTTACAGCCTCTGCGTCGGCAATGCCCGTAAACGCAGCAGCAAATCCCGACATTGCGGACTATTATGAGACCGAAAACAACTGGGCAAAGCTTTTGCAGTACACACTGTACTTCTATGACGCAAATATGTGCGGAACCGGCGTTTCCGACAACAATCGCCTGTCATGGCGCGGAAACTGTCATACATATGATTCAAAGGTACCAATGCACCCGATCGACGACGAGCACAGCGGCACCAACCTCTCCGAGGCGTTTATGAAAAAGTACAAGGATATACTTGATCCCGACGGTGACGGCTTTATAGACGTATCCGGAGGCTTTCACGATGCGGGAGACCACGTAAAGTTCGGACTTCCCGAGGCTTATGCAGCCTCTGTGGTATCATGGGGCTATTATGAGTTCCGCGACGCCTACAAGGAAACCGGTCAGGACGCCCATGTTGAGACAATATGCCGATACTTCTGCGACTACTTCATGCGCAGCACCTTCCGTGACGAGAACGGCGACGTTATCGCTTTCTGCTATCAGGTAGGCGACGGCAGCGTTGACCATTCCTACTGGCAGTCACCCGAGATAGACGCAATGGGACGTCCTGCGTTCTTTGCCACATCAGAGCTTCCCACCACTGATGACGTATCCGAGAGCGCAGCCGCTCTTGCCATAAACTATTACAACTTCAGGGAGACAGACCCCGAGTACGCCGAAAAGTGTCTCGACTACGCAAAGGCTCTCTTTGACTTTGCCAACAAGAACGACAAGGCTGTAGGCCCTCCCGGCGAGGGACCAATGAGCTTCTACACCTCCAGCAAGTGGGAGGACGACTTCTGCTTTGCGGCAGGCTGGCTTTACCTTATAACCGAGGATCATGCTTACCTTGACGCCTGCGAGAAGTACATAGACTACTATGCGCCTCCCGGATATGTACTCTGCTGGAACGATATGTGGAACGGCGTCGGCATAATATTCGGACGCATACAGGACATATACCCCGAGGTATGTGAGGAGGTCCGCGTTGCCATAGGCAGAGGTCAGTACGAAAAGCTGGACTTCTGGGAAATGGAGGCAAAAGCGCTTAATACAGTAATGAACAAGAAGCTGACTCCTGCGGGCTACTTCCACCTTGACACATGGGGCAGCGCAAGATACAATACAGCGGTACAGTTCACCGCTCTTGTGTACGACAAGTATCAGAAGGGCAAGGACAGATACAATGACAAGAACGAGGACTATACCTTTACCAAGTGGTCACTCGGACAAATGGAGTACATCATCGGTGACAACCCGCTTGGCAGGAGCTACGTTGTAGGCTACGGCGAGAACAGCGTAAAATACCCTCATCACCGTGCGGCTTCGGGACTTACAATGGCCGAGGACCCTGCCGAGCACAAGCACGTCCTTTACGGAGCCCTTGCAGGCGGCCCCGACGAAGCTGACGAGCACAACGACGTGACCCGCGACTGGGTATACAACGAGGTAACAATCGACTACAACGCCGCGATAGTCGGCGCAGCAGCAGGACTTTACCTCTACAAGGGCGACAAGACAATGAAGCCACAGGAGGACTTCCCTCCTGCCGAAAAGGTAGACGATACCGAGCTTTTCTCGGGCGGAGACTTCTGGGCGGCAGGATACTGCTCCGACGCTCCCGAAAAGACCGGCTCAGGCGTAACAAAGCTCACATTCTTTGTAAACACAGATTCACTTGAACCTCACGATGATATATCCATACGCTACTATTTCAGCATAGAGGAATTTGAGAACAAGACCATTCCGGGCAGCTTCGTGCTGCAAAAGACCTACGATCAGGTCGAGACCGAGGTAGCGGACAAATCCGCGGTGCTCTCACAGCCCAAGCTGTACAAGGACGATATATACTATATAGAGATATCGTGGCCCGATTACGCCATTGCCAACTCCAACAAGAAGTATCAGCTGATAATCGGCAATTACTACGGCGAAAAGTGGGATTCCTCCAATGACTGGAGCAAAAAGGGCATGATAGACCTCACCGAGGAGGGCGAGGACTACGATAATATCGTAAGCGGCGTGGAGTTTGCACAGCGCTGCGAGAATGTCTGCGTATACGCTGACGGAAAGCTCATAGGCGGTACGGAGCCGGACGGCACAAAGCCCGCAAAGGTATACAAGGTAGCACAGCTGGTAAGACTGAGAAAAATGCTCCTTGGCGAGTCTCCTTTCAGCAGCAAGGAAGCCGCAGAGCAGTTCGACTTCAACAGCGACGGCAACGTGGACATATACGACGATGTAGAGCTGAGAAAGCTCCTTATCGCACAGTAAAACCGGCAAACACACAAAAAAGGGCGTGATATCCATCACGCCCTTAATTATTGTTTATCAGTCATCAAACGAATCGAAATCGCCGAGGAGGTAATCCTGTATCCACAGCGCGTCGATAGATGTGATACCGTCCGTGCAGCCGTGGACGTCTCCGTTTATAACGCCCTGTGCGGTGATATGCTTTTCGTGTGTGCCGTTCAGACCGTACTTGTTGGGATTTGCAAGAGCCTGCATGATAGTAACAGCGTCGGAAAGATCAACTGTGCCGTCGCAGTTTGCGTCGCCTGCAAGGCGGTTAACGTACATCGGATCCAGGTCTTTCGGATTTTCAGGTCTTTCTGATGCCGCCTTTATAATTTCATCCTCAGAACCGAACTCCTGATATTTCATGCCGTTCTCCCGTGCATACTTTTCAGCAGTAGAACCGCCAAAGCCGATAATAAACGGGCAACTGGACCTTACAGAATAGGGTTCAAACTCGCAGTCGGGATTGAGCACAGCGATCAGAGTGTAATTACTGTAATCCAAAAAGTGGACTATATTCATTGCAAATTGCTCTACATATTCCAGATGCTTTGGAAGTATTATCGTATCGATCCCGGTCAAAGAAAAGGTACCAAACTTAAGGCATTTAAGCGGACAATCCGCATTAAAAGTCACCTTCTTAAGTGACCTGCAATCCATAAACGCACTATTTCCTATATCTTCAAGGCTTTCACCGAATTCCACCTCTTCAAGAGCTTCATAATCCATAAATGCCATGTTATTTATTCTTCTTACGTTTTTACCGAAGACGATCTTTTTCAGCCTGGCATTACAAGTACGATACTCAGCGCTGTTGCTTACGCTGACAACGGGAACTCCGTCTATCTCATCGGGGATAATTAGCTCCTCACCGTCGCCCATGCAGATATCGAACACCTCAAAGCCGTCGTCAACATATCTCCACTTCATAGTATCTGAGCTGAACCATGAAGTATTTCCGTGAGGCAGCTCCGCAATATCGTTTTTGTACTCACCTTTTTCATACTGCTCGGGAGTACCGTATCTCAGGTCATTCTCCTTAGCAAATTTCTCGGCTTCAGAGCCCTCGTCGCAAACAATGACGAAGTCATACCATTCACCTCTGCTGCCCTTAAGAACGCATTCGGGATTGATGATCCTTATAGCAGGGAACGTGCTTCTTGCTTCAGCATATGCCCTGACAGGACAACCCTCAAGCTCCTTTACGCCCGCTGGTATCTCAAAGTATCTCAGACCGTCCTCATAGAACGCTTTTTTGCCCACAAAAGAGACCTTATCACCCAGACTTACTTCTTTGATACCGCCGCAGCTGTTAAAAGCGTAATCACCGATATATTCAAGATTCTTGCCGAATTTTACTTCTTTCAGCTCCATGCAGCCTTCAAAAGCATTATCACTGATCTTTTTCAGACTGTCGGGGAACTCAAGTGCTTCAAGGACTTTGCATTCCTGAAACGCCTTTCTTCCTATGCTTACAAGCTTATTTTCAAAACTTATTTTTTTCAGTCCCCTGCACGATTTGAAAGCACAGTTGCCTATAATTTCGAGAGTATCGGGAAACTCTGTCTCAGTAAGAGCCTTACAGTTGTAGAACGCATAATCGCCGATGGTTCTGATATTCTTGCCGAACTTAACGCTCTGCAACTCAGTTGAAGAAAAAGCCTCGGGGCTTATCTCGGTAACTGGCAGGCCGTTTATCTCGTCGGGAATAACGATATCAAAAGGCTCTTCCGCATATTCGTATTCATCTGTCAAACGGTATGCCGCTGCATAGTCATAAAACAAATGATATATCACTCCGTCCTTAGTTACTGCTTCTTTGTTGTTTATATTATTGACGGTGATATTTGAGACCGAATTATCCTCGGCACCAACAGTCAGCTGAGCCGAAAAAGCGCTTCCTGCCATAAGTACTGCCGTAACAGCAGCTATTATTCTTTTGTTTTTCATGGTCTGTTCCTCCTGATATGATGTTTTGTGCTGATTATTTTTTCAATTATAGCATACCCCCCTGACAAATGCAATATTTCCATCCTACAGTTAACAATTCATTAACTTTTTGTTAACAAACGTCCGCAGCAAAAAGCGCCTGTACAGCGGTGTATGTGCATTGAAGCCTGCATGTGCTCATTGAGGGAGACCCCTTTTGAAAAAGGTTCCTCCCTCAACAAATCCACATATAAATCTCAATATGCATACACCGCCATACAGGCGCGGAATTTACCGTGCTGAATTAGCAGCATAAATACTTAAAACAATAGAAGCGTCAACGGCGTCCACAATGCTGTCTCCGTTCATATCAGCACGGGAACGCTGGTTCTGATCGAGTCTGGCGCTTTTTCTTGCCGAAACAGCCGCATAATCTGCCAGCACCATAGAAGCGTCAACAGCGTCCGTGATACCGTCGCCGTTGAGATCACAGCTGCGTCCGCCGCCCTGTGAGGGCAGGTAAGCTCCTGCGATATCCTCATTTGAGCCGATAAACTCCTGTGTCCAGTAGAGCACGCCGTTATGATCGACGCAGCCCACGCCTATGTAGTTGAAATTGCCGTTAAGGATATTGTCACGGTGGCCATCTGACTCCATCCAGCCCTGAACAACCGCAGATGGGGTACCGTAGCCCATACCAATATTCTCGCCTCTCGCGGTGCTTTTTATACCAAGATCGCTGATTACCGTAAAGCATGATCTGCCGTCGGGACGTGTATGATCCCACTTCTGAATGATCTCGTTAGCACGAATAGTTGCCGCCTGTGCAAGGAGCGGAAATGTCCTGATCTCTCTGATGCCCCTGCTGCGTCTTTCGTTATTGACGAGCTCAACTACCTGCTCCGCATATGAAGCAGTATTTACCGCATGTACCGCCTGATGTTCTGTCTCTGTCACAAATGTATTACCGACTGTCGATGCAAACGTGGTAGGAGCGATTATAAAAGCCGCTGCAAAGACCACTGAACTAAGAATTGCCGTAATTTTCTTCATAGTAATGCCTCCTTTTGGCTCAGGGACCGAAGCAAACCGGTCAGCACAGAGCGTACAGAAAATACACACTTTAACAATACCATGACTAAAATCATATCCCAATCAAATTATAGCACAGTTCACAAAGCAAGTCAATAAAACGCAAGTATTATCGGCGTTTCAGACAATCAGCAGAAGCCTGTTTTATAAAATAAAACAAGAAAGGCTGTACCCGAAGGTACAGCCCCTTTCGTGAGCATCAAAGTAATAGATTACTTGATTTCGATAGTAGCGCCAGCCTCTTCAAACTTAGCCTTGAGCTCGTTAGCCTCAGCCTCGGAAACGCCTTCCTTGATAGCCTTGGGAGCACCCTCAACTACCTCCTTAGCCTCCTTAAGGCCAAGACCGAGAACTTCCTTAGCAACCTTGATAACAGCCATCTTAGCGTCACCGAAGGAAGCAAGGATTACGTCGAACTCTGTCTTAGCAGCAGCAGCGCCGCCTGCAGCACCGCCTGCAGCAGGAGCAGCAGCGATAGCAGCTGTTACACCGAATTCCTCCTGAATAGCGTCAACGAGCTCAGAAAGCTCGAGAACAGAAAGAGTCTTGATATCTTCTACAAATTTTGTGATCTTCTCAGAAGCCATGATAATAATCTCCTTTTAATAGTATTTGCCTCATAAGGGCGATAGATTTAGTATGCGGAGCACATCTCCGCGGAACGTGTGTGAAGAACTAAGCAGCGATCAAGCAGCTTCCTCTTCCTTCTTCTTGTCTGCAACAGCGTTGAGAGTAGCAGCCAGCTTCTGGAGAGGGCCCTGGAGAGAGCCAACGAGCTGAGCGAGAAGGACGTCCTTTGAGGGGATCTTGGAAAGAGCAACAACTCCTGCCTGATCGTAGATCTCACCTTCAACGAAACCTGCCTTCAGATTGAACTTCTCATCGCCTGCCTTCTCAGCAAACTTACCGAGGATTCTTGCGGGAGCAGTCTGATCGTCACTTGAAACAGCGAGAGCAGTAGTACCGTTGAGAGCCTCTTCAAAGCCCTCGATACCGCATTCCTTGAAAGCGCGGAGAAGCATTGTGTTCTTTTCTACAAAGTAGTTAACGCCTGCCTCACGGAGCTCTTTTCTGAGCTTGGTATCCTCTTCAACAGTGATACCCTTGTAGTCAACGAGAACGCCTGAAACGGAGTTCTTGATGATCTCGGTGAGTTTCTCGACCTTAGCCTTCTTTGCTTCGAGTACAGCATTGCTTGGCATGTGTGTATTCACCTCCGAATGATTTTTATCGTATTCAGAGAGAGCAATAAAAATGCCCATTCCGACAGCGCAGAATGGACAATGATAATTCTATCAATTGCTATTCCTCGGCGGGACTTACTGAGCGTGAGCTCTGCCAGCTGTCTTTAGAATACGATGCTGTATATTTCACAGCTTGATAATTATACCATGTAATCACAGCTTTGTCAAGCCTTTTCCAAAATTTTTTTCAGGACCAAGAGCCGGAACTGATCCTGTATGGCACTTGACCAGCGCCAGTTCCGATATTCACGCTGCACAGCCGTAAAAGGGCGCACCATACGTGCGCCCTTTTACGATAAAAACAAAGTGATTTAAAAGAGGAGGGAAATTTTATTGATAGAACAAAAAAAGTGAGTGATCAGCCTCTGAGAAGTGCAAGGCAGTTCTTATACGGAGCAAGATAAAAGCCGTCCCTGTCATAGCCCCTGTTGTCAACGTAAACGGACTGTCCCCTTCTGTACTGTCTTACTATTCTGATATCGCGCCTGTTATCAATGACCTTATAAGCCTTGAAATCCCTGATAACACGGTAATGTCTGTACCCTGCCGGCGGTTTTGCTGCTTGTGCCTGCATCTCAGCAGCCGAAGCTGTGATGCTCGTGCAGAACGAGGCATTTCCGCTTGCACTGCCGGCCGAACCGACAGAAACGGGAACTAAAAGTGTAAGCGCCAGAGCAGCACCGATAAAGCTCTTTTTCATATGGATTCTTCCTTTCGGTATCATATATTACGGTTTCCCGTATTCATCTTACATATATGATTATACCCGAAAAGGACAAAAAATCAACAAACAAGGAGTAAACGCCCCGAAAATCAGAGTCAGCGGTATTTTTTGCATTAACAGCTGTCCATACAAATAATACACTTCTGGGGTATCTTTTCCGATATTCAACGGTTTTGCATTGAAAATGCCCTCATTTCAGCCCTGTTACAGAGAGAACTTTTTGCAGTGACAGCGCCCCGCTGTAACTAACCCAAAAGGGGCGGATATTATCCGCCCCACACACATAATAATTCCGGTTTACTCAACAATGTCTGAAAGTATCTTTCCGCCCTTTTCAGCATAGAGCACTGGGAAGTAGTTACCGATACTTACTCTTTTATTGGGCATAAAAGTATGCCTGCCCGTGTGTATCTGTCCGCTGCTGTCGGAGAAGCTGTAATCGCAGACGCACTGTACAAAGCTGTTTCCACCGCCCTTGATGACCACATTTGTGATTGTGCCCTGGGTCTGAACGCCGTTTTTGATAAGGTATCCCTGAACGCCCCGCTTTCTAAGAAGCACTGCCGTCAGAATAATGCCCAGTATCACCGAGCCAGCAGCACCCGCATACATAAATATACCTGCCATCTTATCCGGATCCTTGTATACCTCATATGGGTTGTCATCATAGACATAACACTTTACATGCTCTCCCGCATAAGCAGATCTGCCGCCTATACCGTTTGAGATACGCGCATTTACTGTCTGTCCTGCCGAATTTACATACTGCACCTTAGTCTCGCTGGTATTGCCGATCTTTATGAACTCGGTAACCACGCAGTCAGTAAGAACACCTCCATCGGGAACGGTCATAGAGTTGAGCGACAAAAAGACGAGCGCCGCAGGCAGCAGAAGTATGAACAGAAAGCCCACAAACAGAGCTCCGCCGATAGAATCCTTTTTCATACGATATTCCCCCTAAAAAACATATCGGGCAGATCAGTCCCCCGCCTGTCCGAAAAAACTATTAATCATAAAGGGCGGAATGCTCCGCCCTTTCGCAATTACTTCTTAAGATTAGCCTTAACTGTCTTAACTATATTCTCAGCCGAGAGACCGAACTCCTTAAGGAGAGCCACAGCAGGACCTGAGTGACCGAACTCGTCGTTCACACCGATCTTGACAACGGGAACAGGACAGCACTCTGTAACTGCCTCAGCAACAGCAGAGCCAAGACCGCCGATAACACTGTGCTCCTCAGCGGTAACGATAAGACCTGTTTCCTTTGCGCACTTGCAGATGAGCTCCTTGTCGAGGGGCTTGATAGTGTGGATATTAACAACTCTTGCGGAGATACCATCTGCCTCGAGAGTTTTGGTAGCTTCAACAGCCTCGTTTACCATGAGACCTGTAGCGACGATAGTAACGTCCTTACCGTCCTTCATGACAACACCCTTGCCGAGCTCGAACTTGTAGCTTGCAGCGTCGTTGATAACGGGAACTGCAAGTCTGCCGAAACGCATATACACAGGACCGTTGAAGTCAAGAGCAGCTCTTACGGCAGCCTTAGCCTCAACATCGTCGCAGGGATTGATGATAGTCATTCCCGGGATAGTTCTCATAAGAGCGATATCCTCGTTGCACTGATGTGTAGCGCCGTCCTCACCTACTGAAATACCTGCGTGTGTAGCGCCTATCTTAACATTGAGGTGGGGATATCCGATAGAGTTTCTTACTATTTCAAAAGCTCTTCCTGCCGCGAACATTGCGAATGTGCTTGCGAAAGGAATTTTTCCGCATGCAGCAAGGCCTGCTGCAACACCCATCATATTAGCCTCTGCGATACCGCAGTCGAAGAAACGGTCGGGATAAGCCTTCTTGAAGATACCTGTCTTGGTAGCAGCAGCAAGGTCTGCGTCGAGAACTATCAAGTCCTTGTATTCCCCGGCAAGCTCCTTAAGAGCCTCGCCGTAGCTTTCTCTGGTAGCCTTTTTGATAACATCTGCCATGATAATTAGTCCTCCAATTCCTTTAACTGCGCATTGAGCTCAGCCATAGCCTGCTCATACTGCTCCTGATTGGGAGCTGTTCCGTGCCAGCTTACCTGATTTTCCATGAATGAAACGCCCTTGCCCTTTGTTGACTTCTGGATTATAGCCACAGGCTTGTCCTTAACGGAATCAGCCTCAGTGAAGGCTCTGTCGATGTCGTCGAAGTCGTGAGCGTCCATAGTGATAACGTGCCAGCCGAAAGCTGCAAACTTATCAGTGATAGGCTCGGGTGAGCATACCTCGGTTATGGGGCCGTCTATCTGGAGACCGTTGTTATCAACGATAGCAACAAGATTTGTGAGTTTCTTGTGAGCTGCGAACATAGCAGCTTCCCAAACCTGTCCTTCCTCGATCTCGCCGTCGCCGAGAACAGTATATACCTTGTATGACTTGCCGTCGATCTTTCCTGCGAGAGCCATACCGCATGCTGCGGATATGCCCTGTCCGAGAGAACCGCTTGACATATCAACACCGGGGATATGGATACAGGGGTGTCCCTGAAGGAGAGCGCCGATGTGACGGAGGGATTTCAGCTCGTCAACAGAAAAATAGCCTCTCTGTGCAAGTACCGAGTACAGCGCAGGAGCCGTATGTCCTTTTGAAAGAACGAATCTGTCTCTGTCGGGAGCGTCAGGGTTCTTGGGATCGTTGTTCATCTTGTTGAAGTAAAGATAAGTGAGAGTGTCGCTTATCGAGAGCGAACCGCCCGGGTGACCTGATTTAGCGTTATAAGTACCCTCTATAACGCCCATTCTAACCTTGCAGGCAGTTTTCTGCAATTCCTTTTTAAGCTTTGCGTCCATATTGACCTCCAATATTTTATTTGACGGCATAATGCCGCGATCTGCTTTTTTTGGGAGCAGGGGCAGGCTTTCTCCTCCATCCTCAAGATTAAAGGTCGGACGGACGGTCCTGCCCCTGCGGGGTTGGCTATACCAATATTATACCGCAATATTTGAGTGATTGCAATGCATTTCTTGCTGAAAATGTAAAATTAATATGTACATTATCTTACAGCCATCATAACAAGTACGATGACATAGAATATAAAGAAGCCCGTACACGCCACAGCAGGCAGTGATATGAGCATTTTGTTCTGTCTTTCGTGGAGAGTCCCCCTCAGCCTGAGCGCTTTCATGAGCAGAAGGGATATTATCCACATTGGTATGGCGAATACCGCCAGTGCCAGGGTCGCAGCGTCTTCAAGTGTAAAATTCGCGGTAGCTTCGGAGGTCCTGCCTGTAACGCCGCAGTAGACAAGTAGTCCGATAAGTCCCAGTACGCATAATACCGAAACGATATATACCGTTATTGCCGCCTTCTTTTTCTTCATTGTTCTACTTTCTGCACCTTTCGATTATGTATTCTATGAGCTCCGAAACGGCTCCCTCGTCATTGGTGCGGGTCAGTACAAGGTCTGCCTTTGCCTTTACGGAATCCTCAGCGTTTGCCGGACACGCTCCAGTGTCTGCTTCGACTATCATCTCTATATCGTTGTCGAAGTCTCCTACAGACACGAAGGTGCAGCCCTCCATGCCGCTGAGCTTTCTGTATTCCGCAAGAGCCGAGCCCTTGCTCACTCCGGTGGGGAGCATTTCGAGAAAGATCTCCGAGGACTTTACAAAGTCAACGCCCTCAAAGCCGAGCTTCCTTGTAAGAAGCTCCATATGCTCCACGTCCTCGGGGGACAGGGAGAAAAGCACCTTAAGCCAGCCGCCGTCCTCTATGTCTTTAAGCTCCGCATAGTTTGGTACTATGCCGCAGAGCTTTGTATGCAGCTGCTGATAATCTGTATTGCTGAAAACGTAGGTGCCGTCTGCTTTCAGCACCTCTCCGCCCACCTCGGGCATGAGTTCAAGAAGCTCCTCGACGTAGCTCCTCGCCTTCAAGGGGAGAGGGTGAGTGTATAATGTCTTTCCTGATTTGTAGTCGTGTATAGCCGCTCCGTTGTACATGATTATAGGATAATCAAGCGGCAGTATGCTCAGGAACTGCTCAAAGGACTGCACTGTGCGTCCCGTAGCCACGGTGAACCGTCCTCCCATAGCCGTAAAGCGCCCGATAGCGCGACGGTCGGCATCGGTTATCCTCTTGTCCGTGCTGAGAAGAGTCCCGTCAAGGTCGCTGAGCAGAACGACTTTTGATATATCTTCAAACAAGGGTATTCCTCCTACATTTTTTCAAGCCTTGCAAGTATGGATACGAAATAATCGGGCAGCTCACTCTCAAACTCCATGTACTTTCCTGTTGACGGGTGGATAAATCCTATTTTACGGGCGTGGAGGCACTGTCCCCCGATACCCTTGAAAGGTTTTCCGTAAACGTCGTCGCCAAGCACAGGGTGTCCGATATAGCTGAGATGCACTCTTATCTGGTGAGTTCTTCCCGTTTCGAGCCTGAGCTTCACATGAGCATAACCGCCGTACTGCTTTATTACGCTGTAGTGAGTGACTGCGTTCCTTGAATTCTCCGTGGTAACGCACATCTTCTTACGGTCAGTCTTATGCCGTCCTATGGGAGCGTCAACCGTGCCCTCCGGCTCCTTGAAATATCCGCAGGCTACCGCCTCGTATTCTCTCGTGAAGCTGTGTTCCTTTATCTGCCCGGCAAGCTTCAGGTGAGAAGCGTCATTCTTCGCAACTATGAGCAGACCGCTGGTATTCTTGTCGATACGGTGAACGATACCCGGGCGGATAACTCCGTTTATCCCCGAAAGGCTGTCTCCGCAGTGGTACAGCAGAGCATTCACCAGCGTACCCGTATAGTTCCCGTGAGCAGGGTGTACCACCATGCCCTTCGGCTTGTTCACAACAAGAAGGTCGTCGTCCTCATAGACTATATCGAGAGGTATATCCTCAGGTACTGCGTCCATAGGCTCGGGCTCGGGTATCTCAACCGTTACCCTGTCCCCTGCTTTCAGCTTGCAGTTCTTGCTTACCTCTTTCCCGTTCACAAGGACAAGTCCCTTTTCAATGAGCCCCTGCACGGCAGAGCGGGTAAGTTCCGCAATATTGTCCGAAATATACTTGTCGATACGGCTGCCCGCGTCCTCAGCGGAAGCTGTCAGCGAAACTGTCTCATTCATCTGCTCCTGCCTTTTCACGCTTTGCCTTTTCAGCCTTTTCTATCCTCGGGTCAATGATAAAGCCATATATCAGCAGCATTATAAAAGCAAATGTCACACATATGTCAGCCACGTTGAATATAGCGAAGTGGAAGGGCTTGAACTCGAACATATCCACAACATAGGCAAAGCGGAAGCGGTCAATGAGGTTGCCGATACCGCCTGCGATGAACAGGGTTATTGCCACATTGAGGAACTTCGAGCGCTTGTACAGCTTTATTAGCAGGAACACTCCCACAAGCACGATAACGCTCGTAAAGCCCACAAGGAACCATCTCTTTCCCGACATAACGCCGAAGATAGCTCCTTCGTTCTCAAGATAGGTAAGGTCGAATATCTTGAAGTCTCCTATGCGGATAAAGTCCATGCTGCCTACGGGCTTAAGCTCGTGTACAGCCCAGTATTTCACCAGCTGATCGGCTGCGACCAGTGCCGCCGTCAGCAAAGCAAGTAATATCGCCATTCGTTTTATCCTTTCAATAAGACTGCCTGTCGACCGAATGAGCCGACAGGCAATATAGTACAAATTAAGCTTCTACTGCGATCGCACATCTCTCGCAGAGAGTAGGATGTGTATGATTTGTGCCAACATACTTGCTGAAGCACCAGCAGCGCTCGCACTTTCCACCCTCAGCCTGAGCAACTGCATATACAGTCTCAGCGCCGTTCTTCTCTACCTCTACGCCGGAAACTATGAGGATATCCCTGAGCTGGTCTGCCAGTGAAACATATCTGTCGTAGTCAGCATCGGAGCTCTTTATGATTATCTTAGCCTCAAGAGACTTTCCTATAACCTTTTCGTTTCTTGCGTCCTCAAGAGCCTTGTTTGCTCCGAGACGTGTATTGTAGATGAACTGCCATTTGTCGATGAAGCCGTCAGAGAACTCTATGCCGCTCTTCTCGGGCATCTGGTTGAGGAATACGCTTTCCTTGTCGTCGCCTGCGGAATGGGGCATGAACTGCCATATCTCCTCGGCTGTGAATGAAATGATAGGTGCGGCAAGTCTTGTTATCGCACTGATTATGCGGTACATTGCCGTCTGAGCTGCACGGCGGAGAACTGAATCTTCCTTCTCGCAGTAAAGTCTGTCCTTGATGATGTCAAGATAGAAGTTAGACATATCTATTACGCAGAAATTATGGAGCGCATGGAGTGCGATATGGAAATCGAACGCCTCATAGCCCTCCTTCATCTTGTCAATAAGAGAGTCAAGCTTCATGAGAGCCCATTTGTCAAGCTCTGTGAGCTGATCGTCGCTTACGCTGTCCTTGTCAGGATCGAAGCCTGCACCGTTTCCGAGGTTGCCCAGTATGAAACGTGCGGTGTTTCTTATCTTCTTGTAAGCGTCGGAAAGCTGTCCGAGGATAGGCTTGGATATACGGATATCGCTGTGATAGTCCGATGAAGCCGCCCACAGACGGAGGATATCAGCGCCGTACTGCTCTGTTATCTCGCTGGGGTCGATACCGTTTCCGAGGGACTTGTGCATTGCCTTGCCCTCGCCGTCAACTACCCAGCCGTGGGTGCAGACTGCCTTGTAGGGAGACTGTCCCTTGTATACGACTGATGTGAGGAGAGATGACTGGAACCAGCCTCTGTACTGGTCAGCGCCCTCGAGATAAAGGTCGGCAGGCCATGAAAGGCTTGGGAAGTCCTTGCCTTCCATAACAGATGTATGTGATACGCCGCTGTCGAACCATACGTCCATGATGTCATATTCCTTGGTGAATTCACCGCAGCCGCACTCGCACTTTACGCTTGCGGGAATGAATTCCTTTGTATCCTTTATCCACCATGCGTCGCTGCCCTCCCTGCGGAAGAGCTCCGAGATAGCGGAGATAGTTTCGTCGTTGCAGATAGGCTTGCCGCAGTCCTTACAGTAAACAACAGGTATCGGAACGCCCCATGTTCTCTGACGGGAGATACACCAGTCGCTTCTGTCGCGTACCATGCCCTTGATTCTGTCCTCGCCCCACTCGGGTATCCACTGAACGGACTCGATAGCCCTGATAGCCTCGTCCTTGAAGCCGTTTACGGAGCAGAACCACTGCTCTGTAGCTCTGTATATGATAGGACTGTTACAGCGCCAGCAGTGAGGATACTGGTGGACGATCTTCTGTGTAGCCAGCATAGCGCCGAGCTCAACGAGCTTTGCAGCGATAGCCTTGTTTGCCTGATCTGTGTCCATGCCCTCGAATTCGCCTGCTTCTGCGGTCTGCTTACCCTTTGAGTCAACACATACGATGATACCGATGTCGTCGTACTTCTTGCACACCTCAAAGTCCTCGACGCCGTAGCCGGGAGCTGTATGTACGCAGCCTGTACCGCTTTCAAGAGTAACGTGGTCGCCTACGATTATGGGTGACGGACGGTCGTAGAGAGGGTGCTTTGTCTTCATGCCCTCAAGCTCTGCGCCTGTGAAGATATGCTCTGTGGTATACTCTGTGATGCCGGCAGTCTCCATAGTTGTCTTTACCAGCTCTTCAGCCATTACGTAGTACTCGTCGCCCACATGAACAAGGGTATAGTTGTACTCGGGTCCGAGACAGATGGCAAGGTTGCCTGGGATAGTCCATGTAGTTGTTGTCCAGATAACGAAATATACCTTTGAAAGGTCAAGTCCGAGGTCAGTGAAGATGCCCTTGTCATCGGTAACGTTGAATTTGACATATATAGAATAGCACGGGTCGTTTGAATACTCTATCTCAGCCTCGGCGAGAGCGGTATTACAGTCGGGGCACCAGTAAACAGGCTTTAACCCCTTGTACATATATCCCTTCTTTACCATTGAGCCGAATACCTCTACCTGCTTTGCCTCGTACTCGGGGCGGAGTGTCAGGTAAGGATAGTCATAGTCGCCCAGTGAGCCCAGTCTCTTGAAGCCCTTCATCTGGTTTGCGACCTGAGTCATTGCGTATTCACGGCAGTGCTTTCTGAGATCTACTGCGGGGATAGCTCCGTTCTCGACGCCTATAGCCTTCATAGCCTTCAGCTCAATGGGAAGTCCGTGTGTGTCCCAGCCGGGAACGTAGGGAGCACAGAATCCGCTCATATTCTTGTACTTTACAATAAAGTCCTTAAGGGACTTATTGAGAGCATGACCAAGATGGATCTCACCGTTTGCATAGGGAGGTCCGTCATGGAGAACATATGAGGGCTTGCCCTTATTCTTATCTATCATCTTGTAATAGAGTCTTTCATCCTCCCATTTCTGGAGAGTTTCGGGCTCTCTTTTAGGCAGATTTCCACGCATGGGAAATTCTGTCTGCGGTAAATTAAGAGTGCTGTTATAATCCTGTGCCATACTATCCGATCCCCCTTTTAAAAGCTCAGAGGGATCCTCCTTTCGATCTTTTTGATTGTTGATTATTCCTCGGACTCTGGCGCAACTGATGCTGCGATCTCTTCAGCTGTCTGAGGCTCTTCCTCTGTTTCCTCTGTCTCCACGCCGTTGTCGAAGGTCTCTGGCATTGAAGAAATGAGCTCAAGGTGACTCTTATACATGTCGAACAGGCTCTTCTTGAAGTCTGCTACCTGCTGCTGAGCTTCGATGAGAGCTTCCTTTTCCTTTGCGATCTCCTCGCGGTTCCTCTCCATAGCCTCGGCATGCTGACGTACAGCCTCGTCCTCGAGGGCGTCTGCCTTTGCCTGAGCCTCTGCGATTATCTGCTCGGCCTTTTCGTTAGCCTCGTTGAGCACCTGATGTCCCTGCTTCTGAGCTCCGAGGAGAGCGTCCTTGAGAGCGTCCTCGTCTCTCATATATTCTCTTACCTTATCGGCAAGTACCTGTATCTTGCTGTTTGCCTCCGCACGCTCGCGCTCCATCTCGTCCAGCTCAGCCTCAAGCTGATTGAGGAATTCGTCTATTTCCTCCTGCTTGTATCCGAAGGCTGCTTTTTCAAATCTCTTGTTTCTGACATCCTTTGAAGTTATCATTTCAATTCACCTCTAAATATATTTCTTTAAGATAATGTGTATGCGGTCTTTCTTTGTATGACCGTTTATTTCGGAAAGTACAAATCTTCCATAGCCCCTGATTGACAATATATCTCCGCCCCTGAGTTCATGGGAGACTGATGGAACGGGCAGGTGATTGACCTCGACTCTGTCCGTGCGGATAAGTGCCGCAGCCTTTTCACGGCTGAGCTTTGCAGCGAGCCCGACTATACAGTCAAGGCGCAGCGAAGCGACTGTTCCGCATATTTCCTGAAACTTCTGAGCGTTTTCGAGTATAAACGGCTTGTCATCGGCGATCTTCACGCCGACTCTGCCTATTTTGGATATGCTGCCGCATATGTGCTTTGCAGCGACTTCGGTGACGAATATCTGCGCGGTCCCCTCCGAGACCACTATATCGCCTATGACCTCGCGCTTTAGCCGGAGCCCCATAAGCGATCCGAGGAAATCCCTGTGAGAGAGCTTGTCCTCCTCCCTGTATGTAAAGGTAAGGCAGACAAACGGGAATTCCCCGAGGATATAATCCTCGCAGTAATCGGGATAAATCGCCAGCATCCTGCGTCTTGCGTCCTCATAGCCGCCCCACAGTCTGTATCGCAGACCTCCCGTATTCCTTGCGCACCACGCCTCTGCTTCAGCGCACTGTCTTTCATCGAAAAAGGAAGAGAACACGGCTGCTCCGTCTCTTTCACAGAGTGCTGCCATGTCCCCGAGCCTTGCGGTAAAAAGCTTATCCGACGGTTCGTTCATCAGATGAACACGCCGTTGTTCTCAAGCTCGCCTACGAGGTCTTCGCCGATAAATCCTACATTATAAGGAGTGATGATGTAGGTAAGATTAGCGACAGGCTTGAGGCTTCCGCCGTTTGCATAAGCAACGCCTACGAGGAAGTCGATTATTCTTCTCTTGTTCTCGGGCGAAGCTGTTTCAAGGTTAAGAACTACTGTCTTCTTGGCGATCAGGTGGTCTGCTATCTGCTTTGCGTCTGTGAATGCAGAGGGCTTAACGAGTACCACCTGAAGCTGTGCTGTTGTCTGTATATTAACGACCTTATTTCTTCTTTCTCTGCTCATTCCGCTGGGCATGCCTTCGTTTACGGGAGCATCGTCCTGTGCAGCCGACTGGAATCCGCTGCGTTCGCTGCGTTCGTGACGAACCGGAACATCTGCGTCAAAATCATCGTC
Organism: Ruminococcus flavefaciens; assembly: GCA_002309635.1. Lineage (GTDB taxonomy): Bacteria > Bacillota > Clostridia > Oscillospirales > Ruminococcaceae > Ruminococcus > Ruminococcus flavefaciens_J. The sequence goes on along the minus strand of DBXO01000045.1, from coordinate 7,503 downwards.
CTCTTCAGCAAAGAAAAATTCCTTAATGTTCTCAAAAAGTTTCATCTTAATACTCCTTCTCCGCATTATTTATATTTTTTATCTTTCTTCACAGGATCAATGCGGAGTATCCCGTGTTGATATTCGGCTTTCCGCCGAGGAGTTACTTTGAATAGTCCCTTGCGCCGAACAGTCCCGTGCCTATGCGCACCAGTGTTGAACCGTACTTGATAGCTTCGGCGTAATCGTGGGTCATTCCCATGGAGAGGATATCCATTCCCCCGTACTCAGAGGAGATGCTGTCGTAAAGCTCCTTCATTCTTCCGAGGAAGATATCGCTGTCCGACGGAGGCGGTATGGTCATAAGACCTCTGATACGCACTCCTTCAAGCTCTCTGAGCCCGCTGATAAGCTCTTTCAGTCCTGCGGGAGCTATGCCGCTCTTGGAGTCCTCTCCGCCGATATTTACCTCGCAGAGGATATCCATAGTCCTGCCGTTCTTAACGGCGAGGCGGCTTATCTCCTGACCCAGCTTAAGGGTGTCCACGGACTGTATCATACTTACCGTATTTATTATATATTTGACCTTGTTTGTCTGTAAATGACCTATGAACTGCACCTCTGCCGACTTGTCATAGAAGTCAGCCTTTGAGAGGTACTCCTGCACCCTGTTCTCACCGAGAAGATCTATACCCAGCTCTATGGCATGGTTCACAACCTCGGGAGCAACGGTCTTGGTGACCGCCATGATACGCACATTATCGCCGCGGCTGCGGTACTTGTCCATCGCCTCGGCGCACCTCTCTTTTATTATGCGCAGGTTCTCGTCGATATAAGCGAGATCGTCACTTTTCATTCTTTTCGACCTCCTCTATCAGTATATCATCATAGAGCTCGAGGTACTCGCTCTTCTTTGAAAGCTCGCTCTGAGGCTTTGAAAGAACATAATCGCTGCCCTCATACACAACATCTATCTTCTTGAAGAGTATCTGCTCGCCCTTGCGGATATACACGCCCTTGCATTTAGTGGTCTTGGCAGAGACGTTTCCGTTCCCGTCGTCCTCAGTCTCGGTGACGTCGGCAAAACGTATGGCTTCACGGGGCACCTTGAGCCCCCTGTAGTCGTGCTTGATGAGCTCGACTATCTCGGCTCTGTGCTGTACAAGCTCGTAATTGAACTTGTCGCAGTATATGATGATTATGCTCTTATCATTCTTTTCGTCGCGGATATCGTGTATCACAGCCGGATAGCTCTCAGCCGAGGAATCGAACCTGAGCCACACATCTTCGCCTATGGCGTACTGCTTCTTGGAATTATCCGCTACTATGGCAAGATACCAGCCGTAGCCCTCTATGAGCTTGCCCACCACATTGGGAGCGGTAGACTTCCTGTCGGTGATCCCTTCGAGCATGGACGAGGTGATAGTGTCCATGTTCTTTGTGTTCAGCTTTTCCTCATAGCCGTCGATATAGCTTACGAAATATGCGGAACGGGGAGACCTGACAGTCTCATGGGGCGCAACTCTTCTTGCATTGAGCTTGTCTATCTCGTTTCTTATGTCCAGCTTCTTCTGGTCAAAGCCCTGAACCTCGTCGGTAACGATCTGGTATGTACTGAGCTGTATAAGGAGATCGTCCCTGACATCGCTCAGCTCGTCCAGCCTGCCCATATCCCTGTAATATATAAGGCTGCGGTAGCTGTCGTTGATACTTTCGGAAAGGCTTGCAGGCTGTGCGGATTCAAGGGTGCCCGGGTTGGTTATCTTTTCGAGGATACCCAGTTCCCTCTGAAGCTTTGCCAGCTCATGCTTTATGCTCAGCTGCTCGTCGTCGAGGTAAGCCTCCGCGATAACTGTGTCGTTGCCGACTTTTCCGCCGTCGGACACATTGTAGCTGAGAACGCCGTTTCCGCTGTACAGCTGTATTTCCTCGTCCCTGATGAAAACGCCCTTGTACTCCTGGGAGGACAGAGCCGAAGCCATCAAGGCTGAGACAGTATCGCTTTCCTTATTCCGGAAATTATAGACTATGCTGATGAAAACGATCAGAAGCAGCACCAGCACCACGTTCCTGAGGAACTTGACCATGAAGCTGCCGTCCGACTTGGAGAATCCCATTCAGATCACCCTTAGTCGTTCTTTTCGGAAGCGTCGAGGATAGAAACAGATCTTGCGGGGATAATGGTGGAGATAGCGTGCTTGTATACCAGCTGCTGCTTACCGTCACAGTCGAAGATAGCAACATAGCTGTCAAAGCCTCTTACCATTCCCTTGAACTGGAAACCGTTTGTGAGTATGATAGTCACCATGATCTTGTCTTTTCTGCACTGATTGAGGAACACGTCCTGCAGATTGATTGTTTTGTTCATACACATTCTCCTATCAGATATTTGTTTCCGTGTAATGCTTCGTGGGTAAAAACTTTTGTCAAATAACCCGCGCAGAAATACACACAGTACATTATATCACATTTACAAGAATTTGGCTATACTTTTTTTGCATTTTTCTAATATTTCATTATTTTTATTAAATCTGTCCAAAAATACCCACTCGATACGGGTGTTTTTACGGAACCACGTCAGTTGGCGCTTGGCATAACGCCTCGTTTCCTGCTTTATGGTGTCTATACAGTCGGACAGAAGGGCTTTCCCCTCAAAATACGGTATAAGTTCCTTGTAGCCTATGGCGTTGGCGGCGGTTTTCATACTGCTTTCCTGCCAGAGCTGACGTGCTTCTTCTATGAGCCCAGCCTTTACCATTTCATCAACGCGCATGTCTATGCGGTCATAAAGAGTCTGCCTGTTTTCGTAGTTGAGCCCGATAATAAGCGATCTGTACGGGCTTTCCACAAGGCGGCTCTCCTTTTTAAGCTCGCTGAAACGGCGCCCCGTCACCTTACAGACCTCCAGTGCGCGGACAACTCTCACAAGGTTATTTGGGTGTATTCCCGCGGCAGCTTCCGGGTCAAGCTCCGCAAGACGGGCGTGGAGGGCTTCGTTGCCGTTCTCACGGGCAAATGCATAGAGTTCCTCACGGTAAGCCTCGTCGCTGCCTCCCTCGGAAAACTTCACGTTTTCGAGGAGAGAGTCGATGTAAAGTCCCGTTCCGCCAACTATTACGGGGAGTTTCCCACGCGAAAGGATCTCCCCTATCTTCTCATTGGCAAGCCGTACATAATCTGCGGCACTAAAGCTCACGTCCCTGTCCAGTATCCCCATCAGGTGGTGGGGGATCCCCTGTTTTTCGGCTTCTGTCGGCTTTGCCGAGGCTATGTCCATACCCTTGTATATCTGCATGGAATCGGCGGAGATGACCTCTCCGCCGTAAATCTTCGCAAGCTCAACGCCCAGCCGTGTCTTGCCCGAGGCTGTAGGTCCCGCAATGGCAAGCACAAAGGGCTTGTTATTCTTTTCGTTCATTATCAAGTTCTCCCGACTGTATGCGTTTTATGCTCCTTGCCGTCTGCACCTTTTTCCTTACCTTCACTGTGATAACAGCAGCTGTTATTACCAAGATCAGCGCAGCAGCCGTCACCGGCACCAGCACTATCATAAAATACGGCGGCCCCAGGTTCACATCGCAGGTAAGGTTGCTTCCGTCTGCTTTTATGGTGTATGCAGGATTGCCCCAGAATACTCTTTTTATCCTGACCTCATCGGTGATACCGAGGATATTGCCCTCTTTACCGCAATAAGCCACCTTTATGATGCCGAAATGATTGAATATCTCATCGCTTGGGATATCAAGCTTAAAAACCATATGCTTTCTGCCGTCCTCAGCAGTCATGTCACATTCCTGAAATTCAGCACAGTTATGCCTGAAAAGCATACTCGTGAAGCCGTCATTGCTGTATTTTGCGATTTCGCTGTCACGTCCTATATCAAGGAGCTTTCCGTTTCTCTCCATGAAATCGGTCTCTGCCTTGCTCCAGCTGCCTTTCAGCAGTATGTCGGCAAATGCAGTTCCCTCGGGGACTTTCCCGAAGCTTATATCCAGATGTGAAGTATCAGCGTTCCATGCATAGGCGGCAGTTCCGCCGAAAATGCACATCACCAGCGAAAAATATACTGCAATAAGAACTTTTACCGCTCGTTTCATAGCATCTCCTTACGTTCTTCCGAACTGATGTGAGATATTGCTCTTTGTCATTGTGAACATCACGGGTCTGCCATGAGGACAATGGCGTATCCTTTCGTCGAAGTAGACCTGCTCCGCAAGCGACTGGAGCTCCGCGATATCATTTTTATCATTCCCCTTTATCGCCGATTTGCAGGCGACTGTGTGGAGCATATCGTCCAGCGCCCGAGACTGTGGGTCGTGGCTGTACATACGGAGATTATCTGCTATCTCCGAGATTATATCCTCCATGTCAAGTTCCATTATGAATGTGGGAACTGCCGTGGCTACCGCACAAGGCTTCTCAGAGAAATCAAAGGCAAAGCCAAGGTCGGCAAGAAGCTCCTGATTGGTTTCAAGGGCGCTGAATTCATCTGCTGTGAGCAGAACTTTCACTCCCGTAAGGAGCTGCTGACTGTACTGACGGCAGTTGCGGCTTTTCAGGCGCTCGAATATTATCCTCTCATGGGCGGCGTGCTTGTCTATCATTATCATGGTGTCCTCGCCCGCCTCAGCAACTATATAGAGTCCGAAGGCTTCACCGATAACACGTATCTTCGGCTTTTCCGTCCATACAGACTCCTGCTTTTTCTCCTCCGCAGGCTTCTGCACGGGAGCAGCCGCAAAGGACTGCTGTGTGATGTAGCTGAATCCCTCAACTGCCTCAGGCTCGCTTACTTCCTCCTCTGTCGGCTCCGTAGCTGCTTCTTCCACAGGCTCCGCAGCACTTTCGTCAACGGGAGCAGCTTCGGCAGGCTTTGTTTCGTGAGCTGAAGACTGTATAGGAACCGTTCCGCTGTATATCGGAACCGTATTTCTGTAGGCGGGGCTCGGGGTTATATCAGCAGTAACCGGAGGTTCCTCCGATACAGGCTCCGGAGCCGTATACACAGGAGCAGGTGCCGACCCAAGCCTCTGCTCGGTCTCCTCTATCTTGTCAACGGGAGTGAAAAGGAACTCCTGCTGCTTCATCTCCTCCTGCCCGGTAGCAGCCTTTGTCCAGTCCGCATGGGGCTTCAGCTCAAATTCGTATATGAGCCCGTCCTTCATCATGGCGTTCTTTACCGCAAAGTAAATGGCGTCGGAAACCGACTTCTCATTGGTAAAACGCACCTCAGCCTTGGTCGGGTGGATATTTACGTCCATTGCACTGGGTGAAAGGTCTATGAGAAGTACGCAGGCAGGGAATTTTCCCGTCATTATCATATTGGTATAGGCGTTTTCGAGAGCCGACGAGCAAAGCCTCGAACGGACATATCTGCCGTTCACGAAGAAATTCTGGAAAGAACGGTTGGTCTTTGAATACAGAGGTTTTATAACATAGCCGCCTACGTGTACTCCCTCATATTCATAGTCAACGGGCATGAGATCGCGGGCGAAGTCACGTCCGTATACCGCATATACCGCCGAAAACAGTTCTCCGTCACCGCTGGAGTTGAACTCAGTGCGGTTGTCGCGGATAAACCTGAAAGCGATATCGGGGTGTGACATGGTTATCTTTTGCAGGATACTGCTGACTGCGTTGCCCTCTGTCACGTCCTTTTTCATAAACTTGCGCCTTGCGGGAACATTGTAGAAAAGGTCACGGATAACTACGGTGGTGCCGTCGGGACAGCCGCTCTCCTCATGGGTCTTCTCGGCGCTGCCCTCGATAGTATAAAGGGTGCCGTAGAGCTGCTCGCGCTGCTTGGTCATTATCTCCACGCGTGAAACAGCTGCCACGGAGGCAAGGGCTTCACCTCTGAAGCCGAGAGTGAGGATATTGTCAAGGTCCTCCTTGGCGCTTATCTTGCTTGTGGCATGACGAAGAAAGGCTTTGGGAACATCGCCGAAGGACATTCCGCAGCCGTCGTCGGTGACACGCATATATGTAGTGCCGCCGTTCTTTATCTCCACGGTGATATGGGAAGCTCCCGAGTCTATCGAGTTTTCCACAAGCTCCTTTATTACCGAGGAGGGGCGTTCTATGACCTCGCCTGCGGCGATAAGCTCTGATATTTCCTTGCTGAGGACGTTAATGGGGGGCATGGTATACTTCCTTTCTGATTTACGCGCAGCTCAGACCAGCTTTACCCGTTTTGGCGTAAGTATGACTCCGCCTGCGTTTATGTGCTCGGCGGTATAGTCAGCTGTGTCCATGCGCCCGAACTGCTTTTCGGATACTATGGCAAAAGGACAGGCAGAGGGCAGAGCGCCTTCCTTTATATCCATTTCGGGAGCGATCCCCTCGCACAGCTCCAGTTCAGTCTGTAGAGTACGGGTCTTGGGAAGTATCCACAGTATAGTAGCAAGTGCTTTCAGCTTCTCCACTGCCTCTTTTTTGTAGGTGTTGTCGCTGATGAAGACCTCATCTTCAGGGATAAGCAGCGTAAAGGTATACTCGCCGCGGATCGGGTTCTCGTTCATGATAAATCCGCGGACCTCGGAAAAGCCGCCGTAATTGAAGCACATCTGCTTATAGTCATTGTCGGCGTTCTCGTCATAGCCCAGCTCGAAGTCCTCCTCAAGCTTTTTCTGGTTCCAGTCGAGAATATCCTCTATGGTATCCTTTTCGGCATTGTATACGCCGCTTTTGAATTCGAGCCCCGAGTATTTGAGATAGTGCCAGAGCTCCTTCATATTGTCAAAATCCAGCTCTGCACGGCTGAATTCCATTATCATCGAAAAGTATGCGGGCATGATTTTACATCTCCTGTTTATTTAATGCATATTCAGGGAACGCCATCTCTTACAGGGCGCTGCCCCGAACCCTGCAAGGGCTGTCAGCCCTTGACCTGACCAAAGGAACACAGTCCATTTGGAATCCCATTCATAAGCTCAGCCGCTTCCTGAGGGCTAACGTCTCTCATTGGAGGGCTTTCAGCATATCGCTCAGTAATTCGCGGCATTCGCTGTCGCTTAGCTCGTCGATATTGGTCTTTTCAAGCATATCCAGTGCCGCCTCACGTCCCAGACTGCCAAAGCTTATCTGTCCAGACTCCTCCCGTACCGACGCAGGGCGCTCCGAGGCGTGCTGACGCTCCATTTCCTCAAGGAGCTCTTTAGCTCTTGTGACAACCTTTGCGGGAAGTCCCGCCAGCTTCGCTACGTCAACACCGTAGCTCTCGTCCACGCCGCCGCGGACTATCTTTCGCAGGAAGCGTATGGTACCTCCGTGCTTATTTACTGCAATGCTGTAGTTCTTTACGCCCTCCAGTTCGTCCTCAAGGCCTATGAGCTCATGGTAATGAGTTGCAAAGAGAGTCTTGCAGCCCAGCTTCTTTGAATTGCAGATGAACTCCGCAACCGCACGTGCAATACTCACGCCGTCAAATGTGGAGGTACCGCGTCCCACCTCGTCAAGTATGACAAGGCTGTCCCTGGTGGCATTTTTCAGTATATCCGATACCTCGCTCATCTCCACCATGAA
>DBXO01000030.1 GCA_002309635.1 Ruminococcus flavefaciens | reverse complement strand
ATGGTAAGAACAATCAAGTACTTTGCAGAGCTTGGCTAATAGCTGATATATATGCAATACTCAAGGGCGTTCATATGAACGCCCTTTTTGTTTTGGTAAACGCCGGATATATTGACAATCCCGCCTTTGAGCGGTATAATTAGGTAAATCATAATTTATGTTTGTAGGAAACGCAGCCCTCGGCGTTCCATGTAGTTGCAGATAATATCCGCCCGATAAGGGACGCCCTCACTTGCAGGGCGTCCCTCTTCCGAAAACAATTCACTGGATTGTTTTCGGAATTCACCCTTGCGGAGCGCCTGCCGAATGCGGGGCTTTGCCCCACACCCCACAAGGGCTGTCAGCCCTTGACCTGACCAAAGGGTTGTGAACCCTTTGGAATCCCTTTGTTTTGGACAAGGCGTAATTAATACGTTAAATCATGATTTACGTAAGGAGCGTTACAATGCTGAATAAATGGAAAAAAGCCGCCGATGAGCTCCACAGTCTTGCTGAAAGCTACACGGGCGCTCAGACATTCACACCACCGCCCATACATCAGGAAATACTCATACGTGCATTGAAGCTCCTGAGCGAGACCGCTCCCGAAGCAGAAAAGCTCATAAGCCCCATGCTCGGCACTATGATCCCCTATACCTACCGTGCCGATGACAAGGGCGACCGCGAAAACGGCGCAGGCCGTCACTATTACTGCGGATGCAGCACTAACGGCGTTCCCATGAAGGCTGTGCAGGGCTACTTAAAAAACGGTAAAGATCTGTTCGCAAAAAGCGCCCGTACCATGTTTGAAGAAGACTACACCATGGCTCTGACCATGTACATGAGCGGCTTCAAGCCGCAGGGAGCAGTGTATCTCGCCCGTGCGGTGCATATGCTCTCGGATATGTGCTGTCTGCCCCATGCCGCGAAAATGACCTACTTCTCAAGCAAGCGCAATATCCACATACAGTATGAGAACCTTGCCCGCGCCATGTATCCCGAATTCGTCCCCGAACAGCACATCAGATACGAGCAGCTCCGCCGCTTTGCCATGAGAAGCAGCTTTTCGTCTGCGCTTAACCGAAATGCCAGACTTATATGCAGTGAGGTACTGCAGATACTCACTGCGCCCGAAAAGGAGATAAAGCACCGCCTCTATGACACGGAAGCAGCCGTTGCCGCACTTTTGTACCGTTTCTTCCGCGATACTCAGGTCTCTCCTCTGCGCGGCCACTACGCCGCAAACGGCATGACCTGCCGTCCCTTTGCCGATATGCCCGCTCTTGAATTGAGGATAACCGGAAGGGGTATAGCCTTTGAACTTGACGGGATACCTGTAAACTCACGCTTCGGCAGTCTTTTCAGAGCCGCTCACAGAAGAAACGGCTTGTTTTCGCTCACTCCCGTGGGTATCACCAGCGGAGTGGTGCTTTCAAAGAACGGAAAGGGGCTTGTCAGCTTCGATCCACGTGACCGCAGCCAGCTTTTCAATATAATATAACAAAAAATTCCCGCAGCCTGTGCAGTCAGGTCGCGGGGATTTTTATCACGGAATTATTACTGTGAGGTTATGGCTTTTAATTGATAATACGGTCAGTTTGCTGAATTCTTGGCATATATCTTCAATGCCTGTGAAGCGTCAACTGAATCTACGATACCGTCGCCGTTCATGTCGCCCTTATAGCGGCACACCAGCTGGCTTGACTTAACGATATCGGCACCTGTGCTGTTGATAGCATAGAACGAAAGGATATTGCTGGCGTCTACTGCATCAATAACGCCATCGCCGTTAACGTCGCCCTTTTCAACGCTCTCGCTGACTATAGCTGAATAGTACTGCGGCTCAAAGTCCTCGATCTTGCAGTTGGTAAAACTGATGACATACTTCAGGAACAGGGTTCCGTCAACCGAGTTTACTCTGCCGTCCTTGTTGAAATCACCGAATTCGGCAATCTTCTTGCTGATATCCTCGGTAACGCCAAGTCTGATGGTATCAGATACCTTATCATTGGTCGTGATAAGATAATACCTGAAAAGAAAAGCAACATCCAGAGCGTCTATATATCCGTCTTCGTTAAAGTCATAGCGCTCGTATGTCGCACTCGGAACGGAAGCCTCGTTTTCTGCTGCAAATACAGCTGCGGGCACAGCACACAGTGCCAATGCCACTGATAACAATGCAGATATGACCTTTCTCATAATCATTCCTCCTCAAAAATACATCTCTTAAAACACCCAAAATCTCTGTAATTTTATGATACCTCATTTCGTGTTACTTTTTCTGCTATATTTTATGAACGAAATAATAATTTTTTGAGCATTCTGTACAAATCAATCTGCAAATTACATTTTGTATAAAATCTTCTCATATGAATACTGCCCGTTTTAAATTATGAACACTGAAAAAAATTGCGTCTCAGTGAAAAAAAACTGTTGACTATTTCGGGATTTTAGTTTATTATATTATTGTATGACTTTCCGGGCAGCGGAAAGCGTGCTCTTCCGCTCCGTATTACGGAGATACACTGATCTCAGGGAGTTGTTTCATGAAATATGCAGACTTTTAAACGAAATATACTATGTACGCTGATCGGTGGAGCACTTACGGCAGCTGCTGCGGCAGGGGCTCTGTTTTTATCAACAGCAAGAGTAAATAGAGCAAGATATCCCGTTTTCGGTGTTGATGTCTCGAACTATCAGGGCGATATTGACTGGAACGAGCTGGAAGCTCAGAACGTTTCTTTCGCTTTCATAAAGGCTACCGAGGGCAGCGGACATACCGACGAATCGTTCCGACGCAATCTTGAAAGAGCTGCGTCTACTGATATACGGGTTTCCGCCTATCACTTCTTCAGCTTTGACAGCGCAGGCGAGACTCAGGCGAATAATTTCATCTCCTCAGTGGACAGAAGCGAGATCAATATGCCTCCGGTCATAGATATAGAATACTATGCGGATAAACGCAAGAACAAGCCCTCACATGAAGAAGCTGAAAGTATACTTCGTCCCCTGCTTGAAAGACTGGAGAGCTACTACGGCGTCAAGCCTATCATATATACTACCCTGCCTGTTTACTACAGATATATCAGCGGCAGATTCTCCGACTATCCGCTTTGGATAAGATGTGTGAACTGCGAGCCCGATATCCTTGAATGGAAGTTCTGGCAGTACAGCGACAAGGGCAGACTAACAGGCTACATCGGTGAGGAAGAGCATATCGACCTTAATGTATACAACGGCTCAGCCGATGATTTTCTTAGGGAATTTCCCAAAACCAACTAATATACAGCAGAAAGGCATAATAATGACACCATTTTTACTAAAAGCACCTGTAAAGGACTATATATGGGGCGGCACAAAGCTCCGTGAGTTATTCGGCAAGGAGAGCGATACGGAGCGTCTCGCCGAAAGCTGGGAGCTCAGCTGTCACCCTGACGGAGAGTGCATCATAGACGGCGGCGAGTTCGGCGGAATTAAGCTCAGCGACTTTATTTCCGCTCACCCGGAGGCTGTGGGCAGCAGCTTCAAAAGCGGCGACAGCTTCCCCGTTCTTGTAAAGCTCATCGACGCAAAGAACGACCTGTCAGTGCAGGTACACCCCTGCGACGAGTATGCTCATAAATACGAGAACGACAACGGCAAGACCGAGATGTGGTACATCATATCCGCCGATCAGGGCGCGGAGCTGGTATACGGCTTCAAGGAAAAGATCACAAAGGACGAGTTCCGCCGCGCTGTTGAGGATAACACACTAATGGACAAGGTGAACCGCGTTCCTGTCAGGCAGGGCGACGTTTTCTTCATCGAGCCGGGTACTCTCCATGCTATCGGCAAGGGCATTCTCATTGCCGAGATACAGCAGAGCTCAAACGTTACCTATCGGGTTTACGACTACGGCAGGCTCGGTGCCGACGGCAAGCCGAGACAGCTCCACATTGAAAAGGCTCTTGAGGTGACAAATACCGAGCCCGCAGACCACCGCAGACCTGTCTACGGCATTGAGCTCGACGGTGTAGTCACTCAGCTCCTTGCAGACTGCAATTACTTTATAGTCAACCGCCACAGGATAATCAAGGAGGCAGGCTTCACCGCCGATAAGAACTCCTTTGCACATGTCCTTGTGATAGGCGGAAGCGGCGGAGAGCTTGTCGCCGGCAATTACAGGCTCGAACTGAAAATGGGCACAAGCGTTTTCGTTCCCGCAGGAACAGGCGCATTTGCTATAAAAGGAAATTGTGACGTTATCATCACCACAATTCCATAAGGAGGATATAAAATGAAATATTATGTAGGAATCGACCTCGGCGGTACAAATATCGTCGCAGGCGTAGTTGATGAGGAATACAACATCATCTCAAAAGCAAGCACCAAGACAAACTGCCCCCGTCCAGAAAAGGAGATCGCGGACGATATGGCAAAAATGGCTATAGAAGCAGTTAAGAACGCCAAGCTCACCATGGATCAGATCGAGTGGATCGGCGTCGGCACTCCCGGTATCGCAAACAGCAAAAAGGGTATCATCGAGTACTCAAACAACCTCGGCTTCAGGAATACTCCTATGGTAAAGTACATACAGGAAAGTATCGACAAACCCGTATTCATTGAGAATGACGCAAACGCAGCTGCATACGGCGAGTTCGTCGCAGGCGCCGCAAAGGGCGCAAGAAACGCTGTATGCATCACTCTCGGAACAGGCGTCGGCGGCGGTATCATAGTTGACGGCAAGATATACTCCGGCTCGAACTTTGCAGGCGCTGAGATAGGTCATACAGTTATCGAGGTGGACGGCGCACAGTGCTCATGCGGCAGAAAGGGCTGTTTTGAGGCTTATTCCTCCGCTACAGGTCTTATACGCATGACAAAAGAGGCTATGGACGAGCACCCCGACAGTATCATGAACAAGTCTGCCGACGAAAGAGGCAAGGTAACGGCACGCACCTCCTTTGACTGCATGAGAATGGGCGACAAATACGCAAAGGCTGTTGTTGACAAGTACATCAAGTACCTCGCAGCAGGTATAACCAATACTATCAATATCTTCCAGCCCGATATACTCTGTATCGGCGGCGGCGTATGCAATGAGGGCGATCCCCTCCTCCTCCCCATGAAGGAACTCGTTGCCAAGGAAGTATATACCCGCAACTCCGAGAAGAATACCGAGATCGTTATCGCAAAGCTTGGCAATGACGCAGGTATCATCGGCGCAGCATTCCTCGGACGCGCCAACCAGTAACAGAACTAAACATGTGCGCGTATTGCGCATCAGAAAAAGCCGCAGTATTTTACCGTACTGCGGCTTTTTGTTGACATATCTTTGTTTTTAGGTTATAATTTCAATATAATAAATCAGGATTTACGGTGATGAGATATGATTGTAAACGGTATTGTTGTTCAAAAATATTCCGATAATTCTTATAAAGGGATAGATGGCAGCGGATTTGGCGAAAAGACAGCTCAGAACTGGTTCCTGAACTATGAGAAAGACATATCCGACTGTTTTGAAGCCTATTATGATGAGAATATCGGTAAAACCTATTGGGATTTAAGCGATCATACTCGGATAGCTGCTTGTAACGATATGGATTACATATACAAATATATAAAGGAAGCAGAAAAACGAAATATAAGATACAGGCTGTTACTGTGTGAAACAGACGTGTCTGATCCCAGGTTTGACTGTCCTGATTTTAAAAAGATATTCTTAGGGTATGACTATGCATATGCCATGGGTGACAATTATTCGGCTGTGTATAATGAGATACCTTTTAAATTTCCTCAGTTTGAATTAAACCAATACGGACTCTTTCAAACAAGAGAAGAAATTGAAGAATATATTGCCGCAAGAGAACGATTCAAACTGACACACCCTCCGCTTACGCTGGAAGAAGGAGATTTTGTTGTTTTCAGACTTCATGAGATATTTCTCTGACAAATTCTGATCTGCGCTCGTAAATTATCAGAATAACCCCGAAAGCATTCGGATAAAACAGCTTTCGGGGTTATTGGTTTATGTTTATTCGTGCAGTAATTATTGAACGGGCAGCGGAACGCCGCCACTACACGCTAACGGCTCATTTAGCCATATTGCGGTACTGATTGGGAGTAACTCCCACCGTTGCAAGGAACTGGCGCAGGAAGTACTTGCTGTCCACGTAGCCGCACTGCTCAGCTATCTCGGTCATGCTCAGCGGCGTTACCATAAGACAGTAGGTCGCCTTTGCCATTCGCGCATTTATGCAGTCCTTGTGTATGCTGACGCCGAAGCACTTCTTGTATACCTCGCGGAGATGTCCCGCGCTGTAGGGATAAAGCTTCTGAAGCTTCTCAGACTCAAAGCTGTCCTGCGGATTGCTGTAGATATAGCTCCTTATGCCGAGCATATCCTCATAGTGAGGCCGCATGCGCATTTCCATATGTTTGCACTGCCTATCTGCAAGTATATCCGTACATGTGCTGATAGTGCGTGTATAGGACTTCTCCGTGCATTTTATCGCGGCTATAACGAAGGAATCGAGGCCGTACTGCTCCAGATACAGATTATGCTGCAGCATTATGGCATTAAGCCTGTTTTCAAGGAGCTCTATACCGGTATCACCCTGTATTATACAGGCAAAGGTATTATCGTTGACTCTGCCGCATATATCGCTGCTGCCGCAGAACTGCTTCACTGCCTCCGCAGCGTCCATTATAGCGGGGATCTTGCCATTCAGCTCGTAGAATCCCGCATTTGATATGCCTATCCTCATCATAACGAGAATGCAGTCCTGCTTGGTGATATCCAATGTGTGATAAGCCTTTTTCATGCCCGTTTCGTTGTACATTCCCGTGAGAGTGTCACGAAGGTCGGAAAGGTTCTGACACTGGGTGAGATACTGTATATCATTCTTCATGCGGAGGAACTCAAGTCCGTTTGAAACGGATTTCAGCCAGTTCCTGTATATATCGTCGTAGGTGTCGGGATCGTGGTACTTAAGGACAAGATAGCCGAAAAGCCTGTCATTGAAGAAAAGAGGATTGAAATAGTATATCGCAGGCTCATAATTCTTAGCTAAAAGCGCTGAGAAATTATATTTCTGCATATCAAACGGGGTCTTGTCATCCCAGTTCACCATGCTCTGACATGAAAGTATATCACTAAGTTCAGCATCAGAGTCATACCAGTTCTTGTAAAGACAGAGGTAAAAGCTCTGTATGCCGCGGACCTGCCAGTGGAAGGTGCCGCATATATCCGTAAATTCGTTAAGGGTACGGCACTCTGTCAGTTTCTGGTCAAGAGGATTGAAAAGGTTCCGGTTGTCGTAATCCTTTTTGGCTCTCGCGTTTTTCAGTTCCTCTGTGTAGAGGCTGCGGTCAACGCCGCAGGTGCAGCTGGTACCGCATATGATCTCGCCCTGTGGAGGCGCAAAAAGGAATTCCCTTTCCTTTATGCGGCTGTAGACCATATTTGCCGCGTCCTCGCCTATAGTTTCGCGGTTTCTCTTGTATGTGGTCAGAAGAGGCGTATGCATGAACCTGTCGCCTACGTACTCATAGCCCACCACTGTTACGTCCTCGGGCACCTTTATGCCTATCTCATCAAACTTGTCTATAAGTCCGTATGCCATATAGTCGTTGGCGCAGACGATTGCCTGCGGGAGCTCAAGCTCGCCGCTGTGATAGCGTTCGGCAAGCTCGGCGCCTGAATTCATCCAGTAGTTTCCATAGTGAACATGTTTTTCATCGAACTCTATCCCATGCTTCTCCAGTGACTTTCTGTAGCCGTTCACACGGAGATTCGAGGCTTCTATGAAATCATAGCCCGTAATAATATCTATATCTGTAAAGCCGTGCTTCTCGATGAGATGATCCGTAAGATCCTCTATATCGTTCTCGTCGCTGGTATTTATAAATGTACACTTAGGAAAATCAAGCTCAGCCACATGAGTACCCACGATAACTATAGGGATAGTCTTTTTTGAAAGAAGGTCGGCTATGAGCTTTTTCACGTCCTCATTGACAAAGGATTCGGAAATAACGATAAGACCGTCAAGCTCGTCGGAGAGTATGAGGTCGTATATCTTATTTTCGCAGAAAAGCTCCTTTTCCCTGACATTCGGGTTGTAGTTATTGGAGAATACGATAGTATCGCTTCCCACGCACATATCGAACCGTGCGATCCCCTTGATGATCTGGCGCTGTTCTATGCTGTTAGCCTCTGCGGTAACAACGCCTATCATCATTCTCTTTTTTCTTACCAAAATTCCCACTCCTCGATTATTATCTTTCTATTTTTGGTCAGACAAATTATAAGAAGTTACATTAATTATACATTATTTATTAAGAATTGTCAATGAAGTTTTCTGCGTTTTTTCCACCCCAAGGGTATTTTTGTGGGTTGTTAAAAAAAATACCGGTATACTAAACAATCAACAGCACTGTTTTTTGTACAAAGCGACTATTCAATAAAATCTGTGCAACAATCTGTCTCCTGTGAGACACATATGTTATGAATTCGAATTCAAAGGAGGAATCTGCATGAACGATCTATCAACAGACGTAAAGCTCGCAGGTGACGGAGACACCGAAGCCTTCGCACGTCTTTACTCAACAGTTTACGAAGACCTTTACCATATAGCACTCTACAGTCTGCGCAACCAGCACGACGCCGCAGACGCTGTCAGCGATACGGTGCTCGACGCATTCCGCTCTATAAAAAAGCTGCGCGATCCGGAAAAATTCCGGGGCTGGATAATGACCATACTTGCAGCTAAGATAAAACGAAAGCAGCGTACATATTTTGAACCTGCCGAAGAGCTGGAGAACGTTACTCAGCTTTCCGACAGCTTCAGCTACGAATCCGTCGAACTGCGCGAAGCTGTGGGAAGACTGGACGACGAATCAAAGCTCCTGCTGTCGATGTCGGTGCTCGGCGGCTACACCAGCGATGAGATATCCTCGTTATGCGGCATAAAATCAACTACCGTGCGTTCAAAGCTGTCCAGGATAAAGCAGAAGCTGCGGCTTGAACTCACTCCCGAGATATGATCCATGAAAGGAGAATGTTTATGAACAACGACGAAAAGCTCAAAGAGCAGATGAAGTCAGCGCCTGTACCGGACGAACTCAGGCCCGAAAATATAAAGATAATGCTCGATAACGAAAAGGCAAGGAAAAAGAGAAGCGGCATCTCAATGGCAGGACGTATAACCGCTGCTGCGGCTGCTTTTGCAGTCATAGGAGGAACTGCCGCGTATACCATGAACAACGGCAGGCACAAAGCGACTTTTGACTCGACAAATATCACCTCTCAGGAAAAAAATGACGCCAAGAGCGCTGATCACGCAGACAGCAATACCGATAATGAGCCGGACAGCAAGAAGCAGGCTAACTATATGAACAGCGCTGACAGCTACGAGCAGGTGTATACCATGTTCCGCAGAGCTTCCAGAAAAGCAAAGAAGGACAGCGCCCGCACGCAGTACAGATTCAAAACGGACGACGAAGACATAAAAGAATATGACGCTGTCGAGGCCGTTGAAGAGGCCGAGCCCGGGACCGTTGCCGCTGAAGAGAACTTTTACGGCGGGGACGATGAAACAGGCGCAGGCATCGGCGGCGGCAGCGAGATACACGAATCCCCAATTGTAAGCGTTGACGTTCCCGACGGAGAGGTAAATGACGAGCCCGCATCGGAGGAGCCTCAGCACTCCGAGACCTACTATCAGGAGCAGGACGTCCTTGAAGCCGATATCGTCAAGACCGACGGAAAGCATATCTACTATCTCGGCGCAAAGTCAGGCGGGGACTATTCCTCAACTCCCCTTCTGCGCACAGCAGACGTAAAGGACGGAAAGTTCACAGGCAGCACTACCATAGATATATGCGGAACAACAGGCATAGAGGACAACGGCTACAATGTCTGCGTTCTTGATATGTATATCTACAATGATATGATAGCTGTCATAGGCAACAATAACAACTCCAATTTCTACTATGGTATCGACTACCGCGATATGGAAAGCAGCACCCCCTATACCTTCGTCGCTTTCTATACCACAGGTGAAGACCCCCGGCTCATCGACGTATACAAGCAGGACGGCTACTACAACGACGTAAGGATATCTCCCGAAGGCTTCATGCTCCTTACCTCCTCGTATACTACGCCCATGTTCGACTATATAGGTGACAGCTCCGACACAAGAAAGTATATTCCATACTGCGGTTTTGCCGAGAGCTACGATATCATGCCCTGCGAGGACATTCTCCTCCCCGTTGACGGCTTCGGCAGCACGAACAATCTCTCATATACCGTTCTTACAAGCCTTGACCTCAATAATCCGGGCTCTCCCGCAGCAAAGGACACCAAGACACTCGCCGGTTATGCAGGCAGTATCTACTGCTCGGCCGGTAACCTCTACACAGCAGCATTCGCCGATCTGAACAAGACCGATATCACACGCATCTCCATCAATGGCGGCGAAATAGTCCCCGAGGCAGGCGTTCAGATAAACGGCGTGATAAAGGATCAGTTCTCCATGAGTGAGTACGGCGGATACTTCCGCGTGGCTGCTACCTATACAGAGATCAGACAGGAATTCCACTCCTATGCTCCCGACGCAAAGGACTTCCTGAAGGATGTATGGGATTCCTTGACAGGCGAGGAAAGACAGGGCTATTATACCTATGAGAATGTAAGGACCGATACCCGCGTTTATGTATTCGATATGGATATGAACATGGTAGGAAGCATAGACGGCCTCGGTGTGGGCGAGCAGCTCAAGTCTGCAAGCTTCAGCGGTAATATGGCTTATGTGGTAACATTCCGTCAGACAGACCCCCTCTATGCAGTAGACCTCAGCGACCCTGCGAATCCCGCTCTCCTTGACGAGTTCAAGATAAACGGATTCAGCACATATATGCAGCAGTGGAGCGACGGGCTGCTCTTCGGCTTCGGTCTGGACGCCGACGACAATGGCTTCACAAACGGAATCAGAATGACAATGTTCGACAACTCCGATCCCAATGACCTCAAGGCGCAGGCTGTATATACATGGAGCAACTCTCCTGATAATTACATCTACGACGCAGACTTCGCGGAGCGCTCCGAGGAATACTACAATTCATGCGCTGTGGATGAGAGAAAGGCGCTTCTCCTGGCTCCCGAAAAGAACCTCATAGGCGTGCCGATAACCTATACCAGGTACTCATTCACAAACAGCGGCAAGGAGTCAGAATTCATTTACGAGTCAAAATACGTTTTCTTCAGCTATGAGAACGGCGAATTCGTACAAAAGGGAGAGATATCCTCTGATATCATCACAGACTCCATGAATGCATGGAATTCACCCACGTTCAACAGAGCGTTATATATAGGTGACCACGTCTATGCTCTCTCTTCAGACAGATTCGTGGCAGCTGATATCTCTACTCTTGATATCACAGATGAACTGAAATTCTGATAAAAACGAAAAAGCTCCGGGGCTGCGCTCCGGAGCTGAATTTTTATATCGCCATTTGATTCTCATTATTTAAACCTTGAAAAAGACAGCAGTGCGAAAAGCATAGGAAAAATGAACTTACAGCAGAAAAGCAGAACGAAAGAAAATGCACTGACCATCAGGTAGCACCTGCCGCTTTTCTGCCGGCCGGCGGATAACTGTATTATACCAAGTATTATACCTACGATCGGTATAATCAGCGACAGGACTATAAGTGCAGGCTCTGTCTTATCATACAACATAAAATCCGGTATCTTCTGGTTCAGATCGGGTTCAGCCGGTTCTTCCCAGCCATGATCTATGTAAGAATTACAGTAAGGACATCTCTCCTCATTTTCGGATATTGAAGCTGCACAATGCGGACAGATCATTCTATCCCCTCCTTTTTATCTCATCATATAGTGCGATGTTCTTGTAAAACCGTATATTACCATTATTAAAAAACACAGTGCTGCGCCGATAAAAGCTGCCGCAAAGCTTGCGAGCGCACTCTTTGGACGCCCACAGATGATAAAGATCATCATTAATATCATTCCTATAGGCATACACGCCGATATCAGCACAAGCGGTATTATAGGCTTATCATCGCCCTTAAGCCTGAACGGCGATACGTCCTGCAGATTCACAGGCTCTACGCGCTTGAATTGTTTTTTGCCGTTGTCTATGAAAGAATCACAGTACGGACACTTTTCCTCGTCTTCAGATATTGAAGCTGCACAATGCGGACAGATCATACTATCCCCTCCTTAAATAATAATATCATATCAGTGAAATAATAATATAAACGGCAGACACATAAATACAAATGCAAGAAGAATATATGCACCGAAGCTTATCCCCGCTGCAAGAAGATAAGTCCTTCCTGCTCTTTTTTCATTGTTGCCGAGACATATACAGCCGATTATCAGCCCTGCAAGCGGTATTATCGCTGAGACCACCACAAGTCCTGTCTCTGCGGGAGCGTTCTCACGGTCGTAATAGTAAGGCGGAACATTATTGCTGCAATAAGGCGGCGGTACCACCCCGTGAAACTGCGGACCGCTGTATATTTTTGGGTTCGGCGCCCTGCAGAAAGGACATGCCTGCTGCCTGTCGTCCATCATGGAACCGCAGTTTGAACAATACATATATACCTCCCCCTTATCTAACAAAAATGTATGCCGTATAGCCTGCATATACAGCAAGCATAAGAGCTCCGTTCCAGCGCACCAGCTTCTTTTTCGGCGCGCACATTACAAGTACCAGCAGGCTCATTGCTATGAGAACTGCCGTATCCACAGTATTCTGCACCGTAAATGCTATAGGCGAGATAGTTGCCGCTATACCGAGTACAAAGAGTATATTGAATATATTCGAGCCTACCACATTTCCGAGAGCCATATCCACTTCGCCCTTGCGGGCAGCAACTATGGAGGTTACAAGCTCCGGGAGACTGGTACCGAGAGCTACTATTGTCATACCTATGAGGTTATCCGACATTCCGAAGGAACGGGCAATATCAGAAGCTCCCTCAACTACCATTTTTCCGCCTGCCGCTATGGCTGCGCCTCCTCCGATTATACAGAGCAGACACTTCCACACAGGCATTATCCTGAACTCCTCATCATCGGCGCTGCCTGCATCACGGGCTTTTTTTGCAGAACTTATCATCATATAAAGGAAAGCTGCGAACAATGCAAGAAGCATTACTCCGCCCCAGCGCTGTACAACTCCCGTGAATGCGCCGAGTGCAAGAAGAACTCCCGCAACTGTTACTGAAAACGGCAGATCCTTTTTCAGGGTATCCTTTCCTATTGCCATAGGACACAGCACTGCACAGACTCCGCATACGACCATGAGGTTGAATATATTTGAGCCCACTGCATTGCTTATGGCAAGATCATTTTTCCCAAGCACTGAGGCGCTTACGCTGACAGAGGTCTCGGGAAGGCTTGTCCCCATTGCAACGATAGTCATTCCTATGATAAGTGCGGGTACCTTGAGACGCTTTGCCACTGCGGAGCTTCCGTCAACAAAGAAGTCCGCGCCCTTGATAAGCAATACAAAGCCGCCTACAAGCAAGATATATTTCAGCATTTTATGACTCCTAACAGCAGCTTTGAATGTACAGGTTCAAAAGAACTTGTTACAGGTTCTTTTACTCCTTTAGCTGCTTATACTATTATACCACATATTTTTATCGTTTGCAATACCTTTTGACAGCATTACTAAAAAAAATCGTTATCATAGACAAATGAACGCTGTTTTTACCAAAAATGAAAATATTGCCAAAAAAAACAAGAATTGCCTTGAATTAGCTCTTTAAGTATGATATAATTCGTGTGGACTAAATGACCGGACAAGCTTCGGCAGAAATACAAATCATCAATATGCATTTTATTTCCTGAATTCTCAGGAAATTTATTTTGGCGGTATCTACCGCTATTTTTTCGGAGGTTTATATGTCAGCAGCACAGATCTTCGCCGTTATCATCTTCGTTGGGATGTTCGTTATGATCGTCCTTGACAAGATCGAACGGCACTACGTCACCCTCGGCAGCGGTATCCTTACACTTGTTGTCGTCTTTGGAATTTGTATGCGGAGCGGCACCGCCATCATGGACACCCTCGCCGTAAAGAGCTTCTTCTCCAAGGAATTCTGGTATCAGGTCACCGAAAGCGAAAGCAAGGGTATAAACTGGGCGACGATAATATTCATCGCAGGTATGATGATCATGGTAGAGGGCATGGCCAAGGCAGGCTTCTTCCGATGGCTGTGCATGAAGATCGCTTATCTCGTTAAGTGCAGAACGGTTCCGATATTCATAACATTCATGATAATGTCAGCTGTACTTTCTATGTTTATCGACAGTATCACCGTTATCATGTTCCTCGCAGCCGTTACTATAGAGCTTGCATCACTCCTGAAATTCAATCCCGTACCTATGATACTCTCTGAGATATTCTGCGCTAACCTGGGCGGTTCGGCAACTATGTGCGGAGATCCGCCGAATATAATAATCGGTACTTCCTTAGGCTTCTCATTCTTTGATTTCCTTACAAATACCGGCCTTTGCGCGGCAATATCGCTGTTGGTATCGGTAATCTTCCTCTACTTCGCCTTCCGCAAGGATATTACCGGCGACAGGAAAGGGCCTGTGGATATGAGCAAGTTTCCCAAGCCCTCCGAGGCTATCACCAATAAAAAGGATTTCATTATCAGCAGTGTTATCTTCGGACTTGCCGTACTTCTCCTTGTTACTCATGCAACAACTCACCTGACTGTTGCTACTATTGGTATTTTCATAGCAGCGATAACGCTTATCGCCTTCGGCAGACACGCAAAGGAGCTTATCAAGAAAGTAGACTACAAGACTCTCCTGTTCTTCATCGGCCTCTTCATTGTTGTAAGCGGACTTGAAGAAACAGGCATCCTCAAGCGTATCGCTGACTTCATCGGTGATATCAGCGACGGAAACGTAATGCTCATGATAGCTATTATCCTCTGGGTATCGGCTATTGCAAGCGCTTTCGTGGACAATATCCCATTTGCCGCAACTATGGTGCCTATCATACAGAGCCTTGCGGAGACATCTGGAGTTCCTATCTCAACTCTCGCATGGGCACTTGCTATGGGTACAGATATCGGCGGCAGCGCTACTCCTATCGGAGCCTCCGCAAACGTTGTGGGAACCTCTGTTGCTCAGAAAAACGGTTATCCCATAGGCTGGGGAAAATATTGCAGGCGCCTTGCTCCCGCAACAATTATAGTTCTCGGTATATCAACAGCTTATCTTTTCGTAAGATATCTTTGATAACAT
This sequence comes from Ruminococcus flavefaciens, assembly GCA_002309635.1. Lineage (GTDB taxonomy): Bacteria > Bacillota > Clostridia > Oscillospirales > Ruminococcaceae > Ruminococcus > Ruminococcus flavefaciens_J. The sequence continues at coordinate 14,618 of DBXO01000030.1, read as the reverse complement.
AAACAGGATATTAATTTAACAAAGGAGGAATACTTATGTCACAGTTCATCATTTCAGTAGGCCGTGAATTCGGAAGTGCAGGACGTTACATCGCCGAGGAGCTTGCAAAGCGCTTCAACATTCCGCTTTACGACCGTCACCTTATCACGGAGATAGCTGCTAAAACAGGACTTACTCCGGAAGAGATCGAAAAGTACAATGAAAAACCCAAGAACCACCTCCTCTCCCGCAGAGTAAACGGCTTCAGCAACTCGATCGAGGACAATATCGCAGAAATGCAGTTCAATTTCCTGAGGGAAAAGGCTGCAAGCGGCGAATCCTTTGTCGTTGTGGGAAGATGCTCGGAAACGAAGCTCCGCGATTTCAAATGTCTCATATCGCTGTTCGTGCTCGGTGACATGAGTGAAAAGATAAAGCGTGTTATGAACGTCTATGAGCTCACTGAAGACAAGGCCAGGGCTCTTATAGACAAAAAGGACCGCAAGAGAAAGCGCTACCACAACTATCACTGCGAGGGCCACTGGGGCGATTCACGTCTCTACGACCTCTGCATAAACAGTTCCCGTCTCGGAATAAGCAGTACGATCGACATACTTGAAAAGTATGTAAGCGCAAGGATAAGCGAAGAATAACAGCGCGGCAGGCGTAAAGCTTTACGTCTGCCGCTAAAAGCATAAATCAGTGTATCGCCTTACGGCAGTATATCTCAATCATGTCCGCGAATGCGGACATTTTTTATTTCAGCATACGCTGCCGATACCTGCAAAAAGGCACTTCTGCCGCTTCAACAGCAGAAGTGCCTTTTCAAAAGCATTTTTATTGCTCATGCAGTTTTATTTTACTGTTGTGATGTCGGTGCCGAACCACTTTGTGGAGATCTCGCCGAGTTTTCCGTCTGACTTCATCTCACTGAGAAGCTCCTGCACCTTATTGCGGAGAGCCTCGTCGTTCTTTCTGAAGCCAATTGCATACTCCTCTGCTTCAAGATTACCGGGAAGTATCACAAAATCCTTATTGTTTGATGTGATGAAGTAATTCGCAACTACAGAATCAAGGAATACAGCATCAGAAAAGCCGAGCTCCATCTGATTGAGAGCTGTTACGTTGTCCTCAAGCGGAGACTCTTTTATATCCTTGTACATATCTGCTGCTTCAAGTATCTCCTGAGCAGTCGAACCCGACTGTACGCCTATTGTCCTGCCTTTAAGGTCGTCCATTGTCTTGATATCGCTGTTTGCGGGAACTACGAATATCATCTCGTTCTTCATATAAGGCTCTGAGAGGTTCATAGCATCTGCTCTTGCGGGACTTATGGACATACCGTTCCAGATGCAGTCTATCTTGCCGACGTTAAGGTCCTCCTCCTTGGTATCCCAGTTTATGGGCTGCTTTACCAGCTCAACGCCCAGTCTGTCACAGACCTCCTGTGCAACGTCAATGTCAAAGCCTATGATATTGTTGCTCTCGTCCGTGAAGCCCATCGGCGGGAAACTTGCGTCAAGTCCGAGCACCAGCTTCTTGTCGCCGAGCACCTTGCTCAGGGACTCGTCCTCTGTCTCAGCGTCAGTCTTTGTCTCTTCCTCCCCGGCAGCATCAGCATCTGTCTCGTCGGAAGCAGCCTCTGTAGCAGCGGGAGCTGTTGTTGTTCCGGTCTTATTGTCTGCATCCTTGTTCGGGTCCGAACAGCCTGCTGCGCCTGCAAGCATGGAAACAGCCGCAATACCTGACAAAAAGCTTCTGAAAATATTCTTTTTCATTATTATTTCCTCACTTTCATGTTTCAGCAATTATGATAAACATATAATAACACATTTGACCGGCTGTGTAAAGTGAAGACTGCAAGTTTTCGGAACTTCGCATAAATGATTGAATACTTGCGGGAGTAATTTGGCGATTATTTGTGAAAAACGGCTGCGGAAAGCTGTATACGGAGGTTTTTCCTTTACAAGCAGCCTTTTATATGATATAATTTTATTTGTTATGCGGTATTTTTTTGAAGCAATCAGCCGTTAGCCTTAAGCCCGCTGCATGAGCTGCATTTTGCGGTCCGCGAATCAGTTTTGCAGGGACTATGGGCTGACAAAGAAGGGAGCAAATATGATAACAGTAACCAATGTGAGCGTGCAGTTCGGCGGCTCAACTCTTTTTAAAAATGTAAACCTTAAATTCACAAACGGAAACTGCTACGGCGTCATCGGTGCCAACGGTGCAGGAAAGTCCACCTTTCTCCGCGTTCTCTGCGGCGAGCTTGAACCCGCTTCGGGCGAGGTCGTAATGCCCAAGGAGGAGCGTCTCAGCGTTCTTAAGCAGGACCACTTCGCATACGACCAGTACACTGTACTCGATACCGTTATTATGGGCAATGCCCGCCTTTATGAAATAATGCAGGAAAAGGACGCCCTTTACGCCAAGGAGGACTTCTCTGAGGAGGACGGCGTCAAGGCTTCAGAGCTTGAGGGAGAATTTGCCGAGCTCAACGGCTGGGAGGCAGAATCCGACGCTTCAAAGCTCATTCAGGGCCTCGGACTTTCCGAGGATATACTCTATTCGCAGATGTCAGCTCTCTCGGGTAACGAAAAAGTAAAGGTGCTGCTTGCACAGGCGCTTTTCGGCAATCCGGACATCATCCTCCTCGACGAGCCCACTAACCACCTCGATATCGACGCAGTGCGCTGGCTGGAGGAATTCCTCTCCGAATACTTCGGTACGGTCATAGTAGTATCCCACGACCGTCACTTCCTAAATAACGTCTGCACTCATATCGTGGATATTGACTATAACAAGATAAAGATGTATGTCGGAAACTACGAATTCTGGTACGAGTCCAGCCAGCTCATTCAGCGCATGATAAAGCAGCAGAACAAGAAGAATGAGGAAAAGATAAAGGAACTCAAGGACTTCATCGCCCGTTTCTCTGCCAACAAGTCCAAGTCCAATCAGGCGACCTCGCGCCGCAAGCTCATCGAAAAGCTCACTGTTGAGGAGCTCCCCGCTTCAAGCAGAAGATACCCGTTCATCGGCTTCGATATGGACAGGGAGCTTGGCAAGGATATATTGCAGGTAGACGGCATAACAAAGACCGTTGACGGCGTTAAGCTCCTCGACAACGTAAGCTTCACCCTCGGCAGAAATGATAAGGTGGCTTTCGTAGGTGAGAGCGAACAGGCCATAACAATGCTGTTCAAGATACTCATGGAGGAGGAACAGCCCGATTCGGGCGGCTTCAAATGGGGAGTATCCGTCACTACCTCATATATGCCGGTCGATAACTCGGAATACTTCAACGGCTGCGAGCTCTCCATACTTGACTGGATACGTCAGTACTCAGTCAAGGACGAGACAGAGACCTATCTCAGAGGCTTCCTCGGACGCATGCTCTTCTCGGGAGACGATGTGTACAAGCCCGTAAACGTCCTTTCGGGAGGCGAAAAGGTGAGATGCATGTTCTCACGCATGATGCTTTTCGGCTCAAACGTACTCGTCCTTGACCGCCCTACCAATCACCTCGACCTCGAAAGCATAACAGCTGTCAACAACAGCCTTATCAGCTTCAAGGGAGTTGTTCTCCTTGCTTCTCACGACCATGAGATAATGCAGACAACAGCAAACCGTATCATCGAGATACTTCCGCAGGGCTGTCTCGACAGACAGGGAACCTATGAGGAATTCATCGATTTCAAGAAAGAAAACGGATTAATGTAAAAGAAAAGGTCTTAAAGCGGTAATGCACTGCTTTAAGACCTTAATGATTTTATAAGTATTTTAGCTTCAAAGAAATTAATAACGGATTCGATACCGTTGAACTCCATATATCTCGGATAGCCTGGAAGATTATCCGACGTATAGGTAAGGTGGTATATCCTGTATACGGCACCGTCACTTATATCTCCTATGAGGTACAGTGCTTCGTCATTGGCTTCGTTTTTGGCCACTGCATAGATATTCTTCCGGAATAATTCGTTGTCCTCTCCCAGCTCTTTTTTCAGTTCTCTTACGAAATTTCCCGTTGACTCCGACACAAGCAGGAGCTTCCATGTGAACCTTGGTCCGTATTTGATATTAAGGTAGCTGAACGCTTCCTCTTCGGTCATTTTTTTCACCTGCATTTCGTCATTTTTAGTGCGCGGGGAGCTTTTTCCCTGATATTCCGCAGCTTTATCTTCTAAATACGTGAGAATACCTCTCCTATCCTGTCGCAGATAAGCAGATCGGCGTTCTTGTCCATCTGAGTCGGCGACATATTTATTATAACGAGGTTATTTCCCTTGAAATAACGGATAAGCCCTGCCGCCGGATACACGTTGAGGGAGGTGCCGCCGATAATGAGAGTATCGGCAGAGGCGATAGCGCGTACTGCTCCGTTTACCGTGTCGTCGTCGAGTGATTCCTCGTAAAGGACTACATCGGGCTTGATGACGCCGCCGCACTCGCACTTCGGAACGCCCTGAGAGTCCACTATTGCGTGGACATCATGGAATTTTCCGCATTTTGTGCAGTAATTGCGCAGAACGCTGCCGTGAAGCTCATACACGGTCCTGCTGCCTGCCGCCTGATGAAGTCCGTCTATATTCTGAGTTACTACAGCCGAAAGCTTACCCTGCTTTTCCAGCTCGGCAAGCTTTATATGAGCAGTATTCGGCTTTGCGTCGAGACAGAGCATTTTCGCCCTGTAGAAGCGGTAGAACTCCTCTGTTTTCTCCATGAAAAATGTATGGCTGAGTATGATTTCGGGGGGGTAATCCCAATGCTGACTGTAAAGGCCGTCAACACTGCGGAAATCGGGTATGCCGCTTTCTGTGGAAACTCCCGCGCCGCCGAAAAATACTATATTATTCGAGTTTTTTACTATTTCGGAGAGCTTTTCTATATTATCCATGATCAATCTCCCATAACTTTTACGTAAAATTTCCTCGTTCTCGGACCGTCAAATTCGCAGAAGTAAATATCCTGCCATGTTCCGAGAAGAAGCTTTCCGCCTGTGATTATGATAGTCTCGCTTGCTCCGATCGCAGAGGATTTGATATGCGCGTCCGAATTTCCCTCGGCATGTCTGAATGACTGGAGTTCGGGGAAAAACTTGTCAAGCCCCTTGATAACATCGGTCTGCACGTCGGGATCGGCATTTTCGTTTATTGTGATAGCTGCTGTGGTATGTGGACAGAAAACTATACATACGCCCTCAAGAACGCCGCTTTCCTTTACGGCTTCAGTTACTTCCCGTGTGATATCAACAAGTCCCTCCGAGGGAGTGCTGAGTTTGAAATTAAAAAGCATTTATATCATTCCTTTCGCAGATCGCAGCTTGTCAGACCATTTTTCCGTTTTTGACCGAAACAGCCGCCTGCCATTCATCTTCGTATACAACAGTGCCGATATAATTCGTGTATACAACATCGTAGGGCACGTTATACCTGTCCAGAAGCTCAATTGCAGGAGCCAATTCCTTCAGCATATGTCCTGTGCTTTCGCACTTGAAGAAAGTTATCACCTTTTCGTGGTTCTTGCAGGGCTCAGGTTCGGGAAGATTCTCCTTGAACCATTCGTCAATGGAGATAAAAAGCTTTTCTTCTTCTGCCGTCATTACCTTTGCTTTTATCAGGTTCCAGCAGAGACTGAACACTCCCTTGGGGTATTTGGTCACGTAGGAATCCTCTCTGCCCTGTATACGCATATATTTATACATTGTTTTTCTCCGTAAAGGCGGGAAACCGCCCTGATTTATCCTTAACTCCCGGTACTTTGCCCCGAATAATAGCGGCAGAAGTAATTCAGCGGACATTCGCCGCATTTCGGCTTACGGGCATTGCATATATCCCGTCCGAACTCCACTGTTCTGTGGCAGAAATCCGAGGATACTTCGGGCGGTATGAGCTTCACAAGGTCCTTTTCCACCTTTGCGGGCTCCTTGTTCTTTGTAAGTCCCAGTCTGCCCGTAATCCTGATACAGTGAGTATCGGTGACCATTGCAGGCTTGCCGAAAACGTCACCAAGCATGAAATTTGCAGTCTTTCTGCCTATTCCCGAAAGTCTGAGCAGATCCTCCATATTGTCGGGGACCTCTCCGCCGAAGTCGTTTATGAGCTGCGAAGCCATTTCCTTAAGGCTCTTCGCCTTGTTATGATAGAAACCGCAGGGCTTTACGTCCTGTTCGAGCTCCGATATATCGGCATTTGCAAAGGCTTCAAGAGTGGGATACTTCTTAAAGAGAGTCTCCGTGACTATATTCACCCTCGCGTCCGTACACTGAGCTGCAAGCCTTGCCGCAAACATCAGCTCATAGGGCTTTGTATAGTTAAGGGTACAGGCTGCGTCGGGATAGAGCTTTTCAAGCTCCATGACTGCAAGAGCGGCTATCTCCTTTTTAGTCATTTGGTATTCTCCTTGAACATCCTCTGCTTTTCGAGGATACTGTCATAGACCCTGTACATCTTCTGCACCGTATTTTCAAGGAAGTAGTAATGCTTTATGTAGAATGCGAGAAGCACGAGTATGATAGTCACAAGTATAAGTGACGGGATATTGGGCGTAAAGACCAGTATCGCCACGAAGACCGCAAGGACTATGGAAAACAGCATGGTAACAAGGAAATGAACTATCCTTTCATGCTGCATGAAAGCTATCTTGTCAAGATGCTCCTTAAGCACCTCTTCGGTATCCGACAGGCTGCTGCACTTTTCAAGCTTTCCCTGAATGTACTTCATGTAATTTGTAAGATATTCAGTCATATAACCCACTCCCTCCATGCACAAAGTCTGCGAAACTATACTGAAATTATACAACTTTTCTGATATAATGTCAATATTATTTCTAATAAAGAAGGCGCCTTAAACCGCATATTTATATAAATATTAATTTAAGTCATAAATTAATCACAGGTTGGGATTAATGCTTAAAAAATCAGCTTCCGATTGTGCGTATATACGAAATTTCTTAACGATATGAAAACAATTAGCCCTTGTCCTTGATTTTTGCTGAAATTATTGTATAATTAAAGTAACATACGTTTTCAAACAGATTATTCCATGTCTTTCAGGAGGATATTCAAATATGGGAACATTAGTGTTCAGAAAAGCAGGAGCTGCACTCATGTCCGCAGCAATGCTGCTCAATTGTGCCGTTTACAGCACTTCGGCTGTTACGGCAGCAGACGTACCGCTAAAGTTCGAGTTCGAGGACGCTGAGATCACGGGTGACGTTACAGTGGAAAAGGACTCGAATGCAAGCGGCGGCTCCGCACTGAAAATGACGGACAGCGGTACTATCACGCTGAATGTCACCGTTCAGGAGGGCGGCCCCTACAGGCTCACCTTCTACGCCTTCGGTATCGGTACCGACAAGCAGCAGAATCTCAGCGTCAACGGCTCGTCACAGGGAGCTATCGGCATCCCTCAGGGCGATGCCTATCAGCCTGTGGAGCTCACCGCTATACCGCTGAAGGCTGGCCAAAACTCTATAGTCATAGAAAAGTCATGGGGCTGGTCGCAGTTCGACTACCTCACGGCTGAGCCCATGTCGGACGCAAAGATCGAGGCAAAGCAGATAACTCCCTGCGATCAGCTTGCTACCGTTGAAACTCAGAGCCTTATGGCTTACCTTGCCGATAATTACGGCAAGCACATAATCTCCGGCCAGCAGGAGATATACAGCGGCGGTCCTCACGGACTTGAGACCGAGTTTGAATACCTCAAGGAAACAACCGGTCACTATCCCGCTATACGTGGCTTCGATTACGGCAATTTCTGCTGTCCTCTCTATGGCAGCGACGATGGCTCCACTGACCGTATCATCGACTGGGTAAAGAAAAAGGGAGGTATCGCTACCGCTTCATATCACCTCAACGTGCCCAAGGACTTTGCAAGCTATAAGATAGGCACGAAAATGGACTGGTCGGCTTCGACCTACACTGCTTCGGACACAGATTTTTCACCCTCAAAGGCCGCCACTGCAGGCACAAAGGAAAACGAATACTACCTATCCACCCTCAAAACTCTGGCAAAGGAGTTCAATAAGCTCGAAGCTGAGGGTATCCCCGTAATATGGAGACCTCTCCACGAAGCCGAGGGCGGCGGCGGAGAAAACGGCTCATGGTTCTGGTGGGGCAGAGAAGGCTCCGCAGCTTACAAGAAGCTGTGGATATACACCTACAAGACTCTTACCGAGGACCTCAACTGCCACAACCTCATCTGGGAATGGAACAGCTATAACTTCGCCACCTCAAAGGACTGGTATCCCGGAGACGCCTATGTTGATATCATAGGCTACGACAAATACAGCTGCACCGACTGGTCTACGGGAAGTGCAAGGTACTACCACAACGACAGCCCTTTCTCCTCTACATTCTACGGTATAATGGAGAAGTACGGCAGCGCCAAGATGATATCGCTTGCAGAAAACGACAGCTTCTCAACTCCTGATAAAATGCAGGAGGAAAAGGCTGGCTGGCTCTACTTCTGCACATGGTATGACGGCGGCTCTGACAATAACAACTTCCTGTCAAATCCCACCTTCAACACCAGGGAAGACACCATCGCTATGTATCAGAGCGATTACTGTATCACGCTTGATGAGCTCCCCAAGGATCTCTACAAGAAGGACGGCGTCACTCCCCCCGACCCGTCCAAAACAACTACCACCACAACGGTAACCACCACCACGGACAAGAACGTTACCACCACAACTACTGCATATAAATTCGCCGTACAGAAGAAAAAGGTGACTATCCCCGACACGCCTGATCTTGCCGTAGGAATGGGAATGCAGATCGACCTTACCGGTGCTCCGAATGCTTCCATAGGCGGAGCTGTCGGCTTCGGAACTACCGCTGACGACTGGAAGAACATAGAGTGGAAGGGCAACGCGGACAAGGACGGAAAGCTTACCGTTAATGTTGACCTTAATGAAATGATGGGCGCTTTCAAGACCTGCGAGGTGCAGGTATGGTGGTCAAATGTATGGAACGCAGCCACTGAAAAGGCTGTAGACCAGCCTTATACTATCGATAAATGCGAGGTCAGATACTATATGGGCGGAGCTCTTGAGCCTCCGAAGTACGGCGACGCCAACTGCGACGACATCATCGACATGAGTGACGCAGTGCTTATCATGCAGGCGCTTGCAAATCCCAACAAGTACGGACTTAAAGGCACAGACGAGCGCCATATCACAGAGGAAGGCGAACGACTTGCGGATGTAGACAAGACCAGTGAAGGCCTTACCTCAAACGATGCACTCAGGATACAGGAATATCTCCTGCATAAGATACCCGGGCTTAATCCCTACGCATGATAAATAACTGTAAAGCCATAAAGGAGCTTCGGTTCCTTTATGGCTTTATTTTATGATATCGGTATTGCCGATTTCTTATCATTTTATTAAATCTTTCTTATTTCATTGACTTCGCAAGCTGCTATATGGTAAAATTTCAGTAAAGGGGGGAAGCTTTATGAAAAAGACTGAAAGACCTACCGATATCATACCCGAAAGGATACACAAGCGGCTCCATATCATATATTTTATCCTGAAATGCGTGCTGGCTGCAACTATCTTTCTCTTTTTCTGGAACAGTATCTGCATAGCTGTTGAAAGGCTGCAGGGCTACGATATTCCTGATAGGGGCACAGAGGAGTCGCCTTTCCTGTTTCATCAGTACTGCGGCACATTCTTCGTGGAGTTCGACCGCGCCAATTCCTTTGCCTCCGACGCCGATTATTCGGCATATTTAGAAAAAATGAACGCTTCCGAGGTTAAAACCGCCGCTGAAAAGGTTAAGGGTTATCTGAAATTTGTACCTTCTGCCGCTCTGATTGTTTTAATGATACTGGCTCTGAGAAGCGGCGACAAAAAGCGTATTTTCTGCGGCAGGGCGTGGCGATATTTCCTCGCGGGCGGTATTCTGTATGCTTTGGGGAATATCTATATATATCTTGATACCAATATAATCTGCGGTATTTCAAGATTTGACGGCATGACAAGCGTTTTCACCCAGCGGCGGCAGTACCTCCAGATATACGACATTCTCGGACTGCCGTTCATTATGATAAGCGGAGCATTTGTGCTCCTGATGTACGAAAAACAGCTTCAGAGCAAGGATACAGCCGGCGTTACAAAGGCGCTGAAAGCCATTTCGGCGGTAATTATCGCAGGCTCGGCAGGCTTTGTGCTGTGGCGTTTAGGTGTGCGCACATATGAGCTTATCCACGTAATGTCGGGAGACGGATACAGCGTATGGCTGCCCTTTACGATCATGGAAAGTCCCGAAAAATATATGTGCAGACTGCCATTTGAGGACGCAGTTTCGCCTCAGGCTTACAGGAACGTGATACTTTTCAGATACCTGCGCGACCTGCCAGTGTTCGCACTTACAGGTGGGGCAGTATGGGCCTTTGTGCGTGTGCTGCTGAATACAGCTAAGGGTGAGCTGAACACTCCCCGAAACAGAAAACTCATCAGGAACGCCATGCTTCTGCTGTTAGCTGCTTCACTGATACTGAATATCTCAGGCTGGTTCGAGACAGACCTTTTCGACAGGAGCTTCAACGGCATTTTCGGCAATACCACTTATACTATGGCGTACCGCGCCAAGACAGACCCTGCCCTCTTCGTACTTCTGCTGTGGTTCTTCGGAACATACTTACAGGCTGTCCCCGAAAAAGAAAACTGAAATAGGGCCTTCTATAATAGGGCTGAAAAAGGGTGAAATACAATGCAAAAGCATTGAATATCAGAAAAATAATTCTCAACTTTGTATGAATGCACAAATGAAAACATTTGATTTTGTGAGTATGTAATATATTTTCAGGGGCTGCCACAGGCAGCCCCTACGTTTTTTTGCTACAGTTTTTTTCAACCGCGGACAGGAATATATGTATTCCGACAAAATTTTGCTCCCTGTTTGAAATCTCTTGAAAACCGCTATTATTAGTAGTATAATAGTAGCGTTGCGTGTCTTTTTACAGATATCAAGAGAGAAAGAGGTTAGTTATATGGCTGAAAAAGTATTGAAACCAACGGAAGAAAAGCTGAAACCAAAGCTTTTCTCGGTAATGAAGACCTATAACAAGGAGCAGTTCGTAAAGGACGTTATATCGGGCGTTATCGTTGCTATCATCGCACTCCCCCTGTCTATCGCCCTCGCTCTCGCTTCCGGAGTAGGTCCCGAACAGGGTCTCTATACCGCTATAATCGCAGGCTTCATAGTTTCATTCTTGGGCGGAAGCCGCGTGCAGATAGCCGGTCCTACGGCGGCATTCGCAACTACCGTTGCGGGCATAGTCGCTGCTGAGGGCATGGACGGACTGGCTATATCCGCTATAATGGCAGGTATCATACTTATTGTAATGGGCTTCTGCCGCTTCGGCGCTCTCATAAAATACATACCCGGTACTATCACTACAGGCTTTACGTTCGGTATCGCCGTGACTATCCTCCTCGGACAGGTCAAGGATTTCCTCGGGCTCACCTTCAAAAACAAGCCAATCGAGACCATAGACAAGGTCAGGGAGATATTCTCCTGTATCGGCACGATCAACTGGAGCGCACTGCTTATCGGCGTTATTTCCCTTGCAATACTTATCCTGTGGCCGAAAAAGCTTGAAAAGATACCCGCCTCCCTTATTGCTGTCATCGTCTGTTCAGCTATTGTAAAGCTCTGCAATATTGAGGTAAACACTATAGGCGATCTCTATAAGATATCAAACGACCTCCCCAGGCTGACCGTGCCCGAGGTCACATTTACAAGGATAAGAGCTCTTATCCCGAACGCTTTCACTATCGCAGTCCTTGCGGCTGTTGAGTCCCTCCTTTCCTGCGTCGTTGCAGACGGTATGGTAGGCTCGAAACACCGCTCAAACATGGAGCTGATTGCACAGGGCGCTGCCAATATCGGCTCCGCATTCTTCGGCGGTATCCCCGCTACCGGAGCTATCGCACGTACTGCCGCAAACGTAAAGAACGGCGGCCGTACTCCTATTGCAGGCATGGTACACTCGGTCGTACTTGTAATTATACTTGTACGTCTCATGACATATGCTGCATTTATACCGATGCCGACTATTGCTGCTATACTCTTTATCGTTGCTTACAATATGTGCGGCTGGAGAAATATAAGAAACACAGTAAAGACCGCTCCGAAGAGCGATATCGCCGTACTTTTCGTAACTCTCATACTTACTGTAGTATTCGACCTCGTTGTGGCCATCGGCGTAGGCATGATAATGGCAGCACTTCTCTTTATGAAGCGCATGGCTGACGTTACGGAGGCTCATGCATGGAAAGATATCGACGACGAGGACACAGACCCCGACAATATCCTTCTCAAGAAGATACCGAATAATACCCGTGTATTTGAGATAAACGGACCTATGTTCTTTGCTGCTTCGGATAAATACAAGTATGTACTCAGCGACAAGAATATCGACGTTCTCTGCATAAGAATGAGAAATGTTCCCGCAATGGACGCTACAGGCGTTGAAGCTCTCATGCGCATAGTCAAGAGATGCCAGCGTCATAACGTAAAGGTTGTCTTCTCACACGTAAACGAGCAGCCTATGAAGGTAATGACCAAGGCAGGCTTTATCGAGGAGGTCGGCAGAGAAAACTTCTGCGACCATATCGACACAGCTCTCCTCAGAGCAGAAGCCCTTGAAAACGAGATAGCTTCAAAGAGATCATAAAAAAAATATATAATAAAAAACGCAGGCATAAAGAATATTCTTCTTTATGCCTGTTAACAAATAATAAAGAATAGATAATTAATAAGCAATAACAATTAACATATCATCAGAGGGCGATATTATCAGAAAAATGCCTGCATAACGTGAATTGCCTTATTATCATTTCTTTATTATTTATTTTTTATTCATTCACACACAGTGATAAAACTGCTTTATATTGCCCCTGACATCGCCCCCGTATTTCATACAAATGTGACAATCCCCTCATTTTATCCACTTAATCTGCAAAAAATGAGTTGATAAGTCCCCCTCGGAAGTGATATTATAATCACAGAGATTGGTTCCAAAGTTCCAGTCCTCAATTAGTTGAAAGCCTCAGCGCTTTCACTATAGCCTGCGAAGGCTTTTAAAAATCATCCTCATTGAACCGATGCCGAAGTTTCAGTGTTCTTCGGTATCGGGATTTTTTTGCAAAAAAATCCCGACAAAGGAGAGAAATGCTCTCCCTTGTCGGTTTTTTTATATTATAAAGACCAAATAAATAACCGTTTATTACTTTCTGAGGCCGAGAAGCTTCTCCTGAATGAAGAGAGCGTCGTTTGTGGTAAGGCCATCAATTCCGTTAACATCTGCGTTTACCTTACCCTGCTCAGTAATAGCGTGTGAATCTGTACCGCCAACGCCGTACTTATTGGGATTTGCCAATGCCTGCATGATGAGGACTGCGTCACCCATGTCAAGTCCGCCGTCATTGTTAGCATCGCCCCAGAGTGTTACTGTGGGCTTGCTCGGAGCTGTTGTAGCAGGAGCAGTAGTTGCTGCAGGAGTTGTTGCGGGCTTAGTTGTAGTAGTTGTTGTGGTAGTAGTAGTTGTAGTAGTTGTTGTTGTAGTTGTGGTAGTAGTTGTTGTTGTAACAACATCAGGTGTAGGAGGTGCTATCTTATCAGCAAGTGCAAGAATGTTGTTGTAGAACGACTTAGGCTGATAATTGCTGAACGGAAGCGGTGAACCGCCGTTCTGATTAGCTCTCCAGCTTCTCTCATCTGTTGTACCCCAGAGAGTTACGCATGAGATGTTCTTTGCATTCTTCATAGCAACCTCGAAGATCTGAGGATAGAGAGTTCCGTTTGAACCTGTGCTGTTTGTGATATCAAGCTCTGTGATCTGTACGTCAAGACCAAGAGATGCGAACTTCTTAAGAGCTGTCTCAAACTCGCTTGCTGAAGGATACCTTGAATCAAGATGAGCCTGCATACCGATACCGTCGATATAGTCGCCTTCCTTCATGACTGTCTTAGCCATATTTACAAGGTCGTTTGTCTTAGCGCTCATGTACTCGTTATAGTCGTTGAGGTAGAGCTTTGTCTCCTTCGGAGCATACTGTCTTGCATACTTGAATGCGTTTACAACGAACTCAGAGCTGCCGTTGTATACTCTTGACCAGTTGGAGTTGCTTGCAGGTCTCATTCCGCCGCCGTCGTTAACGAAGAGCTCGTTACATACGTCGTATGAATGGAGCTGGAGGTTAGGATAGTTGGACTTGATCTGAGCGAAAGTATTCTTGATCATGCTCTCAAGACGCTTGTTCATTCTGTCCTTTGATACAGTACCTCCGTTATCCTGGAAAAGCGAGTTAGGTGTCTGGCTGTACCATACGAAGGTATGACCACGAACGCCGATTCCGTTCTGCTCAGCGAACTTGAGTATGCTGTTGGCAGATGAAAGGCTGATCTGAACTTCGTCACCGTTAACGCCCTTAACGATTGAGTCGGGCTTCATTTCGTTCTCACAGGTGATAGAGTTGTAGTTCTTCTTGATGAACTGCTGAGCGTTGGAGTTTCCGATCTCCATACCGCTTACAGAAGTACCGAGACGGAAGTACGGTCCCATAACATCCTTGAAGCCGTTACCGCCCTTTTCGTACTTGTAGTTGAGGTTCTGGTGAGC
>DBXO01000006.1 GCA_002309635.1 Ruminococcus flavefaciens | reverse complement strand
TTTACCCTGCGGCGGGTCTTTTCGATCTCATCAGCCATTAGCTGACATGATTTCTCGATCTCCGCAAGGCGTATCATCTTGGGAAAGACTGCACTTAGTGAGCTTACAGCGCCGTCAAGGTCTATTGAAGTGAACGCCATACCGTAGGAATAGATATCGTTGGTATCTCCCGAGCGGTACTTTGTCTTGAACTCGGGGATATATACGCTCATTACGTTTTTCTCGCTCACTTCTATCTCAACTTCCTGCTTCGGAAGCATAAGCGCAGTTTCAAGTACCTCACGCTGCATTACAGAGCCTGCAACAGCCATGTACCTGTTTGCTTCCCTTATTGCTGCTTCAACCTCTGTGCGGAGCTGACGGTTCTCTCTTATGAGATTCATGAACTGCCTCATAAGCTCATCACGCTTGTCTTTCAGCAGCTTGTGTCCTCTTCTTGCAGAGGTAAGCTTCTTTTTGAGCTTGCTGAGCTCCATTCTGGTGGGATTAACATTAAGTCTTGCCAATCAGCTCACCTCATTTCTGAGTGTCATAGTACTTTACAAGGTACTCCTCGCGTATTCTTCTCAGCTCGCTTCTCGGCAGCATTTTCAACAGCTCCCAGCCTATTGCAAGTGTATCCTCAATGCTTCTGTTGTTCTCAAAGCCCTGGGAAACATACTTTTTCTCGAATTCATCAGCAAATCTGGCATAAATAAGATCTGTGGGAGTAAGTGCAGCTTCACCCAGAACGACCATGAGCTCCTTTGCGTCCTTTCCTCTTGCATATGCAGAGAAGAGCTGGTTCATAGTATCAGAGTGATCGGCACGTGTCTTGCCCTCGCCTATGCCCTTATCCTTGAGACGAGAAAGTGACGGAAGTACGTCAACCGGCGGGTTTATGCCCTTTCTGTAGAGCTCACGGGAAAGTATGATCTGTCCCTCGGTGATATATCCCGTAAGGTCAGGTATGGGGTGAGTCTTGTCGTCCTCCGGCATTGTAAGGATAGGTATCATGGTGATACTTCCCTCCTTGCCGTTCTGACGGCCTGCACGCTCATATATTGTTGCGAGGTCGGTATACATATATCCCGGATAGCCTCTGCGTCCCGGAACCTCCTTACGTGCGGCAGACACCTCACGAAGGGCGTCGGCATAGTTTGTGATATCCGTAAGGATAACAAGAACGTGCATGCCCTTTTCAAATGCAAGATATTCAGCAGCAGTAAGCGCCATTTTAGGTGTTGCAAGACGCTCGATAGCCGAATCGTTGGCAAGGTTTATGAAAAGCACCGTTCTGTCAAGAGCTCCCGTGCTCCTGAAGCTCTGTACGAAGTATTCGGATTCCTCAAAGGTTATACCCATAGCAGCAAATACAACGGCAAACTGCTCGTTCTTTCCGCGCACCTTTGCCTGACGTGCTATCTGTGCAGCAAGCTGAGCATGAGGAAGTCCGCTGGCTGAAAAGATAGGCAGTTTCTGACCTCTTACAAGAGTGTTGAGTCCGTCTATAGCTGATACACCTGTCTGAATGAACTCCTGCGGATACTGTCTCGCAACAGGATTCATCGGAAGTCCGTTTACATCAAGACGCATTTCCGGGATTATCTCGGGTCCGTCATCAATAGGTCTGCCGAGGCCGTCAAACACTCGTCCCAGCATATCTTCTGATACTCCCAACTCCATCTGATGTCCCGAAAAGACAACGCTGCTGTCCTGAAGATTAATACCGGCGGCATTTTCAAAGAGCTGAACAAGAGCGTTGGTACCGTTTATCTCCAGTACGCGGCATCTTCTCTTTTCACCGTTTTTAAGTCTTATCTCGGCAAGCTCGCCATAGGTAACGTTCTCAACATCCTTTACAAGCAGCAGAGGACCTGCCGCTTCTTCGATCGTTCTGTATTCTCTTGGCATCAGTCTTCCTCCTTGTCAAGCAGCTCGTTGAGCTCTGAGGATATCTCCACAGAGAGCTTTTCAAATTCTGCGTCTGTATTCTTCTCTTCTATATACTTGAAACGACCGATCTTTTCTCTTACAGAAAGATTTGCCACTGCTTCGATGTCTGCACCTTTTTTGATGGTTTCATAGGCTTCATCATTGAAATTAAGTATCAATTTCATCATATACAGCTGTTTTTTAAGGCTCGTATAGGTATCCACCTCATGGAAAGCGAGCTGGTGCAGGAAGTCCTCACGTATTGAACGTGCTGTCTCCATTTTAAGCCTGTCATTCGGCGACAAAGCGTCCATACCTACAAGCTTTACTATTTCCTTGAGCTCTGCTTCATCATGGAGTATCTCCATAAAGCGTGCCCTGCACTTCATCCAGTCCTTTGAGACGTTGTTGTTATACCAGTCAGCAAGTGAATCTGCATAGAGTGAATAGCTGGTCAGCCAGTTGATCGCAGGGAAATGTCTCTGATACGCAAGGCTGGAATCAAGTCCCCAGAACACCTTGACAATACGGAGAGTTGCCTGAGATACAGGCTCAGAAATATCACCGCCCGGAGGAGAAACCGCTCCGATGACGGAAAGAGCTCCCTCTCTGCCGTCAGATCCGTTGGATATAACTCTTCCCGCACGCTCATAGAACTGTGCGAGACGGCTTCCGAGATATGCGGGATAGCCCTCATCACCCGGCATTTCCTCAAGACGTCCCGACATCTCACGCAGAGCCTCTGCCCAACGTGATGTAGAGTCCGCCATAAGAGCTACAGAATAGCCCATATCACGGTAATACTCCGCAATGGTGATACCTGTATAAACGGAGGCTTCACGTGCCGCAACAGGCATATCGGATGTATTTGCGATAAGAACTGTACGCTCCATAAGTGATTTTCCGGTATTAGGATCGATAAGCTCAGGAAACTCGTTAAGAACGTCCGTCATTTCATTTCCGCGCTCTCCGCAGCCGATATATACGATAATATCAGCCTCAGCCCATTTTGCAAGCTGGTGCTGAGTAACTGTCTTGCCGCTTCCGAAAGGACCGGGAATAGCCGCAACACCGCCCTTTGCTATGGGGAAAAGGCAGTCAACTACTCTTTGTCCCGTAACAAGCGGCATTTCGGGGGATAACTTCTTCTTATACGGTCTGCCGCGGCGGACAGGCCATTTCTGAATGAGCGAAAGCTCCCTGTCGCCCTTTGCAGTCTCAACAACGCAGACAGTATCATCTGCATGGAATTCGCCCTCTGAAATGCTCTTTACCGTACCTTCAATGCCGTTAGGCACCATTATTTTGTGAAGTACGATATCAGTTTCGGGAACGGTTCCGATGATATCACCGCCAACGACCTTATCTCCCTTTTTGACCGAAGGAGTAAACTTCCACAGCGGCTCTCTCTTAAGCGAGGGAACTTCGACGCCCCTTTGCAGATTGTTTCCGCAGACCTTTCTTATATCGTCAAGAGGGCGCTGTATTCCATCGAAAATACTTCCGATAAGTCCGGGACCCAGCTCAACGCTCATGGGTTCGCCTGTGGATTCAACGTTTTCTCCTGTTCCGAGACCCGATGTCTCCTCATATACCTGTATTGAAGCACGGTCACCGTGCATTTCGATTATCTCGCCTATTAGACGTTTATCACTAACACGGACAACGTCGAACATATTGGCATCTCTCATACCTTCGGCAACTACCAGCGGTCCTGATATTTTAACTATGGTACCTTTACTGTTCATTTCTGCTTATCCGCCTCTTTCTTAATTTAATATATCCGAGCCTACAGCCTTTTCAACTGCCTCGTGGAGCCCTCTCATTCCGTCCCCTGTATTTCCCTCTATAGCGGGTATAAGTACAATGGACGGGAGCTTGCTGCTCCTGTATTTGTTTATGGTATCCTTAACAAGCGCCGCAGCCGGCTCTGTGATATATATCACAGCAAAATCATTGGCTGCGAGCTTTGATATGAGCTTTGTTATCTTATCAGGCTCTGTCTCACGGAAAACGGAAAGCCCGAGAGATGCAAAGCCTGAAACGCTTGCACTGTCGCCGATAACGGCCGCCTTATACATATAGCTTTCTCATCCTTTCCGTGATAGTTTCCTTGTCTGCTCCGAATTCCTTGCATACAGACAGTATCCTCAGATTCTTTATCTCAGCTTCCTTGGCAATATAATAAGCAGCCAGGGGCTCGGGGCCGAACGCCTGCATCCTTGCAGTCTCGGCAAGCTCCATCACTGAATCGTCGCACCATTTCTCGTACTGAGCAGCCGAACTCTTGAGCAGAGCCGCTGCTTCGCTGTAGGAGGTACCGTCAAGGAATGCAAAAAGTGACTCTGTACCGCCGAGAGCAGCTTTTATGAGCTGTTCTCTGTCAAGCTCTCTGCTGCCGCAGACAGCATTTTCCATAAACTGAGCCGATTTGTTCTGTATACTGCATCTGTAAGCGGTCTTTATATCAGCGCAGGCAGTTATGAGCTGAGCGTATCTCTGCATGAAATCACTGCCGTATTCCTCTGCGCTCTTCTGCATAGCCTGCATCGAGGCCCTGTCGATAAGGGAATCCGAAAGCTGACCGTCAAGAGTATTCGTTACCAGCTCATAGGCTTCTTCAGCAGCCTTGCGCATATATTCAGGCAAAAGGCTGTAATCCTTCTTGTTTATCGCGTCAGCAATAACGGAAAGCCCGATATTTGAAGGCGATATATAATAATCAGAGAGTTCCCTGTTTGAAATCACTGCTTTCAGAACAGCTTTCAGATTATGAAAATCATTCTTATAAAGTAGTATCTCAAGCTCCTTGCAGTCCGGTGCATATTCACGGAGCATTTCCCATACCGAAACAAGGTCTTCAGCCTTTCGGCCTCCGTTCTTTGAAGCCAGTACAGCCTCGATCTCCGCCCTGCTTCTGGAGCCTATGAGCTGATCCACATCGCTTTTTGAAAGCAGAGTGTTTTCCATAGCTCTTACAGCTCCCACAGCATTTGCATACTTTGTTCCGTTCATATCATCACCTACCCGAAAAGAACCCTTGCAGCCGTATCACGTACAGCTTCTTTTTCGGATTCAATGATCGAGCGGAAGCTGCAATTCTCAGAGATAAGTCCGTATGTGAGGATAAAGCCGTCTTCTATATCGGCTGCCTCCTTTGAAATCGTGATCTTTCCGCCGCTTTTCTCAGCAAGCTCGGCGAGCCTGCTGTCAAGCCCGGCGGGTATCCTTGAAAGATCGTCTTTTCCGAAACTTATCACGCCCTGTTCGGGACGCATATGGCGCTCCGCAAGCTTTATTATAAGCTCAAAGTATTCCTTGTCAGGCAGCTTTTTAAGCCTGTTTACTGTTTTTTCCACTGCCTGATCTATAAGTTCCACCTTGCAGGCAAGTATACGGCGCTTCATGGCAGCGTCTGCCGAATTGCACGCATTTTCGTAGTCCTTTTCAGCCTGAGCAGCAGACTTTTTCATAAAATCATCATATGCCTTCTGAGCCTTCGCATCTCCCTCGGCTTTTATGGCGTTTGCTTTGCTTACCGCCGCTTTTATGATACTGTCTTCGTTCTGTTTCTGCTGAGTTTCAATGAGGTTAAGGATCTCGTCAAGTCCTGACATATGTCCACCTCCGATCATACTGCGATATTCAATATCATAAGTACCGATACAAGAAGAGCAAGGATAGCGTAGGTCTCTACCATGGCAGCCATGATGATAGCCTTGATATTATGTTCGGGCTTCTTGGCTGTGATGCTTACGCCTGCGGCAGCAGTCCTGCCCTGCATGATTCCCGATATAAGTCCGACAACAGCGATAGGAAGTGAGGCTGCGAGGAAAGCAAGTCCCTGCTGTACGGTAAGGGCAGAAGCATTTCCGCTGAGTACATTTGTGCGGATAAGAATGAACATTGCAGCTATAAGTCCGTAAAGTCCCTGTGTACCGGGAAGGAGCTCAAGCAGGAGCACCTTGCTGAATTTTGAGGGATCAACTGATACAACTCCCGAAGCTGCCTCACCGACAAGGCTTACTCCCTTTGCAGAGCCTATACCTGCAAGAAGTGCTGCAAGTGCAGCCCCTATTAAAGCTAATACTAATCCGTTAGTCATTTGAATTTTCCTCCTTGAATTTTATATACTTGGTATTTACGGTAAGCGGAGCAAATTCACGTCCGCCGCCCGTGTAGAATTTACTGAAAAGCTCAACAAACTGAAGTCTGTCCGTATGGACATATGCACCGAGCAGATTTATCGCAAGGTTTGCGATATGTCCGACAATGAATACCACTATCAGCACGATAAGCTTAACTATTTTGTTTTCAGGCATTGTGCCTATGAGATTTATAACGCTTGCTATAGAACCCGTTGCAAGTCCGAGTGCAAGCAGACGGGAATATGAAAGTATATCCCCGATATATCCTGTTGCTGTATTGTACAGCGCATACAAACCGCCGAAGAACTTTCCGAATATATTCTTTGACGTTCTTCCCGCGGTGAGCACAAGTATCACCACGCCTGCGATGAGCATATACAGTCCTGCGTTCTTAAGCGTTTCGGAAACAGTCACGAACATTCCGGCACCGATAGGACATAATCCTATGAGTATCAGGAATATTGGCAGTGCGTCGAATATGGCATCAAGCTTTTTCCCCTTGTCCCAAGACATCTTGAAAGCCACGCTGACACCGAGAAGCAGGTGTATGATACCCAGTCCGAAGGATACCAGCAGCAGCTTTACAGGGTCCGTAAGGGGTTCAAACCACAGCGCTATGCTGCCTATCTCTTTATCAAAGAAATTTCTTGCAACTACCTGTACGATATCGCCGAACCAGCTTCCGAAAAGAGCTCCCCAGAATACTGTGGATATGCCGCAGTTCCTGAACATCGTAAGCGTCTTCCTCATGGTAGTCTCAAGCTTGAATTTCCTGAGAGCTATGGTAGTTCCTATTACCATCAGCAGACCGTAGCCTGCGTCCGAAAGCATCATTCCAAAGAAAAGATAATAGAAGAAGGACATTACGGGAGTTGGGTCAACATCGCCCTTCGCAGGCATTGCATACATTTTCGTAATCTCCTCAACAGGAGTTGAGAATCTGCTGTTTTCCAGCAGAACAGGTACATCCTCGTCGTCTGAGGGATCTGTGAACGTTATTGCGGCAGTATATTTCGATTCTATCTCCTTTTGCAGCGCTTCGGCATATTTCTCGGGGATATAGCCGTTAAGGACAAAGGTATTCTCGGTAAAACCGAGACCGCTCAGAGCGTCGTATTTTTCCTTTCGCATCTGCAGGTAGTCAATAACGAATCTGAGCTGCTGTCTGTTTTCTGCAAGCTTTACTATATTTTCCTTTGCTTCTTCCGACTCCTTGCCAAGTCTTTCTATCTCCGCACTGTAAGTCTCGATAAGCTCCGACGGAGTTTTGTTTTCGGGGTCTGAAACGTATACGAAAGCGAGTTTTCTGAGGATATCCCCTGCTTCGTCGTATACATCCCTGCTGCACAGAATAAACAGATTGGTCTGCTCCTTTGCTGAGCTTATGACTTCTGCGCTGCACCCCTCGGGAAGCTTTTCTTCAAGCTCTTCGGCAGTAGTCAGATACGGCAGTGTACCTATGTATGCCGCCGTAGTAGCTGTTCCCCTGAAATTAAGAGGAACATCAAGAAGCCTCCAGCGCTGCAGTGTATCGCACTTTATCTGAAGCTGAGCGGCAGCTGCTGCGGAATCTGTGATAAAACGCTGATTCTTTATTATCTCGTTTGCCGCGCCCATTACCTGCTCCATATGCATGGCTTCGCGTCCGAACTCATGCTTCTCCACCTCGGTCTTTCCGCCGAGAAGCTCCTTGACAGACACCTTTTCGGGAGCAATACTGTCTATGATCTCCAGTGCCTGGGAAGCGGTATTCCTGAACTTGTCAAATTCCCCTACAACTGCCGTAACATTAGTATTTTCAAGTTCCTCGTCATCGTTGCGGGTTATCTCAACAACACCACGCCGCTGAAGGAGCTCGATTATTTTCTTGCTTTCGGTGAGCATAGCAATAAGCTCGATCTTTTTCATTTTCAGCTTCGCCATTTATTACATCACTCTCCTTTATAAAGGCAGATATCAGAAATAGCGGTCGATTATTTCGTCAACAGCTCTGTCGGAATTCTTTTCAGCCTGCTGTTTAATGCTGTCGATCTTTTTCTGACATTCTGCCTCGGCATTTTTCCTGTATTCCTCCAGCTTTTTATCGTAATCAGACTTGAGCTTTGAAAGCTCCGAATGAGCCTCGCTCAGTCTTTTCTGGATCGCAAGTGAAGATTTTCCCGAAGCAGTACTGATAATATCATCACGCTGTTTGCGCGCTTCGGCATTTTTCTTGTCCGAAAGAGCCTCCGCCTCGAGTATCCTCTTTACAGCTTCCGATGCCATAGCAACACCTCCTACAAAATGACCATCGGTCATTTATTGATATGATTATATCATTCTTTTCACGTACAGTCAATAGCTGTACGTTAATAAAGTCTAACAATAAAGACAAAGGGAGCTAACCTACAGACAGCTCCCTTAAAAATTATTAAACCTACAGTTAATATTATACTCCATTATGAGAAAAAAGTCAATAAAAAGTTTGAAATATTTTGATTTTCTGTGTATAATTAAACTCCGAATATCTCATATTCTCCCGCTTTAAGAGAAATAGACCTATAATCTCCTTTTTTAAGAGTATTTTCCTTTTCACTGATGTATGCCTTAAGTATAGCGCGGCTCATATTTGTTATATCCCCGCGTTCCACTGCTTCCTCAGGTGTGAGCAGCAGTACCTCGCTGTTCTCGTAGCCGTCGGAATGAGGATCTCCCGATATATAATTCATACGGAACACTATTATCCACTGTTCGGCGCGGAACTGTACCGCAAAGACCGACTCCGCCTCTGCATTTACGCCGGTTTCCTCGAATACCTCCCTCTTAACGGAATCAGAGGGCAGCTCGCCTTCCTTTACGTATCCTCCCGGGATAAGTATCCTTTCCTTTGCAGGACCATAGGTATGACGTACAAACAGTATCTTTCCGTCTATATCCACTATACCGCATACAGCGTAAAACCGATTACTCATCTTCTTTCTTCACTACGCTTATGCCCAGCACCTCAAGGCTTTCGTCGTCAACAGCTGACGGACATTCCGACATAAGCTCGCTTGCATTCTGTACCTTCGGAAATGCAGTAACATCACGCAGGCTGTCTGCCTTGCACATTATCATTGCAAGTCGGTCAAGACCGATTCCCATACCGCCGTGAGGAGGTGCGCCGTAGCGGTAAGCGTCAACAAGGAAGCCGAATTTAGCCTGTATCTCCTCGTCAGTCATGCCGAGAGCCTCAAACATCTTCTGCTGGAGCTCAAAATCGGTTATACGCATAGAACCGCTTGAAAGCTCGGTACCGTTGAGTACAAGATCCCACGCCTTTGCACGGACATTTGCGGGATCAGTGTCGAGATAGCCGAGGCATTCCTCCATAGGCATGGTGAACGGATGATGAGCGGCTACCCATGTGTTATTATCGTCGTCATGCTCAAAGAAAGGCATTTCAGTTATCCAGAGGAAGTTGTACTTGTCTTCGGGGATAACTTCCATTCTCTTGCCGCAGATAAGTCTTATAGCGCCGAGAGTTGCAAGAACAGTCTTTGTCTTGTCAGCACAGATAAGAACAAGGTCTCCCTCATGCGCGTCAACGGCAGCGCATATCTTTTCAAGATCTCCGTCTGCAAGAAACTTCTTGAATGAGCAGTTAGGCTCCTCAGCCCAGCGGATATAAGCAAGCCCCTTTGCGCCGATACCCTTTGCATGCTCGACCAGCTTGTCTATCTCTTTGCGTGTATATGTTGCAGCGCCGTTCTTTACGTTGATAGCGCGTACAGAGCCGCCATCCTCAACAGCGCTCCTGAATACAACAAAGTCTATGTCCTTAACCGTATCTGTGATATCCTGAATCTCAAAGCCGAAGCGTGTATCGGGCTTGTCGGAGCCGTAGCGGTTCATAGCGTCAGCAAATGTAAGTCTCGGCAGCGGAGTGGGGACGTCAACATGTATTACTTCCTTGAAAACTCTCTGAATAAAGCCCTCAACACACTCCTGGATATCCTCTGCGTCAACAAATGACATCTCAAGGTCTATCTGTGTGAATTCAGGCTGACGGTCAGCTCGCAGATCCTCGTCGCGGAAGCAGCGTGCAAGCTGGATATATCTGTCATATCCCGATACCATAAGGAGCTGCTTGTATATCTGGGGCGACTGGGGCAGAGCATAGAACTTGCCCTGATGAACTCTTGAAGGGATGAGGTAGTCTCTTGCACCCTCGGGAGTTGACTTCATCATCATCGGCGTCTCAATTTCAAGGAATCCGTTCTCGTAGAAGTACTCACGTGTAACCTTTGCTATCTCATGACGCATTATGATGTTCTGCTGGAGCGGTGCGCGTCTGAGGTCGAGATAACGGTACTTAAGACGGAGCTCGTCATTCACCTTTGTCTCGTTTACTATCTCGAAAGGAGGCGTCTGAGCCTTTGCAAGTATCCTCAGGTCAGTAACGAATATCTCGACGTTGCCTGTCTTGAGCTTGTCGTTCTTGCTCTCACGCTCGCGGACCTCTCCCTTAGCCATAAGAACGTATTCGCTCTTGCAGGTCGCCGCCTTGTCAAAGAGCTCGCGGTCTGTCTCGTCGTTGAAAAGCAGCTGCACAACACCTGTTCTGTCTCTGAGAACGATGAAGATAACGCCGCCCTTGTCTCTTATCCTGTCAACAAAGCCGCCTACTACGACTTCTTTTCCTGCTTCGGTCACTTCACCGCAGTAATGGGTGCGCTTGAGACCTTTCATACTATCTGCCATTTTATTTATCCTCCCCTGCAAATGAAAACAATGAACCTGATTCGTCGTCCATTGTATCGAGCATTTTATTAAAGTATTCGTTTTCAAAATTAGCGGTAAATTTATCATTAAGAAGAAGCTCTATTTCATTGCCGCTTTCCATTTCCTTGAGCTTTGCCTTGCCGCTTGCAAGCTCGTCGTCGCCGATGACCATCGTATAAACAGCACCGATCTTATTAGCATACTTCATCTGAGGCTTTATACCTCTGCCCATAAGGTCAAATTCAGCGCGGTAGCCGAACTCGCGGAGTCCCTTGACAAGCTCCATAGCCTTAAGGAGAGCAGCCTCGCCCATAGTTGCGAAATAGATATCACAGGTCTTGGGAGTGAGGTAATCACAGCCCTGCTTGTCCATAACGAGAAGTATTCTCTCAAAGCCCAGACCAAAACCGAGTGCGGGAACGTGCTGTCCTCCGAGCTGCTCGACAAGTCCGTCATATCTTCCGCCTGCACATACAGTTCCCTGTGCGCCGATCTCCGTGGTTATGAACTCAAACACCGACTTGGTATAGTAATCAAGTCCGCGTACTATTTTCGGATCAACGATATATTCGATTCCAAAGCCCGCAAGGTATTTCTTGAACGATTCAAAGTGATCTTTGCATTCATCACAGAGATAATCTAGTATCAGCGGAGCGTCCTTGCCTATTTCCTTGCATATGGGGCTCTTGCAGTCAAGAAGTCTCATAGGATTCTTGACGAGTCGTTCCCGGCAGGTATCGCAGAGTTCTTCCTTATGAGGCTCAAAATAAGCGCGGAGTGCCTCATGGTACTTTGCGCGGCATGAAGGACAGCCTATAGAATTTATATGGAGTTCTATGTTCTTCAGTCCGAGCCTGTCAAGAACCGTCTTTGCAAGAAGTATGACCTCTGCGTCTGCGGACGGAGCGGCGCTTCCTGCCATTTCGATGCCGAACTGGTGGAACTCGCGGAGTCTTCCAGCCTGAGGGCGCTCATGGCGGAAGCAGGAGAGCATATAGTACACCTTCTGGGGCAAAGCTTCATTTAGAAGTCCATTCTGGAGCATCGCACGTATCGTTCCTGCGGTTCCCTCGGGACGGAGCGTAAATTCAGTCTCCTTAGCCTTAACAGTGTACATTTCCTTCTGTACGACATCTGTGGTTTCGCCGACAGAACGCAGGAAAAGATCCGTATTTTCAAAGGTAGGAATCCTTATCTCGGAAAATCCGAAGCTTTCAGCTGTCTCACGGGCTATTTTTTCAACGGTGTGCCATTTATAGACATCCTTTGGCAGAACGTCCTCTGTTCCGTTTGGGCGTTTGATATTATTTGCCATATATTTCAAGCCTTTCCTGTTTGTTTTTACATGAAAATTGTCCCTTTAAAAGGGACAATTAAAGTTTTAGATACTCGGATTACCGACTTCACGCCAATCCAGATCGCCTCTTTCGAGAGCAAGGATAAGCGCTTCTGCGGTAGCGATGTTTGTTGCAACAGGCACGTTATGAACATCACAGAGTCTGAGAAGGTTCATGCCGTGAACGTCTGCTGCCTTGGGATTTATAGGATCCCGGAAGAAGAGGAGCACGTCCACCTCATTGCAGGAGAGGAGCGCAAGTATCTGCTCTGCTCCGCCCTGTCCGCTGAGATATCTCTTTATGGGAAGTCCTGTAGCTTCGCTTACCTGCTTTCCTGTTGTATTTGTAGCAATAAGAGTGTGCTTTGAAAGTATTCCGCAGTAAGCGCTGCAGAATTGGACCATCAGCTCTTTTTTCGCATCATGTGCTATAATTGCGATTTTCATTTTTATACCCTTTCCCCGCTGAGCGGAATATATTTCATGTTTTATACAGTCTTTACTGTAAGCGGTACAAATTCACCGCCGAGACGTTTGGAAATTGCATCAAAAGCCTTGAGTGCCTCACTGTCGGTAGGGATCGGATTGCCCTTACCTGTTGCCACGGTCATCTTGAAGTCATCGGGAATAACACCTATCAGCTGTACTCCGACCTTATCGATGATCTCATCGAGATTGGAAATAAGCTCTGCGCCTATGATCTTCTTGCTTATCTTATTGATGATAAGTCTCTGGCTCTTGTTTCCCCTGTTGTAGAATTCATCAGACATGAGGCTTGCGTCTCTGATGCATACAGGGTCTGGAGTAGATATCACAAGGATAAGATTTGCCTGTTCAACAATATCGAATACGTGGGAATTGATGCCTGCGCCTGTATCAATGATGATATACTCAAAATACTTCTTTACAGAGCGGCAGATCTCAACTATCTGCTCTGCACTTACAGCAGTGAGTGTTTTCGGCGCACAGAGAATGTTCAGATTTGAAGCCATGGGTATCTGTGCAACTGCTTCAAGCGCGGACTTCTTTCCGCTGAGAACGTCACCGAGGTCATATCTGATATTATCCTCGACGCCGAAGATGATATCGAGGCATCTGAGGCCGAAATCAAGCTCGATGATAAGGGTCCTGTGGCCCTGCTTTGCGAGAGTGTAGCCAATTCCTGCGCAGACGGTGGACTTGCCTGTTCCGCCTTTTCCTGAAGTAACAGCAATTATTTTAGACATTTTGATTCCTTTCCGATATCCGAAAGCCAAAGCAGCAGGGCTGCATAGACGGCGCGGAAGTCTTATAATTACTTATAATATTAATCCTATTGTACATTATAACACACAATCTACTAAAAGTCAAAGCCATTTTTAAAGCAAAATATAAAATTGTGCAAAACGGTCTTTTTGTCATTGTCCGATTATGCATTATTTACAAATAATCGTTTAGTTCATCGATAATTTTATTTATTGTTTTCTCAATACTACAACCGTTCTCGTCTATGATAATATTGGCATATCTCTCATACAATGGGCTTCTTTCCTTATAGAGTGAACTCAGCGTCTGCCCGTCTCTTATGACTACTCCCCTGTTTTTGATATTGCCGAGCCTGTATTTCAGTTTGTTGTAATCCAGCTTAAGGTAAACTATTATACCGTTCTCCGAGAGTTTCTCCATAGCTTCCCTGCCGTAAACAGCGCTGCCGCCAGTGGCTATGACAGCCTTTTCCGCTTCAAATCCGCTGATAATACAGTTTTCGGTGTTAATGAAGCCGTCAACGCCCTTTTCGGCGATGATCTCTTTAAGGAGCTTCTTCTCTTTATCCTGTATAATAATGTCTGTGTCCACAAATCTATAGCCAAGGATCTTTGCAAGTATAACACCTACGGTGCTTTTTCCGACCCCCGGCATACCAATAAGTACAATATTCTTATCCACAGCTCTTACCTCTTTTTTTATTACTCTTATATTTTAACTCAATTTGTGCAAGTTGTCAATAGATAAATGCGCCATATATTGCTGTATTATTTTTTGTATACTAAATATTGACAATTTTTAATGAATATGATAACATAATTTCACAAGGAGAAGTGCTATGAAAAGAAGTCCTTTTATTTTTTCAGATGACAATAAGCGCTATCATACGCTTAATTTCTATAATAAGACACATTACGGCCGGAAGGTATACAAAGCAGTCATTGACTGCGGCCTTACATGTCCTAACATAGACGGTACAAAAGGTAATGGAGGCTGTATATTCTGCGACGGCGGCAGCGGCTACTTCACGCACGGTGAAGCTGATATCCCGGAGCAGTTACGGCTTGAAAAAGAAAGGATATGCGGCAAATACGGTGAAAGCGCCCGTTTTATCGCATATTTTCAGGCCAATTCAAACACCTATGCCCCTGCCGGAAGGCTCAGAAATATTTATTATTCAGTTCTGAAACAACCGAATGTCTGCGGTATCTCCATCGGAACACGTGCAGACTGTCTTTCCGATGATATTATGGAGCTTTTAGCGGAACTTAATACACATACCAACCTTACTGTTGAGCTCGGCATGCAGAGCTGTCATGACTCTACCATAAAGCTCATAAACCGCTGCTATTCCCACGAGGAGTTCTGCGAGGGCTTCAACAGGCTCAAAACATCAGGAATACGCACCTGTATCCACATAATAAACGGACTTCCGCATGAAACTCCCGAAATGATGATAAAAACCGCAGAAGAAGCCTCAAGACTTGCTCCCGACGCAGTAAAGCTGCAAATGCTGCACGTTATAAAGGGCACTGTACTTGCAGATATGTATGCAAAAAATGAATTTGAGCTTCTCACCCGTGAAGATTACATTGATATAATCGCAATGCAGCTGGAGCTTCTTCCGCCCGAAACCGTCATTGAACGTATCACAGGGGACGGCGATAAATCAAAGCTCATAGCCCCCATATGGAGTGCGGATAAAATAGCCGTTCTCGGCGGCATAGACAAAAAACTTGCCTGGCTTGACACATGGCAGGGCAGAAAATATGTAAAAAAGGCGTGAAACAAAGTAATCAGCTTTGTTTCACGCCTTAAATTCATATATCGTTGCGGATTATATCGTCAAGCGTCTCTCTCTTGACTGCTATCCTTGATTTTCCTTCGTTTACGAAGACAACAGCCGGCTTCTGGAGTCTGTTGTAGTTGGAGGACATGGAGTAATTGTAGGCTCCCGTTGCGCATACAGCAATGATATCGCCTGATTCCGCATGCTGAAGCGGCATATTCTCGCCGATAAGGTCTCCGCTCTCGCAGCATTTGCCTGCAATAGTGACCTTTTCGCTTTTTTCCTCCCCTGCCTTGTTTGCAACAACAGCCGAATACTCCGAGCCGTACAGGATATATCTCGGATTATCAGCCATACCGCCGTCAACTGAGATATATGTCCTGATATTTGGTATCTCCTTGCGGGCGCCTACAGTATAAAGAGTAATTCCCGCAGGACCGGCTATAGATCTGCCGGGCTCTATGAACATCTTGGGCAGCTTAAGTCCAAGCGAATCACACTCTGCCTTAACTACCGCGGATACCTTTTCAAGATAGACCTCAAAGGGTTTGGGATCATTCTCGTCAACATACTTTATACCGAAGCCGCCGCCGAGATTGAGGCCCTCTATCTCATAGCCGAGCTCATTCTTTATCTTAGCTGCAAAGCCGAGCATTACCCTCGCCGCCTCCTCAAAAGGAGCAATATCGAATATCTGCGAGCCAATGTGGCAATGGATTCCCACAAGCTTTACATTTTTGCAGCTTACCGCCTCTTTTACAGCCTCGAAAGCCTCTCCTGTCTCAAGTGCAAAGCCGAACTTGCTGTCTATCTGGCCTGTTTTTACAAAATCATGTGTATGTGCGTCAATACCGGGCTTGATACGGAACATTATATTAGCCCGGATATTGCTTTTCTCAGCTATTTTTTCAAGTCTGCGGAGCTCACTGATATTGTCGACTATGATATGTCCCACACCTACCTCAACAGCGTATGAAAGCTCCTCATCTGTCTTGTTGTTGCCGTGGAACCCCACCTTTTCCATGGGAAAGCCTGCCTTAACGGCAGTATAGAGCTCGCCTATGGAAACAACATCAAGTCCGTCACCTTCGCTTGCGACTATCCTGCACATCTCCATGCATGAAAAAGCCTTGCTGGCGAAGTGAACCTCACCGTTGCCTTCATAGTACCTGTTCATGCTGTCATGGAAACGTCTCAGACTGCTTCTGATGACCTGTTCATCCATAACGTACAGCGGCGTTCCGTACTCGCGGGCAAGCTCAACGGTATCTATACCGCCGATCGTAAGGTGCCCCTCGGTGTTTACGCCAAGATTTTCTGATACAAACATATTTAACATCCTTTCAGAGAATATCTATTATGCAACGACGTCATTGTCGTCTGCAATATCTTCAACTATCTGTCTGAGTTCTTCTACTCCCTCAAGCGTCTGGGACGAAAAGGGTATGGAATGTATATCCTCAAAGCAGGGGATCTCCTCCCTGAAAGCCTCCATACGCTTTGCGCGTTCTGTCCTGTTCAGCTTGTCGGCTTTGGTAAGTACAAGCACAAAGGGCATTTCTGTGTCGATAAGATAGTTTATCATCTGAACATCGTCCTTTGTAGGGGCATGACGCATATCAACAAGCATGAACACAAGCCTTATATCCCTGTCTGAGCCGAGATAACCCTCGATAAGTCCGGACCAGCGCTCCTTTTCGGATTTTGCGACCTTTGCATAACCGTATCCCGGAAGATCGACAAAATAAATATTTTCAAGCCCGTAAAAGTTTATGGTAGCAGTCTTTCCCGGGACAGAACTCACTCTCGCAAGATTCTTCCTGTTGAAAAGCTTGTTTATAAGAGTTGACTTTCCTACATTTGAATGTCCCGCAAAGGCTATCTCTGTCCTGTCACATGGAGGTATCTGCGAAAACTTGCCGTATGAAGCTGCAAACTCAGCCTTATTGTAATTCAGCTTCACCCGCGCTTCCTCCTTTTTCCCGTAATGAGCGCATTGTCAAAAACGTCATTGAGCTCAGAAGCAAAAACAAATTCTATAGCGTCTTTTACCACCTGATCAACCTCTTCGAGATCCGGCTTGTTCTCAACAGGAATAATAACTCTCTTAATGCCTGCCTTGTAAGCGGCCATGGTCTTTTCGCGGAGACCGCCTATTGGCAGTACCTTTCCGTGAAGAGTTATCTCGCCTGTCATGGCAACGTCAGACCTTACCTTAAGTCCTGAAAGCGCCGACAGCAGCGCAGTCGTCATTGTAACGCCCGCTGACGGGCCGTCCTTAGGCACAGCACCCTCTGGAGCATGTATATGTATATCCCTGTTCTTGTAAAAATCAGGGTCTATCTTGTACTTTTCTGCAATGCTGCGGACATAGCTGACTGCTATTTTAGAGCTTTCCTTCATAACGTCTCCGAGAGAGCCGGTTACCTCAATTTTGCCTGTTCCCTGCATGACAAGCACTTCTATGGGCATAAGAACTCCGCCAACAGAGGTCCATGCAAGGCCGTTTACAACACCTATCTGATCTTCCCTGGAGGAAAGATCTCCGGTGTACTTTCTGATGCCGAGGAGGTCTTTAAGATCAGTAGCCCTGACAGTCGCACGCTTTACTTCATCTGCTGCTATTTTCTTGGCAGTTTTTCTGCAAAGCGAAGCTATGCACCTTTCAAGTGAACGCACGCCGGCTTCCTTTGTGTAATACTGGATGAGCTCGTTTATAGCGTCATCGGTTATCTTCAGCTGCGAAGCCTTGAGCCCGTGCTCCCTGAGCTGTTTCGGGATAAGGTGTTCCTTTGCAATGTGGAACTTCTCCTCCGCCGTATAGCTCGGCAGCTCGATGACCTCCATTCTGTCAAGAAGCGGAGCAGGTATGGCGCTTACGTTATTGGCAGTTGTAATGAATACCGCCTTGCTGAGATCAAACGGGACCTCTATGAAGTGGTCCCTGAACGCATAATTCTGCTCTGCGTCAAGCACCTCCAGCATTGCCGATGAAGGATCGCCCTTTATATCGCTGCAAAGCTTGTCGATCTCATCAAAAAGAATGAGCGGATTTGCAGAGCCCGCCTGAGTTATGGCTGTGATTACACGGCCGGGCATAGCTCCAACATAGGTCTTTCTGTGACCTCTGATATCAGCCTCATCGCGCACGCCGCCCAGTGAAACACGGGCGTACTTTCTGCCCATTGCCTTTGCAATTGACTTTGCGATGGAGGTCTTTCCGATACCGGGAGGGCCTGCAAGACAGATTATCTGTCCCTTTATCTCGGGATTCAGCATATGTACTGCAAGGAACTCCAGTATGCGCTCCTTTACCTTTTTCAGTCCGTAATGATCCTTTTCGAGCACAGCCTCAGCCTTATCCATTGAAAGCTTTGCCTTTGTGTACTTTCCCCACGGAAGGTCGAGTACGGTATCGAGGTAATTCTTGATAACAAAGGCTTCCTGAGAAGCAGGCGGCAGCTTTGTAAGCTTGTCGGCTTCTTTAAGGAGCTTTTCCTTGCTCTTTTCATCCAGCTTGAGGTCCATTATATCGTTTATATAACCGAAAGCCTCTTCAGCTTCGTCCTCGCCGAGCTGCTCCTGTATAACCCTGAGCTGCTCACGGAGATAGAACTCCTTCTGCCCCTTGTCTATACTGTTTTTTGTCTGTTCGTTGATAAGGTTCTCGAGCTCGAGTATCTCCACCTCAGACGTAAGACAGGCAAAAAGAACGGAGAGCTTGTTGATTATATTCGTTTCCTCAAGAAGAGTCTGCTTGTCACGGTAATTGAGGTTGCAGTTGAAGGTGACCGTTTCAAAAAGCTTGAGGGGAGAATCCTGCGTCATGATGGAATTCAGCAGTTCCTTCGGCATCTTCGGGAAAAACGAAGCATACCTCTCGAAAACGTCCTTGATAGAGCGCATGAGCGCTTCTGCCTCCACCTCGTCGAACTTAGCCCTTGAATATGTCGGAGTACGCTTTACCTCTGCCTTGAGCACCTCGCCGTCGTCAATGAGTCTTACAAGATTAGCCTTGTATATTCCCTCCACAAGCACCTTCATAACGTTGTCGGGCAGCTTGAGGACCTGCTTTATCTCGGCGACTACTCCGACCTTGTAAAGGTCGGACGCCTTGGGATTGTCAATATAGGCTTCATGCTGGGTTACAAGAAAAAGCTTTCCGCCCTCCTTAAGGGAGCGCTCAACCGCAGCCATAGACTTGCTGCGCGAAACGTCGAAGTGCATAACCATTTTCGGAAATGCAACAAGACCTCTCATTGCAACCGTATACAATATATTTGATTCCTCTATATTTTTATCACTTTTAATGGTCTGTTCCATAAAATCACCGCATTTCTATAGATATCATATCCTGACGGACATAACTGTCCTAAATTATTATACTATAAAACAAATAAAAATTCAACCCCTGTATTGAAGAGATAAAAGAATTGCACGTCCGCCGCAAGATATAATTAAAAGTAGCAACAATCGCAGCATATTAACAGTTAACATAGCTGAATATTTGTTGAAATAAACGAAATATTCTGATTATTTGGTATGTAACGCCAAATTTCACAAAAAGGCAAAAAATATCTTTACTTTTTGTTAAGAATGTGATATGATATACACAAAGGTGTAATTTGTTTCTTATTATATAATTATTATTCTGCTGTATTTTCTTTTAAATAAAAAAAGGCTTTACTTTTACAGAATAATGTGTTAAAATGTAAAGTAGGAAACTGTTAGGTTATGCCTTTGCGGCAGATTGGAGTATTTATTATGATAGACAAAATAAAATCTGAAAGCATGGACCTGCTCTTTGAAGCTATCCTTACGCTTGAATCTGTTGATGACTGCTATAAGTTCTTTGACGATCTCTGTACAAGCATCGAGCTGAAATCCTTCGCTCAGCGCCTTCACGTTGCAAGGCTCCTCGATGAACACAGAGTATATAACAGCATCGTTACCGAAACAGGCGCAAGCACCGCTACGATAAGCAGGGTCAACCGCTCTCTCAAGGACGGAAACGACGGATACAACATAGTTTTTGACAGGCTCAAGGGGAAGAATCTGCTCAAATAAAAACGTGCAAAAAGAGCTCTTTCCGAGGCAGGAAAAGAGCCCGAAAAAATTACTCTTGAAAGGAAGATCTAAATGGACAAGGCGAAGATACTCAAAAAATCATTAGCCTGCCTGTCCGCTGCTGCTACCCTTATGACGAGCAGTATAGCAACAGGCGCAAACGCCGCGGTTATCACCGAGGGCAAAACAAACAACTACCATAACTTTGCAGAGGCTCTGCAGCTTGCACTTTGCTTCTACGATGCAAACAAGTGCGGTGACAAGGTAGAGGGCGACGGCTACTATTCATGGCGTTCAAACTGCCATGTTATAGACGCAGAGATCCCGCTCCAGCCTATGAGCCCGATGCCTACAGTCGGCAAGGGCAAGACCGATGACCAGCTCAAGGAGGATCAGGGTCTCGGACAGGGCGACAGCGGTAAGGCAAAGCCGAATCTCGGCGATGACGATCCCGATCTGTATGTTGGTGTAAATATGAGTTCTTCTTTCATCGAGAAGAACAAGAAATATCTCGATCCCGACGGAAACGGAACTCTCGATCTCACAGGCGGCTGGCACGACGCCGGTGACCACGTTAAGTTCGGTCTCCCGGGAAGCTACTCAGCTTCAACTGTAGGCTGGGGCTACTATGAATTCCCCGACGCTTATAAGGAGCTTGGTCTCGACAAGCACGTTGAAGACGAGCTTCGCTGGATAAATGACTACTTCATGAAGGCTACCTTCCTTGATGACGACGGAAAAGTAGTTGCTTACTGCTATCAGGTCGGAGAGGGTAACAACGACCACAACTACTGGTGTCCGCCTGAGCTTCAGCAGGATAATACAATGGTTGCTTCCTCATCATGCGCTGTTAAGCGTCCTGCTTACTTCGCTACAACGGAAATGCCTGCTTCAGACCAGTGTGCAGGTGCTTCTGCTTCACTTGCAATCAATTACCTCAACTTCAAGGATTCAGACCCCGAGTACGCTGAGGAGTGTCTCAAGTACGCTAAGGCTCTCTACGATTTTGCAGTAGAGACTCACATTGAGGAATGGAAACCCGGTATGGTACCGAGCAACTCAAGCCTTGGTTACGATGGCGGCTTCTATACATCCAGCTATGACTACGATGAACTTGCTTGGGCTGCTGTATGGCTCTACTACTGTACTGAAAACTATGATTATATAGACGATATTATCGCAGTTGACACTACTAAGCCGATTTCTGACAGTGGTTCATATGATGAACAGGCTCAAACAGGTCAGCAGCCTTCTTACGCTTATACAGGCTATATGAAACGTATCATTACTGATACAGGTAACTGCTGGCAGAATATCTGGGTTCACTGCTGGGATACTGTTTGGGGCGGAGTTTTCGCAAAGCTTGCTCCTGTAACAAACCTCGCACGTGACTGGTACATCTTCCGTTACAACCTTGAGTTCTGGTCAGGCTGCTCAAAGACAACAGACTGCTCCGACTGGGGCTATGAGCCTGTTCACGGTCACAAGTATTTCGGCAGAGATGATTATCTCTGGAATATGGAGATGACTTCTGATAAGATCCCCGATCTCCCTGACAGTGAGACAAGCGGCGACTTCATCGCCAAGTCACCTAACGGCTGGGCAGTTGTTTCAGGCTACGGTTCAGCCCGTTACAATACAGCTGCAGGTCTCTGCGCATGCGTATATGCTAAGACCACAGGCGACGAAACATTCCTTCCCTGGGCAAAGGCTCAGATGGAATACATCCTCGGAAAGAACCCCATGGGTTACGCTTACGAAGTAGGTTATGAGTACAACTTCGCTTCACATCCGCATCACCGTTCATCACACTGCTCAGCTACACAGAGCATGGATGATCCGATAATCCAGGTACACACCCTCTGGGGCGCTCTCGTCGGCGGTCCTGACCTTAAGGACAATCACGTTGACGAAACAAAGGACTACATCTA
Source organism: Ruminococcus flavefaciens (assembly GCA_002309635.1). Lineage (GTDB taxonomy): Bacteria > Bacillota > Clostridia > Oscillospirales > Ruminococcaceae > Ruminococcus > Ruminococcus flavefaciens_J. Next base: position 8,176 of record DBXO01000006.1, on the reverse strand, counting down.
CAACGAAGTTACCGACGACTATAACGCAGGCTTCTGCGGCGACCTTGCAGGACTTTACCACTATTACGGTACAAAGGGCAAGGAGTACGAAAAGGAAAACTACGTCATCGAAGACTTCAATATGTCCGAGAACGCTATCGGCTACGATCAGGTAGACGAAAACGGTGATCCCCTCCCCGTTGGATACTTTGTATCAGGCGGTAAGGCACAGGAGAAGGCAGACGGTATCCAGCTCAAGCTCGTTCTCCACAATAGAACCATCAATCCTCCGAGATTCGAGTGTGATGTCAAGGCAAGATACTTCTTCAACATCTCAGAGCTTCTTGAAAACGGATACGATATTGACTATCTCGTTCCTCGTATCGACTACGATCAGGAAGCAGGATACACAAACAACAAGTCACATGCCACACTTTCCGATCCTGTCAAGTATGACGACAAGGGTACATACTATGTAGACGTTACATGGAAGGACTGCAAGTTCTACGGCAGCCGTGTATACCAGTTCGCTCTTACAACAAAGATGGATCCTGAGACAAATACTTACCCTGAGTGGGATTCTTCAAACGACTACAGCTACGCAGACCTTGTAAGCTTTGAAGACGATAACTCAGCTGCTGCTATCACTGATAAGGTAACACTTTACGCAGGCGATAAGCTCATCTGGGGTAAAGAGCCTGACGGAACTACAGCAGGCGGCAGCGAGTATGTTGTTGACAAGGACAAGGATAAAGAAACAACAACTACCACAAAGCCTTCCGGTACAACAACTACTACATCAAATGACAAGACCTCAACGACAACAACTACAACTGACGATCAGCCTGCAGAGAAGGTCGTTTACGGCGATGCAAACTGTGACGGTCAGATAGACATGGCAGACGCTGTTCTTATAATGCAGTCACTTGCCAACCCCAACAAGTTTGGTCTTAACGGTACAAGCACAAACTGCATCACAAAGCAGGGACAGGCTAACGCAGACTGCGATTCGACCAAGGGCGTTACTACAAACGACGCACTTACTATCCAGCTTTACTTACTGAAAAAAGGCACAATGCCTGCCAAGTAATAACAGCAAAACGGAGAGCTTAAAAGCTCTCCGTTTTTTTTAAAGCAAACGTCCCTGAGTTCAGGGACGCATTTTTATATCACAAAGTTCAGCGGCATTCCGTTTTTCATTATTGCGTGGAGCTCACCTTGTATCAGCGGCATGATATAGTCATAGGCAGGAGCAAGAACATTGTTACCTGCCTCGTTTATCCACTCGCGCGGGAAGAATTTCTCGGAATTTGCCGCTTTTGCAGCGTCAACTGTATCTATCCTGTAGCTGTATGGCATATCGGACTCTCTGACAAATGACATCATACACCCCGACCTTCCGCTGAGTCCTGCCTTAACGGCAGCCATGCCTATAGCCTCCGAGGACTGTATATCCTCAAGAGAAGCAATATGCGAGCTGCACCTCTGCATAACGTTGAGCTCAATGGAGCGTACCTTGCAGCCTATTTCCGCAGCCACAAGCTTTTCGAGGAACTTGCCGATGCCAGAAAGATAACTGTGACCGAACACGTCCTTTTGCCCCGACTGATATTCCTCGGCAGCAAACTTGCCCTCGGCAGTCTTTACTCCCTCCGAAACGACTACTATAACCGCCCTGTGCTTCTTCATTTCCGCCTTTACATCAGACAAAAAGCCCTCTATGCTGAACGTTGTCTCTGGCAGATATATCAGATGAGGAGCACTCTCGCCGTTAGCTCTTATGCAGCATGACGCAGCTGCAAGCCAGCCTGCGTGGCGTCCCATGGTTTCAATAACAGTTACAGATGGTATACTGTAAACATTGCTGTCGCGGGTTATCTCCTGAACAGTTGCCGCAACATACTTTGCAGCAGAACCGTATCCGGGTGAATGATCCGTCTCGCACAGATCGTTGTCGATAGTTTTCGGTATGCCGATCATTTTTATGTCGTCTATACCGTTATCGCGAAGATAAGCCGAATACTTTGCAACCGTATCCATGGAATCGTTGCCGCCGATATAGAAAAACATGCCTATATCACGCTTTCTTAGGACTTCAGTAATACGCTCGTATATATCTGACTTTTCCCTGTGGTCGGGGAGTTTTCTCCTGCATGAGCCGAGAACGGCTGACGGAGTTCGCAGAAGCAGCTGATAGCCCACATCGCTTGTGATCTGTTCCGCCATATCCACCATTTCATCGTTGATTATACCTTCGATACCGTTAAGCACACCGTAGACCTTATCGATCCCGTCAATGTGCTGTGCCGCGCTGTAAACTCCCGCAAGAGAAGCATTGATAGCGCAGGTAGGACCTCCTGATTGTGCAACAGCAATATTCATATTTTCAATTTCTGACCGAGCAATATCCCGAACTCAGCCATTTCCTCCCATAAGATCAGCCTTTCAGCCGTAATATTATTATAACATAGGAGAAACAGCCAAATCAATTCTCATACCCGCCAAATAATCCCAGTGCAGAATCGCAATATTTGAACAAAAGAGCAATAAACGCACAGCGTGTAGCAATTACTGACAGATCATATCAATCCGAAATGCTTCAAGGCATTGGCGATACCGTCCTCCTCAATGGGAGTGGTAATGTACGAAACATAAGGGTATATCCGCTCTGCTCCCCCCATTGCGATACTGTTTGGCACAGCCTCCAGCATTGGCAGGTCGTTCATGCTGTCGCCTATGGCATAAGCATTTTCCATAGGAATAACAAGCTTTTTTAGTATCATTTCAATACCCGTAGCCTTTGAATAGCCCAAGGGGACATTTTCGTAAAATCCGCCTCCACGGTCTATTATTGAAAAACTTTTGCCTATCTCCCTGCGGAAAAGCTCCATATCGCTGTCGGGGGTTGTCCATATAACAAATTTATCGAAGCCGAAACCGTCATCTTCTACCCTGCCGCTGACGTCGATGCCACTGTCCACAAATACCTCCATAAAGTATCTTAGTCCGTCGCATACGGGAGTCTCATCATCAAAGAAGTATCCATTTGTATGCTCGTAAACCGGGGTAACTCTGCATTTTCTCATAAGTTCAGCTATTCTCCTGCACTCTTCTTGTTCTATTGTACGGTAAAATATTACTTCACCGCCGTACTCTATATATGTACCGCAGCCGCAGATATATCCGTCAAAGCCAAGCTCCTTTACACTCGGACTTATATTAAAGGCTGTTCTTCCCGAATTTATAAATGTAAGATTGCCTTTTGCCCTTGTCTGCGCAATAGCTTCGCGGGTACTCCGTGGAATAAAAGACCTTTCGTCTTCGGTAGCAATGGTGCCGTCAATGTCAAAAAAAATTATCGATCTCATTAAAACACTCCTTTTTTCATACAATAATCATTATATTACCTTGGAATAATAATGTCAAGTCTTGATAAAGGCTGATTGTTATGATATAATAAAGTATCTCAGAGTGCAGAAGAGGTGACAGAATGATTCATATTTATTACGGCAATGGCAAAGGCAAAACTACAGCCGCAGTCGGTCTTACTGTACGTGCAAACGGCGCAGGAATGAAAACAGCCTTTTTCCAGTTCCTGAAAAACGGATCTTCTTCGGAAATAGGCATACTCGAAAAGCTGCCGGATAACACGGTCATATGCTGCAGGGAGTGTACCAAATTCACATTTGAGATGAACGGCTCCGAAAAGCAGCTGATATGCAAAGTTCAGACAGATATGCTGAAAAAAGCTGCCGACCTTGTCAGCAGCGGCAATGCAGATCTTGTTGTGCTTGACGAGTTCCTTGACGCTTACAGCAAGGAACTGACAGATACCGACAATGCATATGATATCATAAAAGCGATGTCGGATAAAGCAGAAATAGTCCTGACAGGAAGAGCTCCGACAGAAGCTATGCTCGCCATAGCGGATTACGTTACCGAAATGAAATCCGTCAGGCACCCTTATGAAAAAGGCATAACCGCAAGAAAAGGGATAGAATATTAAAATAACTGCCGATGCTATGTGTGGTACGCATAGAGAAGTATTTGTGAGATTTATTGAGGAAAAACCTTTTGAAAAAGGGTTTCCCTAACGGGGACCTGTCCCCTCTGTCCTTCGGACATCTCCCCGTACAACGGGGAGTAATCCTCAAACTCCTTTCCTAAAACTTCCAGCTTAAATTTTTCAAAATAGGACGCCCCCTGCAAATATACAGAGGGCGTTTGTTTCATGTCGGGCGTCCTGTTTTGAAAAATTGGGGTTAAAAGTCTTTGGAAGGGGGCTCGGGGGGGAGAACCTTTCCTCAGAAAGGTTCCCCCCAGTAAGTCCCATATATACTTCTTTACGGGTATCACACATATGATACATCGGCAGTTATTTTACATCAATGTCTTGAGCTCATTAACAAGAGCTATATCCTCTGAATTGATCTTGAAATTGGTTATTATTGTTTTATTTTCGGGAGAAGTTATCTTTATCTCTATGATACTGCCCTCCTGTGCGGAGCCTGCGGCTGCCTTGAAAAACATAGGCACCTTTGGATGGTTGTCCTTGAATCTGTCAAGAAGTCCCTTTAGCTTTAACACGTTCATCGGATTCATTATTTTCACCTCATCAGATATTATATCACACAAAGCTGCGAAAAGCAATGCTTTTCACATATCGTTACCCTTTTCGGAAAAGTCACGCTTCAGGAGGAGCTGTGCGCATATGCCAGTAAAGGCTCCTGCGATACAGCCTGATATAATAAGCACGGGATAATAAGATACCACCGCAAAGGATCTCATAACAAGCACCGCAACCGCTATCTGTCCAGTATTGTGAAGTATAGCCCCCACTACGCTGCTCAGCCATATGTACTTATAGGGTATGAGTTTTTTTATGAGCAGCATTCCTGCAAGACAAAAAGCAGCTCCTGCGCCGCTGTACATGATCGCAGATATATTGCCTCCGAAAACAGCTCCGAGAACAAGTCTCGAAGCTACGATAAGGGACACCTCTTTTGAACTGTACTTATATACTGCATAAACAGTAATAATATTCGCAAGTCCAAGCTTAACTCCAGGAAGAGGTATAATATCCGGAAAATGCAGCTCAACTATGAAAATTATCAGTGCAAGAGCTGTAAGAAGCGCAAGTCTTGCCAATCTGTCAGCTTTCATATCAATTGTTCTCCCCGTCCGCAAATCTTATAACAAGCTTGTGAGGCAGACACACGACAGGTACTCCCTCAGACCTGAGCCAGCCCGTATTAATACAGGTATGGTCGGGACAATCCGCGTCGCAGATGCATATCCTGCCGCCTTCGATCTTTACCTCGTTCCAGCCGCCCTGCGGACACTCTATACGAAATGTCCTGTCTTTTTCCTCTGAAAGATCAAAAGTATATATCACATTATTGTTCTGTACTATCTGCACGTATGTACTGTCTGAAGGGCGGAATTTCAACATTACAGCAACGACCGATATAATAAGCAGAATCAGAACAGAAAGTCCTATTATCTTTACGCTTTTAGTCAAAAGTAATCACCTCATCGGGCATTGAGCTTATATTCCTGAAACATTCCGCAAGACCGCCCGTATAGTATATTTTTCCATTTTCAGTAACTATAAGGAAGTCATAATCCGCAAAATCCTGCATTATCCCGGCAGAATCCTTTTCTCCGGCAACAAAAACAGCTGTTGAAAGCGCGTCGCAGGTAAATCCGTCCTTTCCCACTACTGTTACGGAAACATATCCGTTGTCAGCAGGATAACCGTCCGAAGGGTCGATGATATGGCAGTAGCGTTTGCCGTCATCACCAATAAAGAAGCGCTCATAGTTTCCCGAGGTTATAACACATCTGTCAGCTACTTCAAGAACGCACATATCCGTATCGGGACTGAATGGGTCACGAACAGCAATCTTCCATTCAGAGCCGTCGGGCTTTTTTCCAAGGGTCTGAACATTGCCGCCGAGATTGATTATAGCGGATTTCACGTCATCAGAACGCATTATTTCCATTATCTCGTCCCCTGTATAGCCCTTTGCCACAGCTCCGAGGTCGATCTCGGCATTTCCGGACAGCTTAAAGCTATTCCCCTCAGCTTTTATATCAGAATATCCGACATTTCTCAAAAGTCCGGCTATCTCTGCTTTTTCGGGTATCCTGTACTCCCCTGTGGTAAATCCCCAGGCCTTGAGCACGGGATATACCGTTATATCAAGACATCCGTCCGTTCTTTTGCACATATCCAGCGCTTTCGCGATCAGCTCAGCGGTATCGCTGCCAAGCTTGACAGCTTCGCCGTCCGAATGGTCAAGCTTCCATACCTCGCTGGTTTCGGACGTTGCCGAAAGCTCAGCTTCAAGCTGCATAATGCGCTTTTCGGCATCATCGAGAGCTTTTTCCGCATTGTATCCGTATGCCGTTATATTCATATATGTATCCATTGCAAATACATCACGGGTATGCGGAACAGTATTATCATCTTTATGCTGCATATCGCCTGCTTTACAGCTGACAAAAGCCAGAACCGCACATATCATGGCTGCAATTTTTATTCCTTTACAAGACATATTCTATCTCCTATGACAAACTTTAATAATTATATCATATTTTGTTAGCATTTGCAACCGCGTGAGTTAACCTTGCGAAACATAAAAAGCGGATCCGAAGATCCGCTTTTGTAATTACTTCTTAATGAGGCTCTTTCCTGTCATTTCAGCAGGCTGTGGTACCTCCATTATTTCGAGCATTGTAGGTGCAAGATCGGCAAGCACGCCGCCATCTGCAAGCTCACCCTTAACGCCCACTGCAATGAGCGGAACGTGGTTTGTGGTATGAGCTGTGAAAGGACTTCCGTCAGGCTCCATCATCTTGTCAGCGTTGCCGTGATCGGCAGTGATAAGTGCTGCGCCGCCCTTTGCAAGTATCTTTTCAACCATACGTCCGACGCATGCATCTGTAGCCTCCACAGCCTTTACAGCTGCGTCGAATATGCCTGTATGGCCTACCATATCGCAGTTTGCATAGTTGAGTATGATAACGTCATATTTATCAGAATCAATAGCCTCGCATACAGCGTCGCAAACCTCATAAGCGCTCATTTCAGGCTTAAGGTCAAATGTAGGAACATCGGGGGACTTTATAAGTATCCTGTCCTCACCCTCGAACTGTTTCTCCTCGCCGCCATTGAAGAAGAATGTAACATGAGCATACTTCTGCGTTTCAGCGATACGGAGCTGAGTCTTGCCAAGCTTTGAAAGGTACTCACCCATTGTCATAGTGAGCTGCTCGGGAGGATATGCAACGGATACATTAGGCATTGTTGCATCATACTGAGCCATGCAAACGAAATTTACGGGGAAGAAGCCGTTTCTTCTCTCAAATCCGCTGAAATCAGGATCCACGAAAGCACGTGTGATCTGTCTTGCTCTGTCAGGACGGAAATTGAAGAAGATAACGCTGTCATCAGCCTTTATCTGAGCTCCGCCGTCGATAACTGTAGGAAGCATGAACTCGTCGGTAACTTCATTAGCGTATGAATTCTTTATTGCCTGAACAGGGTCGGACTCCTTAACGCCCTCGCCGTAAACAAGTGCGGAATAAGCCTTTTCAACTCTGTCCCACGCATTGTCTCTGTCCATAGCATAGAAACGTCCCGAGATAGTAGCTACCTTGCCAAGACCGATCTTTTTGAGCTCTGTAACTGTCTCCTCCATGTACTCGGCAGCCGATGACGGAGGAACGTCTCTGCCGTCGAGGAAGGCATGGATATATACCTTGTCAAGACCGTTCTTCTTAGCCATCTCAACTATGCCGAAAAGGTGCTCCATATGGCTGTGAACGCCGCCGGGAGAAAGAAGGCCCATAAGATGGAGAGCGCTGCCCTTAGCCTTGCAGTTGTTCATTGCGCCGAGGATAGCCTTGTTGTTGAAAAATACGCCGTCCTTGATATCCTTTGATATCTTTACGAGCATCTGATAAACGATGCGTCCTGCACCGATATTGGTGTGACCTACCTCTGAGTTGCCCATCTGTCCGTCGGGAAGACCTACATCAAGGCCGCTTGCGCCGATGATAGTATTCGGCCACTCCTTCATATACTTGTCTATGTTGGGCTTCTTAGCGGCAGCTATAGCGTTGCCGTATGTATCGGGATTGTAACCGAAGCCGTCCATGATAATAAGTGCTACAGGTTTTTTTGACATAT
>DBXO01000056.1 GCA_002309635.1 Ruminococcus flavefaciens | reverse complement strand
TACACAGAATTTGGGATTGACTCAATTCTTTGAGCCGCTCGACTATGCTTTTTAGATCGGCATATTCTTTTTCATTTAATCGGGTGAATTTGAAGCTGTTATCGAATTTTTCAATGTTGTTATTCAAGGAAGGGAGGTGATAGATAGTATTTGTAAGTGTCAGATGTGAATCTTCAAATATCAGATCAGATATTATCTCATCTTCTTCGTCTGTTCCGCATTCAACACATTCATAATTAACACGGTTTACTGTCCAATCTATATTATCGGGATTTACAATAACTTCTTTTATGTCATTGTAAATTAAATCCTTGTCGTCAAAATACGAGTTTTCTCTTATATACAAAATACTTCCGCCTTATGCCGCTATACTACTCTCTACTTTCTACTCATTACTCACTAATTACTGGTTACTTGGGCGCTCGGAAAGCGCCCACTACAGGTTAACAGCTAAGGGATTATTTAAGGAAGCCGTTGATTATCTGCTCCTCGGCCTCTGCCTCGGTAAGACCGAGAGTCATGAGCTTTATGAGCTGCTCGCCTGCAATTTTACCGATAGCTGCTTCGTGTACAAGGGCTGCGTCAATGTTGTTTGCTTCAAGTGAGGGAACAGCAAGGATACGTCCGTTGTCCATGATAATTGAGTCACACTCGGTATGACCGCTGCAAGCCGCGTCGCCGATGATACAAAGGTCAAGCTTCTGATAGGAGTTGTCCCTTGCAACTGAACGTGATACAACGTCTGCGCTTGAACCGTCGCCGAGGAGACTGACCTTGTAGATACTGCCTGCCTGCTGCTGTCCGTGGGTCATGAGCCTTTCACGGACGATGAGCTTTGCATTTTCCCTGAGCTCGGCGATAGTAGTCCTTTCTGTGGAGTCAACACCCTTTATCTGCACCATTTCCATTTCCATGGTGCTGCCTTCCTCCATATATACCTCGGTAACGGGATTGAGTATGCGCTTGCCCGTACCGTCGCCGGAGCCGTAGTGTTTTTCAACGTACTTGATACGTGAATTTTTTCCTATAAAGAAACGGTGTATACCGTCGTGCTCCGAGTCCTGCGAGCCGCAGTTCTCGATACCGCAGCCTGCAACTATGAGAACGTCGCAGTCCTCGCCGATGAAGAAATCGTTGTAAACATTCTCCTTGATACCGCTCTGACTGAGAACCACGGGGATATGCACACTTTCGTTCCTGGTGCCGTCCTTTATGCGGATATCTATACCGCTTACATCAGTTTTTGACTGTATATCAATGTTTGCAGTAGTGTTTCTGCTTATAGCCTGTCCGTTTGCGCGGAGATTGTAGGCTCCCTCGGGAATATCATGGAGATCGGCGACCTCCTGAAAAAGTCTTTTCTGAACTGCGTCCATCTGAACCATGTCTGCCGCCTCCTTATTGTATCCTGCTGCATATATTCACAGCGTTTTCAGTGCCTGTAATCTCCGGAAGGACAGTGTCCCTGCTGCCCTGTTTGATTATTTTTCCGTCTGCGATGACTACGATCTCATCAGCGATATTGAGTATGCGTTCCTGATGTGAGATAACTATTATTGATCTGCCGTTGCGGTCCCTGCGCATATTCTCGAATATGCGGATAAGATTATTGAAGCTCCAGAGGTCAATGCCGGCCTCGGGTTCGTCAAAGAGAGCCAGCTTTACATCGCGGGCAAGCACGGTAGCTATCTCGATACGCTTTAATTCTCCGCCCGAAAGTGAAGCGTTTATCTCACGATCAATGTAGTCCTTGGCACAGAGACCGACCTCAGAGAGATATTCGCAGGCTTCGGAAACGGAAAGACTCTTGCCTGCGGCTATTCTGAGAAGGTCTATGACAGTCATGCCCTTGAATCGGACAGGCTGCTGGAAGGCAAAACCTATACCCATGCGGGCTCGGTCGGTTATGCTTTTCTCGGTTATATCCTCGCCGTTATAGATGATCTGACCCGAATTGTTTTTGATTATTCCGGCGACTACCTTTGCAAGGGTAGATTTACCTCCGCCGTTTGGTCCTGTTATCACCACAAATTTATTATCCTCAACCGTAAGACTGATATCGCGGAGGATACCTACGTTTTTGCCGTCGTTGTCGGCGTTGAAAACGATATTTTTCAGTTCGAGCATTTTTGACTCCCTTCAGTTAAGCTTTCAGCTCTTTGACGCCTTATGCACAGATGCGCGTATACGCAGCTGCAATGGCTGATAATGTTTTTGACTTTGTTACAGCATTATCAATTATAACATGCAGATACCGTAAAATCAACAATGTTGGGAGTTTTGTTGCACTGAAGAAACATGACAGAAATGCGGAAACAACGCAGAATAGCTGAAAATATGTTATTACGCGCTAACGCCAATTATATAGATAGGAAAACTTGCTTTTATTTTACGTTGACATGAGCAGCATAGACGGGTATAATTTTTACTAAGGAAGGAGAGATAGTATGAAAATAGAACATATTGCGATGTACGTAAACGACCTCGAGGCCGGACGTGATTTCTTCGTTAAATACCTCGGAGGCAGCGCCAACAGTGGATATCATAACGAAAAAACAGGCTTCCGTTCATATTTTATAAGCTTTTCGGACGGGGCGCGGCTTGAGATAATGAACCGTCCGCAGATGGACGATATGAAGAAAACGGAGGTGAGAACAGGTTTTGTACATATAGCGTTCAGTCTCGGGAGTGCTGAAAGGGTAGACAAGCTAACTGAAAAACTGCGTCAGGATGGCTATGAGATCCTAAGCGGCCCGAGAATTACGGGGGACGGCTATTATGAGAGCTGTATCGCAGGATTTGAGGGAAATATCATCGAGCTTACGGTATAATAATCGTTAATGTGTATACGGCTTTTGTGACAAAAAAATCATTGGCAGCACAAAAAAATTGTTATAATCGCTCTTTTTGCACAGATATGAACACTATTTCGCAATAAAAGTCTTGATTAATGATTTATCTTTGAATATAATTATATTTAAGAAGTATTCCTTTGCTTCTTCACGGGAACTGCACTCCTGTGTAAAAAAACTTTGTTGTAAGGGACAAATCAGAGAAGGCTGTACTTGATTAAGTACGGCTTTTCTGTTTATGTAAAAAAGCCGGCAGAAGCTTGGCTTCTCCCGGCTTAATATGTCTGAAATAAGAAAGTCCCCTCGGTCATAAGAGGGACTTTCTTATCTATTATTCAGAGAGGTGGTACAATCATGTTCAGCAGCGGACAGATGTTATACGCTGTATTTGGTCAGATGAACGAGATCAGAGATCCCGTTCCTGTCAGTTCTGCCAAGGCCGGTGCGAAAATAACCGGCTTCCCGTTACAGTTTGAGGTGTTCTGAACGGTGTATATGTAATATGCATACCGTCAGGGAAGGAGAGCTTTCTATTCATGTTCATGTCCTGTAACATTAGATCAGCAGCGGTAATGCATAATAATTGATGTTTCCGGTTTGTAACTAATTGATGTAGTTTGAAAACACTTTGTAAACTCATTTGAACACTGTACATATATGTCCACTGTATTATCTGTAATTATTATACAATAAAGATCAGGTCAAAACAAGACAAAAATTGTTCTGTTCTTATCGTTTATTGCTGTTTGTAACCGTGCTGTAACAAATAGTTACAAAAATTGTTTGGTTTTTATATGCAACATATATATAATGATATAAAAAAAGCACACGGAGGACATACAAAGGACACATCGGCAGTTTATAATACAGATAAAGAATAAGGAGCGCGTGACTTATGGAAAAAATACTTCTTGTAGAGGACGACGCCGAAATATGCGAGATAATCACCGAATACTTCGGGAATAAGGGAACGGAAGTCGAGGCTGTTCGTAACGGCGGCGAAGCTTCTGATATGATACGCGGCGGCATAGAGGGATATGAGCTTGTGCTGTTGGATATTATGCTGCCCGAAGCGGACGGTTTTACGCTGTGCAGACAGATCCGCATGAAAAGCGACGTACCTGTTATATTTATTACTGCCCGTGGACGCGAGGAGGATATTCTCAGCGGTTATGATCTCGGCTGCGACGACTATATAGTAAAACCCTTCCTGCTTTCGGTGCTTTACAGCAAGTGCGAGGCTCTTGTGCGCCGTGCGGGAAATACAGACAATAATACTCAGCTCATATGCGGAAAGATAAGCCTTGATACAAGGACGCTCCGCTGCTTTGCGGACGGTGATGAAGTGGAGCTCCCGCCTAAGGAGTTCGCCATACTCCGCTATCTGCTGGAGCATGAGAACTGGGTCATATCCCGTGATACCCTGCTGAACAGGGTGTGGGGCTATGACTATTTCGGAAGTGACCGCGTGGTGGACAATCATATAAAGAAGCTAAGAAAAGCCCTCGGCAGCGCAGGCGCGCAGATAAAAACTCTTGTGGGACGGGGGTACAAGCTTGCAAAGGAGTAGATCAGATGAAGAAAAAGCTTTTTAAAAGGAAACCGAAACGTACTACGTTCCTGAAAATGTTCGTCAAGGCTATGATACTGCCTGTACTTTTTACATGTTTTATCGGTTACAATCTGAAGAATTTCGGTATAAGCTATCTGCAAAGTGAAGCGGAGAAGCTGAATATTTCCGATCTTAACAGCTTTGTAAGACAGATTGAGCAAGGTTCTGAGCTTGAACAGGAATGGGACAGACCTATTGAGTTACCACTCACTGTAAGTTCGGTCAGAGTGTTCTCGTCTGAAGGAATTGTCATTGATACTGGTGAACAGCATATTCTCGCTACAACTTACGATGATGAGAAAAGTGCAAGCGCCAAGTGGAGCTTTGACAGCGAGGGAAATATCATCTTCTCAAACAGGGCAAGATTGTGGGCGTTACTCAGTTTTGGAAGCACGCCAGAGGAAAGACAGTACTTTTATTATGACCCGCAGGACTTTGATATTCCCGAAATGAACTCTCTTTTTGAGGATTTTTTCAGGGGTAGTGAGAAAGGATTTACATACGGTCTGAAAATACGAAGTGTGTACTGGAATAAGGAGAATAATAAGATAATACCTCATGTTATTGAAGTTTCGGTGTACAAGGACGATCTTTTCCTGTCAGACGGACAGCTGTTTTTAAAAGACGATAAGCATGTTGAAAGAAAAGAGGTAGTTATTGACGCAGGGCAGTATGCCGAGGACTTTGAGTATATGGAATTTACCGAAGAAAAACTGCCCGATGTGTACCCCAAAATGGGAATGGTGCTCATAGTAGGTGTAAATCCTGTAAAATTCGATCAGATATATGAACAGTACAAGGATGTGACGATGAAGCCGAAATACGATCAGGGAATGTCGTCAAATGATGAATATACCTATGATTTCTATGCTAAGACCGATCTTAACGAAAACAAATACGGTGCAAGCGGTTTTATCAGCGTGACGCGCGTAAATGCCAAAAACAGGCATTCAGTAATAAAATTCTGGTTCGTACTCGGAGCCGTATTTTTAATATCAACTCTTATCGCGTTTGTTTGCTGTCTGGTGAAAAATGCTAAAAACAAGGCTCAGTACGCCTTTGAGGACTATCAGAGGGCGCTTACCAACAATCTTGCCCATGATCTGAAAACGCCTCTTGCGGTTATCGGCGGCTATGCGGAGAACCTTATTGAAATGCGCAAGGACTGCGGCAGTGAAAAGGAACTGGGATATCTTAGCTCAATAATGAAAAACGTGGCGTATACCGATGATATCATCGCAAAAACTCTGAAACTCAGCGAGACCGAGCAGATAAAGAAACTGAACAAAACTAAAGTCGATATAAAGGAGCTTGCGGAGAGTGCGGCGGACAAGTACCGCACAGCCCTCGAGGAAAGGAATATTGAGCTGAAAATAGACGCAGCAGGTGAGGTGACTGCTGACAGGGATATCCTCGGAACAGCTGTGGAAAACCTTGTTTCAAATGCGGTGAAGTACACGAGAAACGACGGTACTATCAGAATTACTGCTGACAAAAAACGCTTGTGCGTAGTGAATGATACTGCTGAAAACATCAATACAAAGGACCTCCTCATGCCATTTGTCAAGGGTGACAAGGCGCGGAGCGACAAGAACGGTCACGGACTCGGACTTGCCATAGCTAATGCTGCCGCGGCCCGTAACGGGTTCAGACTGAAGATAGATTGCAGGGATAAGAAGTTCAAGGCGACGATAGAATATTGATACGGGTTAAACTGGAACAGGCTGCTTTTGCAGCCTGTTTTATATATTACTATAAGTAGTAAAATGATTATTGAAAACTGTATAGCACAAAAGTGAAAAAATAATTAATGATATGTCATAAACGGCACAATACAACTTTCAAATTGAATTTGTATTGTGTATTGTGACGAAAAAATGGTCAAAATCGCTTTCCAAATTGTAAAGCTAAAAAAGACTTATCCGACAAGTAAATGGGCCTTCATAGCAAAAAATGATAACAACAAGTTAAATCGCTAAACCCAAAGCGCAATAGTATTATTTGTGCAGATGACTTTTTGTGCTTTGTAAATACATGTTTAAATGCCTTAAAATAGGGAAAGTGAATTTTTACATCTCGTGGAAGAAGTATAATGTGCTATGGAAGAAAGCAGCAAGACAGTAGAATTATTGTTAGCAAAAATCGACTTGTATTGTTCACAGAAATATAATAAAATGTAAGCAGAACCGAGGAAGAGGAGGGACTTAAAGGCTTTAATTAGCTTTTTTGCTTTTCTTTGGTCGAGAAAAAGGAAAGATCACAAACTATTTTTTATCAGAAAGTGAGGAATGATCAAAATGAGAAAAGGCATCTTAAAGAAGATCATCAGCGCAAGCACTACTGCTGTGATGATCGCTTCAAGCATACCGTCAGTCTCAGGTACTGTTGTTCACGCGGCTGATCAGCAGACAAGAGGCAATATCGGCGGCTTTGACTATGAGATGTGGAATCAGAACTATACAGGTCAGGCTTCAATGAACCCCGGCGCAGGCTCTTTTACCTGCTCGTGGAGCGGCATTGAGAACTTCCTGGCCCGTATGGGAAAGAACTACGACAGCAAGAAGCAGAGGTACAATCAGATCGGTTCTGATATCACTCTGACCTATGATGTTGAGTACACACCAAGAGGAAACTCGTATATGTGCGTATACGGCTGGACACGTAATCCTCTTATGGAGTACTACATCGTTGAAGGATGGGGCGACTGGCGTCCACCCGGAGACGGAGCTGAGAGAAAGGGTAACGTAACTCTTAACGGCAATACCTATGATATCTGCAAGACAATGCGTTACAATCAGCCTTCTCTTGACGGTACAGCTACATTCCCGCAGTACTGGAGCATTCGCCAGACAAGCGGTTCAAGAAATAACACCACAAACTACATGAAGGGCACTATCAGCGTAGGCAAGCACTTTGACGCATGGTCAAAGGCTGGTCTCGACATGTCAGGTACTCTTTATGAAGTATCACTCAATATCGAAGGATACAGATCAAACGGTTCCGCAAACGTTAAGAGCCTTGCTGTTTACGAGAACGGCATCGGCGGCGGCGGTGGCGGCGGCGGAGAAGAAACTGTCACACCTGTAAAGTCTGTAGAACCCGACGGAAACGGCGACTACTTCACAAATGATTTTGAAAAGGGCGCAGGAGACTGGTCAGGCAGAGGAAGCGCTTCTGTAGACACTAACAGCAAGAATTTCTATGACGGATCTTCTTCACTTTATGTATCAGGCAGAGAGAACGAATGGAACGGCTGCGCTATCCCGTTGGATTCAAGTGCTTTTGTTCCCGGTGAGACATACAGCTTCAGTGCAGCGGTTCTTCAGAACTCAGGCAGCGCTGTAACTCTCCAGATGTCACTCCAGCAGGGCGACGGCAACGGCGCATCATACACACAGATCGCTGACTGCGACGCTAAGAGCGGCGAGTGGACAAAGCTTGAGAATACAAAGTTCACTATCCCTTCAAATTCGGGCGATATTACACTTTATATCGAAACTCCCGAGAGCTCAGGTGACCTCTGCGACTTCTTCGTAGATGCTGTTCAGGTTTCCAAGTCGGGTAAGTCCTCATCTGTTGTAACAGGTCAGGGCACAGTAGGCGACACCTCCGCAGGCGGCGGAAGCGGCTCCGGCGGCGGCTACGATACACCGGTTTCAAGTGGTACAGGTGTACAGGCACATCAGAATTTAAACTATAAGTACGAAAAGGGCGGCGACGGCTTCAAGGATTACATGGGACCGTATTTCCGTCTCGGTACTTCCGTAAGCGGCAACGAGATAGGCAATCAGCAGGCTCAGCAGTTCATCAAGAAGAACTACAACTCCATCACCTGTGAGAACGAAATGAAGCCTGATTCCATCGTTGCAGGCGTAAACGGTGATAATGTAAATATCAGCCTCAATTCTGCAAGCAGCATACTCAAGTTTGCAGAGCAGAACGGTATCGGCGTCCGCGGTCATACCTTCGTATGGTACAGCCAGACTCCCGGTTCACTGTTCCAGGATAACGGAGGAACTGTATCAAAGGACAGAATGAACAAGCGTCTTGAGAGCATGATCAAGAATACTTTCAATGCTATAAAGACACAGTTCCCGAATCTTAATCTCCACTCCTACGACGTATGTAACGAGCTCTTTGTTAACGACGGCGGCGGAATGAGACCTTCCTCCAACTCAAACTGGGTAAGAGTATACGGTGAGGGCAACTCAGAGTTCGTTGTAAATGCATTCAAGTATGCAAGACAGTATGCTCCCAAGGATTGTAAGCTTTACCTCAACGACTATAACGAGTACATGAGCGCAAAGACCAAGGATCTTGTAAACATGGCAAAAACAGTCATGAAGGAAGGCGACTATATCGACGGTATCGGTATGCAGGCTCACCTTGATTCCAAGTATCCTTCGGCAAGCGAATTTGAAACAGCTATAAAGCAGTTTGAGTCGCTCGGCCTTGACGTTCAGATCACTGAGCTGGATATCACAAACAGCACAGGTTCAAACGGAACTCTCTATCCTCAGATCTTCGAGGTTGCTATGAAGCATGCGGCTAATATCTCAACTGTAACTCTCTGGGGTACAACAGATGAGAGAAGCTGGAGATACCGTGAAAACGGCGGTTCACCGCTTCCGTTCAGCAACTATCAGCCTAAGTCGTTCTACAACGATATCATCGCTCTTACAAAGAAGATTGATCCTCCTGTTTACACAACAGCTCCTGTTACAACAGCTCCCGTAGTTACAACAGTTACAACTACAACAGCTCCTGCTGTACAGGTTGACCTTAAGGAACTCCTTAATGAGAAGGTTTCAAAATGGGGCGACGCTAACTGCGACGGCGGTATCGATATGGGTGACGCAGTAATCATCATGCAGTCACTTGCTAACCCCAACAAGTACAAGCTCACAGATCAGGGCAAGTTCAACGCAGACGTTTACGAGGCAGGCGCAGGTATCACAACTATCGACGCTTATACGATCCAGAAGTACCTCCTCGGAATAATCAAGACATTCCCCGAGAACTACGCTGACAAGATACTTACTGTATCTGCACAGGGCAGCAATGGTGGAAATGAGCAGCAGAACACTACTCAGCCTGTTGTGACAACAACAAGAGCTACAACAACTCCAGCAGCTACAACTACTACAACTACAACACAGCCTAAGTCAAACTTCAATTACAATGCTAACTTACAGTACAAGGCAGCTCCTGATTATTACTTCAACGGCTGCCAGCAGCAGGGTAAGGTCACAAAGGAGAGCTATAACGGCATAAATGGTTATAACAGCTGCAATGTTTATACTCCTTATAACTATGACCCGAGCAAGAAGTACAACATATTCTATCTCATGCACGGCGGCGGAGAGAACGAGAACACTCTGATCTCCCAGAACGATACAATGATTCAGAATATGCTGGACAATATGATCAAGAACGGCGAGCTTGAGCCACTTATCGTTGTATTCCCGACATTCAACAAGACAGAAGCAGGTCGCTTCTACAGCGAGTTCAAGCAGAGCTTAGTTCCTTTCGTTGAGGGTAAATACTCAACCTATGCTAACAAGGATACATCTGAAAGCTCACTCAAGGCTTCAAGAATGCACAGAGCTTACGGCGGCTTCTCAATGGGCGGCGTTTCAACATGGGCTGTATTCGAGAACTGCCTCGATATCGTAGGTTACTTCATGCCTCTCAGCGGCGACAGCTGGAACGGAAGCTCTGCATACGAGAAGGCTAAGAACATCGCCAACGCAGTTGACAAGTCAGGTCTCCAGAAGAATCAGTACTTCATATTCTGCGCTACAGGTTCTACTGATATAGCTTGTCCCAATGTTAGTCCTCAGATCGACGAAATGAAGAAGATGAGCCAGTTTGTTTACACATCTGACTTCTCTAAGGGTAATCTTTACTTCATGGTAGTTAACGGTAAGGATCACTGGTGGGGCAATGTAAGACATTATGTATATGACGCACTTCCTTACTTCTTCCATGAAGGACAGTAAGTAATGTCATAACTCAGTATAAATTTAAAACCCACAGTTCTTTATGAACTGTGGGTTTCTTTTTTTATTCGCCGTTTGTTAGCATTTCATAGGTGACGCCGTACTTTTCAGCTATGTCTTTAGCGTATGACATCCCCGCAGGTGGGGCTACCTCCACTTTGAAGGAGCGCCTGCCGCCTTCATTCTTTACGATAAGTGAAGCCGCTTTAACGCTGCTGTCCTTGTTTAGCTCGTCAATTTCCGCAGCAAGCTTGTGCATATGGGTGTTGTATATGGTGCGCGAGCCTTTCTTCATTATGGCCTTTACGGAGTCCTTGGCGATATAGAAGCCCTCCTCAAAGGAGGTGGTGGAGAAGGTCTCGTTCAGCAGTATCAGACTGTCGGCTGTACATTCTGAGTACAGTGACTTGAATCTTACACATTCCTCACCAAGTCTTCCGAGGTCGAGGGTTTTGTCCTCGTCGGCAGGAAAGTGTGTGTATATACAGTCAACAGGCTTGTACGCAAAGGAAGCGGCGGGAACTGATATACCGCCCTGTGCAAGCACGTAAAGCAGTCCTATAGCCTGCGTGATGGTAGTCTTTCCTCCGCGGTTGGCACCGGTGAGTATATAGATGCTGTGCTCACTGTCGAAGCTGAGGTCGTTATAGACTATCTCTTCGCTTTTTTCAGTGCTGATGGCAAGCTTGAGGTTGTAAAGCTCCTTTGCGTCCATTGAGACATTTCCGTCACTGATGACCTGAGCTTCGCAGAACCTTGAGCCGTTTGCGGTGAGCTTTTCGATGAATTCCGCGAACCTGATATAGTACAAAAACTCGGGGATAACGTTGGAAATGTCGATTATAGCTATATCAGCATATTCGCTGAGTACGTCCCTGAGCTTTTTTATTACCGAACCAAGCATTTTGTTCATGACCTTGTCAAGATAAAAGGTGGATCCTACAGTCTCGTCGTTGTTGATATTCTGTACCACAGTTGACCGTATCCTGCCGTCAACAAAAGGAGTACCCGTGGCTGATATCATACCGCCGACATTTTCTATGAATTTTGCAAAGCTCTTGCTGTGTTCCTTGTCCACATAATGGTAGTGCATGTTGCCGTCCCAGTTAGTGGTGTCCTGTATCTTGTCCTTTTCTGAAATAGCGTCGGCGAAATTACTGACTATATTCGACTTTTTGAAGGGCTTGCTGTTTACTGAAACAAGTCCGAGACTGACGGCTTCAAATCGTGAGTTTACATTTACTCCGAGGGTGACGCTTTGAATGACCGATGTCCTGGATTTTATATCTATGATGTCCTTTTTCATAGCCTTGAAGCGGGCTTCCTCGTAAAGAACGTCGAGATAGTTTTTGAAATTAATAAGTCCATCAGACTGTATATCTGCATCCGAGAGGCAGTCTCTCATTGCCTCCACGCATTTGATATAGTCGCTGAGCTCGTCGAGCCTGTGCATCAGCAGCCAGAAGCCGTGTTTTTCATCCGTTTCCATGTTGCCCGAGTTGAATTTCCTGATGTACTCTATCCTGTCAAAAAGCTCTGAGAGCCTGTTCCTTAGTTCGGGGAGCCTGAGTATGTCCGCAAATACCTTTTGTCTGTAATATGCTGTCTGAGGGTCGGCAGTTATACTGGAGATAACGTTCATTATGATATTCTGTTCTCTTTTGTCCGCCGATAGCTCACGGCAGAGAGTATCAAGTCCGAGGTCGTGGCAGGCAGTTTCCGAAAGCTGCTTGTAGATCACGCTGTCCTGATTCGGGAAGAGGATACTGAATCGCTTTTTTACGTTCATTTATATATTAACACTCCTTTTCTGCTGTATAGTATATCTATTTGGTGATCTTCTGATTTATTATGAACATTATATCATAACTGGCGTGAACTGTCAATCGGAGCAGCAGGAGAATATTACGGTATAGCGTAAAAAATGCAGTATGGATAACCATACTGCATTTCTTTCAGTCATGTTACATCTGGGCGTTGAAGAGAGCCGCAAGCTCATAAACAACGTCATCGTTGTCAGCGTTTATATATACTGCTTCGTTTATGGAAGAAAGATCCTTAAGGGAGTCGATCTGCTCATTGTAGCCGATAGTATATATTGGTATTCCGTAGTGGCTGACAATGCCTGCTGAGGTGCCGTACTCTACACCGCGGTTGCACTGACCGTCACTGAGAACGAATATCATAGTCTTTGCGTCTGGAATGCTCTGCTTATATTCGTTTATCATGTTGATACCGACAAGGAGAGCGTCGTATGTAGATGTGTTTCCTCCTGCCTTGAGCTTTTCAACAGCTCCGGCGAAGTATGAGCGCTGTTCAAGATCAAACTGTCCTATGGGAAGATTCAGTGTTACATCGTCACTGTAGGAAATAAGTCCTACATAATTGTCTGAACGGATATTCTTTGAAGCTTCGATAAGAGAGTCCTTAAGGCGGTTAAGGGGATCGCCTGTCATGCTTCCCGAAACATCAGCGATAAAGAGTGCGATAGTAGGTGAGCCGGAGTCCTTCTCCTCTTTCCACAGGCGCTGAGCGCTGATGATATCGGCGCCGCTTATTGCTCTGGTGTTGTAATTGAAGTTGTTGTCGGGATCGAAGCCGTACTCCTTGGCATGCTGCTGAGGACCGCTGCTGAGAGCGTAGCCGAGGAAGGTGTCGAGCGCCTCCTGCTCTTCATTTGTGAGTTCACCAACGCTGTAAAGAGGATTGCTGTGCTTGTAGCCGAAGGGAACGAAGTCGTAGCCGCCCTTGAGAACTGCGCTGTTTGTATAAGCCTGAAATTCAACGACTCCCGCCTGAAGCGTGCCGCTCTGCATAGCGTTTACCATCTGGTCTGTGGTATAGCATACAAATGGTATGCTCTTCTGGAGCTGCTGGAACTTGCTTACTGCGGCGTCGCTGAGTATATTGTCACCGTCAAAGTGCTGGAGCGCATTTACAAGGAAGTTAAGTCCCGTAGCCGAGGTGTATGGATAGGTGTAACCCATCTGGAGCTCGCCGTTCACAACTGCGTCAACTATATTCTCATAGGTCACTGAACCGTATTTTGAGGCTACTGTTGAAGCCGCAGTACGGGATATAGCGATACCTGCTGTATTTGCCACCAGTGACTCTGCTTCAAGCTTCAGCTTAGCGCCCTGTTCGATGGCAAGATTGCCGAAAAGCTCGTTTGACGGGGTGTAAGCCTGCGGGAGATAGACATTGTTGGAGATATAGTCCGATGAAGCTCCCGAGGGAATGCTTCTTACGCTTACGGAAATTATCTTGCCGTTTGAAAGGCGGTTGCGCTGTTCGTTGAACTGCTGAGCAGTCTCGTTGAGCCATCCATTGTTGTTCTTGCCTGCCTTTTCAGAGGTGGAGAATATCTCGATATCAACGTCGCCATCGCCTGTTACGGTAAGAGGATACTTTGTTTCGATATTCGGCAGATTAGCCGAGCCTTTGTCGGAATAATCAACAGTTCCCTTTATCTTGTCGGCAGTACGGATATTAATCTTTTTCAGGCATTTTTCCAGCTTCTGCTCGGGATTGTCGATAGTTATCTTTGGAGTCGTATCTGAAACGGGCGTTTCATTTTTTGAGCTGCTGTTCTTGATAACTGTGATTATCATTATCATTGTAACGAGTGCGCCGATAACAGCGATAATGACGGGAGTTTTGCTTTTGTTCATCTCATGTCCTCACTTTCAATTTCCTTTTTGTATTCGTGTATGGAATCTATTATAAGCTTAAGCGATCTTATCTCGGTATTGCTTCTTTCGTTGTCGTTCATCTGCGAGACCTCAACGAGGAGATTGGTATAGTCGTTCAGTATCTTGTCATTTCTTTCCGTCAGCATTCTGAGGTAGCTTTTATGGGTGCTGACTTCCTCATACCTTGACGCAGACTGCATGATAGCAGTACGCTTCATGAACATTGTCATATTGTTCAGCATTACCGACTGGATATCCTGATTTACGAGCTCATAAACTCCTCCGCCTGTGCTGATCGTGTCGAGGGTTTCAGACTTTTTTACAAAAAGCTCCCACTGTTCTATTATCCTTGTTGCTTCCTGACGGCACAGGGGATAGTCCCTGATGTCCTTCATGACGTTTAAGTAGTCCTCTGGTTGATTGAGAGACTCAAAGGTGTGCTCGTCGATGACGTATGAGCGTTTGAAAGCTTTTTTGCCCAGTGCGGCAAGCTTCACAAAGTAATAGTTTCCGATGCTGAGAAGTCCTACTATAATTACTATAGCGGCTATGGAGAGCCCTGCGGAGTCGAGTATATTCGTTCCCCCGAACAAAAGCATGCCGAAACCTGCTATTATAAGGTTAAAAATTATCTGCCCCAAGTATTTTTTCAATAAATTCACCCCTGTCAGTCGATTAAACGACTTATTATATCAAAATATATTATATAACATTTTCAGTAAAAAGTCAATCACAGCAAAGGCAGAAAGACAGATATTTCCGTTATATCAATATATAAGCAGCTTCATTATAATGTACTGTCTCGGAAAAATAAAAAGCGGCAGTCTGTACATTGTGTACAGACTGCCGCTGAGCGTTAGTTTTTATACATGCGCCGAATATTACTTCTTGCTTGCGATGAACTCTTCGATAGACTTTGGAGTGCCTTCCTTAACTGTTGAAAGGTAAGCATAGTAGCCAAGGATCTTGGAAGCATCAACTGCATCGATGATACCGTCCTTGTTTACGTCTGCTGCAAGCTTCTGAGCCTCTGTGAAGCCGCCGTCAGCGTTTGCAGAGAGCTTAGCGTAGTATCTGAGTGTCATTGAAGCGTCAACTGCGTCAACGATACCGTCCTGATTTACATCACCGAGCTTGTACTGGATATCCTGACCGCCGGAAACAGTGATGGTAAGAGGTGTGAAGGCTGTTGAGTAGTTGTACTTTGTGCTGTCCTTGAATACCTTGCACTGATCTGCAAAACCTACAGTGTATGTGCCGTTTGCAGCATTAGCGGGAACCTTTACCTTAAGTATGAAGGCTGCCTTTCCGTCAGTGGGGATAAGGGGCTCGCCGTCCTCGCCGATAGCTGTGAAGTTAGCGCGCTTTTCCTCAATGCTTGAAGAAACGGATGAGTTTTCAAGAGCTGCTGCCTTGCTGCCGATCTGTGTGAGCTCGAGACCGTTGAGCTTGAACTGAACGTCCATAGCCGAAACAGCCTTGCCGCTTGCAGCAACGTTAACGGATACGGTGATCTCGCTGCCGGGCTGAGCTGTGATCTCACTTTTGCCTGTGGAATCAGCAAATGTGAACTTGATATCGGCATCAGAGTTGCCGCCCTGTGAGCCGCTGCCGCTTCCACTGTCGCTTCCTCCTGTTACTGTGACCTTGAGAGGAGTGAAAGATGTAGCGTAATTGAACTTTGTGCTGTCCTTGAATACCTTGCACTGATCGCCGAAGCCAACTGTGTAGTCACCGTTTGCAGCGTCATCGGGAACCTTTACCTTGAGTGTGAAAGCAGCCTTTCCGTCAGCAGGGATAAGGGGCTCGCCGTCCTCTCCTACAGCAGTGAAGTTAGCACGGTTCTCCTCAAGATAGGAGGATACTGATGAATTTTCGAGAGCAGGGGACTTTGCGCCGATCTGTGTGATCTTGAGTCCGCCTGTAGTCTTGAACTGAACGTCCATAGCGGAGATCTGCTGCTTGTTAGCCTTAAGGTTAGCCATAACGGTGATCTCGTCGCCGGGCTTGGCAGTTACAGAGTCCTTGCCGTTTGCGTCAACGAAAGCAAAGCTGATATCGCCGTTTGCCGATGTGCCGGAATTGCCCTCACTGTCAACTACCTTTATGGTCATTGTCTCAAGCTTGAGAGTTCCGTCCTTAACGGTGAATCTCTTCTTTTCACCCTCTACGAGAGGAGAAGGATTATCGTTCACTCCTGTTGTATCTGTATTGTACTGGCAGAACTTAATACTGTATGTTCCGGCAGTGATATTCTGAGGAATTATAGTATCGAAAGCGTATAACGGATAGGAATCCGACTTTTCACCTGCCCACTTGTACTGCTTGCCGTTGTTTGTCCATGAAAGACCGATATAGTAGTTGTCTGTGCCTGCTGCGGTCTGTGAGGAGTCAATACCGAAGATGTGCTTGCCTGCGGGAGCATAGCCGTCGAGATCGTCATAAGAGCCTGCAAATGTAATATAGTTATCTGTCTTGAACTTGGTGCCGTTTAAGGTGTACTCCTTCTCTTCCTTTGTGTAGCCGCCCTTTTCGGGGTTGTATAGCTTGAAGGAGATATCCTTTGAATCTGTAGTGATACCAACGAGAAGAGAGTCTGTAGAACCGTTCACACCCTCGCTGTAGTAGACAGCAGAGGGAATAACATAACCCTCTGACGGGATATCGCTCTTCAAGATAGTTACTGTGGAATTAGCGTCAGCTGCTGAAGGCTTTGTGATGTCGTAAGTCTTTACAGAGAAGCCCTTTGAAGCGTCTGCGGCACCTGCAGTTGCAGGAACCACTGCGCCTATCATTGCAGCAGCAATGCTCAGTGATGTGATTGCAGAAATAAACTTTTTCATTTGCAATACTTCCTTTCGTTTTATTTACGCGATGGAAACGTAATTTTTCAGCTTCGGAAAGCCAAGGAAAAAAAGTACATTTTTACCATTGATTTTCAAAAGCACTTTGTGCTATTATATCATAAAAAACGGTCAATGTCAATGCAATTGTTGCGCTTGTTAACGAGATACAGAAGTAAAAACAGCGTTAATTGATTGAAATAATTTAAAAAATGATCATCGCTTTCCCGAAGCATGATACTTTGAATGAAAATGAGCGATCGTTCCCCGATATCCGCGGCAAAAGGCGTTTTATCAATACAGTAGCTGCATGAAAATACAAAATTTTCATATGTTAAGGTAGATATTCAGGATATGTTTTATATGCTTGTATCGAATTGTAAAAAGATATATTTTACAATCATCGAGCAGCTTCACTTTTTTTATATTATATATTCATAAAAAT
This sequence comes from Ruminococcus flavefaciens, assembly GCA_002309635.1. GTDB lineage: Bacteria > Bacillota > Clostridia > Oscillospirales > Ruminococcaceae > Ruminococcus > Ruminococcus flavefaciens_J. The sequence continues at coordinate 9,592 of DBXO01000056.1, read as the reverse complement.
AAGGAGTATGGCTCCAAATGTTGCCATTTTTGTGCTTTCGTGATATAATTTGGCTGAAATTATTTTATATGCGTTACCTGAGCGGGCATAATTACGTCTTTAATAGTGAAGGACAATTTCGGAGGTGAAATATGGAGGATAATATAATAATAGAGCTTTACTGGCAGCGAAACGAGGCGGCTATAGATGAGAGCAGGAGCAAATACGGTCGGTATTGCCGTAAAATTGCAGACAATATCCTGCATTCGGAGGAGGATTCCGAGGAATGTGTGAATGATACTTGGCTGAGGGCATGGGACTCCATACCGCCCGAAAGGCCGTCTGTACTGTCATCGTTTTTCGGAAGGATCACACGAAATCTTGCAATAGACAGGTTTCGCAGGGAAAGATCGGGAAAATACGGAGGCGGGCAGACTGCACTTTGCCTTGACGAGCTCAGTGAATGTATCGGAAAGGAAGCCTCGATTGAAGACAGAGTCGCTCTCAGAGAGCTGCTTAACAAATTCCTGCGCAGTCTTCCCGAAAGGAACAGGGATATTTTTCTGATGCGGTACTGGTATATGCAGCCTGTCAGCGAGATAGCAAGGCAAATCGGCACTTCAGAGGGGGCTGTGAAAATGATACTCCAGCGTGTGAGGATAAAAATGAGAAAATACCTTGAAAAGGAGGGTGTTGGTATATGAAAGGCAGCGAGATGCTTCTTGATGTGATCGGCGAGATAGACGGCAGTTTTATACCGGAACTTTCACCGAAAAAGTATAAAAACGGCGTCGGAACAGCAATAAAGCTGAGCGGTATTGCCGCAGTCTGTGCAGCAGCGGCTTTTATCGGCATGTTTATTATACCGCCTAAGGGGAAAAACGTCAGGTATGACAGCTTTGCCCTGAGCAGGGAACTGCCTGTGAACTATGGAGAGGCCTGTTTTGTGATAAATGTCAATGAGCCGAGAGAGCAGGCAGGCTGGTCGGATTATGTATTTGCCGCAAGAGTTGATGAAGAGCTCCGGACAGAATACGAAAATGTCAGAAGAAATGAAAAAGGCGTCGTGATAGGCAGTCCGTATACATATTACAGTGTGACTGTTATTGATAATCTTAAAGGAGAGCTGAAAAAAAACGAACCCATAGAGCTTTGCAAAAAAGGGGGAGTCAGCTATGACGGAAAAAGTATTAGCCTAATAGAGGGGGACAGTTTCCTTGAAGCGGGGAAATATTACATCATTTTTGCTTCTGCCGAAAAGGACGGGCGTCTGGGGCAGGGCGGAATGCCGAATACAGCGGTTGAGCTTGATATTTCCGATGCAGATGAGCTGGAAAGCTGTGATAAGTACATCGAATACAAGAGTATCGTTCAGAATGAGATACCGTATGACAGGGAAAGATTCCACTCTGTTTACGAGGAAAGCGTGTCCTGATAATAAAAAAAGAGTACGGCATATGTGTGATACGCATAGAGAAGTATATGTGAGAATTTATTGAGGAAAACCCTTTTGAAAAAGGGTTCCCCTAACAGGGACCTGTCCCCTCTGTCCTTTGGACATCTCCCCGTACAACGGGGAGTAATCCTCAAACTCCTTTCCTAAAACTTCCAGCTTAAATTTTCCCAAACAGGACGCCCAAATGAAATAAACGCCCTCTGTATATCTTACAGAGGGCGTCCTGTTTGGAAAAATTTGGGTTAAAAGTCTTTGGAAGGGGGATCGGGTGGAGACCTTTCCTCAGAAAGGTTTCCCCCGATAAGTCCCATATATACTTCTTTACGAGTGCCGCACATAAACCGTACTCTTATTTTGTTGATAGCCGTTGTATAAGCTTTATTAATGGAATAAAGCGTTAACTTTGCTGCAGCATATCAGCCGACAGTGGTTATCCTTTCAGCATAGCTTTCCGGGAAACTCTTTAGCAGGCCAAGAAGGAACTTCTGTATCGCTACGGCGTCGTTGGTGGTGATACCGCCGCCTGCTTCATATACATCGCCGTTGAATTTGCCCTTTTCCGTCAGCTGATACTTGTTTGGGTTAGCAAGTGACTGCATGATGATTACAGCGTCGCCCATGTCGATATTGTCGTCGCCGTTTGCATCGCCCCACTTGGTTACCTTGGAATCAAGAACTGCCTTTGGATCCTGAGTTGTTGCGGGAACAGTAGTTACGGGAGCAGTTGTTGTTACAGTTGTGGTAGTTGTTGAAGATGTTGTCGTAGTCTCTGTAGTTGTGGTAGTGGTGGTCGTTGTTGTGGTAGTTGTCGTTGTCGTTACAACGGGGCCGTCTATCTGAGTGCCCGACTTGGCAACAATAGCTTCGTCGATAGTGAAATCATCTGTGCCTTCCTCTGTTTCAACATAGAGGATATATCCCGAACCCTCAGGCAGCTTATAGCCCGGATTTGCAAGCTGTACATAACCGCCTGAGGACTCGCCGCTTGCAATATGATCGTACTTTGTTTCTCCGGCTGAATCCTTGTACTCAAGTGAGAGCATAAGGTTGCCTGTGCCGCTTGCCGCAACACTGAAGCTGTAGGTCTCGCCGGCCTTGAAGGTAAGTGAATCGAGAGACTTCAGAGCGCCGTGCCATGCACTGGTCCTGCCTGAAATTGTGAGAGCTTTGCTGCCCTTGTAAGCAGTGCCGCCTGTAGTGACTGTAGCACCGCCTCTGCCTTCCCAGCCATTGCTGTCGTCTTCAAATGTATCGTGATAGTAGTAGCCGTTCTCATCGGGCTCTATCGGCTCGGGAGGTACGGGATCCTTGCCACCCTCAAAGCCCTTGCCGTCACTTTCAAGCCCTACAACGAATGTAGTAACGCTGTTTGCGGGGAGCTGAGCGGTGAATGATGAGCCGCTTGCAGAGATACCGCTTATCTTTGCGATATTCTCACTGCCTGATGTTCTGTAGCTCTCTACGCCTGTAACTGTTCTGTTGCTGAGGGTAAACTGCTGTGAAACAGCTCCGCTTCCCTTATTGATAGCGACTACTGTTGCCTGTGTATCACTGTGCTTATAAGCTGATACGAGTATGTTAGTATTGGGCTGCTCGGTAGCGTCGATACGAACATCACCGGGGCGCACCCACTTTGAGAACTGAGCCATTGCGTAGCCGCGCTTTGATATCTTGCCCGTATCCCACATGGGACTGTACTGACGGCGGATGTACCACCATACATAAGCATTCATATTGCCGACAACAAGAGCGTTATGTATGTTTTCCGATACCTGGACGGCTTCGGGCCATCTGTCCGCAGAGTTGTTATCGCTGTTCGGAACATATACCTCTGTCATCCATATTTCCTTGCCGCAGTTTTCAAGGGCGGGGAAGTCCATCTGGCTGCGCTGTGTGCCGTAGAAGTGAGTACCGAACATATCGCAGTTTGCCATAGCCTTTGAGTTGTTGAGAATAGCGTTGTAGTAATCCTTGCTGTAGCTGAAGCTTTCCGGCGACATCATCTTTGTGTTGGTGCCTGCTGTAACAGTCTTGCCGTAGTTTGCAAGGAAGTTTGCACAGCGGTCGGGAGCCCAGTATGTCCATTCGCCCGACCAGTCAGGCTCGTTCTGGACCGAGATGGAGTTGAGCTCAACTCCCTGACCGTTGCAGTATTTGATAAAATCATTAAGATGCTGAGCGTACTGTGCTTCAGAGCCGTTCTTGAGAACGTACTGACCGCCTCTCGGACCGCCAGAGCCGTTCTGACGCATAGAAGCAGGAGGGTTCCACGGAGTGGCAAATACAGTAGCGCCAAGCTTCTGAGCTCTCTGAGCAGTGGGTATAGCGTTTTTCCATGCGTTCCTGTCATCGCTTACGAAGATACGGAGAATAGTGAGACCAAGCTCGTCTGGTCCGTTTCCGAAAGCTGTCTGGACCTGAGCCTCGGTCATATCTCCGGGTGCGCCGTTCTGAACGTTGTAGCTCTGCCATTCGGGGTGGTTCATACCTCCGAATCCGCGTATAGTCTGATACTCCTTATTGGTGTTGATGGTGCAGGCGCCTGCAGCGTCTGCTTCAAGTGAAGGAGCAGGGAACATATTCGCTGTTGAGAACAGCATTGCTCCTGCAACGACTGCTGAAAAAGCAGATCTGAATTTTCTGGTTAACTTCATTTTAGTACCCCCTTGAGCTGCTATGATACGACATAACAACTCGAATATTATTTAATGTAATAATAACTCATATTATTCAATCTGTAAACTCATAATATGTAACAAAAGTGGATAAAATGAAGAAGTTGTGTATATTCTTTGAATGCACGATAGGACATGTTGAAAAAGAAATAACATATTGTGCACATTGTAATACAAAAAATCTCCTGCGGCAGGCAACTGCCACAGGAGACTGTTTATATAATATGTTTTCTATTATCAGAATCTGAGAGCTGAACGGATTATTTCAAATCTCTTTACGAGGAAGTCAACAACGGAGATGTTGCCGCCGCCGAAGAAGCCTCCGCCGCCTCCGCCGAAGCCGAAGCCGCCNNCGCCGCCGAAGCCGCCTCCGCCGCCCCACTGCATTCCGCCGCCGCCGAAGCCGCCCTGGAATTCCCAGCTGCCGCCTACAGTGGTCTCATCGTCATTCTGAGGTTCGTCGGAATTCATCTGGAAGCCGCCGAAGTTAAAGCCGCCCTGCTGGCCGCCCATGTCCCAGCCGCCTTGCTGCTGTCCGCCCTGCTGGCCGCCCATGTTCCAGCCGCCTTGCTGCTGACCGCCCTGCTGCTGACCCATGTCCCAGCCGCCTTGCTGCTGACCGCCCATGTTCCAGCCGCCCTGCTGCTGACCGCCGTTGCTGCTGGTCTGGAGACCGTTAGCGCTCTTTGCGGTGTTGGAGTCAAACTGATCAACTGTGAATTCAAATCTCGGATCAGCCTGAACGTGTGAACGGATATTCTTAGCATAGTTGCCGATATACTGCTCGGGATTGCTGTAGAGGTTAAGGATCTCCTTAACGTAGCCTACATACATCTCATAGTACTCCTGAACCTGAAGGAGCTTTGCAAGAGGACGATCTGTAACTGTTGCCTGATAGAGGCTGGTGGTGATATCTGAGTTTACAGAATCTGCACCGCCCATGAAGTTACCCATAGCAAGGTTGTAGTCCCAGCCTACGAAATAAGCCTTGCCGCCTGTATAGATGAGGTAATAGTTATGAGCGAGTGATCCGTTGTAGCTGTCATAGTTGCAGAAGATAGAGTTTACTGCGAAGCCCTTGAGGAAGCTTGGTACGTCGATAACGTCCTCGATGAACTTGTAGTTTGTGGAAGAAAGCTTGTTGATAGCTGTCTTTATATCCTGAATATGTGAGAAGTTGTCATCTATACCGAACTTAACGTCGAAGTTGTCAAGAGGCATCTTCTCTGTGAATGAACAGTAACCATCGCCGCCGAAGCCGAAGCCTCCGCCGCCGCCGTTCTTCTCGGTAGCCTTGTACATTACCGTATCATCGGCGATGCCGTAGCGCTCTGCAAGTGTGTCGCCCGGCTGCTCTGCAAGGAGATAGAAGCTGTAGAGCTTGCCGTTGAGGTACATATCTGTATGAGCTGCATGAGGTGCAACGCCGTTTACTTCATACATAGCGTTGTAGCAGAGGATATCTCTGAGACATGATGGGTCTGAGAGCATGTTGTTCATGCAGAACTCGGTAAGTCCGTGATAGTTATTGTTCTTGTCGTACTTGTCGAGCTTGAGACGGAGACTGTACTTGCCGTTCTTGGCCATCATAAGTGAGCTGTTGCCCTTTGTTCTGATGGCGACGTTCTTAATAGTCTCTCCGTCGATGGTAACGTCGCAGGGAGTCCATTCTTCCTTGCTTGCGTTATTCATCATGTTCTGCCATGTGCTCTCGTTCATCTGAACGTCGATCTTGTGGATCGTCTGCTGGCTGAAGAGACCCTCATAGAGCTGCTCTTCGTTCTCCATATCGTTGTTTACATCGGTGAACCTGGCGGGAGTGCCTGCCTTGAAAGTGCTGCCGCTGCTGTGCTTCATCTTTATACCGCCTGCGAATACCTTGAATTCGCCTGAAGCAAGTGAAGGTGAAGAAACGATAGCGTACTTGAACTTCTTGGGAGTGTTATGCTCGATTATTACCTTGTTTGAAGTATCGGTAACAGTGATCGGATTATTCTTTGCCCACTCCTTGGTGAAGTCGAGGACCATTGTAGCCTGCTCTGTAGACTTGATAGTCTCGCACTGGTTGTCCTTGGCTGCAACGATAACATTTCCTCCAGAGATATTGACGTTGCCGACTGCAGTGAGACCCTTGTCGCCGAATGCAGCGATATCACCGCCCGAGATAGTGATGTCCGTCTCAGCCTGAACAGCGTCCTTGCTTGCCTTGATAACGAGAGTACCGCCTTCTATGGAAACAGCGCCCTTTGAAGACTTGATGCCGTCGCCCTTTGAAACGATATTGATAGTGCCTCCCTTGACTGTTACGGAGCCCTTGCCCTTTACAGTGTCAGGAGTAGCTTCCGTGTCCTCGCTGAGTGTATTGATATTGAGTATACCACCTGTGAGCTTGAGGTCGTTATTGCAAACGACAGCAGGCTGTACGTTGGCGTTGATAGTGAGAGTACCTGTGCCGTTGTCACCGCCCTTGATAGTAAGGTCGTCCTTAGCCTCGAGAACAGCGCTTTCGAGCTCGTCGCCGGCATAAGCTGCTGTGCCGTCGGAGATAACGTTCTCGGTTCCGTCAGCTATGGTGATAGATGTCTTGTCAGCGTTCTTTACAAGTATAGCGGGAGCGCTCTTGCCTGTGATGTTAACGCCGTTGAATACGAGCTTGACAGTATCGGGATCAGCCTTTTCGTCGGGGACCTCAACATAGATCTGTCCGTCTGTGAGAGTACCGTCGATAGTATATGTACCCGAGTGCGAGATAGTTACCTTTGAGCCGTTTGCAGTTGCATACTTGCCCTCTACAGTGATAGAGGAGCCCTTGAGGTGGATAATTGTGTTAACGTCCTCCTGAGGAACTGTATTAACAGGCTTTGTGGTAGTTGTTTCGCTGCCCTGTCCGTTGTTGCCGGTCGTGGTCGTTGCAGGACCCGAGCCCTCCTTGTATGAGTCAGGAAGAGTCTTTACATTTCCTAAAAGATAATTCTGTATAACGAGAGCATCGTTTGTAGTTACACCATTACCGTTTTCACATACATCAGCGAGGTTGAGACCTTTCTGAGTGATGTGCTTGGCATCTGTACCTGTAAGTCCGTATTTTCCGGGATTAGCAAGTGACTGCATTATAAGAACAGCGTCGGACATATCTACAGTACCGTCGCAGTTCGCGTCGCCGTAGAGATCGTCCGCAGCAGCTGCCGTTGCAGCCGAAGCAGTGCCGAGCACCAGTGCTGACAGGAGACCTGCCAGTAAATGCTTCTTTCTCATTTGAATCATTCCTCCTATAATATAGATAATGAGATTATGTCGCTATCTGATAGTTACATAATAATGAACAAAGCTTAAAATAATCTTAAACTTATCTTAAATTAGGTGTTTTTGCCCCTTGTTTATTGGTGAAAACGTATATAATTAAAATATGATTGCATGAAAAATAAAAATAGCATAAGCTTTTGCTTATGCTATTGTTTAAGTGAGTCAATACTTTAATATTATTCGGCTACTCCCTGCATGGTCAGCATATACTGCTCGCCGTCTTCGTTCAGGCCGTTACCAATATAGACCTTTGTTATTCGCAGCTCTTTCATTTTAAAATCATTGTCGGCGCATTTTATTCTCATGGTTTCATGGAGGAACCTGCGTCTTGCTTCTGCCATTCTCTCTCGGAGGGTAGAAGGATCAATAAAGCTGTAGTACTTATCCTTGTCATCGGGGTGTACTTCCTCCTCCGCAAACTTAATAACCGATTCGGTGAGCGGAAGACTTGAATAATCGGAAGAAAATGCAAGCTTTGAGTAAACTCTTGCAATAACCCGGTTCTTTGCGGGATCCATAATGGTAATATGGTCGAATGTATCTATAAGAGCCCGGCTGTAGGTGTCGAACATCTCGTTTGAAGTCATCTCCACGTCGCTGCCGTAGGTCTGAATGCTTACTGCAAGCATGAACTTCTTGTCCGTCTGAGCTATGCATTTGGTAAAATATGTGAAGTAGATACCGTTTATAAAGTGATCCTCTTTTATGACATTGCCTGTCTTTATTGAGGACTGTATCTGCTCGTCCATATTTGGATAGTAAGCCGCCTTGGTCTCGTTTATGGTCTTTACCAGTGCATCGGAGGAGGGGAAACCTATCTTCTGCAGATTGGTCTCGTAAGCCTGATTGCGGTAGAGCAGCTCCACGGTGGGGCCTGTCTGCTCTATAAGAGCAAGAGGCGCAGAGTTCTCACGTACAAAGCCGTAATCACCGTTTTCAGCCTCGATAAAGTCATTTTCATTGAGAGGGTCGGGACTGAGAAAATTGATCTGTCCCACCTCGTTCCAGTAATGGTGCTCGTCGGGGTCTTCCACCTTGAAGCCTGTCTCGGAGAGGTACTGTATGTACAGCGAACCGTCCATAGGCTTGGCATAGTAGTAGCCCTGAAGCATTTCACAGCCGATATTGCGCAGGAAAGTTTTCTGCTCCTTGGTCTCAACGCCCTCGGCAAGAGTGTGTATGCCGATAGCCTTTGCCATATTGACTACAGAAGCAAGTATCTTCTTTGAGCGTGAACCTATATCGCTGAGAAAGCGCATATCTATTTTCAGTACGTCGAAGCTGTAGTCCTTGAGGACATTCAGCGACGAGTAGCCGCTGCCGAAGTCGTCCATGAATATAGCGAAGCCCGCGTCGTGGAAACTGTCGAAGATACGGCGGAAATAAGCTGTGTTGTCAAGCATTACGCTTTCTGTTATCTCTATATGTATAGCCTTTGAAGGCACATTGTACTTTCTGAGGATATCCGAAATGGCTTTCAGCATATCAATCTCGTCAAAGTCAAGACGGGAAAGATTGATCGAGAACGGATGGAGCGGCAGTCCCTTTTCCCTCATATCGCTGTAGGTGATACAGATATTTTCAAGTATGTACAGGTCAAGCTTGTGAATGAGCCTGTACTTTTCAAGTACATTTATAAATAGAAAAGGCGAGAGGAGACCCATGACGGGATCGTGCCAGCGAGCGAGAGCCTCGACGCTGCAGATTTTCTCGGTAAGAGTTCGGATAACGGGCTGATAATATGCGCGGATTGACCCGTTTGCGAGCGCACTGTCAAAGTTGTCAACAATAAACTGTTCATCGATATGCAGCATATCCACACCCCTTTGTATATAGTATAGGGAATATTGTCAGAATTGCCAAAACCCTGTTTACATATAAGAGTATAACACATTCTAAATAAAAAAGTCAATGTATAATGCGAAAATTTATGAATTATTAAAATTTGGAAAAGACTGGAAGTACCAATGTGGTCTGACCTATTGCTTAAAATACTTTACTGCTGTTGTTATCACGATTTATGTATACTAAATGTAATGATTTGATTGTGCTGAAAGTATATGAAAAGTACTGCTCTTTGTGTAAAATGCTGAAAAATTTTGAGAAAATATGAACTTTTTGACGTGATATTGACATTTCCATTAAAACAAGTTATAATATGATTGTAAACAAAAAGTAT
>DBXO01000009.1 GCA_002309635.1 Ruminococcus flavefaciens | reverse complement strand
TTCTTTTCCTCTGCCTTTGCCTCCTGTTTGGAAGCTTCGGGAGCCTTTTTGTCAGACTTTTCCTCTTTTTTAAACTGCTCAGGCTTCTTTTCCTCTGCCTTTACTTCCTGCTTGGGAGCTTCGGGAGCCTTTTTGTCTGATTTTTTCTCTTTTTTAGGCTGCTCGGGCTTCTTTTCCTCTGCCTTTGTCTCCGCAGGCTTTTCTTCAATATTTGAAGGATGATGCGCTTTTACAGCTCTTACCTTTACTATTTTTGCTTTCTTGGGAGCTTTACCGCTCTCTGCTGCTCCGCTTTCGCCCGAGCAGTAGGGACAGGTCTCGTATTTGTCAGCATCGTATAAATGCTTTTCGGGACATCTTGTCATTTTCATTCTGCTATCACTCCATGTTATCATTTTCTGCATTTCCAACTTTTTACCAAAAAATGAATTCAACAATATAATTATAGCATTTCGTCGATAAAAAATCAACAAACACGACCTGTGGAACTTGATTTTTGTAAAAAATAACAGTTTACTCCTCATTTGCAGTGTAAAAACAGGGCTTTAAAGCAGTTTTTTTGAAGGTGCTTTATACATTATGCACAAATGAGAAACTCCACGCTCTGAGTGTTGTACCCATACATAAGTGTATGCGTACTTATCGGGTAAAATCTTTCTGAGTAAATGGTCCTCCTCAATAATATACATACGCTTATAAATATGCATTACTCTCAGGTTGCGGAGTTTTACACTATTATCTCCGCATGGCTTCCGCCGCTTTTGTCTTTGGTGACAACTATCTGCTTGTCGATTCGCTGTTTCAGCGCCTGCACATGGGATATTATTCCCACAAGGCGGTTGCCTTCTGACAGTCCCGAAAGCGCCCGCATCGCCTGCTCTATGGAGTTTTCGTCAAGGGAGCCGAAGCCTTCGTCCACGAACATGGTGTCGAGCTGTATTCCTCCCGCCGAGCACTGTATCTCGTCGGAAAGCCCCAGTGCAAGTGAAAGCGAAGCCTTGAAGGACTCGCCGCCCGAAAGTGTCTTAACGCTCCTTACGGATCCGTTGTAATGGTCTATGACGTCAAGTTCAAGTCCCACCTGCGTCTTTTTGTCCTCATACTCCGTCCGTCTTGTCAGGGTATACTGCCCGTCAGTCATAACCCGCAGGCGCTGATTCGCACGGCGGATTATCCTGTCGAAATATGCCGTCTGTATATAGGTCTCAAGCATGAACTTGCTCTGCTCCGAGAGCTTTCCGTTGGCGGTATCGGCAAGGTTCTTCACCCATGCATAACGTGATTCAAGCTCCATGAGCTCAGAGGAGCTGCCGACTATGTTCTCAAGAGAGGTCATGTTGACGGTCACGCGGGTGTGGAGCTGCCTGAGCTGTGCCGAAAGCCGCGTTTTTTCCGCCGTGAGCTGCGAGCGCTCCGACATTTCCTTTTCACCGTCTATGTCCGAAAGATCGTCGATATTCAGGGTCAGCTGGTCAAGCTTGCCCGACATCTCCGAGCATGCCTTTTCACTCTCGGCAGCCGCCCGCTCTGCCGCTTCGCAGGAATTCCTTATCTCCGCACATCGCTTTTGCAGTGACGCCGTGAAAATCCCGGCATTCTCGCCGTTCTCGAACCTGAGACTGCTGCGGAGCTCCATAAGCTGCACTCCTATTTCCGAAAGGCGGCTGCTCATGGAGGCTTTTTTCACGGTAAGCTCTGTCAGTTTATCTGTAAGCTCGTTGAGCTCATTCTCTGACACGGGTATGAGCTCCGCAAGCTCGTCCCTGCGCAGAGCTCTTTCCTTTTCCGCCGAAAGCCGGGCTTCAATGCCTGCCATTCGCGCTTTCAGTGCAAGCCGCTCTGATATTATCCTGTCGCGGGCGCTCTCAAAGGCGCACTCGCCCAGTGCAGTTTCTATGCCCTTTTCCGCATCGGCGCGAAGCTGCTCAAGCATTCCCTCGGCAGTGTCGCACTTGCTTCTCAGCTCTGCAAGGACCTTATCCGAATCGGAGACTGCCGCCATTGTGCCTGCCTCCTGCTTTTCGGCAGCTTCTATCCTGCGGGTTAGCCTGTTCTTTTCATCTATGAGCTTTTCTGCTTCGGCGAGCTTTTTCGCAAGCCCGCTCAGCTGCACCGTGCAGTTTTCAAGCTCTGATCCACAGCGCTCAGGGCCGTCGCCTGTGCCGCATTTAAAAAGCTCCTCAAAACGGACAGCAAGCGACTTTTCAAGCTCACCGTATCTTCCCTTTAATGCAGAGACCTCGGAGCTGTTCTTTTCCGCGGCTCGGCGTGCTTTTTCAAGCTCAGCCTTCAGCCTTTCGAGCTCCTGCTCGGTAGGGGCTCCTGCCTGCTTTTTGGCGGGTGCGGGGTGGTCCACGGAGCCGCAGACCGGGCAGGGCTCGCCATCTTTCAACGTTTCAGCAAGAACTCCCGCTCTGTCGTCGAGAAAGGCTCTGTAGCTCTGCTCGTACTCCTGTGAGAGCTTGGTAACTCTTTCAGCAGCTTCGCTGTAAAGTTCAGCCGCTTCATCATACTCGCTCCTGCGCTTTTCAAGCTCATGTATATCAGCCGAAAGATTTTTCAGCTCCGCAAGCCGCTTTTCAAGATTCTCGCGGCTGCGCAGTATCTTCTCCCTTTCGGCGTCGCAGCCCTCTATCTCGGTACGCCTTTTTTTCAGTGCAAAGACCTCTCCCGTAAGCGTCTCGCATTTCTTCACAAGACTGTCGTGCTCCGCCTGCTGCTCCTTATATGTATCATTCTTCTCCTTAAGAGCGATACTGCCGCTTTCATAATCGCCTATGAGCCTGGCAAGATTGTAAAGCTCGGAGGCTCTGCGTACAAGGCCCTCCCTCTCTGCTGTCAGCTGCGAAGTGCTTTCGTCTGTATCGTTGAGAGCTGTGAGCTCCTTTTTCATGGAAATAAGCTTCTTCTCATGCTTTTCCTTTTCGGTTACTCCCTTTTCGAGCCCTGCGTTCAAATCTGACAGGGACTCTCTTAACTCTGCCATGAGCCTTTCCTGCTCCGCAGCCCTGGAATACTGAGGCATTTCGGCTTCAATGGCGGCAATCTCCGCTCTCAGCCTTTCAAGCTCGGGCTGACGTGATCTTTCCTTTTCAAGCTTCTCGGCTATGAGCTTCTGCCGCTCTCTCAGGTCTGTGAGCTGACGCCTGGTGCGCTCATGCTCCGCAATGAGCTTGTTCTTCTCCTGTGCCCTGGTGATACGCCCGTTGACCTCCGCAAGCTTTCCGTCCATTTCCTCCATCTCACGGGTGAACACCTCTGTCTGCGCCTTGTCTCGGGTGATGAGCCTGTTTATCACACCGGTGATGAACTCAACGGGGGGGAGCTCCTCCTTAAGCTTAGCGACCTCCTCCGCAAACTCGTCCTCCTCGCCGCAGGCAATGCCGCTGACATACTGCCTGAGACCCTCGCGGCGCCTGTCGCACTGGCTCTTAAGGGTGCTGCTCTCCTGCCTGAGAGCCTCCTGTAAGGTCTGATAGTTCCTCGTCCTGAAGATATGCCGCAGTATCTCGCGGCGCTGTGAGGTGTCCTCGGTTATGAGCTTCATAAAATCGCCCTGAGCTATCATGGCTATCTGCTTGAACTGTTTTTCGGACAGTCCTATTATACCGGCAACCGCCTCCTGTACCTCCCTTTTTCCTGAAAGTACCTTTCCGTCGGGATAGGTAAATACCACATTAGCAGGCTGCTGGGCAACTCCGCCTCCCCGCTTCGCCTGACGAACATAGGAAGGGTTGCGGTTTATCTTGTAACGCTTGCCTGCGTAGTCGAATACCAGCTCCACATATGTGGGAGTGTCAAGGGCGGCGTATTTCGAGCGTAGCATGCTGTCATCATCGCGGTTCATGCCGCTGGCACTGCCGTAGAGGGCGTAGGTTATGGCGTCGAATATGGTGGTCTTGCCTGCACCCGTGTCACCTGTTATAAGGTAAAGTCCCCTGTCTCCCAGAGCTTCGAGGTCGAGGACTGTAAGCCCCGAATAGGGCCCGAAGCCCGATATTTCAAGTCTTATGGGTCTCATGCCTCTCCCTCCCATATCCTCTCGATGAACGCCTGAACGAGCTGACGCTGGTCCTGCGACATCTCACCGCCGTTGCTGAATTTGTAGAATTCCTCAAAAAGCTCAATAGGGAGCTTGTTTTCCGCCTCTGCCGCTTCGATGCTGTCATGGGCACTGCGGGTGCGGCGGTTGTCGTACTCTATTATCATAATATTGGGGTAAACTGCCCGAAGCTTGCCCATTGCCTCGGGTACCTCCTCCTCGTCGGTGAGTATCACACGGAGGTAGTCCTCGCTATTGCCGCTTTCGACGCAGGCTGCTGAGCTTATCTCCGCAAAAGTGCCCCGGAGCTCCCGCATATCACGAAGGGGCTTAAGGGGGACAGTACGGACCTCAAGGCTGCCCTTTTCACGTATCTCCACTACCGTTACAGATTTCTGCTGCTTTGCTTCGGAAAATGAATATTTCAGGGGCGTTCCGCAGTAGCGTATGCGCTCGCTGCCTACGTTCTGCGGCGAGTGTATGTGTCCGAGAGCTACGTAGTCGAAGCCGTCAAAGGCGGAGCTGTCCACATTGTCGGTGCCTCCGACGGATATCTCCTCGGAGTCGCTCTTCTGAGCTCCCGTTACGAACTGATGGGTGATTATGATATTGCGCTTTGTAAAATCTATGTCCATTGCGTCAACTGCAGCGTTTACGGCGTCGGTATAGCTCTCTGTCCCGGCGTCGGGAAAGAATCTGCGCACAGAAAGGGGCTTTATAAACGGGAGCATATACACGCAGAGCTCCCCGTAATCGTCGCGGAGTACCACGGGAACGGTGCTGCCGCTGTATACGGGAGACATATGTATGCCGCTTTTTTCCATTATGTGGCAGCCGAATGCGATACGCTCAGCGGAATCATGGTTGCCGCTTATTGCGAAAACGTGCTCCGTCATGGCCGATACTCTTGTGAGAAAATCGTCAAAAAGACGCACCGCCTCCGCAGAGGGAACCGGCTTGTCGTATATATCACCTGCTATTATTGCAAAATCGGGCTTTTCTTCGGCAATAACGCCGCATATCCTGTCCAATATGTACTCCTGATCCTCTATAAGTGAAAATTCGTTCAGCCTCTTTCCGAGGTGAAGGTCTGATAAGTGCACAAATTTCATATAATCTCCCCTTGACGCTTGCTGTTACTTAAATTATATCCTGTTTGCAGGGCAATGTCAACGAAGTTTTCACATGGGAAAATAAACAAATGCACAGCCGTGAGACTGTGCATTGTGACAATTATTCTTCATAGCTGTCGGGGTGCCTGGGCTTGCGCCTGTAGCGCCTTTTGTCAGTGTCCACTACCTTTGTGGCAGGGTCCACACCGTTCCAGCTTCCCCGCTTTGAGGAGTCTATCTTCTTTTTCTCCTTCTTGCTCATTTTATCGTATGATACGAATTTATCCATTTTATCTCCTTCATTTAAATTTTCTGCCTTCCCAGTATTTACCTGTATTTACCGTTTCAAGCGAAGAACAACCATAGAACATTTTTCCCATATCTTTAACATTACGCGTATCAAAGCTGCTCAGGTCAAGGTCGTCAAGTGAAGAACAGCCACAGAACATATAGCTCATATCTTTAACATTACGCGTATCAAAGCTGCTCAGATCAAGGTCTTCAAGTGAAAAACAACAATAGAACATATATCCCATATTCTTCACTTCTGATGTATCTACATTTTTGAGATCAGCAGACTTCAAGCCTTTCATTTCTTTAAACAAACTACTGCAATCCTCAGGAAGTACTGTGCCCTCCTTTGCGATAATATGTTTTACACTGCTCCGGCGGACACCAAACGGAAGCGGAAGGATCTCACATTCAATATACGGTTCCCGTTCTTCATCGAAATAATTGGTATAATCTTCTAACTTATAAAATTTCTTCTTTATATTTCCGTCAAGATAAAGCGTGTGAGTGATCGTATTATAGTACGACTTTCCGCCTGCGTTCCTGTGAAAACAGAATTTCAGTGCTCCTGCTGTAAGTGCAGCAGCAAATACAAACAATAATGTCTTTTTCAATTCTTTTTTCATAAAAGCACCTCATAAATAATACTGGATATATTATATCATAATGAAATGTTCAGGTCAAGGCGTTTTTTGCCTGTTTTCAGCATGTTTTTCACTCTCTTGCGGCTGATATCACGAACAGCTGCTCTGCATTTCCGTATATGGTCTCATAGTCACCCATATACGTGAAGCCGTACTTTTCGTACAGTCCGCTTTCTCCGCTCATTACGTATACCTTGTCAAAGCCTGTGCTTTTTGCGTATTCAAGGACTTTTCCCATCATCTTTTCCGATATCCTCCTGCCTCTGTGAGCCTCGTCCACAAAAACAAAGCCTATCAGCGGTGTATAGGGATATTTCGGGTCGAGCTCGTCCTTTTCGGTGAGAGTGCAGAAGCCCACAGGTCCGCCGCCCTCGAAGACGGCAAAGACGCGCTCCCATTCCTTGAATGAGTTGCTTCGCATCAGTTCTGCGAGGTACTTTCCGGCACTCCACGAACAGTTTTCGGCATAGTCTGCAACGGTCTGCCATTTTTGGTGAGTGAATGTCAGTTGGTGTATTTCCATTTTTGCTCCTTTTTACATTATTATTGAGGCGGACAGGACGCGGGGGACACTGTCACCCTACAGTTTTATTCCTCTCCTGCCTTAAAATTGTATATGGGCCTGATGACTTCGTTTATCTCTACGGTATCGCCGATATTGTCAACTATGTCCTCCATTGACTTGTATGCCATGGGACACTCGTCCAGTGTCTGTGCATTTACCGAGGTGGTATAGATACCATCCATCTGCTTCTTGAACTCCGATACTGTGAAGCTCTGCTTTGCCTGAGAACGTGACATAAGTCTGCCTGCACCGTGGGGTGCGGAGCAGTTCCAGTCAGTATTGCCCTTTCCTGTGCATATAAGGCTTCCGTCTCTCATATTTATCGGTATGAGCAGCTTCTCGCCTGCCTCAGCCGATACAGCTCCCTTACGCAGTATCATGGTCTCTGTATCGATGTAATTGTGGATAGTTGTGAACTGCTCTGTGACATGTACATGCATGCCCTTGATTATCTCGTCCATCATCGCCTGACGGTTCAGCATGGCGAACTGCTGCACTATTTTCATATCGTGGATATACTGCTCAAACAGTTCTCCCTCGCAGTAGGCAAGGTGTCTGGGAACGTCGGTGGTCTTTGTGTTTTCAAGCTTCTTCAGCTCGGACTGTATCTGCTTCTGCTTACCCTCTGCCTTAAGGCGGGCGATAAGCTCGTTCATCTCCTTGTCGGAGCTCTTGTTCAGTCGTCTGTACGCCTCGTTCTGATAGTACTTTGCGACCTCAACTCCGAGGTGACGGGAGCCTGAGTGGATAACGATATATATGCTGCCGTCCTCGCCCTTGTCGGCTTCGATGAAGTGATTTCCGCCGCCGAGGGTACCTATACTCTTTTCAGCGCGGAGGAGGTCTATGTGCTCTGCGCAGTACAGCTCTGCAAGGTCGAGCTTTTCGCTGTAGCGGTGGGGCTTTTCGCGAATCGCAAAGCCTGAGGGTATCTTTTCGTAGATGAGTTTGTCAAGCTTCTGAAGCTCGATATGCTTTTCCTTAAGTCTTACGGTCTCCATGCCGCAGCCGATATCGACTCCCACAAGATTCGGGATCACCTTGTCGGCTATGGTCATCGTGGTACCTATGGTGCAGCCTGCTCCCGCATGAACATCAGGCATTATGCGTATCTGCGAACCTGTACTCATCGGCTGGCTGCAAAAGGCGATTATCTGCGTTATAGCGTCCTGCTCTATGACCTCGGTGAAGACCTTTGCGGAATTGTACTTCCCCTTTAATTCGATCATAACTGTTTCCTTTCCGGGTCTGCCCGAATGCATAAAAAAAGCACTCCCGCAGGAGTGCATAATGCTCTTTATACGCAAAAGCTCAGCACATGGCTGAACACTTCGGGCAAACTCCATGCTTATTCATAATAATATAAAGTTGTGGCATCTGATAACTGTTTCTGAACATTGTCATGGTGTTCACCGTCCTTTCGTAGAATATGGAATCATTATAATCTTGAACCGATGCAAAGTCAAGAAGGGTGGAAAAACTGTAATCAAATTGTAATAATCGCCGAAGAGGATAAAAAATCTGCCTTTAGGGCAGCGTAAGTTCTCAAAACTGTTTAAAGAGTTCATATGAACCTCTTATTTTCTGATTTTCTTCTGTGCATTATGCATAAGAACTACTTATCATTTATACGAAGCGTAATTTTTTGTTGCCTATTGACATATATATAGAAATAATATATAATAATATCATGCAGTTGAAACACGTCAGCTGCTGTAAGGATATGTGCACGGAAAGCACATTACATTACATGATATGGAGGTTTATATGTTCACCAAATTCAATCTGATGGCTCTCACATTCGAGGACCTGAACTGGAGCGTTATCATTCCGTCCGGAATAGGCATAATCCTGTTCCTTATCATTATTTTCTCCGGTTATATCAAGGCTCCGCCGGATACCGCATACATCATCTCCGGTCTGAGGAAAAAGATAATCATTGGTAAGGCAAGTATCCGCATACCCTTCTTTGAGCGTGTGGATAAGCTGAAATTACAGCTCATCGCCGTTGACGTCAAGACCTCGAGCGCTGTTCCTACTGCGGACTATATCAACATCAATGTTGACGCAAACGTAAACGTTAAGGTCAGCAGCGACCCCAACCTTATAAAGCTGGGCGCTGAGAACTTCCTTAACAAGGACACCGCTTATGTCGCAAAGGTTGCAAGAGAGGTACTTGAAGGCAATATGCGTGAGATCGTTGGTCAGATGTCTCTTGAGGCAATGGTAAACGACCGTAAGGCATTCGCCGAAAAGGTTCAGGAGAACGCTGCTCCCGACCTGAACAGAATGGGACTTGAAATAGTTTCCTTCAACGTTCAGAACTTTACCGATGACCAGAACCTTATCGAGAATCTCGGTATCGACAATACCACCAAGATCCAGAAAAAGGCTGCTATCGCACGCGCCGAGTCCGAAAAGGAGATCGAGATCGCCAAGGCTCAGGCCAAGAAAGAAGCCAATGACGCCAAGATACTCGCTGAGACCGAGATCGCTCAGAAAAACAACGAGCTGGCTATCCGTCAGGCTGAACTCAAAAAGGAAGCCGACACTCAGCTGGCTATCGCCGATGCCGCTTACGAGATCCAGAAGGAAGAGCAGCGTAAATCTATTGAGGTTTCCAAGGCTAATGCCAATATCGCCGCTTCCGAAAAGGACGTAGAGCTCAAGGCACGCGAGGCAGAGGTTACCGAAAAGGCTCTCGAAGCTCAGATCAAGAAAAAGGCTGAGGCTGACCGCTATAAGGCTCAGCAGGAGGCTGACGCAAAGCTCTATCAGCTCAAGAAAGAAGCTGAAGCCGACCGTTTCCAGAGAGAGCAGGAGGCTGAGGCTCAGAAGGCTGAGGCTGAAGCTCAGAAATTCGCCAAAATGCAGGAGGCTGAGGGTATCGCTGCCGTAGGTAAGGCTGAAGCGGATGCTATCCGCGCTAAGGGTCTTGCTGAGGCCGAAGGTATAAACGCCAAGGCTGAGGCTATGAAAAAATACGGTGAAGCTGCCGTACTTGAAATGTACTTCAAGGCTCTGCCCGAGGTAGTCAAGAACGCTGCTACACCTCTTGCAAACGTTGACAAGATCACTATGTACGGCGACGGAAACTCCAGCAAGCTTGTTGGTGACATCATCGGTTCTACCACTAAGATCACCGATGGTCTCACAGCTGCAACAGGCGTTGACATAAGGGCTCTGCTGGCAGGTTTCCTCGGCGGAAAGGCTGCGGCTCCCGCTGCGGCAGACAATACATCTTCCAATGATTACACAGAGTGTAATCCAAGCAATTCAGATTACTATACGGACATTGAGCCCGATATGCCTGAATTGTAATATGATTTTCATAAATTATCCCCTGACTGCTTATTGCTGTCAGGGGATTTTTGTCGTTATGCTGTAATTTGTGTGCAATACCTCTGTAATTTTCTATCTTTTTCCACATTCATATTGCGCAAAATATGGTTAGCCTATTTGTATAGTTTTCACAAAGTTGTACAAAAAGCATTTACAAAACACGGAAAATAGATTATAATGATAATAGCATCAAAGAGCGATTCCATCTAAAAGATAGCAATATTTGGTCAAATCCTCTGAAACAAGGTTCAGAGGGGGGGTATTATAATGATTAAACATCTTTCGGGTGAATTTGAAACTGTTGAGTATGACACTCAAAAATATGCAATGCTGTACGATAATGTTCAGACTGAAGAATATCCCGTACACTGGCATAACGCAGTCGAGCTTATCATGCCTATGAAAAATGAATACACCGTCACCGTCAACGGAACAGATTATTTCATTCCCGAAAATGATGTTCTTATCGTTCCGCCCTGCGAGCTCCACAGTATGCCCGCTATCCCGGGCCGGCGTATCATATTCCAGTGCGATAACAGTATCCTCGGCGAAATAACGGCGCTTGAGCCTGTAATGCGTTCGCTGAACGCTCCTGTTCTCATAAACGGGGATATGGATAAAGAGTTGCATGTGCTGGCAAAAAAGACAATGCTGGATATCCTTTCGCTTTACAACTCCAAGTCCGAGCTTGCTGACGTCAAGATATATGTCAAGGTCATCGAGCTGTTTATGGCTCTCCGCGAATATCAGCTGGAACAGCAGAAGATAGTTATGGACTGCGACGACGAAAAGATAGACGAGTACAGCGAAAAGTTCGGTACCGTTCTCAAGTATATCGACAATAACTATATGTATGATATCACTCTGGAGCAGCTTGCCGATGTGGCCGGCTACAGCAAGTACCACTTCTCACGTATATTCAAGCAGTACAACGCTATGTCCTATTTGCAGTACATAAACGCAAGACGTACCAAAGCGGCTGAGCTTCTCCTGCTGGATCCGAGCATTCCCATCACTGAGGTGGCTATGCGTTCGGGCTTCAAGAGCCTAACTACGTTCAACCGTATCTTCAAGGAAATAAAGCACTGTACGCCTACAGACTTCAAAAAGCTGTATGCATTGAGATAAGAGCAAAACCATAAAGGAGCAATCGCTTCTTTATGGTTTTTTATGTAAAAGATGAGGGTGTGATAAGTATCACACCCTCTTTTGGATCATATCAGTCCGAATTCTGCCAGTTTGGAAACAAATGCGTTATAATCTATATATGGAGCGAAAGGACCGCGCCATTGCTCTCCGCCGTTCTCCTTTTTCCAGCAGTCCGAGCGTATTGCTGAATTATAAGGAACAACATTGTAGGCTTTAAAGTATATTTCTCTGTCGCCTGACATATATTCATAAATTACGGCATAGTTTTTGCCTTCATATGGTGATGAATAATCTGCAAATCTACCATATTCGAGCATTGATTCAAAATCATTTCTGATGAAATTCTCGATCTTATCCCTGGTCTGTTCATCTGCAGGCACGAGTTCGTTTCCGTCTTCGTCTTCAAAATGCACCCTTATGCTTGCATCAGGGAATGAATCGACGTAATTTTGGATATTCTGATCAATACGCTGCATATTAGCTACAGGATCATATTCGCCGTTAGCGTCGTATATTATTTCGTCATCATTGCCAAACGGTGAGATCACGTCACCTGACGATTTTTTCCCTGACGGATTTTTTCATCCTTCGTTATTCTCTCGCTAATGTCTGATTCGTAAAGCGTGTTACTGTCAATATCGTAACCCTTATCTGCCAGTCTGTCCTTAAACTCCTGAATGTTGATACCATAGTTCTTTGCACCCGAAGGTTCTTTATTTCCATCAGTCACCATGTATTCGGACATACTTACAACACCGTTATCTAAGATCGAAAAGTACATTATGCGGGTGATATTATCATCCATTTTATAATCATATGTGATCTCGCACAGCGCCAGGTTGTAATCATAAGTTGCGGAGGGAATATCCGTTTTCAGCATTCTGAAAAATCTGTCTTTCAGGAATGCATCCAGTTCCTTTTTAACATTCGCATCATCGGGGTTCACTTCGCCGTTCTCAGAATTTCGGAGTACTACTTTTTCGCATTCTCCTCTTGTGAGCCAGTCGATCTCGTCCTGACCGATATTCTCATCGATCTGCAGCAAGATCATGCTGATTTGGTAGTCAAAATCTTCAAGATCTATCTGATATATCCTCCTTGCAATCTCCTCAGCCTCTAAATAATCGTCGGCATATTTTAATACTACATATTCTGTGCGGCCTGTAGATTCAATATTTACCCATGAAATAACATGATCCTCTTCCCACGAAATACTATAGACAGAATCTGAGAAGTTAAGTACGCCCTCCTCTGGTGCAGGCTCGTCAACTCCCTCACCCCAGTCAAAGTTATTGAGCATATTGGCAAGTACATCGTAAATCTTGGGTGAATTATAGCCGTCATACATGGCTATTCCTGCCTGGAAATTAAAGTCCACTGTTCTGAAATCGACAAACGGTGAAACAGCAGTGCCATAATTTTCCATAATATCCTTTATACCGCTGTCAAAAGCGTTGAAGTCTATTTCACGCCAGTGTTCGTCAACGAATTCCGAATGCCCGTCTAAATCATCGCCGGGCGGCAGAGCATCAAGGAAATACGCTTTACCGTTGCCCTTGATTTCGAGGGAGCAGTAATGATTTGTGCCGTCTTCTTCGTACTCCCAATGGATTCGATAGACTTCACAATCAATCATCTCATCGGCAGCTTCTTCCTCATCTTCGGGCTCATGTCTCTCGCCCCAGTCAAAATTATTCAGGAACTCTGTAAGCTTAGTGTAAAGGGGCTTATAATAGAGCACATCATTTCCGTCAACCCCCACAAATGTATAATTGTACTTGCCGAAATCGCCGAACGGACATGACTTCTCAACAGGCTCCTCGTCTATAGCGTCGGTCTCTGCAAGATTACTTGTGTGGTTCCTGTGAAGCAGAAAGCCTGTAGTTCCTACGCCAGCCGCAAGGACCGCACATGCCGCAATGGTACTTACTGTTCTGAGGATATTTTTCCTCGGGTCTATGCGCTCTGTACTGCTGACGACATCAGTATAACCGTCGTCGTTGTCAGTGCGTATGATATTTTTCTCGGTTGTATTCTCACAAGCCTTGATAATGCGCTCTTTCATATCTTCTGGCATTGTGATCTTTTCTCCTGCATTTTTCAGCTTTTTATCCATACTACATATACTCCTTTCGATATTTTTCCTCAAGCAGCTTCCTGCCCCTTGACAGGCGCATTTTTACTGCCGAGGCACTTACACCTGTTATCTCCGATATTTCATCAACCTTATATTCATCTATGTAATGAAGAGAAAGTACTATCCTGTACTTCTCGGGAAGTTCCATCAGAGCGTCAAGTATTCCGCTTTCCTCTTTGGTTACAGCATAGCTTTCCAGAAGATCTTCGCTTTCGGTATAGTGACGCTTCTGATATCGAAGCATATCTTTACACTTATTGTTCGCTACTGTAATGAGCCATGCTTTTTCGTGCTCACTGTCAGTGAATCCGGGTGCCTTATGAATAAACCTTATAAAGGTCTCCTGCACAGCGTCCTCTGCGTCTGCTTTATTTCTCAGCATAAGCAGGCAGATCCTGTACAGCATATCTCCGTATTTCCCGACCGCCTCGCGAGCGCAGCCGTCTTTCTGCATTGAATTATCAACTCCTTTCACTGTAAATACGTCTGTAATTGCAGTATGGTCACATATATTATAGTATTTTTTTTAATATACAAATTCTCAGTATAAAATGAAAAGACAGCCGATTTGCACCGACTGCCTTTCAGGGGATATTAAAATTTGGAGAAATCTTAATTAGTGTGCCGGTCACCGGTCAGATGACCGGCACGATTCAGTGTTATTTACGATCAAACACGTGTGTGAATCTGACCGCCTGCAAGAGTCTTACCCTTTGCCTTTGCCATATCAGAGATGTTTACGTTCTGGTAACCATTCTGTGCGAGCCAAGGAAGAACCTCTTCCATAGCAGCTGCTGTTGTAGCATAGTTCTCATGGCAGAGTACGATAGCACCCTCGAGTGAACCATTCTGAGCTGCCTGCTTGATTGTGTTTACGATCTGATCCTTGGAAGCATTGTTCCAGTCCTGAGTATCGATTGCACAGCTGATAAGCGGTACATCGTAGAGAGCTGACTTAACCTGTCCGCCGCCATCGAGATAAGGTAATCTCATGAGGTGTGAAGGCTCAGTTCCGATTATGCTCTTGAGCTTGCTGTTGCACTGCTCCCACTCGCTGCGGATCTGTGATGAACCGAGTGAACCGAGTGAAGGATGTGACTTTGTATGGTTAGCAACCTCCATACCATTCTGGTATGCAAACTTAACCTGATCGTTTGTCTTTATCCAGTCACCTACGTAGAAGAATGTAGCTGTCATGTTATTCTTGATGAGAGCGTCCATTATTCTGTATGCAGGATCCTGTCTGCTCTGAGCTGATGCACCATCATCGAATGAGATAGCGCAGAGCTTCTTGCTTGTATCAACCTTGGGCTGATTGTTCTGCTCCTGGTTGTTATTCTGCTGATTGTTATTCTGCTGGTTGTTATTCTGCTGCTCGTTGTTTCCGCTTGACTTTGAGTCAATTGTGAGCTTTGTTACGTTAGCCTTACCGCTGCTCTCCCAACCTTCAACGTTGAGTGCAACTTCTGTAAGGTTACCGATGTTCCAGCCAGCTTCCTTCCAAGCCTTGAAGTGATCGGATACTGTAATGGTACCTGATGTTCTCTTGGACTTACGAACGCTGAAGTACTGCTTGAATGTCTCGGTTGTGCCGAGGATCGTAGGACCTGTGTGGTCGAGCTGGAAGATCTCGTACTGAGCTCCGTCGATTGTAACAGTCTTGCTCTGACCGTTAGCTGACGGGCACCAGTTTACCCAGTCCTCAATGATGTAGTACTCTACAAGAGGATCCTTCATCCAACCGTAAACGCAGAGTCTTGAGTTACCCTGTGAGCTTGCTGAATAGTCAGCAGCATAATCCATTACGATAGTTCCTACGTCTGTAGCCTTCTTTGTAGCGTCATAGTTTCTACCACGACGAGCAAGGAAGTTACCTCTTGATACCTGTGCGCTCCACTCTGTGCTGAATGTACCGCCGCTGCCAAGAGTCATTGAACCGCTTCCGCCTGTATTGTCGAGCCA
>DBXO01000047.1:4417-4581 GCA_002309635.1 Ruminococcus flavefaciens | reverse complement strand
GTCGGCGGTATCGCAGCTCTCGTAGGTGCGGCTATCCTCGGTCCAAGAATAGGCAAGTTCCACAAGACTAAGGACGGCGAAGTTAAAGTAAACGCTATCCCAGGACACAACCTTACAATTGGTGCTCTCGGATGTTTCATCCTCTGGTTCGGCTGGTACGGATT
>DBXO01000047.1:0-4366 GCA_002309635.1 Ruminococcus flavefaciens | reverse complement strand
ACAGTTGCTCCTGCAATCGCAACAGTAACTTGTATGATATTCACATGGGTAAAATATGGCAAACCCGATGTTTCAATGTGTCTTAACGCTTCACTGGCAGGTCTTGTAGGTATCACAGCTCCATGTGACGTAACAGACTGCTTTGGTGCTTCAATCGTTGGTATCGTTTCAGGTCTCCTCGTATGCTTCGGTGTATGGTTCCTCGATTACAAGCTCCACATCGACGATCCTGTTGGTGCAGTAGCAGTTCACATGATGAACGGTATCTGGGGAACAATCGCAGTTGGACTCCTTGCAAATCCAGAAGTTCCCGGTTATTCACTGGTTGACCAGAACGGCGACCAGCTTGCAGGTCTTTTCTACGGCGGCGGCTTCGGACTCCTCGGCAGACAGCTCACAGGCTTCGTTGCTATCGCAACCTTTACAGCTATCTCAATGGCATTGGTATTCATCTTAATTAAAAAGACAATCGGTCTCCGTGCTTCAGAGCAGGAAGAGATCATCGGTCTTGATGTTACAGAACACGGTCTTATTTCCTCTTACGCAGACTTCGCTCCTGCACTTACAGACATCGGCATGAAGGGTTACACAAAGGACGATGCAAAGAGCGTAAAGAAAGTCGGCACTCCAGGAACACCTGCTGTTCCCGTTGACAAGGCAGTTGAAGTTGAGAACTACTCAATTCCTTCACCTGACGGCGCAACAAAGCTCACAAACATCGTAGTAATATTCAAACAGCAGAAGCTCCAGCAGTTCATTGAAGCTATGGAAGCTATCGACGTAAAGGGTATCACAGTAACCAATGTTCTCGGCTGCGGAATGCAGAACGGACAGACAAACTACTATCGTGGTACTACGGTTGAAATGAATCTGCTGCCAAAGGTAAAAGCTGAGATCGCCGTATGTGCAGTTCCTGTTGACAAGGTTGTTGCAGCAGCAAAGGCAGCTCTTTACACAGGCAACTACGGTGACGGTAAGATGTTCATCTATGACATCGAGAACGTAATCAAGATTCGTACAGGCGAAGAAGGTTACAACGCACTCCACGATTCGGCAGAGTGGGAAAAAGCATAAGCTGACAAGGGCGTCTGCGGATATTTTATTAAACCTTAAATCTCCCATACTCCGCAGACTGCCTTTATCATAAATGTATTTCAAGGAGCATATGCAAATGTCAAAGTTCATTTTTGTTACAGGCGGAGTCGTTTCGGGACTCGGCAAAGGTATCACGGCAGCTTCACTGGGAAGACTTCTCAAGCAGCGCGGCTATAAGGTCACCATTCAGAAGTTCGATCCCTATATCAATGTTGATCCGGGAACTATGTCCCCTTTTCAGCACGGTGAGGTCTTCGTTACCGATGACGGCGCCGAGACCGATCTTGACCTTGGTCACTATGAGCGCTTCGTTGACGAAAATCTTTCAGTACACTCCAATGTCACAACAGGCAAGATATACTGGAACGTCATCACGAAGGAACGCCGCGGCGATTACCTTGGCGGTACTGTTCAGGTGATACCGCATATCACCAACGAGATTAAGGACAGAGTCTACAGCGCGGCCAATGAAGCAAATGCAGACGTGGTTATAACAGAGATAGGCGGCACTGTAGGAGATATTGAGTCCACGCCCTTCCTTGAGGCTATCCGTCAGGTAGGTACAGAACAGGGTCGTGAGAATGTGTGCTACATTCACGTTACTCTTGTGCCATACATCGCAGGCTCTGAGGAGCTCAAATCCAAACCCACACAGCATTCCACAAAGGAGCTTCTCTCAATAGGCATACAGCCTGATATAATAGTCTGCCGTACAGAAAAGCGGATACCAGATGATATGGCTGAGAAGATCGCGCTGTTCTGCAATATCCGCAAGGAGGACGTTATACAGAATCTTACAGCTCCGTCTCTTTATGAAGTTCCGCTGTGGCTCGAAGACGAGGGACTTGCTCACTCGGTATGCCGGCACCTCGGTATCGCAGACAATGTTCCAGACCTGACCGAGTGGACGGAAATGGTACACAGGGCTGAAAACGCTCACAAAAAAGTAACAATAGGACTTGTAGGAAAATACGTTGAGCTCCACGATGCTTACTTATCGGTAGCAGAGGCGCTCCGTCACGGCGGTATCGTAAATGATGCGGCTGTGGATATAAAATGGATAGACTCTGAGGAGGTCACAGCCGAAAATGCCGCTGATATCTTCGCGGATTGCAGCGGTCTGATAGTTCCGGGCGGCTTCGGTCACAGAGGAGTTGAGGGCATGATCGAAACTATACGCTATGCCCGGGAGAACAAGGTGCCTTTCTTCGGTATCTGTCTCGGTATGCAGATGTCAGTCATTGAATTTGCGCGCAACGTATGCGGCCTTAACGGTGCAAACTCCGCCGAATTCGGCGATACACCCTATCCTGTTATCGACATAATGGACGAACAGAGAAATATCGATCAGAAGGGCGGCACAATGCGTCTCGGACTTTATCCCTGCAAACTCAGCGAGAACTCAAAATGCCGTGTAATTTACGGTGAGGAGCTCATATACGAGCGTCACCGCCACCGCTATGAGTTCAACAATGCATACCGGAAAACGCTTACCTCGAACGGGCTTCACATCGCAGGCCTTTCGCCTGATGAAAAGCTAGTTGAGATAGTTGAACTGCCAGAACACCCATGGTTCGTAGGAGTTCAGTTTCACCCGGAATTCAAATCAAGACCCAATAAACCGCATAAGCTCTTTGCGGACTTTATAAAAGCAGCCATTAGTTGAAGACTAACGGCCAAATGCATAAATCAAGGAGGAAATAAAAATGGAAAAGGTAACAGAATATTTTGGTTCAATGGTATTCGACGACAGGATAATGAAAGCTACACTTTCAGAAAAGGTATACCGTTCACTCAAGAGAACAATTGACAAGGGTACTCCCCTTGATATTTCAGTTGCTAATGCAGTTGCTGCTGCAATGAAAGAATGGGCAGTTGAAAAAGGTGCAACTCATTACACACATTGGTTCCAGCCGATGACAGGCGTTACTGCCGAGAAGCACGACAGCTTCATCTCTCCTGCACCGGACGGACGCGTTATCATGGAATTCTCAGGCAAGGAGCTTGTAAAGGGTGAGCCTGATGCTTCATCATTCCCGTCAGGCGGTCTTCGTGCTACATTCGAGGCAAGAGGCTACACGGCCTGGGATCCTACGTCATACGCTTTCATCAAGGACGGTACACTGTACATTCCTACTGCTTTCTGCTCATACACAGGAGAAGCACTTGATAAGAAGGTACCTCTCCTGCGTTCTATGGAAGCTCTCAACAAGCAGGCTCTGCGTATCCTGAAGCTCTTCGGAAACAAAAGCGTAAAGAGCGTAAAGACATCAGTTGGTCCTGAGCAGGAATACTTCCTCGTTGACCGTGATATGTGGAAGAAGAGAAAAGACCTTATCATGACAGGACGTACACTGTTCGGTGCAATGCCTCCAAAAGGACAGGAAATGGACGACCATTACTTCGGTTCTATCAAGCCAAGAGTAGCAGAGTACATGGCTGACCTTGACAAGGAGCTCTGGAAGCTTGGTATCCTTGCAAAGACAAAGCACAATGAAGTTGCTCCTGCACAGCATGAACTTGCTCCTATTTACGATACAACAAATATCGCAGCTGACCACAACCAGCTTACTATGGAAGTAATGCAGAAAGTGGCTCTCCGTCACAATCTGGTTTGCCTCCTTCATGAGAAGCCATTTGCAGGCGTAAACGGTTCAGGTAAGCACAACAACTGGTCTATCTCAACAGATCAGGGCGAGAACCTCCTCTCTCCCGGTGAGACACCTGCTGAGAATGCACAGTTTCTGCTGTTCCTTGCAGCTGTTATCAAGGCTGTTGACGATTACCAGGATCTTCTGAGATTGTCCGTTGCAACTGCAGGCAACGACCACAGACTTGGTGCTAACGAAGCTCCTCCTGCCGTTATCTCAATATTCCTCGGAGATGAACTCACCGCAGTTCTGGACGCTATCGAGGCTGATAAGCCATATGGCGGTACAAAAAAGGAAAAAATGCAGCTTGGTGTTGATGTTCTGCCTAAGTTCAGCAAGGATTCCACTGACCGTAACAGAACTTCCCCGTTTGCATTCACAGGAAACAAGTTCGAGTTCCGTATGCTTGGTTCTTCCAACAGTATCTCTTGTGCTAATATTCACCTTAATGCAGCTGTTGCAGAGGAACTGAAGCAGTTCGCAGACAAGCTTGAAAAGGCTAAGGACTTCAATAAGGCACTCCACGACCTTATCAAGAAGACAATCAAGGATCACAAGCGTATAATCTTCAACGGCAACGGCTACGATGACAAGTGGATAAAAGAAGCTGAGAAGCGTGG
>DBXO01000012.1 GCA_002309635.1 Ruminococcus flavefaciens | reverse complement strand
CCGGTTTAAAATCGGACATACTCCACAGAAATTACCTGCCATACCGGCAGCAACCTTCTGTTTCAACGCATATCTTCTGCAGTCAGTGCGCATTCAGCGCACTCAACGTGTTTAATTATAACACATATATAGGGATAAATCAACAATTTGCAGAAATTGTATTTGTAAATTTTTTATGTACAATAATTTTATTTTAACTATATATCTTTACGCCCTTTCACTTCACAGCAGAAACACTTTTCTTCTCTGTGACAGAGGGCTGTTTTACGCCTGTTTTCAGTTCCCGAAGATATATTTCAGAGCCGTGAGCACAGTATCGCCCACCTTTTTCGAGTTCACAAGTTCGAGAGCCCTGTCGGGGCGGTCCGTAATGATATTGTCAACTCCGAGAGCCATCATTTTCTTCATTTCGCTCTGCCTGTTCACGGTCCACACGAAAATGCGCTTTCCGTGATGATGAGCGGAGTTGACCACTGCCTGATTGACGAACAGATAGTTCATGCTCACTGCGTCTATGTAAGGCAGCTGCGCATATGATGTAGCTGTTGCAAGGTTGGCGATGAATGCGGTCTTTATCTTTGGATTCAGCTGCTTCACCTTTTTCAGCGCAGGATATGAGAACGAGGTGATATAGCAGGAATGCACCAGGCCGTACTCCTCAACCAGCTCCACTACCTTTTCGGCAGTCTTTTTAGGCTCTCCCGAGCGCTTTATCTCTATATTGAGCATGATATGGTCACTCACGAGTTCAAGAACGTCTGAGAACAACGGTATCTCAACGTCGTCGAACTCCCCTTCGCCCTTGAACCACGAGCCCGCAGACAGGGTCCTGAGCTCCTCGTAGGTGCGTCTTGCAACAAGTCCCTTTCCGTTGGTGGTCCTGTCCAGCTTGTCATCGTGTATGACTACCAGCTGACCGTCGGCAGTAAGCTGCACATCGAGCTCGATAAAGTCTGCGCCGCAGTCCACAGCCGCCTGAAAAGCAGGCATGGTATTCTCAGGAGCCACCTTTGAGAAGCCTCTGTGAGCCGTTACCTGAGTCCTGCTGATGATACCCACGTTCAGGCTTATATTGCCCTGCGAGAGCGCTTTGAGGTAGGACAGGTTCATCACCGAACTTACGGCGACAAGACCTGCAATGATTATCGCGCTTTTCTTCTTGCTGAACTTTTTGTAGCCCTTGTTCGGCAGTTCCAGCTTCTCTTCCTTTTCGTCCTTCATGAACTTGTCGGTAAGCAGCCATATAATGGCAGGAGCTGAGAAGAATGCCGAAACAGCCGTGAAAACGCTCCAGGTATAGCGAAGTATCTTAAGAGCTGTACCGAAAGCTGCGCCGGGCTTTGAAATACCCTTGACAAAAAAGACTATGATAAAGCTCAGACCGAATGTTATCAGGGCGATGAGTGCAACTATCCCGATACTCCACGACAGCGCCGAGAGTATCATCTTAATGCGCTGACCGTGCATTTTTTCCTTGCTCTTCTTTATGCACTCCCTGAACGGCTTGTCAGTAAGCACAAGATAGTGTATACTGTAGCTTGCGCCTATGATAAAGATAATGAACAGCAGCTCTATCAGCACATAGCATATTACTGCCACCGCTCCGTTTACTGAGTAGAATATCCTCCTCAGCACAGGCATGAGAGGAGCCATGAACATGCCCGAGGACAGTGAGAACTGCGCAAGAGGCATTATGGCCATATAAGCAAGGAACGGAACAACTCCCGTGCCCTTCATGGCTTTTCTGAACGTATGAAGCCCCACTCTGAACATTCCGTTTGTAAATATGCGTTCCTTTTTGCTGAAACAGGAAAAGCACGCCACAAGTGCGGAGAGTTCCACAAAGGAGAAAAAGGCGTAGCAGAACAGCATAAGGATAATGACTATAAGAGTAGAGGGGTGCTTTAAGTATACGAGAAGATTCTCGTCATCAAGGTATGCAACTCCCGAAAGCTTCATGGTAAGCTTCAGCAGGAGTGCAATAACAGGTGTGCCAACTGCGAGCAGGAGGAGCTTGAATATAAGTTCAAACACCAGAAAGTGAGGCATTGCTTTCAGAAAAACGCCCGCAGGTCTAAGTATTTTTTTCATTTCTGTACTCCGAACAAATGGATTTACTTCAATTATACGCCCCTGAACGTCCGTTGTCAATATCGCGTTGCGCTTATTGAACAAAAAAGGCATAAAGAAATTTCTTCCTTATGCCTTTTTCTGAAATAATGCAAATTTCAGCCAACTATTCCCGAGCGCTCTATGCCCTCGGTAAAGTGCTTCTGCAAAAATACGTACATGATAAGCACGGGAGCTATTGAAAGCAGGCAGCCCGCCTCCTTCCATACTATCTGATCGCGGGGGCTTATCTGCACTGTAGGGTCGTCGAAAAGATTCATTTTCAGCTCGTTGTCCAGATTCGTCAGCATGAGAGCTATAGTCTTTGTATCGGTAAAGAAAGTGCTGCTCACGTAATAATCGTTCCAGTACCAGACCACTGAAAACAAGAATACCGTCAGCAGAGCCGCCGAAGCATTGGGCAGCATTACCCTTACAAAGGTTTTCAGCGGTCCGCAGCCGTCGATATAGGCAGCGTCCTCCAGCTCGCGGGGCATGCCCTTGAAGAACTGGCGGAATATATATATCATAAGTCCCGCACGTATGCCGTTTGCAGTCATAGCAGGCAGATACATGGTGAGACCGCTGTCGATGAGATTCAGCGAGAACAGCCCCTTTATGCCGAAGTATCTGAACTGGGTGTACAGCGGCAGGGATATGACCTGCGTCGGCACCAGTATCATCATAATAACGATACCGAAAAGCGCCTTGCTGCCCCTGAACCTGAACCTTGCAAAGCCGTAGCCCGTCAGCGCACAGGAGAACACCTGCACCAGCGAGCAGCCTATATTCAGCAGCAGGGTATTCCCGAGGGTTTTCCAGTAGTCCATAGCATCGATAGTCTCGGCTATTACCTTAAGGGTGTAATGCCTCGGTATCCACATTACCGTAGGGTCGCTCATATCCGCCCTGTCCCTGAGAGCGCAGCTTATCATGTATATCAGCGGATACATTATGACAAAGCCCAGCCCTGTCAGTATTACCGCTCTGAAAAACGGCCACACCTTATCTGCAACGGCTTTGCGGCGCAGATAAGCCCTGTCTTCAGGAGAAGCAGAGACTCTGCGGAGCCGCTTTGCTTCACGGCTGCTCATACCGCTGCCTATTTCATCTGCCGTTTTAACTACGGGCGCGTCAGTCACATCTGCCATTCATGCACCCCCTCAGTCGTTCTCATAGTAGATAAATCTGTTCATTACCGCCGTAACAACGCCTATAGCCGCTATTACCACCGCAAAATATATCCACGCCATTGCCGAGGCCTCTCCGAAGTCGAACTGGCTCCTCATGGCGGAAATGCGGTTCATTACGCTGTTCATGGGGTTGGTGAACGAATCTATCACCGTGAATATAAGATTTGCAAGTATGAACGGGCTCACATAAGGAAAGGTTATCTTCCAGAAATACTCCCACGCCGTAGCGCCCTCCATCTGAGCCGCTTCACGGGCTGACGAGGGTATATTCTGCAATGCAGCAAGGAAAAGGATTATCTGTATGCCCGAATTCCACACGATACCGAATATATTGTCCGCAACAGCCGAGATAAAGGTGCTCATGCTGTCGCTTATGCCGTATATACCGAGGAACTGCATGAGTTCACCCACAAGATCCGTAGAGAACATGGTGGAGAACTGCTCCGCTCCCGTATTGCCCGTAGAGTCCATATCGCCGCTGATTATGCGGAAAACAGGTCCCGTAGCTATAATAACGGGAAGAAAGAACACCGCCCTCGCAAGAGTCCTGCCTTTGAACTTCTGATTGAGAACCACAGCTATGAACAGTGAAAATATCAGTATCAGCGGCGTCTTCCACAGAGTTTCGAGGAGCACTTCACCGAGATACTCCGTATAGTATGGATCCTCCCCGATAACGCTGAAATAGTTCTTCATTCCCCTGAACTGTGTATGCAGTGCCCCGGGGTCTACGGATACGTCGCAGAAGGAATACCACAGCGACTTCCCGAGAGGTATCAGAAAGAAAAGCACGGTACCGACGAGCCAAAGTCCGATGAAGCCGTAGCCGTACAGTGACTTTCTCCGCTGATAGGACATAACGCGCTTGTTTTTGCAGCTTTTTTCAGTTTTATTGCTCATCGTTCTTTCCTCCTTCCTCATTCCTCACTGTCAAGTGAAATGAGTCCGCCGTCCCACCTGACAGTCATTTTCTCAAAGTCCGTCACTACCCTTGTACCATCTGAGTACACCGTAGTCACCACATCTCCGTCCGCCTTGTAGTCGGTAATATAACATGCGGAGACCTTGCTCAGCAGAGGCTCCAGCACAGCGTATCCCTCCGCCGCCTTTTTGCAGCCCCGCTTGTAATTGGCGTAATACAGCACGTCCAGCTCAGTGTCCTTCAGTTCCCCCGTTTCAGCGTATATCATATCATAGCCCGGACAGCTTCCCGTGGCCGCTGCCATGAGCAATGCCCTTTCCGGGTCGGGACTGCCGTTTACGGCCTCCGAGGAATAGGGTATCACGCCATGCATTACCATCTGATAAAATGGTATATCCTCGTCGAACAGGTCGAACCTGCTCGAAGACGCAGGCATTTTCTTTATATGGCTCACATATGGCAGAGCATAGGCGTTTGCATTGTCCGCAAGGACGCCGCCCTTCAGCTTTTCCGCAAGCTTTCCGCAGCTTTCCGTAAACAGCTCCTCCGCTTTTGCCCTTGATATATTCTTCTTGCCGTAGTCGCCGTAAAGTGAGGCAGTAAGGCTTGCAAGCGATACGCCGTCAAGTCCCGCCTCCGAATAATTCTCCGAGATATCCCCCAGCACCTTGCCGTAATATCCCGGTGAAAGGAGCGAGAGATTCTTTTTGAAGCCGTCGGGTATGCCGTAGGCTCTGTCGTAGCTGACTATCCTCGAATAGGAGCCCGACACCCTCACAGCCGTATCCGTAAAGGAGTAGTAACCGTTTCCCGAGCGGAAATCCCTGTTGTCCGACACGGGATACAGACTGAACCCGTACTCCCCGACAAGGTCGGTGAACCTGCGGAAACCTCCACTGCCGCCGAGCTTTCCCGAGGGCTTTGCCTCTGTATCGACTTTATTCTTTATGCCGTCATTTGTCCAGTTGTGGTAGGAAATGACCATATCCTCCACACCGCTGTCCCTGAGACCGCTTATGATATCAGCCGCCTGCCCGTAATCGGTGACGGAGGTCCTGAGTGAAACGGGTATGCCGAGGATAGGCTTTTTCTTCATAACGCCGCCGTACAGGTCAAGATACATGGGAGCACTTCCCTCCCTGCACTTTACGGTCACTCCCTGCTCATCAAGGAGGTACTGTCTGTATCTTGCGGCGATATCCGCATAATCCGCGCCCTTTCCGGCAATCGGATAATACAGCAGCTCGATATCGTCCGACTTTATCTTTCCGCGCTCGAATACCGTGTACTTATCACGTTTGTTTCCTGACATATAGAAGCTGTCCGTACTGCGGAGCACGAATGTCATATTGCATATATTATAGCTGCTCTTTGACTGTCCCGAAACATTTGCGGTGATATAGGCATTGGAATCTCCCTTTGCCGCAACTGCAAGGAGAGCGTTGTCCTCCCTGACAATACCGTACACCGGCAGGTAGATCTGCTCCGGGACAGCTCCCCTGTTCTGAGGCACAGCCGTTACGTCGCTGCCGTAGATACGCTGCTGATAGAGGTTCGTCTGCATGGTGCGGTCGTTATTGAAGCGCACCAGCGCTCCGCAGCCGTCGGGTATTACGAAATAGCCCTCCTCATTGTCTGAGGCGGCACCGAAACTGCCCAGAACAGTGAGCTCCGTAGCTATATTGCCGTTGTTTGATTCCTTTATCTCCGATATCTTCACACTTGCGCGGAGATGATCTTCCTCAACCGTATACTCAACAGGCACGGTAAAGCCTGCGTCCTTGTATTCATAAACTACGCGGATACCGTCACTGATATCGCTTACCTTGATATCACAGTCACTGTCGCTGCCCGAGCGGAGCATATTATTGCCAGAGCGGCTCATGGGTATGCCGTAGCGGAGCACATTAGACGAACGCAGCTCGTCCGCTATGAGCCCGGTCGCATTCCTGTCCTGGGAGGCTTCAAGAGGCGAAGACCACCATATATATCCGTTCTCCTTGTTCTCGATACCGAATATGGCGCTCCTGTCGTCAACTATCATGCGCAGCTTGCTGCTCTCCGCTCCGTATCTGAACGCTCCGAGGTAATGCCTGCCGTCAGCGGTCAGCCACGCAAAGCTGCCCTCCGCAGACCTGTATATGCGCTTTCCGTCCTCTGTCCTGTCATACTCAAAGCTGACGTCGGGGCTTTTCATATCCCTGTCAAGGAGCTCGAGTTTTTTCCTGTCCTCAGACAAAAAAGCGTATTTGCTGTCCAGTGATGAAACTATTTCCCGTATCCTCTTTACTCTGCTGACATTTTCATCGGTAACGGCGAAAAATCTCCCCGCGTCGCTGACATAGAGCTTTCCGTCGTCACACTTGCTGCCGTTCTTGAAGGACGCGGCAGCTTTGCCGCTTCTGCTGTCGATGATGACAAGCTCGCCGATCTTTTTCAGTTCGTCTATCCTGTCGGAGATCTCCTGCTGCTCCGGAGTATAATCCTTTTTGCTCTTTGGCTTGCCTCCGACAGACTCCCACAGCCTGTCGCCGAAGTCCTTGTCCTTGAAGTATACGTCATAGCCGTCGCAGCTGCCTATTTTTTTCAGGTACTTCTCTGCATCCTCCGCCGAAAGCTCCGCTTTCTCCACAGATTCCGAGCGCTTTGACTTCTCTCCGCCGCCCTCCTCGGGAGCCTTTGCAGCTGTCACCTCGGGCGCCGCCGTACCCTCACTGTCCGCATGAACGCTGCCCGATACCGTCACGGACATGACCGCAAGCAGGCATATGAGCAGATTCCTTAATCTTTTACCCATCTGCTGCTCCTTTCAGACGCGGGCTCTGTAGGAAAGCTCGGTGTATACGGTTGATATGAAGATGTACACCTGCTGTACCAGCGACATGAACAGCACCAGCAGAAACAGCATTATGAGCATGGCCGCTATGGTCAGCGCCACAGCAAGCACCGTTTTGCCGAATGAGTACTGATGCACCGACTTCACCGCCGAAAACAGCAGCACTACCGTCCAGCAGGTCCCTACAAGCTCAATTACCTGCATGAATACCGCCTCGTCCCGAACAAGCACATGGGAAAGCAGCACATTTACATAAAGCTGTACCACATATGGTATCAGAGCATAAGCGCTGTATATGCATATATTCTTCAGGGTACCCTCGCCATCCAGGAGGGTGCACACTGCCCAGTTGCCCACCGTCCATGCTCCGAAAAGCACGAAGCTGCGCACGATATAGGGTATAATATTAAAGGTCTTGTCATACGGGATATGGAACTGAAATCCGTAAAGCCGTCCGTAGGCTATCTCGCCGAAAAAGAGCAGAACAACTATGAGCATCGCTATCCTGAGTGAGCCCGACTTCTTCCAGCGCATATCCTCGAAGCCTTCAAACGGGTGCATCACCGCATGCTTGACCCACTGGCCCTGTGTAAGCTCCATCATTGCTGACTCTCCTCCTTTTTCACGGTATTTTTCTCAGCTCTGCGCTTTCTGACCAGCTTTCTCCCCACCGCAGCCGCGGCGATGAGCAGCACCGCTCCTGCCGCAACAGCAGTAAAGTTTTCCTTTAGAAACTCGCTTCTCCTGCCCTCAAAGGCTTTGTTGTAAATATCGCCTGCGTCCGCAAGCTTTGCGTACTTCATGGCGCCCTTGTAGTCGCCCTTGCGCAGCAGCGCAGAGGCTATTCCAACATATGCCCTGCGGTAGTTGCCGTCCCTTGCGAGAACCTCCTCCCACGGACCGAGAGCCTCCTCGTAGCAGCCGTCGTTGTAGAGAGCCGCCGCCTTGTGGACTACACTGCCGAATGAGGTCTCCCTGAAAACAGTGACCGTATCCTTTGAGGAATCAAGCACATAGAGCTTGTCGTCCAGTGACTCCACAGCCGCCGCATGGTCGAATCCGCCTGTCTGCCTGGCAATGGCGCCTGTTATGAACAGGAGGTTACACTCCTCGTCATACTGGAAGATACGTCCCGTAGTGAAATCAAGACAGTTTATGCAGCCGTCCGCTGCAACGTCGATATCCACTATGGACGGCGCAAAGAACTTGTTCTGCGAGCTGTCGTACATGGGCTTGTAGTCGCCGAAGGTCACCGAAAGATTTGAGAAAATATTGTTTCCCGCCGCATTCAGCTTCTTGACCGTGTCCGTGGTCTGAGTATTTGAAGCGGTACAGGTAAAAATGAAGTCCCCGTCGATATCAAAGCTGGTGATACCCGTAGGAACAGTTCTTGTTCTTCCTGCCTTTTTCTCCTCGGACATAAAAAGTCCCCTGAAGTAATTGCTTATCACCTTAGCGGTCGCCTCAACCCGGTTCGCGCCGTAAAAGCCCATGAAGCCGCCGTCGGGGGAGAACATGGCCGCTCCCGTGGTGATATTGCCGAGGACAGTGTAAATATTGCCCGCCTTGTCCGCCACCACTCTCTGCGGCAGAAAGGTACGCCTGCTGTCGTAGACCTCCGACTCGGGCTTTGTTATTTCCGTTTTTACGTTTCCGCAGCTGTCTGATACAAGTATGCGTGAGTTCTCCGTATCAGCAATATAGATATCCCCGCTCACCGCCGAAACATAGACGCCCATAGGCTTATTGAGCCTTGTTTCCGAGCCGTCGGGCATAGTGAAGCTGTCATACACGCGGAGAGCGCTTTTCAGCTCACTGTCTGCGGCGACGATACGGTCGTTGCCCGTATCAACGATATAGACTGTTCCCTCGCTGTCGGTAAAAATATCAGAGGGACCTTCAAAGGCGCCGACATCAAGGTCATAGCCCGAGACAGCACGCTCTGCGGTATAGCCTGCCTGCGAAGGGATAGCCTCGCCCCAGCGGTCGTAGTTATAGCTTTCCGACGGAACTCCTGCCGCCGCAGCCTGCGAAATGCCGACATGAGCGAGTGCAGCAAATGCCGACAATGCTGTGATACATCTTTTCAGTTTTGTGTTCATTTGCTTCACTCCCTTTCTTACATCGTATGGGTCGATATTCTATGCGCCGCTTTGATTGGCACTAACTCACAAATCCACGCACCTGTTTTTGTGCATAACAGAGAACTTAAAAATTATTTTTTCAATATTCAATGCTTTTGCGTTGAATACAGGCTCATTTCAGCCCTATTATGGAAAGCGTTTTTGCAAAGGTCATTTATACTGATTCAATAAATCGCAGGACGCCGTCCCCTACAAGCACCAAGAACCTGTATACCAACTATTTATTATTTTCGGGAAATCCATTAGCTATAATATCATCGATTATTGCAATTATTTCATTATAAACAAATACTTTATCCGATTTTTTCTTATCGTATTTTAACGACTTAACAAGAAAAAAGATAATAATTACTATCAATATTCCAAATGATATATATGTTTGAAAGTCTTTAATCACGGTTACTATTGTAATAATAGTTGCCAAAACGGCAAGAAAATTATTCATAAAATTCTGACTTGCATATTCTTCATTATGTTTTTTTATTTCAATATATTTCTTATAACCGATTAAGCCCTTATTATTATTTTTTTGCCCATAACGCTTTCTTAGCTTATCAATAATTTCATTTTTAAACGTATCGTATGAGTCGTCAATAATAGTATAATCCTTATCAACAGTAACACCGCCGGAAACAAGCTCAAAATTTTCGTGGATATCATCTAAATTTAATATGTCTTTATATTCAGTCATTTATTTCCTCCAAACATAATACCTAATCACTAAAAACTGCTAACTACTCACTCTTTGATTCCCGAATGCGCCATAGTCTCAATGACCTGCCGCTGTGCGAGCATGAATATCACAATAGGCGGAACGAGCATGAACACAGCCGCCGCCATAGCCACGCCTGCTCTTGCAAGTCCCGAGGCGGCAGCCTGCGATACCACAGTAGGCAGGGTCTTGTACTCCTCCCTGAACACCACGGAGCCCGCCTGTATGTTCCATGCACCCTGAAAAGCAAAGATTATCAGGGTCATGAGCGCAGGCTTCTGATTGGGTATGACTATCTGCCAGCATATGCGGAAAAGGCCTGCTCCGTCCACCTTTGCGGCTTCTATGACCGAATCGGGCACCTGCGATATTGACTGCCTCATGAGGAAAAGCCCCATAGGCGACGCCACCGCAGGGAAAATAAGCGCCATATAGGTATCTATCATATGGAGCTTCGCCATTACTATGTACTGCATTATATATATAACGCTGCTCTGATAGAGAAGCGCCACTACTATTATCCCGTTTATGAGCTTACTTCCCGGGAATCTGCATTTTGCCAGCACAAAAGCCGCCATTGACGAGAAAAAGCACTGCAGGGCCGTTACTGCCGCCGTTACGAATATGCTGTTGAACACATAACGTGAAAACGGCACACGGTTCTGATGGAGCACCCTGAACATATCCCTGAAATTGTCAAGAGTGGGTCTCACGGCGTAAAGCCTCGGAGGAAACACAAAAAGCTCCTCCACAGGCTTTACCGACATGACCACCGTAAGATATATAGGCACAGCCATGAACAGTCCCAGAACCGCAAGAAGAATGAATATCGCGATACTTCCGCCTGCCTTTTTTCCTGCCTGTCTGTTTGAAGCGCGAAGCTTCGCAACATCAGTATTTGCCACAGCTCCGCCTCCTTAGTCCATATATTTGCCCAGCGCCCTGCTTATGAGCTTGTTGCAGATGAACATAGCTATGAAAAGGATCATGCATATCGCAGAAGCATAGCCCATTTCAAATCTCTGCCAGCCGTAGTCGAAGGCATGGGTCATTATAGTATGCGCCTTGTAATCCGTACTCGGGAAGCCCACAAGGTTCTGTGCAACAGTACCCGCAGTAAAGGAGCTTACTATCTGCATTACCGCTGCAAACATGAGCTGAGGTCCCATTGAGGGGATAACTATGTATATGAGCTCCTGCCAGCGGGTGCGTATACCCTCGATAGCTCCCGCCTCGTACATGGAGCGGTCGATGTTCTGAAAGCCCGCACGGAGCGCAAGGAAGCCTGCTCCGAGAGATATCCACAGCTGTACCACTATGGTGACGCCGAGGACATATCTTCCGTCCGTCAGCCACTGCACGGGAGAATTGATGATACCGAGATTTATGAGGAAAGAGTTCATATAGCCGTTCATATCGCCGCTGAAAATGAGCTGCCATACCGTGTATACGTTAGCCATTGAAGGCGCGTAGAATATAAGAGTGAACAGTGTCTTCAGCTTCGGGTGCATCTCGTTTATCATCCACGCAAGCAGAAAGCAGAGCACATAGCTGACAGGTCCCGTAAGGAGGGCAAATACCAGCGTTACCCTTATTGAACGTATGAATATCTTGTCCGAAAGGAAAAGGGTGGTGAAATTGGAAAGTCCGACATATTTCGGCGGACGCACCATATCGAAGTCCGTAAAGCCCATAGGCAGGGACATCAGTACAGGTACCACGGTAAATACTATGAAGAATATCATAAAGGGCGCTATCATGCCGTAGCAGGCTTTATTGCGTTTTATATCACGCCAGAGCCTGCTTTTTCTGTCCTTTGCACTGACTTCCATTTCAACTCACTCCTTTCGCAAATCATAATTTTACTATGCAGAATTATGATTCTGTTTAGGGCTGAGAGTTCAGAGCTGCCGGTTGAGGTGCCGCCTGCGGCGACATTATTTATATGTGAGCAAAACGAACACATTAGCTCTCAACTTTCCACTTTCAACTTTCAGCTTAGTCAAATCCGAGGTTTTTGCGCTTTCGCGCTATTTCGTCGTTTATGTCCCTGTTATACCATATAAGAGTATCGCGGGGATTCTTGTTTTCATTTATTGTCTCTCTGAACGCATTCATTATATTGCGCGTCACCGCATACGAAGCAGGGGTAACGGGTATCTCCTCAAGCTCCTCCTGCTGAGCGGTGAGTCTTTCAAGCTCGCCGTCAGACCATGACATGCGCCTGAGAGCTTCAACATTTGCCGTATCAAAGCGGCCCAAGGTGCCGAGAAGTCCCTCTATCTGAGCCGCGTACTGCACCTGTGTTTCCGTCTCCGTGAACCATTTCACGAATTCCCAGGCGTTTTCCTTGTTCTCAGCCTTTTTGAATATTACCGCTCCCGCACCGTTTGAATTTGCGGCGTGAGATATAGTACCGTCGGCTCTCTCCGTTCCTGGTACGGGACAGAAGTCCCACAGCCCCTTTATTTCGGGAGAAGCAGCCGTCAGCTGATTGAAGAACGTATAATTGGCAATGACTATAGGGTATTCGCCCGTTCTGAAACGGCTGAATGCGTCGTAGGTCTGCTCGAAGCAGTACTTGGTGTAGAAATCCGTCCACTCCTCAAATGACTGCACAGCCTCTATGGTATCCAGTGCAGAAGCCGTCATGTTATCATTATAATAGTTCTGCCCCTTTTGCAGCAGGAGCATCGCAAATGTATGTCCCGTTTCGGTTGCGGGAGAGATATTGTTGGGCGGAAGAACAAGTCCCACCGACATATAGTTCCTTTGCAGGGCAGGCAGCATATCTCTGAGCTCCGCCCATGTCTCGGGAGGAGAATAACAGCCCAGCTCGGTAAGTACGTCCGTGCGGTAGAACATCATTGGGAATGACTGGCTCACGGGGATACCGTAGCAGCCGCCGTTATAGGTATACTGCGTCATGGCGTTGCGCTGAAAGCGTCCCTTTACCTCGCCGAAGTCGTCAAACTCCGACATATCCACAAGCAGGCCGCGGGCTGCAAGGTTAACGGGGAACTCTCCTCCGAGGAAAAGTGCCGCGTCGGGACCCTTTCCCGCAAGAGAAGCCTCAACAACTCCACCTGTGACGAGATTTACGGAAACAGGTATTCCCGTTTCTGCCATGAAGCGGTTTTCCGTCATTTCCTTTATTACCTGTGCCTGATCCCGTCCGAGGGACACCCATACCTCTATTGCTTCCCTGCTTTCAACATCGGAAAGTGTGGTATAGTCCTCGAAAAACGAGCCTATAAAGGCTTTAAATCCGAATTTCAGCGACTTTACAAGTTTTTCGTCACAGCTTGAAAAATCCCTGTCCGCAGTTGCGAACTCTATATAGTCCACTTCAAGAGGCTGGTCGCGGTTGTCTCTCATCCATGCGGAAAGGGAGGTTATACCGTCCTTTATCTGGCTGAGATATGATGGGATACGCAGTGGCTTTGCGGTACATCTGTCCAGTATCACCGCCATATTTTCAAGAGCAGCCGCCTCAGTGCCTCTGCTGCCCGAAATCGACTCTATACCGCTCTGTATATCCTTAAGCTCAGATGAGACAGCTTCAAATCTGTCAACAAGCTCGGGTATCTTCTCATGTACGTAATAATCCGTGTACTTATCCGGCGAGGGACCTGTTATCATCAGTACCTTGCGGTAATAGGTGTTCAGCTCCTTTACGGTGCTCTCCAGTCTGCGGAGGTACTCACCGATGTCGCCTGTTACGGCTTCAAGCGAGATAGTATGGGGCATGCCGCCCTCAAGCCATATGTATATATCGTCACTGCCGCTTTTCGGCGAAACTACAGACCAGTCGGTATCATAGCCGAATTTCACGCGGTCAAGCTCCCTGCACGGGACCTCTCCGTCGATATAGATGCGCCTGTTTGAATCAAAGCCGCGTATCTGGTCCTGACGTGCCTTTATACCTATTTTATACCAGCCGCCCGAACCGACATTTTCCTCGGGTATCTCCCATGTCACCGTTTGCAGAGCCTTTTTCCAGCTGCCGCTGCCGAGAGTGTTGTACACCATCTTGCACGGGTCCGCAGGCGAAGCAAGGTAGCTGCTGTTGTCATAGGTAGGGTACAGAGTTGGGTCTGACTTGTACACTGCGTTCTCCCCTTCTATCCTGAACATGGCTGAGGGAGTGTCCTCAACGGTCTGGGAGATCTCCGCAGAATCAGCATATTCTCTGTATGTCGGGAGCTCACCCGGGTTGAACAGCTTTATGCTGCCTATGGCGAACTGTGCCCTTTCGGAGCTGAAGCGCAGCTTATGCTTTCCCTTTTCAAGATGAACGAAAAGGGGCTCGCTGAAAAGCCCGTCCGCATCACCGAATACCGAGCTTTTCCACATAGGGCGCTGCACCTGGGGCGGACGTATCTGATTTCCGCGTAAATCCGTGTATATCTCCTTCTCATCGGTCCATACCCTGCCGAGAGTTATATGCGAAGCCGTATCATACGGGAGCTTTCCGTCTATTTCCATTTTCAGCTCTATATCAGGACTTCCCGATATCATCGGGCAGTAATCTGCTGAAATGCAGTAATTTCCCGCTTCACGCACCTCAAAGTCATAAACTATGCTGCCGTCGGCACTGTTCCACAGTATAACGTTGTCACGCTTCTCCCCGTCCTCCGAGGTGAAACTGCCTGTGGTGATATCACCGCTCTCAAAGGCAGATACGTTTTCCGTACCGAGAACTGTCTCACAGTCAGGGCGCTCCCCGTCCTTATACATGTCATAGTATTCGCTGAAGCTGAGAAGTCCGCTGTCGAAGGGCTCTATCCCGTAGTAATCCGCCGCCATTGCCGCCGCTGCTCCGTCATCGCCGCCTGCCGCCGCATATGCCCGGACACCGCTGCCGAAAAACGAAATGCACAGCGAAACCGCTCCCGCAGCAAGCCTGCGAATATATCCCTTCATGGTACTTCACCGCCCTTCTCCAGACAGGGCGTTCCATGCCCTGCCAGCAAATAAAAAAGCGCACGCTCCCCTGCGTCGGGAATTATGCGCAGACAGCAGAACGCAGCTTTTGCAAGCCGCTGTTTCCTATTAAAGTTAGT
Organism: Ruminococcus flavefaciens; assembly: GCA_002309635.1. GTDB lineage: Bacteria > Bacillota > Clostridia > Oscillospirales > Ruminococcaceae > Ruminococcus > Ruminococcus flavefaciens_J. The sequence continues at coordinate 18,826 of DBXO01000012.1, read as the reverse complement.
ATATCAAATTTATTCTGCAATGTCAAGAAATGAGCTGTGACGTAAATATAAATAATATCTTTTACCTGTTTTGATTTAGCTTAATTATACTTTTTTATGACAAAGCTGTACAAAAGGTCACTGTTTAAACTGTGAGCTCCTCCAAGTTTTTTCATCTGATTTTCACTTTCACCTGAAAGTGTTTCCGTATTATTAAAATTCTGTAAAATCTGGCAGCGTTTCTACGTTTTGTATTGACTTTTTGTAGATTTTGTGGTATTATAATAATGGAATCAGTAATCATTTCAATATATACTCCACAAAAAAGGAGAGATATCTTGGCAAATGTTTTAGAAGTCAGGGAGCTGTCAAAGCAGTACTCAAAGGTGCTTGCGGCTGACAAGGTCTCCTTTGAAATAGGCGAGGGAGAGATATTCGCCCTTATCGGACCCAACGGTGCAGGAAAAACCACCACGATACGCATGATCTCCACCCTTCTCCAGCCCACATCGGGCGACGCTGTGGTAGCAGGCCACAGTATACTCAAAGCCCCCGAAAAAGTAAGGGAATGCATAACCTACCTCCCCGATGAGGCAGGCGCATACAAGCAGATGACAGGTATAAAGTACCTGAGATTCATGGCGGGGCTTTTCACTGCGGATATTGACACCCTTAACTCCTATGTTGACCGTGCAAAGGATATATGCGGTCTCGGAGACAGGCTCAAGGATAAAGTCGGCAGCTACAGCCGCGGAATGATACGCAAGCTTCTCCTCGCAAGAGCTGTAATGACAAAGCCGAAGCTCGCCATCCTTGACGAGCCCACAAGCGGCCTCGATGTGCTCAACGCCATCGAGATACGCAAGATGATAAAAAAGCTTGCAGAGGAAGAGGGCATGTCCTTCCTTCTCTCATCACACAATATGCTCGAGATAGAATTCGTTTCCGACCGTATCGGCATTATCTCCAAGGGACATCTTCTGGTAACGGGAAGAGCGGACGAGCTCAAGGAGCGCTATAACGCTCCCAATCTCGAACACGTATTTGAAAGGGTGGTGAATGAGAATGAAGTTCATTAACCTCCTCAAGAAAGAGCTCTCGGAGCTGATAAACACTCAGCTGCTCATATCCCTGGCGTTCGTGCTTGGAATATTCATTATCATGGGCAGCGTTATGAAGTCCGCTACAAGCGAGATCGTCAGCGATACTCAGAACCCGCAGATAAACCTCTGCGATATGGACGATACTGAATTCACGAGAGAAATGATAGCCTCTTTCAAGGCAAAGGGCACCAAGATAAAAAGCATAAGCGTTTCGGGTGAGGATTATGCCTCAGCCTTCAGCAGCGACAGCAAGCTGAAAAGCTTCATTATCATACCGCATGGCTTTACCGATGAGATAAACAGCGGAAAGAAGCCCGAGGTGCTTTCAGTCGGAAAGATAAAGTCTGTATCGGCTTTCAGTAGCCTTACAGGCGGCACAGAAGGTACGGTATCACTGATAAACGGATATGTTTCCCTTAAGCTTGCAGAGCAGCAGGGAGTTTCCAACGATGACCTCGGTATTATAGAGGCTCCCATCAAGGTAACGGAGCATACCGTTGTTGCGGATAAATCCGCGGAAATATCAGGCTCGTCCATAATGGGCAAGCTCATCGTGCAGAATATGGTGCTTCCTATCATAGTTCTGGTGCTCATAATGATGACCTCGCAGTCGCTGATAGCATCCATATCAAACGAAAAGATAGACAAGACCCTTGAAACCCTTCTTTCCACACCTGTTTCAAGAGGCTCTGTTATAACAGCTAAAATGCTCGCAGCCGCTATTACTGCTCTTATCAATGCGGGAGTAATGATGATCGGCTTCACGTTCTATACAAAGGAAATGTTCGGCTCGGTGACAACTAACGTCACTTCAAGTCTGCCGGCAGGAGCAGCCGATTCCGCAAAGGAAGCGGTCTCATCCATCGTTTCGTCTGGTGAAGCCATGAGTAAGCTCGGGCTTACACTCAGTACAGGTGAATACCTGTTGGTAGGAGTTCAGCTTTTCCTCACCATTATGATATGCCTTGCGATGTCGATAATCCTCGGTGCTCTGGTAAACGACTCAAAGTCGGCTCAGAATATGCTTCTGCCTATAGTCATGATGGTAATGATACCCTGGCTGGTAACTCTGTTCACAGATATCAACTCACTGCCCCTTGCGGCAAAGGTTGTAATGTGGGCAATACCTTTCACGCACACGTTCACGGCTATGCCTAACCTGATGTTCGGTAATTATACCGCATTCTGGGGCGGCTTCGCCTATCAGATAGCATTCTTCGCTGTAGTGATGTTCTTTGCCCTAAAGCTTTTCAAGTCGGACAAGATACTCACTATATCGTTAAATTTCGGACAGAAGTCCAAGTTCAGAAAATCAGGAAAAACCAACGAGGATTGATCCTCTTCCCCTTTCCCCATGAAAAGGCGCAGCAGCTCCCGGCGAGAGCTGCTGCGCCTTTTTATATACTAAGATAACAAAAGAAGCAGTTATGAAGTGAGGTAGTCCCATAATCCGTCATAACCGATCCCGGCTAAAAGAAAGTCCCATGCGATATAGCCGCATACTATCATGAATGCACTGATTATCAGCCCTGCAATGGCAAATCCCTTGCCGCCCTTGACTATCATGCCCACGATACCGAAAATAATACCGAGAGCTGCAAAGGGCAATCCGCCTACATATAAGCACATTCCGCCCGCAACCGAAAGCAGACTCATAACAAGAGACACTATACCGTAGCCTGCCGTGCCCTCCTTGGGCTGCATATTCCCGTTAACGTAAGGATTTGCCGGCGGAGGCGGGTAATATCCTCCCTGCGGAGGATAGGGACCGTACCGCGGGTCGAAATACGGAGGAGGTGCGCCCTGCTGCGGATAGCCGCTGCCGCTCTGCCCGTACTGAGGTGGAAGAGCTCCCTGCGGCTGTATGTTCTGCGTTTGGTCGTACTGAGGCAAGCCGTCCTGCTGAGCTTCTGTATTCTCATAAACGCCGTGACCGTAAGTCTGATCCTGATTATTGTTATCCATAGCAGCCTCCCCTGAGTAAATTTGTCATTATTATAGCATATAAGCGAAGCGTTATGCTATAATTGCACGATTGCATGGAGCAAATCTATGATCTGCGTATCTGCAAGGGCATTTATATCAATTATAATGAATGCTTTGCATTCATTATAGCATATAAGCGAAGCGTTATGCTATAATCGCCCGATTGCAGGGAGCAAATCTATGATCTGCGTATCTGCAAGGGCGTCAGAACATTTATAACATATGCCCGGGCATTTATTATATCACAGATAATTTTAAAAGTCAACGTTGTTTCCGTATAAAGTAAAAAGCTATGCATTAATAATGCATAGCCTAAACAAATGAAATGAATAAATATAGAAGGGGAATTGGGGGATTACTTAATCCACTTATAATATACAATTCCAACCTTAAAATAGTCTTAAAGTAATCTTAAAATACAATTAATTATTGTATAATTTTGTTTTGGGCAATTATTTAACCTTTACAGCAGCCTCAAGAGCTATCTCCATCATGTCACGGAAAGTGGTCTGACGCTCCTCAGCTGTTGTGGACAAGCCCTTAAGGGGACAGTCAGATACGGTAAGTATGCAAAGTGCGTTCTTCCCTGCCCTTGCTGCATTCATGTACAGCGCCGCTGCCTCCATCTCTATTGCCAGCACTCCCATTTTCAGCCAGTCCGCAAGGCTGTCCGCGTCATCGTAGAAGGTGTCGCTGGAAAGAATATTTCCCACATGAAAACGGCAGTTCTTTTCTTCGGCTGCATTTACCGCAGATGAAAGGAGCTTCCATGAGGCTGTGGGAGCATAGGTGCCCGGGAGCCTGTACTGTGAAGCATATGCGGAATTGGTGCTTGCGCTCATTCCTATGACTACGTCGCGGAGCTCCACACTGTCGGCAACAGCTCCAGCTGTGCCTACACGGATTATATTATCCACATCGTACTCGTTGAAGAGCTCCCATGAGTATATGCCGATAGAAGGCATACCCATGCCGCTGCCCTGCACGGAAACCGGAATTCCTTTATACCTGCCGGTAAATCCGAACATTCCTCTTACCTCGTTGTAGCAAACGGGGTCCTCAAGGTAGTTTTCGGCGATAAATCTGGCTCTCAGGGGATCACCGGGCATGAGAACTGTTTTGGCGATATCGCCTTTTTTGGCATTATTGTGTGGTGTCGGCATAATAAGCCCTCCTTTTTTATTTTCTGTGAACGCCGTCCAAGGCGTTCCGTTTAAGACTACAGGGGATGCCTTGAGTTTTCCCTGAAGTCTCAGCTCCTTTTGAGAAGCTTGTTAACTGTAATGAGCAGCGCTTTGTAATTCAGGAAGACAACTACTCCCGCAAGTATGAGCGCCCACAGCCAGTAAAGGGATACGTCAAGTATTATAAGTCCGCTCATTGCAAGCAGGACTGTCATATTGAGCAGATTCTTCAAACCGTCGAAGCGGAATGGTACATAGTACCTCGCGTCGATTATACGTGCCCAGAAGCTTATTGCATAGCTCAGGAATGTGGCAACTGCCGCACCCTGTATGCCCCATTCGGGTATGAGGAAATAGTTCATGGGTATATTGACTGCACAGGCGACAAGAGCTGTCCAGAAGGAGTTCTGCGGCTGCTTGATGGCTGAATAGATACTGCCGAGGAACTGATCGAAGCACATGAATACTACCGCAACAACAAGTATCGGTGTGTACATATATACATCGGCATACGCCATATGCTTGTCCGCGGGCACAAGGAAAGAGGTCACGGGCCTGATTATCACAAGGAGCGCTGCCGCTGCAACGAACATCATGGACTCATAGGCGTTGTATACCTTTCCGTAGAACTTGTTCCTGTCGGCGGAATTGCTCTCGGTTATGGCAGACATGCTCCACGCCTGAAAGAATATGGTGGAAACTATGCTGATAAGACTGGGTATCCTGTTGGCGAAGTAGTATATTCCTACGGCGCCCTCTCCAAGCTGATGATAGTCGCTGTGCATCTGCTTGATGAAAAGTCTGTCGGAAAGCGATGTGACCGCCCACATTACTATAGTAGGTATGAGGGGCATTGCAAAGTGCATCATTTCCTTTGCAAGAGCCCTGTTGAAATACTCAGCGCCGATAAAGCTCCTGAGCCTTGCAGCTATGCAAAGGAATATAACCGAGCAGCTGTCAGAGAGTATTACTGCGAGTATGAAGCCCTTTACGCCCATTCCAAGCCACATTATGAACATCATATTGAATATGAAGAATGTCAGCGTAGCAAGTATTCCGTCAATGGAAAAGAGCTTTACCATGTCACGCGAACGGACGAAGTTCTGACACAGCATACGTACTGACGACATTGTCACATAGAGTATGAACAGTATCCCGTAGCCGCTGAAAAAGCTGAACAGAGGAATAAAATGCAGAAACGGCACTATCAGGGCCATGAGCACCATTCCCGTCAGCGTTATAACGCCCGAGGTGGTGAATACCTCATGCTTGTCGTAGTCCTTGTCAAGTCCGAAACGGATAAGATACTCCTGCAGGGCAAATGTAAAGACGGGCTGCATAAACAGCAGCATGGTCTCGAGAAGGTCCTTTATACCGTTGTTGACGGGGTCCATATTATGGGCATAAAGTCTTGTCAGCAGGATTATGAGTATTTTCGAGCCGAAGGTACCTATTGCGAAAATACCTGTATTGAATACAAGTTTTTTATATTTATTCATTATTCACACTCCGAAAAAGATAATATTATATATTATATCACATTAGTTTTAATAATTCAACTGCCAATGCACTATCCTGTACGCCAAAAAGCTCCCCGGAAAAGGGAGCTTCAATATGATATGCCGTCAATCAAACAGTTCGGTGATAAACGTTATCCCCGAGCCTGTAATCAGTGCAAGAAGCAATAATACTGCGGCTGAAAAAATTACTATTACACTGAGTATCATGCCTGCAATTGCCATGCCCTTGCCGCCCACAGTCTCACTTTTAAGGGCGATTATACCGAGTACAAGACTGATGATTCCGAGGATAAGGGCCACGGGATAGATACAGCAGATAAGCAGCGCGATGATTCCGAGCACCATGGAAGCCACTGAAAGTCCCACGTTGCCATCCGGCTCCGGCCTGCCGTTCACCTGACCGTAAAACTGGTTGGGCGGTATGTACTGTGGCCCGTTCTGACTATTATACTGCTGCTGAGCGTTGGATTCTCCGCTCTGAGGAGCAGCAGGCTGTCCGTTCTGCTGATCGTTATTGTAATTATTATCCATAATAATGCCCCTTTCCCACGTATCACAGTAATGAAATTATAGCATTTCTGCATTTTCTTGTCAATACAGCGAAAAGCTCCCGCTAAGATACAGGTGCAAGTACGGGAAAAATATTCCTGATTATAAAGAAGACGAAAAATGCCCCGATAACGGGTCCCCAGCAGAGCCATGTTCTCGGCAGGAGCTTTATATTCCTGCCGCAGAGCGCTCCGAGGTTCTCTATGTAAAGCAGTATCAGCAGCAGGCACAGAAACGGTATAGTCGGATTGTTCCGTACTGCCGTCAGTATATGCCCGTGGAGGAGAGCTTCAACACTTCTGGTATTTCCGCAGCCCGTGCACCAGAAGCCCGTGAGCCTGTAGAAGCTGCACTCGGGGAATAATCTTTTCAGAGATATCAGCGGATCCCTGAGAGCAAACACTATCACAGCGGCAACAGGAAGACCTGCCGCAAATAATATCCTTATACGTTTCGGCATGATTTACTTTATTAAGAAGCTGATTTGCTTTTTTCCAGTATCCATTCCATGATGTTTTCTATATTTGAACCGATAAATATAATAATTATGATTCCAATCACAAACAACACAATCTCAATGATACTGCATACGATGCCTGCGACAGCCATGCCCTTGCCGCCCTCTTTTTTTCTTATGGATATTATACCGAGCACAAGGCCTACGACAGAACATGCAAGACCTATCCATCTGAGCTTTCCGCAGCAGCCGAGCACTATGGAGCAGATACCTAATACCATTGAAGCTATTGCCATGCCCTTGGGTCCCTCCTGAGGCGGCATGTTTAAGTTATAGTAGCCCATCTGCTGATTATTGTACTGATTGTATTGATTATACTGATTCTGAGACTGTCCGTACTGGTTCGGTCCCTGTCCCTGATAGTACTGATCCTGAGGCTGTCCGTACTGGTTCGGCGCCTGACCATAGGGATCGAGCTGTCCGTTATTCTGATTGTTATAATTATTGTCCACTATAAAACCTCCCCTAAAGATATAATAATGTAAATAGTATAACATCTTTGCCAATAATTGTCAATAGAATCCGCAGGAGACAAAAAGGCCGCTGCCGTGTGAAATACGGCAGCGGCCTTCGCTAAGGAGGTTGTAATTATTCTCTTATTCTATCAGCTCTGCTCGCTGAGTATGAGTGAGATACGGTCCTGAAGAAGCTTTGCTGTCTCATCGGCAGTCTTTTCGCCTTCGATGAAAGGCATAAGCTCATCTACGAAAACATCCTCTATAGCAGGATCGAAATCATCAACTACCATATCTGTAGCTTCGATGTACTTGGTAATGTAATCTGCCTGCTCTTTGCTGAGAGGATTGACTTTAACTTCCTTTTGTGCCTCTTCATCGTAATATGTATCGTCATACTCAATCTTCTTGCCGTCGCCGTCAATATAGTAAGGTTTATTCATTGCTCTTTCGATTACGTTGTCAAAATTCTTCTTAAGAGCGGGGATACCTGACGAAGAATACTTGTTGTTCTCTGCATCAGGATCTATCTCCTTGAAGCTTTCCTTGATGATCTCCCAGCATGCGTCCTTATCCTGACAATTTGAAAGAATGGCGTATGTTGAACTTGTTCTCATAACAGCGCCGTTTCCGCTGCCTGTGGGGAAGCCGACAAAGCTCATATCCACATTTTTGTATTCACCGTTCAGCACGGAATTGAGATAAGCGATATCATAGATCGTCAGGTCTGAAAGAAGCACGTTGTCTTTCTTTAAAGCGTCGGCACCGAAATAATCCTGCATTTTTGAATAGTACTCATCAAGCTCTTCTTCCGAAGCATTTTCATAATCTATGCCTTCGCCAAACGACTCTATGAAGTTGAGGAACTTCTTGAAATCGGGGTCATCAAAGTGGCATTCGCCCTTTTCGTAATCGATGAGCTCGCCTACTGAATAATAAAGGAGTTCAATTATCGAATCTCTTGTATCAGCGCCGTAAAGGTGAGTATCCTTTTTGGGGCGGTTCTCATACAGATCAATAAGCTCGGAAGCTGTCATTCCTTCCTTTTTAACGTTTGACTTCTTTGCAACAAGCGTGTGTACCATGAAAGAAGATGAGAGTGAAAGGAGCTTTCCGTTGACCTCGCCTGCCTTGAGGATATTGGGCATGATATCGTCCTTATTGAGGTCGGGATCCTTTTCGAGCATCTCGTAGAGGTCAACAAAGAGACCCTTCTTGCCGAGGCTCTTCATGAGAGCGCTGCCGTTTGTGAAGATCATGTCGGGAGCTTTGCCGGATACGATATCCTCCTTGAGCTGCTTAACGCTGCCATGATTGTAAACGTCAGTATCACTGTCGTATGAATCGAACTGGCTGTAATCAACTATCTTGAAGCGAACGTTCTTATGTGCCTTGTTGAACTCAGATATCTGCTGTCTGATATTCCAGTCACCATCGAGAGCGCCTATAGTAAGCACCTTTATATTCTTGAGCTCCTCGGGGTCACGGGGCTGGAGCCTGTATAATGTTGCATTTGTTTTTTCTGATGAATAATCAAGGTAAATTATAACATATTCGCCGTTGTCCATAGGAAGGAGCGAAGATATGTTTCCATTGTCATCGCCGAGATCGGAATCGAGCCAGTTGATAAGTTCCTCGTTTGAACCGTCAGCCTTGATGCCGTAAAGTCCGTCGGAGTTCATTGAGAGAAGTCTGTAATCGCCTGTTCCACTGAAGAAACGGCCGTACAGAATGTTGCTTGTATAGTCTCCCTTTATCTCCTCGCCTGTGGGCTTCAATGTCTCCTTGTCATAGAAAACGACCTTGACAGAGTCTCCTGTATCCTGAACAGCAGTGAACTCCTTGTCGCTGACGGAGCAGACGTTGCTTACCCAGTCAGCGCCGTCGAAATCAAGCTTCTGGATCACCTTGCCGTCTGTGCCGACAACAGAAAACTCCTCTCCCATTCCGCCATAATAAGAAACAACAGCCTTGCTGTCTGTGAGAGGAACAAAAGCGTTAATGCCGCCGTATCCGTAGCTTTCGTCATCGTCTTCATCCTCTACAAGGCCCTTTACCTCATTTTTCGACTTGATATTGCCTTCAAGGTCTACAACATAGATAGTATGGGTCTCCTTAACATTTTCGGACTGGTACATATTCTTGCCGAACATGCTGTCGACAACTTTAGGTACTTCTTCGGAATCCTCTGAATCTGATGTTTCTTCCTCGGTATCTTCTTTTTTCTCTTCAGTATCTTCCTTTTTCTCCTCGTTATCTGACTTTTCCTCCTCAGACTCTTCCTTCAGAGCCTCGGTATCGGGCTTTCCTGCACGCTCTGCCTTAACAGCCTCAGTCGAGATCTGGTCGCCCTCGGACTCAGACTTCTTTTCCTCTGAGTCTGACTTTTCCTCGTCAGCTTCAGACTTTTCATCCTTGTTCTCTGCTTCTTCATGCTCATGATCGTGATCATGGTCATCGTCATACAGCTCGAAATCTCCAGAATCAGGCATTCCGCCCTCGCCGTAATCAGTTGTTGTCTCCCATACGAAGATGTCTCCTGAAGGTGCAACAGCTGCGCTCATGTTCGAACTGGTATTATCGTCCTTCTTGCCGAAATCCACCTTGATCTCACTGATCTCGGAGAAATCATTGTTGCTCTTTAATAACTTGATATTGCCGCTCTGATAGTCATAACCACTTAATAAGATGGTATTCTCATCTATCCTGTAGATTGAATTTACGCTGTCTACCTCAGCTGGTATCTCCTCCGAGCTGTAAGAAGCAGAAAGGAGCTTCTTGGAGTCCTTGGCTTTTCCGTTATTTTCTTCGTTCTTCCTGACGGAACATGAAACAGCAGCTCCTGCTGTAACGGTTAGTGCTGCAGTGAAAGCTGTGACCCTTTTGAAAATTGTCTTTTCCATTTAAAAACCTCTTTTTCTTTTTATTTAACTTTCTTTTGTTTGCTCACTTTCTTTTTCTGAGCTTTTTTCTTTTATCTCAGCTGCCTTCTGCTTTTTCTCCCTTATCTTTTTCATCTTTCCGGAGAAAAACCTTTCAACGGCTTTTTTGAGATCTTCTTTCTTTCGCTTGTAGTTTCTATATGCCAATGCAAGCAGACATATAAACGTTATAAGCGGTATTGCAAGGAGGAGCCTGCGTCCTCCGTAGATGAATGAGAGCTTGAATTCCACTATTCTCGAAGCATTCTCCCAGAACGGATAAACTATACTGTCATTTCTGATAATATAGCTGTCAAGCTTTTTCAGAGCCTTTGCCCTTTTGCCGGGCAAAAAGCGTTCCGAATTGTTTACTATGTCAACATTTCCCCTGAACGCCTCGGCAATATGTGTTTTTACCGAGTTATAGGCGAAATGCTCAACAGGCTCGGGGATAATACATTCATAGCAGGTGACCCTGGTGAACTGGGCAGCTCCGCCATCGTCGCTCACAAACTGATCTTCGATCTCATACGGAAAAACATCTCCCGCCGCCTCGTATGATATATAAGCCATCGGCACTGCACCGATGCATTTCTGCTCTGGCTCTGTTGACGGAGTCTCTATTACTCCTGATATGTACAGTTCCCTGTCGTTTATGTATATTGCCTTTCCTGCGATATCCAGCGATCCGTAAAGCTGCCATGCCAGCTCCTTGTCGATGACTGCTCCGTCACGTAGAGAATCGCGGTCTGAAAAGAAGGAGCCGCTCAGCAGCTCGAAATCCCTGAACAAGAAGAAATCTCCTCCCACTACAGTGACCTCTGCCTCGGCTGTACCGTCCATATCACAGGTTATAAAAGCGCCGCCGACCTCTGTACTGTAGGCATTACGCACTATATCCGCCCCATCCTCGGGAACTATGGATACGCTTTTCAGATCGTTGTATAACCTGCCCTTGAGGTTGTAAACTTCGTTTTTGTCAAATTTTGCGTCCTTGCTGAAATAGCAGCTCACCTGACCGTAGTCATACTCGCTGCCCCGAGAAAAGTTTTCCGCGGTATGATTCGACCGCTGGGAATCCGCCGCATGACCTCCCGCTGCCGTAAGAACGACAGCGCCGATGATAGCAACGGAGTTCACAGCCGCAAGGATCATCTGTCCCAGTCTGTACTTTTTACTCATAAGGTCCGCACCGCCTTATTTGTCCTTCATACGGACCTGATCTCCCGGTGCGACGTATTTGCTTGCAGCCGTTATAACGTAGTCTCCTCTGTTGAGACTGCCTGAAACAGCGTAGGATACCTCGTCCTCGGCTTCAATGTTTATCTTCACCTTTTCAGCGTAATAGCGGTTGCCGAGGGGTGTGTTCTTTGATCTTACTATGTATACGCAGCTGCCGTTGCCCTTGTCGTCGCTGTGAACAGCACTTCTCGGGACAATGGCGTCATATGTGCCGCTGCCGCAGGGAATAGAAACGTCTACCCTGTCGCCTGAAGATACATCTCCCGTAACAGTGAATACGAGATCCTTTTTCCTTACATTGGAGGTGTTCTTTATTTCCTTGAGAACAGCCTGTATATCGCCTCTGTAGTTGTTTATTACCTCAGCCTCTGTTCCTTTTTTGACCTTCCTTAGCTTTTCTGCGTCAACGTCCTGTATAGTTATGGTATAGCCTTCCTCTGCAACATCTATGGTAGCAAGAGCATTGCCCTCGACGGTCTTGTCGTCAAGCTTAACGTTCACAGCGCTTACTATACCGCCGTGAGTGGCTTTTATCTCTGTCGCCTCGGTTTCCTTTTTGAGCTTTTCAACCTTTTCCCTTAGCTTGTCAAGAGCCTTTTTCTTGGCTTCGAGCTCAAGGGCCTCAGTCTTTTCAGTAACAGAATTGGTCTTCTTTGTGTTTTCGAGGGTAAGTCTTTCCTCCTCGATCTCATTCTGCTTGGATATTACTGCCTGAGCAAGCTCTTCATAGCTTTCCTCCTTGCTGCCTTCATGCTCTGCTGTGTAATTTTCAACTGCGGCTGTGAGCTCGTCAATGCGGCCTCTTATATCGTTCATTCTTGCCACAATGCCCTCGCGGACAGAGCTCTTTGACTGCTCGTAAGCGTCTCTTGCAGTATTTCTTGCTGCTTCCTTTGAGTCTGCGTCCGCCTTTGCAAGCTCTGCGTTCTCGCCCTTTTCAACGGCTGTTTCATATATCTCGCGTGCTCTCTTGTACTCCTCATCAGCTGCGGAGTAGGTATTGTAAAGTGACGGAAGGTCGCCTATGAGCTCAACGTCTGCGTCCATATAGTTATCGCTGTCGATGCTCTTTACGGTGCCGCTCAGCTTTTCATTCTCAGCCTCGAGCTTTTTCAGCTCAGAGTTGTTCCTTCTGTATTCCTCCTTGGCAGCATTAAGGTTACCCTCATTTGCTTTTGCGGCGTCTCTCTTTGCGATAGCTGCATTGAGCTCCTCACGAAGCTTTCTTAGCTTGAGGTTATCCTTTGAATAGTCGGTGGGCTCCTTGAGAAGATCCTTTTCGTAGCTGAGTTCGGCTTCTTCAAGCTTTTCGATCTGTGTCTCAAGCTCCTCGCTGCTCACATTTTTTACCATGAACAGAACGTCGCCCTTCCTGACCTCCTGACCTACCTTTATATTTATCTTTTCAATTGTCCTGCCTGCGTCGGTGGTCACATCGTATGACTGATTTGACTCAACGTTTCCCCAGCCTTTTATGCGCTCAACCAGCTTTCCCGAGCCAACCGACTCAGTAGTTATCTCCGCCAGGGACTTGTTCATTATCGTATTCGAGAAGAACGTAAGCACCAGCATTATCGCAAGAAATACGATAATGAGCGTTTTTACTATATCTCTCCTTCTTGCGGGGGACATTTTCTCCTGTTCGCCCTTTTCCGCAAGTATATCCTTAACTTCTTTTGTTTCGTTCATATCAATGCTCCTTAAGAAAGAATAGCTTGTTGCCGTATCAGCCCTTGATACCGCCTGAGTATGTTATGCCCTCAACGAGGTAATCCTCACCGTAGAGGAACATAAGCACCGTAGGTATCATATATACTGTCCCCACCGCAAATGCAAGTCCGATATCTCCTGTATTTATCTCGGAGAGGAAGACCGAAAGCGGGTGAAGGGCATTGTTTTTCATAAGCACGATAGGCTGCTCGACCATATTCCAGTAATCGATGAATACCAGCATTGCAATGGACACTATAGCGCCCTTGCATAGAGGTATGTATATCTTCGTGAGTATCTTCAGCTCGCTTGCTCCGTCAAGCTTTGCGGCTTCAACGTAGGATACGGGTATCCTGCGCATTACCTTTGTCAGCAGGAATATGCTGAACGGGGAGAATACGGCGGGAAGTATGACAGCTTTTCTCGTATCCAGCATGCCCAGCTTGTCGGCAACGAGGAAATTCGGTACAAGAGTTACCTGATAGGGCATTATCATAAGTATGATGTACGCAAAGAAGATGATGCTCTTGAACTTGTTGGGATATCTTGAAAAACCGTATGAGGTGAATATGGCAACCGCCATCTGGAATACCGTTATGGGAACAGTCAGTATCACCGAATTCCAGAACTTCATAAGATAGTCCGAATTCTGTATCAGTACCGCCTTGTACTGGTCAAAGGTGACCTTATCGGGTATGAATTTAAGATTGACGTTCTCCGAGATGAACTGCTTTTTGGAGTCCACCATGTTTGAGAACATGGCGCCGTAATTTGCCGATATCTCATTTGAAGTCATAAAGGAATTTGCCATGGTAAGTACAGTCGGCATAAGGAACAGTGCCGCACCGAACAGTACGAACAGGAACACGAAGCCGTTGAAGGCTCTTCTTCTGTTCCTCGGCGTCAGAGCTTTTATCTTCATCAGTTCTCCACATCCTTTCCGAATATGTTCTCGGCAATAAGGAGAACCGCCATAACGACTATCATAACCAGCGCGAGCAGTACAGCCGCCGCAGAGAGCTTCTGATAGTCAAGGCTGTTGAAGGTATTGTTCATGAAGTGCTGTAGCATATACAGCTTATCCTGCGGATAATTTCCCGTAAGAAGGTATACCTCGCGGAATATCTTGAACGAGTTTATCATGGAAAGGATAAGCACGAAAAGTATCGTGGGCGAAAGATATCTAAGCTTTATATGTATGAACTTGTACCAGCTGCCTGCGCCCTCAAGGTCTGCCACCTCTATTATATCTCGGGGTATCGCACACAGCGCCGACATGAAGAGTATCATGTTGTAGCCGAGGTTCTTCCAAAGGAACATGCATATTATAACGACCTGACCGTATGGTGACTTTATCCAGTCTACGGGCTGCCCGCCGAATGCCTCCACTACCTGGTTTATGGTTCCGTGATTATGGAAAAGCACCTGCCATACAAGCACTACCGAAGCCGTAGGCACCATGAGCGGACTGAGAAAAAACGTTCTGAAAACGCTCTTTCCCGGGATATTTCTTTCAAGGAGCATTGCAAGCCCGAGGGAGAGTATCACCGAGAGCGGGACCGATACAAGGGAAAAGAATGCTGTATTCCTTGCTGCCTTTGTAAAAGCGGCATTGCTGAAAAGCTTTGTGTAGTTTTCCAGCCCCACATACTCCTTCAGAACGGGGTTGTTTATCAGAGAATAGTATATTACGATGCAGAACGGTACGAGAAAGAACAGCATAACGCCGAGAAAGCTCGGTATCACGCAGATGTTGCTGAACAGTCTTTCTCCTTTTCTTCCGCACTGGTTTTTGTTCTTGTCTTTCATTTGAACACAACCTCACAGATTTCTTTTGTTCTTGTATTTTTTATTAATGCCGACCCTACATATATAAGTGTCTTTAACCAGTCAAAAAGATGCAGGTCTGAACATATTTTTTTATTTTAACTTTATAATGACGCCGCAGGACAGCATTCCGGCATGTCATTTTTTCTTTTCCATGGAGACTTTACTGTGTAAAGATATACATCAGCGATGAGGAATGATGCTCCGAGCAGAGCCGATGACCAGCGATAGTTCCAGTTTATGAAATCTCCTGTCATAAATACCAGCTGCACTGCAATAAAAGGCACGACCATTAAATTGTAAAGATGCTTTCTGCCTTTTTCAAGAAGCTTTACCATACATTGACCCCATGCTGCCGCAGCAGTTCCGAGAACGGTATATTCGATAAAATCAGGCATATCCGCTAAGAACACGCTTGAAAGCTGTCCGCCGAACCTGAGATAAGAGATCATATGCATTACTATCACGTAGCCATAGTAAGTAAAGTCAAGTCCGAGGAAGAACAAGAAAATGTCACGGAACATTTTCTTCGCTGTGACGTCCCTGTGTATCATAAGCAGAAGCAAAATCGGATATATCGTCATATCAGCCAGAAGATTAGAAAAGCAGAGAGGGATACGTCCGTAAAGGCCTCCCAGCAGCTGCGCTGCTATTCCTGCTATCCCGCCGAACCATAAATATGCTGTGTTTTTCATTACTTTCATAATACCACTCCACTCCGGCTGCGCGAGAGCTTTGCAGCCGCGTTTTTCCGACTATGAAGCATAATATAAAAAGCACACTAATAATATAATACAGCTTTGACAAAGACTTGTCAATATTAATAAAGTTATTTCAACTTAATAATTCACAAATACTATGTCCTTGTTAGATAATTCGGGTCAGCTGTCAATTTTTTTGTTGCTTTTTCCGTCTGTCAGATCAATGCTTCTTTAGTACATCTACTATCATACACCGCCAACGTGACATTAACATGACATTTTTATAACAAAACCGTCACTTTTCAAAAAACAGCACTTACATTTAATAAGACGAAAGAAAATGGGATTTTGTGACATTATTTGCTGAAAAAACTTCGTCTCCGGGCTCCAATCGGCATTTTGACACCAGTAAGGTGAGACTGCTGTAAAATTTTAGTCAATCTGACTGTTTTTCGCTTGCGCTATTGACATTTCAATTGCGTTATGGTACAATATTTTCTGTTGAAACGCCGTGCGGGTGTAGTTCAATGGTAGAATGTCAGCCTTCCAAGCTGAACACGTGGGTTCGATTCCCATCACCCGCTCCAAGTATTAGCAGCTTAAGCTGCTAAATTTTTCTATGCGCCTTTAACTCAGCTGGATAGAGTAACTGCCTTCTAAGCAGTAAGCCGCTGGTTCGAATCCAGCAAGGCGCGCCAAACCGAAACTCTCCGTTACATGACTCCATTTAATGGAGAGCTTCGTTTTTATTTATTGAATATGGTGGGTGTAGCTTAGCTGGTTAAAGCGTCGGATTGTGGTCCCGAAGACCGTGGGTTCGAATCCCATCTCCCACCCTCATGAAATAGGCACTTCTGAGAAATCGGAAGTGCTTTTTTCGTTATTTTCTAATATTTTTTCTAATATAATAGATTTCTAACATGAAAGTCCCCGCAATTGCGAGGACTTTCTGTATCATTTCTTCATAAGTTTTAGAGATATAATGGTAATAAGCTAAATCAGAATTTGGCAGTCGGTTATTTGAGCTTTGATAGGTCCATTTGAATTATCGCTTACTTCTCGACTAACGCTTCTCCGTCCGTATAGGATACAATATACCGACCGTTGCTTTCTGTTTCTATACTTACCGGAACGATATGCTTATAATACTCTTTTTTGTTTTTTGAATTTCACACTTTTTCCTGCATCATCTGCTCTGAGATGCGGACGGCGCTTTCTATCATCTTCGGACAGACCGACGCGAATAGCCCCTCCTCGCGCGCCTTCTGCCGCTCCTCGTCGCTTGCGAGATTGCGTTTCAACAGATCGCGGCATAGATATGAACCGTTCTGCTTTGCAAATTCGTCGAGAAAGCGTCTTGCATATCCGTCCGCAATCTGCTGATTTTCAAGATCACCTACCTCGGACATACCGAATTTCATGCCGAGTGCCATCAGCGCACCGGTGCATGCACCGCAGACCTCGCCCTTCCGCATGCCGCCGCCGAAGCAAGAGCCGAATTTCAGCGCTGTTTCCTCCGTGATGCCGAGCGCATCCGCAAAGGAGGCAAGCACCGCCTGCGAGCAGTGACACTTCTGTGCAAAATAATTCTTGGCAATCTCCGTACGTTCCATTTTTTAACCTCCAATTTTCTGCATTGTATTTTATCTTCCAATTGATAATTTCTTTCATTGCATAGTTTAATAATTCCGATTGATTGCAGCAACCTGCTTTCCTTAAGTTGTTGATCTATCATGGTAATAATCAAAATCTGAATTTATCCATTCTTCTTTCGCTTGAATATACAGACTATGCTTTTAGATGAACCATAACTTTGGTTTGTAGAAGTACAACTTACTAACTCCCATCCGTCACAGCCAAGAAGATTGAGCTTGCTTTCAAGTTGATTTGACTCAACGTTTCCACCCCAAAAACCTTTTGTATCATACACGACCACTTTATATTCGTAATTTTCCATATTTAATCCTCCTCCAAACTTCGACTTACCATAGTAACTTATGTATTATCCATATTATACACTACACTGTCGCCAAATGTCAATGCTGCTGCCAGCACCATTCTTCAAGCGGCTTGACTGATCCTTTATAGTTTGATATAATAACAGAAAAGCTAAGGAGGCGTTCCTTATGTCAGATACAAGAGAATTACTGCCTGTTCTGCTTTCAGAGAAGTGCAGAAAGATCAAAGGCAGCATATATAACAGGATGCAGGTAGACTTTGCCTATTATTCCAACATCATTGAATGCAGCAGACTTACCTACGACCAGACAAGATATATCTACGAGACTCGCACTATCGACGGTACTGTTCCAGTGAACGATGTATTTGAGGCTGCAAATCACTTCAAATGCTTCGACTATATCCTTGATACTGTTAATGAGCCTATAACTGAGGACTACGTTAAGCAACTACACCGTATGCTGAAGAACGGCGTTATGGATGACGACACAGATTACGCTGTTATCGGCGACTATAAGAAATACCCCAACGAAGTCGGCGAGATAGAGACCGCCTTACCCGAAGAGGTCGCAGGTCTTATGCAGAACCTGCTCCGCAAATACGAAGGCAAGTCTTCTCTTGACTTATATGACATCGCTGAGTTCCATGCAACATTTGAGAAGATACACCCGTTCTACGACGGAAACGGTCGTATCGGCAGACTAATAATGCTTAAGCAATGCCTTGCTAACAGCATTGTTCCCTTCTTCATCAACGAGGATACCAAACATTTTTACTACATCGGACTCAAGGAATGGCAGTCAGACGAGAAAAAAGAACGACTGATAGACGTATTTCTGTCCATGCAGGACGATATGAAATCTATCCTTAACTACTTCCGTATCGACTATGATAAAACCGAGCTTAAAGCAAGAGAAGTGATAAGCAAGCATATATAAAATAAGCAGGTGCTCCCATTATAAGAAGCACCTGCTATTTGTTTATTCTTCCTTATCAGTATCGAACAGACCAGAAAAGCAAATTGTAGTATAGTCAATTTTCGCCTTTTTACCCTTATGCGTATAATTATATAAACATTAATTGACAAATTCAAAGGCATGATATATAATAAATTATACAGTCAATTCCTGCAATGAAAGGAGCATACTATGAAAAAAATGTCAACTTCCAAAA
>DBXO01000005.1 GCA_002309635.1 Ruminococcus flavefaciens | reverse complement strand
CCTTGTCGGACAGTAAATATATTATACACCTTATGTCACATTATGTCAAGCATAAACTTTTCAACTCTTATTCGTTAATAATGTTGAAAACCTACTATCAGCAGAAATCGCGTTACAAAAAAATTGCAGCCGCATTTGCAGCTGCAATCAGTATTAATCTTAAATTATAAGCTCATAAATCTTAAGGGAGCTGTATATCCTTCATTCCATTCTCATCAACATCTTCAACCGCTGTTCTCTGAATAATGGTAGGATTTGTCAGCTGATCCGTTGTTTTCGGATATGTGCCCTTGTATCTGCTGTTTTCAACATTACAATAAACAACAGACTGAACCAGATAGTTGCTGACATAGATCTTGTAGAAGCCCTCATTTCCGGCAATGTGATTAATCGCTCTGCTCAAGCTTGCATTGCTTGAGATTGTCGGTCTAAGCTGCGGATCAGTCGGAGCCATACCTTCTGTTACAGGATCACCGTTTGCCGACGCAAGCTTCACGCCATTTCCTCCATGAGAATAGAAGTAAAAATCTCCGTTGGTAATATACCTGTCTGCATTATCAAGAGTTCTTTCCTTTGCGGCCAGTCGAGTTATCTCAGTCTGTGCTGCTCCGAAAATAACCTTTGCTCTTGAATTTGCATTTCTTTCACGCGATTTGGTTATAAAGTATCCCCAAGTTGGGACCATAATAGCAAGCACGATACCTAAAATTGCAAGAACGATTATCAACTCAATAAGAGTAAAGCCCTTTTTAGTCTTTTTTGTCTTCATCGTCATGCACCTCCCAATACAAATTTCCATTTATATTATATCAAAAAGTTCACAGTTTGTCAATAATAAAATGTGTTATCGGTAACAATTTTTTTTACCGCTTATTGTGCATTAAGTCAATTTATTAGAGAGTTTCAGGAGGCTTTATGAGGTACTTTATGGAACAAATCATGTCGCTACTTTCAGAAGCGCGTCCGCAAGCGCCTTATTGTAGTTGTTTGAATATTGTTCGTAGTTATCCACTGTGACAACTCCGGGCGGGAAAGTTCCTGTATACTTGCTGTCGCTGCATACCGCAACAGCCTTTACTCCGCCGCCGTCGCACTCCGCCTTGAAGCTTGCCTTTTTCTTCTTGTCAAGAAAATGCGTAATTTTACTCCATATTATCTTAGTATCGACTGAGCTGCCTACAGATGACGGTGTAACAGACACATCATTATCGGAAGGATTCACTCTTTCGATACTCGTTATTTCCGTGCCGATGTCGTATTCCTCATCAAGCTCTATCAGAGCTGAGTTGATAGCCTTCTGGAACATTCCAGCCGCAGAATTAGCTGACGAAACCCTTGATTTTTTTACATAGCCAAGCATCGAAGGTACAAGTATCGCCGCAAGAACACCGATGATTGCAATAACTACGATCAGCTCAATAAGTGTAAAGCCGTTTCTCCTGTTTTTCATTTTAATTCCCCCTTAATGTCTTTACCCTGACATTTTCAATCTTATCTCCGCCACGTCGCCAATATGCAGAGTAAATATAAATAAAATTTATCTACTTATATAATACAACATTATTCACATATTGTCAATATCTGTGTTGAATTTTATCTGTCAAATTTGCTGATATTTTATTGTGCGATTTCACAATAAAAAAGGACTCCTTCATAGTGAAAGAGTCCATTAAATCTACATAAAAACAATCATGTGGTAAGCTTAGCCTCAGCGTCCAGACAAGCGTCCTTGTATTTGTTCTTATAATCCTTGCAATTATCAACATTTACAACACCTGCAGGATATGTTCCTGTGTATACCGAATCAATACTTACACCAACACAACGACATGCACCGCCATCACAGATAGCATAGAAACGCAGCTTGTTTGCTCTTGAATTGTCAAGATACTTCTTGATAGAATCCCATATAACAGCATTGATACGAACATCAGCAGCCGATACAGATGCAGGAAGTGCTGTTACAGAAGCGCTGCGGGATGTACTTGCTCTCTCGAGAGAAGTAATTTCAGCACTTACATCCTCATATATCTCGTCGAGCTCCATAAGTGTGGTATTTATTGCTTTCTGTAATGAACTTGCTGTGGAATTAGCTGATGATACCTTTGACTTCTTCACATATCCTAACATGGACGGAACAAGTATCGCTGCAAGAACGCCGATTATAGCGATAACAACGATAAGCTCGATCAGTGTGAAGCCCTTTCTTGATGTTTTCATAAGAAAACCTCCTTTAAATTTGTGTGTGGGATCAACTTTCCCCGTGTTTTCATTTCTCTTCAACAGGAAACTTCTGACTGTTCTTCAGTTTCCACAT
The DNA here is from genome assembly GCA_002309635.1 of Ruminococcus flavefaciens. Classification (GTDB taxonomy): domain Bacteria; phylum Bacillota; class Clostridia; order Oscillospirales; family Ruminococcaceae; genus Ruminococcus; species Ruminococcus flavefaciens_J. The sequence goes on along the minus strand of DBXO01000005.1, from coordinate 27,263 downwards.
ACATTATAGCAAACAATTCACAAATTGTCAATATTAATGCGGATATTTCGACATAATTATTAAAATCGGCGTTTGTATGTATATGATATTACAAATTTCAGCACATAAGAAAAGCCCCTCCCTATTGGGAGGAGCCTTATAGTTATTAACTTTAACTTAATTCTGTGATCAAGTTGTAAGCTTGGACTCAGCAGCCTTTACAGCTATGCTAAGGTTGCCTGTACCGCTGTATGAAGCATAGTTATCAACTGTAACAACGCCTGAAGGATATGTACCTGTGTACTTTGCATCAAGAGCTACAGCAACAGCCTTTACAGCACCGCCGTCACAACTTGCCTGGAATGCACAGCTCTTAGCCTTATCCATATAGTGCTTGATCTTCTTCCACAGATTTGTAGAATTAGCAAATGAAGTCGGTTGAACAGTAACACTATCAGCACCCTTAGCACGTGTGATGTAAGTAACATCTGCGCCATCCTCTGTCTCTTCATCAAGTTCGATGAGAGCTGTATTGATAGCCTTCTGGATTGAGCTTGCAGCTGAGTTAGCTGAAGAAACCTTTGACTTCTTTACGTAGCCGAGCATTGACGGTACGAGGATTGCTGCGAGTACACCGATGATAGCGATAACAACGATGAGCTCAATAAGTGTAAAACCTTTCTTTGTTGTTTTCATAAGAAAACCCTCCTTAAAAATTAATTTGCGAAAGCTTAACTTTCACTCAAAATTTAGGTTCAGGGATCTTTCTCCCTTTCCCTTCCCTGTGATTATAGTATATCATCTTATTCACATTATGTCAACAGATTCCAAGAAAAAAATCCATATATAAAGGCACTTTTTACATTGGAACGGTAAATCGGCACATTTATTTTGTCGTTTTCGTCGAGTTGCACAAGGTTTTATGAATAAATTAAAACATTAATTTAGTATTAGTTATATTCACACTTATTTATACACTTTGTAAACCATACTTTTAAGGTGAAATCGATGTTTGCCTTTAATTATCAAGCCCTGTTATGAATGAAAATTATTTACGTTTTTGTAATATCACAAAAAAAATATACCGTCGGTTGAAGCCGACGGTATCAATAATTTAAGTAACCTTATACCTGTGCGGGTGCTACAGGACCTCTGCCTGCACCGCCCATCTGAGCAAGGAAACGATAGAATTCTGTCTTGTCGAGACACTTCTCGAGAGCGTCTACCTCGTTGATAACATTTCTGGAAACGAGTCTTGCAAGCTCCATATCCAGTGACATCATGCCCTGCTGCTTACCGGTCTGGATAGCAGACTGAACAAGGTGGATCTTATTATCACGGATCATAGCCGAAATAGCGTCTGTACAGTTAAGGATCTCCATACAAGCGATACGTCCTGAACCGTCCTTCTTGGGAATAAGTGTCTGAGAAATAACAGCTACGAGGTTGTTAGCAAGCTGTGTTCTGATCTGCTGCTGCTGATGCTCGGGGTAAACGTCGATGATACGGTTGATAGTATCAGCTGCTGATGTGGTATGAAGTGTTGACATAACGAGATGTCCTGTTTCGGCAGCGGTTACAGCAGCCTGAATGGTCTCGAAGTCACGCATTTCTCCTACGAGAATAACATCGGGGTCCTCACGGAGAGCAGCTCTCAGCGAAAGAGCGAATGACGGTACGTCGTCGCCGATCTCTCTCTGGTTTACCATACATCTCTTATGATCGTGAACATACTCGATAGGATCCTCTACGGTGATTACATGAGCGCTTCTGTTAAGGTTAACGAAGTCGATCATAGCCGCAAGAGTAGTTGACTTACCAGAACCTGTAGGGCCTGTTACAAGAACAAGTCCACGGGGACGCATTGCGAAGTCTGCAAGTATCGGAGGAAGTCCGAGATCCTCGAGAGTAGGGATATCATTTCTCAGAAGACGGATAGCGATAGCCGGCTTACCCTTCTGGAAGTAAACGTTTACACGGTGACGGTAGCCGCTTCTTGTTGTGAACGAGAAGTCGGTATCGTGGTGATTGTTGATGCTTGTCTGCTGAGCGTCGTTTGTCATCTGATGGATGATATTGAGTATTTCTTCCTCATCCATTTCGGGGTACTGTGAACGCATGGTTCTGAGTGTACCGTTGAGACGTACAACAGGAGCGATCCTGTCTGTAAAATGAAGGTCAGAACAGCCGAGGAGTCTTACCTCGTCAAGTATTCTATGAATTTCAATTGCCATATTAATTATCCTCCCTGCAACCCATTATACTGTAAATGTTGTTCTTACGAGCTCGTCGATCGAAGTTTCGCCTGCCTGTACAAGCTCGGAAGCGTTGTCACGGAGAAGCTTGGTTCCCTGTTCCTTAGCTGCCTTTTCGATCTCTTCCTTGCTGCCGTTTGCTGCAATGATCGATGAAACCTTTGCAGTACAGTGAATGATCTCATGGATAGCAGTTCTTCCTCTGTATCCTGTGTTGTTGCATACAGGGCATCCACCCGGTTCAAATATCTGAATAGAATGATCTATACCCATAAGCTCATTTTCTTCGGGAGTTGACATTCTCGGCTTTTTACACTCGGGGCACAGAACCTTGAGGAGTCGCTGTGCGATAACGCCGATGATCGATGTAGCAACCATGTAAGGAGCTACGCCCATATCAACAAGACGTACAACTGTCGAAGCAGCGTCGTTGGTATGGAGGGTGGACAGAACAAGGTGTCCTGTGATAGCGGCACGGATACCGATATCGGCAGTTTCGGTATCACGCATCTCACCGATCATTACTACGTCAGGGTCCTGACGGAGAATAGAACGAAGAGCAGCGGCAAATGTCATGCCTGCCTTTACGTTAACCTGACACTGGTTGATACCGTCGATAGCCTTTTCGACAGGGTCCTCAACGGTAACTACATTTACGTTCGGCTTAGCGATCTCACCGAGAGCCGCATAAAGTGTAGTTGTTTTACCTGAACCTGTAGGTCCTGTAACGAGGATAACGCCGTGAGGAACTCTCAGCATTGACTCGAACAGTGTATAGTTGTAATCAGACATACCAAGGTCTGTGATCTTACGGAGTGCGATCTGTCCTGTTGAAAGGATACGGATAACGATCTTTTCACCGTGTACCATAGGAAGTGAGGATACACGGACGTCAAGAGTGGTTCCGTCAACGACCTGTGTGAAACGGCCGTCCTGAGGGATTCTCTTTTCAGCGATGTTCATACCGCTTATGAGCTTGAAACGTGTAGTAAGAGCGCTGTGTACAGCACTGGAAATATTCATGAGCTCTACGAGGTCGCCGTTTACACGGATACGGATTCTTGTATACTTGTCAAAGGGCTCGATATGGATATCGGTAGCGTCTGCTCTGTAGGAATTCTCAACGATAGTTGTTGCCAGCTTAACGATAGGAGCGCTTTCAACTCTGTCCTTGGACTCGAGGTCAGCCTCGCTCATTTCACCGAGGTCGCCGCCCATTGAGTTAACGTTCTCAAGAACGCTGTCAACGTTCTGCATTGAGTAGCACTTACCGATAGCCTTGTTGATAGCAGATGTTGTTGCAAGAACAGGAACGGTGTCCATACCTGTGGAAACCTTGATGTCTTCGAGGACAATAAAGTTTACAGGATCATTCGTTGCAACCGTGAGACGTTTACCTTGCACGTTGATAGCAATTACAGTATGCTTTCTTGCAAGTGCCTCAGGTACCATCTGTACAGCGTCGGAATTGATCTCGATGTTGTCAAGGTCAACGTACTGTACTCTCAGATTTCCTGCAAGAGCCTTTGCGAAATTAACTTCAGACATGAAGCCCAGCTCAACTACAACGTCACCGAATTTCTTGGAGCCGTTGGAATTTCTCTGTGCGTCAAGAACCTGCTGAAGCTGTTCACTTGTGATCAGCCCTTGATTGACTAAGTAGTCACCAATTCTCTCGTTTCTCATAAAAAACCTCCGCTTATTTTCTGAATACCTGATGTACCGTCATACACCCTGCATTCTAAAATTGTACTTGAATTTTCCATAATTTATGTTATAATAATATTATGTACATTTTAATATGAAGGAGGGGTAAATCATGTTTGAATTTGAAAATATGCTCCACAATGAATTTACCGAGCTGCCATTCAAGATCATGTTTTACGTCATTGTATTTCTATTTGGTATCTGCATAGGAAGTTTCCTGAACGTAGTCATTTACAGACTACCTGATCCAAACAGCCCATCGATACTCGGAATAGGACGTACAAAGGAAGAAAAGGAAAAGGCATCTCACTGCATGACCTGCGGCGCTAAGATCAGACCTGTTGATCTGATACCCGTTTTCAGCTGGATAATGCTGAGGGGAAAATGCCACAGCTGCGGCTCAAGAATATCGCCGCGTTACCCTATAGTGGAAAGCCTTAACGGTCTTCTCTATGTTCTGACGTTTATGGTTCTGGATATAAATGTTAAATCCATAATAACCTGCGTTCTGATGTCCCTGCTGATCTGCATAGGATTCATCGACTGGGACACAAAGGATATATACATCAGCATGCTGGCTGTTATTCTTATCCTTGTTATCCCGCTTCATCTTTTCTACTCCCGCGAGTATGGAGATGTTACACTGAAAAGCCGCATTATCGGTGCTTTTATCATCAGCGTCCCCTTCTTTATAATAGGAGAAGTCAGCAGACCGGTCATAAGAAAGAAATTCGGTGAGGACTTCCGTGCCATCGAACTTGGTGACACATATCTGATGTTCGCCGCAGGAGCTTTTCTTGGAACACAAGCTGTTATCGCTTCAACATTTATAGGTATCGTAGCCGCTTCCATCGGCGGCCTGATAGTTAAGCATGTTACAAAGGATTCAAAGTTCGCTTTCGGACCTTTCCTTTCTATCGGAATCGCCGTCGGCTCGCTTTGCGGAAACCAGATCGCTCAGTGGTATCTCAGTTTACTGGCTACCGAATGAAAAAAGTGAAAAATAAGTACAGGCAGCAGCATTTAACTGCTGCCTGTTTTTTTGTTATTCAGTTGTCATCATGTCTCCGGAGGTACAATGTTACTTGCATCTGCGGGAGTCATCTCGTCTGACAGTGCATAAATGAAGTAGATATCGCTGTCAAAATTGATATCAGCGGATATGAGGCTCAGACCCAGCGAAGGATTAGCGGGAGAATAATCGTTTGAAGCGTAACTCCAGCCAAGATATGCTTCATGATTGGGTTGCATGGTTATATTATCAGTTCCGTCCTTTTTGAACGGTCTCTGATAGCCCCATGCGTTTCCTCTCATATTTATAGTTGTAAAGTTTATCGGAGCTACCTGAACAGTTGCAGGTACCTTGAAAGCTCTGTAATTCTGAGTACCGATAATGTTTCCATCTCCGTCAAGCACATTCTGCGTAACATCAACGGAACCCGTATTGTTCTTGCCGCCCTTATCAATAACTATTGATACAGCAAAGCTTGATGAAGATATATTTGGAACTCCACCGTCTCTGTCAAGCTGGAGAGCCTTGTAAGCTTCCTTTGAATCTCCGCCCGTTGGAACAGGAACATTCACAAACTTGTTTGAGCCCAGTGCATAACTGAAGTTATACCTTGAATCCCTTGCATCGAAGAATGCAGGGTTAAGTTCCGCAGTCTCCGCCTGTACCAGATCATCTACTGCATCTATAGGCTGGTTTGAGTCAAAGCGATATATACTATGCATTATCTGACCTCTGTTAGTTCCTGTATTGCATAATCTCAATGTATGTATCTGACCGCTGAGCCAGCGTGTTTCGTCAACATCATCCGCACGCATTACCGTATACTGGAAATGGTTCTGACGGAATTTCTCAACAAGATCATAGATCTCGCTTGAATCAACACTACCGTTCTTATTGCCGAGAGTATCTATACGGTCGCCTGTAGCAACAACCACATCTTCAGCATACTCAAGATGTGTCTGCAAATAAAGCTGTATGTTATTTGCGTAAGAATATGTCTTTTCAGCTACGGCTGCATTCTTGAATATTTTTGATACAGGATCCGCGATCGAAAGTACAAAAACCATAAGTATCGAGAATATTGCCATAGCTACGATTAACTCCGTAAGGGTGAAACCCTTTTTAGTCAACTTTTTCACGGTTTCACCTCCACTTATGTAGTAGCAACAGTAGTTACTGTTGTTACTATCGGAGCAGCTGAAGTTGTTGAAGTAGCCGCTGCAGCAGCTGCTGCCTGTGCGTCCTCTACGTGAGCCTTTTCGTCGACTTCTTCACCACCGGCCTTATTTTTTATGGAGCTGATAAAGTCGAGATTTATTCCCGCATTGGGACCGTTCGTGATATACTCCTTTGACTTTTCGGTCCTGCCGTCAAGAACGACATCCTGCGTCATAAATCTCTTTGCCTCAAACTCAATGTCGAAACCGGGAGCCGGCGAACTTCCGTCACTCCATGAACCGTCCCAGCTAAGAGTAATATCCATATCACTTGTGGGGAAGTCATGAGACATACTGTCTGTACCGATATACGAAGTATTACCGTTTGCAGCATATGGTGACTGCTTTACCATCTTATCCTTTATGGTATTGGTCGATCTTGTCACTGAATCAATATGGGTGCCAATCATTACAAGGATTCCACACATAAGAGAGAATATCATTATTGTAATGATCATTTCAATCAGAGTCATGCCCTTGACTTTTTTCTTAGCCTTTTTCATAAGAACATACCTCCTTTTATCCCATGCAATATGTGAATTTAAGCTGTCCTAATTGAGTATCAACAATTTCATGTGTTGTATAGGTTTCTTCCTTGTATGTATCTCCGCTTTCTCCCTCGTTGCCCGAGCTTCCACTACCTGATTTTGTAAAGCAAAGATTGAAACCGTTCTGTGCTTCAGTAAGCTTATCAACGAGAGCATTTCCTATCAGTGTAGGATAGAAATCTGCTACCTCACCTTTCTCCGATTCATAAGTAAACGCCCACTTACCTTTACCGTCACTGTTATTTGTCATCAGTTTCATATAAGGAGCTTTTATAGAACCTACTATCATTGACTGGTTATGAATATTGATAAGTCCGCCCTCTGTTGTGTTGATATTCTTCTTTGACGGATCATTCTGGTCGTATACATATCCACCCGAGTAATACTCTATACCAAAGTCATCCTTATAGGAAATCTTTGTGGGCATGTTCTGGAGCTGGATATATGCACGATTATCTATCAGAAGTGTTCCTTCAACATAGAATCTGATGATACCGCCCTTATACTTAGCATTTGCATTTGTATATGCACCTTCGGATGAATTGTCAGCTATGAGAAGTCTTGCATTATCGCCACTGATAGTATAGTCCTTCAGGATATACCACTCTGCACCGTCCTTGGGACGTGTGATTACCTTCTCACTGCTTAATGTACCTGTTAAAGTATGATCAGCCTTCTGCTGCTGCAATAATGCCTTCTGATCAGGGTCAGTTTCAGCCGCTATCAGCGAATCATATGGATTGATACGGGTGTAAATCTTATCATCGAAGTAACCCGATGAAATGTCCATATTAAGTCCCTTTCTTACATCTGCAAGAGTTGTTATTATCTTTGTTTTATTGCCTGCATTTGTCAGACCGTCACCGTATACCTTTTCACGCGTCATTTCGTCGGGATATACCTCATAAGGATATGAAGCAACGTCGTATGTATCGGGGTTATTGGGATCGAATACAATATCGAAAGCATCAGAATATCTTGTTACTCTGTTTCCCTCTGGATCGAGATAGTGCTTTCCTGTTACTGACTCTTCATCAGTCTCATTTCCTTCTTCATCATAGAATGTAAATTCACTGTATGTTACTACAGGCTTTTCATCAACAATTAAAAGGCTTTTATCCTTATCAAGCTGGAAGTACGAGAACTGATCTGTTACTACTACAGGAGGTTCAGCTGCCGGAGCTGTTTCGCCCTCTGCATATTCTGTCTTGGTAGGTTCAACAAGTAAGTAAGGTTGCGAGCTATATTCCTTACCGCCGTACATATACTTGCCTTCCTCTACCTGAGCATCATTTATCGCTACATTTTCGAGCTTAAGGTTCTGTACCTTGGCACATCCTGGATAAAGACCATCTGCTTCACTGTATCCAGTCTTCAATCTTGTAACGACCTGACCTGCACCATCCTTTATAGAATAAATATGTCCTACAGAGGTGAAGCCCTGTCTTACACTTGTCTGAGTTGCATTATTTCCGAATGTAAGCCCAGATATCCTATCTGCGCCTGTCTTACCTGCGTTTTCATAAGCATTTTCTACTACGATATCGCCCTTGATCCTTGTATTGCCGTTGATTGAAAGCTTGCCCTTTACTCTGACATCACCTTCTATAACTGCATTCCATATCTCAAGGTCACCGTTGCAGTAAATACTTCCGCCAAGGCTGTAATCATCATTTCTTCTGTTTACAGTGTCAGCCGCCCAGTTGTAAAGATGCAGACCGCTTGGACCGTCCTTACGTCCGAGAACATTATGACCGTACTGTACTTCAGGCATTACACAAGAATCACCTGTATCTATCTCATCATATGAATTGCTCGAAGGCTTATCCATTAGATAAAAGTCAGCATTTGCAGTGAGCTGCTCGGGACAATAAAGTGTTCCGCAAAATACATTGAAAGGACTGCCGTTTCCGTCTACCAGCGGGAACTGTGTACCTGTCGGTGAAGCCAGAACACCACCTACATAGAAATAAGGAATATCCTTGTTTGTATAATTGCCCTTCATCTTGTAATTTACATGGATCCATGAATTATTCTTTGCAATAAAGCTGCCTGTAATAACAGTGGCACTCGGAGGATTTGCACCTGCATTATCCTCTATATTAATATTGAATGTACTTGTTTTGAGGTAAGCATTTCCGTTTATAAAATTGAGCGGAGAATATGTACTGAACTGGTTATCAAGCACGATAAGATCGCCACTACTTCCTGCTGCAAGGTTTACACCGAGACCGCCGTAGATATTTCCACCGTTCTGGAAATCAGCACCGCCTGCTTCCTGAAGACCTTTAACTTCGCTTCCGCCGCCGCCTTTGATTTTAACTTTCTTTTTGTGCTCAACATCATCCCAAATATCCTGATCAGGCTGTATGCTGATAAAAGTATTTACAGTTTCCTCTTCACGACCTACACGGCATGTGGCTGTAACCATTACAACACGCCAAGGTTCCCACTCGCCTGTTGATTCGTTATAAACATATTCAAACTGGTCGGGAACGTGAGACACCGTTAATGCATTGGGAACCCAAGTTGGATTAGCAGGATCTGAAGTCGGATCCCAGTAACCCACATTACCCATTGTTGAATCACTCAATGTGAGTGTCGGTCTGAATACCAGATCGGCATTAGACGAAGCAGCAATTTGATGCAGTGCAAGGACAAGATTCCTTCCCTGCTCAGTGGTATCCATTGTTGCTTCCCTGAACGATCTGATAGCAGCCCTTGCAGTATAATCCGCCTGAGAAATCGCATACGACTTATGCGCTCTGTTGTTAGAAGCTGTCGCCAGAGCAAGCGTACCCGTCAGAAAGAGTATAAGGATCGCCATGACAGATACTACAGTAAACAGTGCAGATCCCTGTAGTTTTTTCTTCTCTGTTTTCATTTTCCTAACCGCCTTTCAAGTTATAATTCTAATAACTCAGCGTTTGAAATTAGGTGCTTTTGCCATTGGTTCAGCCTTAAGATCAATCAACATTAGGCTGATCCATTTCATATACTGAATAAAGTGTTATCATGAACTGAGCTGTGGTTGTGTTTGAGATCTTGGCTCCGCCAACTTCAACTTCACGTTCTTCATCGCTGTCATCGTCGGACCAATCCATGCCTGCTGCCTTTGCAGCATCTCTGCCGAATGTGTAATCGGTAAGAGTTACTGTTCTTGCATTGATAGCCTTGTCAAAGTTCTTGATATCCTCAAGATAGTTCCAGATGGCCTTCTTTGTGCCCTTGACTGTAAGTGAATAGTTTGTCTGGAGCACGCTGCCCTTAGCTCTGCCCGAAAGTGCAAGCGATTCTGCTCTCTCATTGTTTATCTCATTCTGGATCTTTCCGTTAAGATCAGCACCGACTCTTGCAGCAGCAAAATTATCGGGAGTATCATTGTAGTAATATGGAACTTCTGTCCAGGAAGCAGAAGCAACATTAAGTGTCTGAATCTTTACCTTGTTCTTTTCAGCAAGCTCCTGCATGTACTTATCGATAACTACAGGGTTCTTGACGTCATCTACAGGAACGAAGGTCTTTGTGATATCGTTTGTCTTCTTGTATGTTGTCTTGATATCCTCCTGCAAGCCGGGGATCTCTGCGATCTCCTTCTCAATCTGTTCCTTCTGCTGCTGTACTGTTACGAGCTTTGCTTCATTTTCCTTTTTCTCGTTGTACTTCGGCTTTGCCAGTGCAAAGAAGCCCAGCAAAAGAATTGCGATAGCCAGGATAATAGCAGCTATTATCTTATCTCTGTATGTAAGTTTTATCATTACTTATTCTCCTCCTTTGTGCTTGGATCCGGATGATAAGCACTTTCATTCGGAACGAGCTTTACAGTTGTCTGGAAATTGATAACATCCTTCGGTTCCTCGCCCTGCTTCTGAACAGTTGTCACTGCATAACCGCCATAGGTAGCGCCTTCAAACATCTTGTTCTCTTCAAGGTTCTTAGCAAAGTCAGACGGTATCGTCTGTGCCTGCTTTTCCTTGTTAGCATCACAAGTAACTGAGAAATTTATCGTTCCTGCAGAATACTGAGGAGTTGATATCTTATATTCTTCGATCTGCTCCTTTTCGCAGGTCTCCTTGAGGACCTTTTCGATCTCCTCATATACAGCTCCTGTAAATACAGGCTGCGACAGGAAAGCGTCACGAGCGTTGTTCATCTGAGTGTAATATGTATTTACAGTGTCTCTGAGACCTATAAGTCTTAAGCGCTGAGCCTGCTTTGCCTTTGTTTCAGGGCTGTCGATGAAGTCCTGGCACTCCTGAATATCGTTCTCAACACTCTTGTTCATGAAGAACAGTGTACCCCATACAGCGCCTACAAGCACGAGAGAGCCGAGGGCTGAAGCAATGATAGCGATATTTCCTGAGCTGTCGCTTCTCATCTTGTTCTTTACAGCTGTGCTGAAATCGGTCTCAAGGAGGTTGATCTTTTCGATCTCTCTGTTTCTCTTGAACATAGCACCGATAGCATTTGCGTACAGTGAGAATTCAAGATTTTCGTGACCGTGAATCTGCGGAGGAACATTGATGAGGCTTGTCTTAAGGTCGAGCTTTTCAAGTTCGTCGGTAAGTCTTACATACTCATGAGTATCTCCGTAGAAGATTACGTTCTCTATAGCCTCTCCCGTATTGCGGCTTCTGTGGAACTGAAGCATACGGAAGATGTTCTCGTTTACAGCCTCGAATACGTAGTCATCCGAATAACCGTAGTCTGCTGCATCGATAGAAGCAAAACGTGAGAATGAAAGCTGTCCCTGCTCATAGAGGTTGAGCGAGATGAAGTTGTTGTCGATCTGAACTGCAAGAAGAGGCATCTTTGATCTGATCTTTGTATCAGCAAGAAGAACCTTTGTGATACAGTTGCATCCGATCATAACCGATCTCAGTGAGATAGTGAGAAGCTTGAACATCTCTCTGTAGCTGTTTACGATCTCGTAAGGACAAGCTGTAGCGAGGATCTTGTATGAAGGCTCGCTTACTTCGCTGCTGTCTGCGTCTCCGACTATGATGTATGATACGCTGTAGGAATCATCAAGATTGAGCTCAGCCTGCATCTGAAGCTTTACGACTTTCTGAAGATCCTGACCCCTGTTGCTCTTTGCAACCGTCATTTCCTTGAAGATCGTGAGGTTGGATGAGATCGAAACGATAGCATCCTTATCAGGCATTCTGTGCATCTTGAGCACGTTGTTGATGAGAGTTGCAACGGCGGGAACATCTCTTACATGTCCGTTGACGATGAGTCCCTCCTCGACGCTTACTGTAGCAGCGGAGCTGATCTTGATCTTTCCGTTGCTCTCAACGCCTTTAACAACTCGTATATTTCTATCGGTAATATCAAATGAAAGCATTTATTTATTTCCACCTTTCTTATTCGTTTTCGATAGTTCCGATCGAACCGTAAAGTGCAGGATAGATACCGCAAACTACCAGTCCGATGATTACGCCCATAAAGATAATGAGAACAGGCTGTATCAGATCAACGAGACGCTGTACTGCCGAATCGGATTCCTCTTCGTAGTAATCCGATGACTTTTCGAGGATCGAGTCAAGAGCACCCGCCTCCTCACCAACGTAGATAACCGAGCAGAACATAGGCTCGAATATTTCCGTACGCGTGATAGCTGATGAAAGAGGTTCGCCCTGTTTAACCTCATCGATAACTTCCTCGAACTTCATGTCAACGTAGCTGTTGCCAAGGATAGCGGACGACTTCTGGAGGCATTCCACCATGGGAAGACCGCTGGAGTACAGTGAAGAAAGTGTACGTGCGAATCGACCTGTATAGATCTTTGTGATAAGGGGACCGAAGCCCGGTCCCTTGATAAGCATCCGGTCAAATTTAAGTCGGAATTTAGGTACCTTCATCGCATAAATGAATCCTGCAACCAATGCAGCGATTATAGCGATGAGTATTAACCATTTCTTCTTGAGGAAGTTACTGATAGCCGCAAGAACTCTTGTGAGGAACGGCATGTCTTCCTTGCTTTCAAACATCGCAATGAATGTAGGCATGATAAATGTGAAAAGAAGGATGGTAATGGCAACACAAAGTACCAGAAGTATGATCGGGTAGATCATAGCGCTCTTGATGGTGTTCTTGAGTTTGTTTTCCTTCGCATAGTGATCTGACATTCTCTGCATAACGATATCCAGCGAACCGCTGCTCTCGCCTGCGCCGACCATTGAGATGAGGAAAGGAGGAAATGAACCCGCGTGCATTTCCAGAGTTGACGAGAAGGATTCACCCTTCTGAACATTCTCGTAGACATCCTGCCAGATTGCTCGCGCCTTTTCGCCTTCCTGCTCTTTTGTCAGAATATCGATGGCTTTTACAAGTGTGAGACCCGAAGTCAGCATCGCCGCAAGCTGTCTGCAGTTGAACGCCAGCTCCTTGGTTTTGAACTTGTAGATTGATTTTGCTTCACTTGAATCGCTTTCCCTATAATCCTTAACGTAAAGACCTTTTTCCTTGGCCTTCTGTAAGAATTCCTGCTCATTCTCAGCGGTCATGATGCCCTTTTTCTGAGCACCTCTTGCATCCTGAGCAACGTAAGAAAAACTCCTCATGAAACCACCTCCATAAAATTAATTACTTGTGATGAACGTTTTCTCACTGCCTTAATAATAACAATTATAACATTTTAAGTGTTACTTTTCAATCGCTTTTTTGACATAAATAATCCACCGTTTTTTATCAATATTAACTAAGTAATATACCCTCAGTAATATCAGATTGAATAAACGGCTATTTAACGTACAAAACAAAACGCATGAAGACAGCACAATATCAGGTATCAGCACACCTGTACCAAACATTGTTAAACTTCCACAATAATTATATCACACTCGCTTTTAAAATGCAACATAAAACACCTTTTTTTTTCGTATTTTTACAGAATTGTGAACTGCGGCAATTTGGTATATTCTAATTTAGGCATTTTGTACGTTCTTGCACTAAAATCATAATCCTGAAAGGGCAAAAACGGAACGAAATCTGTGGACATGTTCATTTTTTTAACAATAATACCTGCACCGCTTTGAGACCAGCACCTGCGTATACTATTATAATATAGACTTTTTAACGACAGTATGCACATATTCTTACATTTCGCGTATAGCGTTCCATAGCTCCGCAGCTGTCTCAGTATCCACTCCCGCAGCAGCCGCAAGCTCCTCGGTAGTTGCTTTTTTCAGATTGGATATAGTCTTGTATCTCATAAACAGTTTTGCTGCCTTTTTCTCACCTATACCGCGGACCTTGAGAAGTTCCGAGCTGTAGGTCTTTTTCTTGTGCCGCGAATGCATGAAGTTCACCGAATACCGGTGCACCTCGTCCTGTATCCTCGTAACGAGGTCAAACACAGCTCTCAGGCTGTTTATCTGTATTTCCCTGCCACCTGTTGCGATAGCCCTCGTGCGGTGCTTGTCATCCTTGACCATGCCGAAGAGCGGTATGTCGAGACCGAGCTCCCTAAGCAGGGGCGCTACTGCGTTTACGTGACCTTTTCCGCCGTCAAGGAGTATAAGGTCGGGAGTCCTTGTGAAGTACTCGTCCCCCTCCCCGCTGACGATGTGCATAAGACGTCTTTTCAGAACCTCTCTCATACTGCCGTAATCGTTCTGAAGCTCCTGCTCTTTCACGGTAAAGCGTTTGTACGCCTTTTTCAGCGGTCTTCCGTCCTCGAAGACCACCATTCCTGCCACCATGGACTCTGAGGAAAGGTTGGAAATATCGTAGGCTTCGATATATCTCGGCGGCTTCGGAAGACCGAGGCTCTGCCCCAGCTGTTCCAGGGCGATGACCTCTTTTCCCGTCCGTGAATTTTTCAGCGCCGCATATTCCGCACTGTTATTTTTTGCCAGTCTGAGCAGCTCAAGCTGTCTTCCTTTCAGCGGCACATGGAGCTTTATTTTACGTTCTGCCTGAGCCTCCAGCATTTCCACTAAAAGCCCGCTTTCCGAAGGCATATGATCGACTATGATATTCCTCGGTATATCGGGCTTTTTATAGTAAAACTGCATCATGAACTGCCCGAGTATATCCTCGTCCTGATCCGGTAATGGCAGCTCAAAGACAGCCTTGTCAAAGAGTCTGTCCTCACGATACATGAGCACAGAAATATACAGTCCGTCATAGAATTCCGCACTGCCGATAACGTCCGCCGACTCTACTCCACTGTTGATTATCTTCTGCTTTTCGGAAGCCTTTTTCACTGCTGCGATGCGGTCTCTCAGCATTGCGGCCCTCTCGAAGTCGAGATTCTCTGCGGCCTGCTCCATTTCTGCCTCCATGCGCTCAACCGACTGAGCGCTTCCGCTCTTGATGAATTCAACAGCCTGTCCGACAGCGCTCCTGTAGTCTTCGGCAGATATCTTACCTCGGCAGACCCCCATGCACTGCTTGATATGGTAGTTGAGACATGGACGGCTTTTGCCTATATCCTGTGGAAATCTCCGCTTGCAGGTAGGGAGCATGAAGACGCGGTTCGCCTCATTCACAGCCTCCTTCGTGATAAAGCCGCTGGTATAGGGACCGAGATATTTTCCGCTCTGTTTTGTGTTTTTTTCGGTGGTTATCCGCGGATACTCCTCGTCGGAAATACGGATATAGTGGTATCCTTTGTCGTCCTTGAGGAGTATATTGTACTTTGGCTTATGCTGCTTGATAAGACTGCATTCGAGGAGCAGAGCCTCGTATTCGCTGTCGGTGACAATGAAGTCATAGTCGTACACATTTGAGACCATAGCCGCAACCTTGGGCGTATGATCCGGGTTCTCGCGGAAGTAGCTGCTCACGCGGTTGTGAAGATTTTTTGCCTTGCCGATATAGATTATCGAACTGTCCTTTTTTCGCATGATGTACACACCCGGCGAAGCAGTCAGTTTCGCGGTCTTTTCACGCAGATACGGCAGTCTCGGGTTCATCTTCATTCTCCTTTCCGCAGTTGTTTGCTCAAACAACAAGGCGCACAGAGTGCGCCCGAAATGTTTTTCTGTTTCCGGGCGGATAATATCCGCCACTGTCAACGGAACGCCAGGGGCGGCATTCCCTGCAGATCACTTTGCTCTGCGCACCTGTCTCCGTATATAGCGGAAAGTATATTCCTCTCCCTTATCCCGGAGCATAGTCAGCAGGAATTCCAGCTTTTTCGCCGTTTTCTTCTCAATGAAGCGGCGGTGCTTTACGCGGTTGTAGTACTCCAGCGGCATTGAATCGTTATACTTTTCCTTGTTATATATCTTTGAAGCCGCAACGCGGTCGCAGAACATCTCAAATACAAATATATCGGGCATTTCCACAGGTTCGAGCTGCTTGGTCTTCATGTTGTAGTCCGTCCAGTACTCGAAGTGGTGACGGTTCCTGCCCTTATGGTGCATCCACGCCTTTGAGTAGCCGTCCACTTCCCGTTCACGCTCATTTGGGCTCCTGTTTCCCTGATAATAACGAACTCCCGGTATAAACTCCGTAGGCGAGAACTTGGAAAGATCGTGCAGCAGACCTCTCAGAGGTATACCCGCCTTGACGCAGTGGATAAAGACCTGATGCCTGTGCTGCATGACAGTTTTCAGATGGCCGATGAAGTTATCACAAAGCATTCAGCCGCTCCTCTGTGTAGCTGCCGCTTATATCGAGAACGCTTTCCTTTTCGATGAGCTTACCGCTGATAATGCGTCTGCCCTCCGAATAGCCCGGATCAGTGAGCTTTTTCGCCATTATGCCCACAGCCACCTCCGCCATTTTTGCAAGGTCCACCTCTACAGTAGTTATCGTCGGAATGCATATACTTGACACCGTATAATTGTCATATCCTACAACGCTGATATCCTCGGGAACGCGAACTCCCTTGGTCTTAAGAGCAGAAATAACCCTGAAAGCAGTTTCGTCGCAGTTACATACGAAAGCCGTAGGCATCTCTTCGGGGAAGACTATATCGTCAAACAGCACGCCCTGCTTGTTTCTGTCGCCGATTATCCATTCTCTGCGGAACTCAAGATCGTTCTCCATGATACACTTCAGATATCCGAGATAGCGGTCATTGATACTGCTCGTAGCGTTGAGCGTACCGAAAAAGCCGATATGCCTGTGTCCCTTTTCCACAAGATAATCCGTGAGCATATAGCCGCCGTTGAAATTATCCGAAAGCACTGAGTCTATCTTGTACCTGTTATCGTAGAAATCCACGAACATAACAGGCATAGTGAGCTTGCTAAGACACTCTATGTACTTCCTATGCACCTGACCGATAACTATGACGCCGTCTACCTTTCCATCGATGACCATATTCGGCAGAGTGCCCTCCTTCTCATTATCTGATGTCACGCACTCATAGACCGTGCAGACGTTGATCTGCGAAAGCTGATTGGAAATACTTGCAGTCAGCTCCCAGTAGAATGTCCCCCTTGCGCCCACGAAGCGCTCAGAGGTGAGTATACCTACGTTTTTCCCTATTTTGGGCAGTGCATGGCGTTTCTTCTCACTTTTTGTGTTTGAAGGCTTGTATCCCATTTTTTCGGCAGTTTCGCAGATTTTTTTCCTCATCTGTTCGCTTACACCGTCACGTCCTGCAAGGGCATTTGAAACTGTTACCACGCTCACACCGAGCTTTGTGGCAATATCGAGCATTTTTACACCGTTTTTCATATGCTCCCCCTTGTTTTTAAGCTTGAGTTAATTGTTTCCGAAGCCGTTTTGTACTTTTTTCCGTTTCAAACGAATTAAATTAACAACAACTATTATACCATGCTTTAAGTAGTAAATAAAGCATTTTCTATGATTTTTATATAAATTTCAGCACTTTCGTCAATTTCTTCAGACTCTGCTTGTGCATAATGATAAATCGGCGGCAGCAAAGTATAGATAAGGGCTTCTTAAACGGCTGATTCTGCATATCATTTAATACTTCCCGATTCCAAATCAGCTTCTGAGTTTCCACATCATAGTTCAATTTTGCCACATTTACTATTGACATTTTTTGAGTATATATGTATAATATAGCACACAAGGTAAAAATATATGCCTTAATTTTTATGTAAAGGACTTGATAAGAATGAAAAAAACGTTCAGGAAACTCGCAGCAGTAACTATGTTTTTTGCTATCCTCGGTACAGGAGCAGCTATTACCAAACCAGGCTTCACAGCTGCAGGTCAGGTACTTTGCCAGTATCACCGCACAGATAACGTAACATGGCGAGACGGAACACCCTACTGCAACCGCTGCGGTCAGATAAACTATGATGCTTACTGCAAACATCAAGGACAAAGATACGCAGGCTATGATAATGACTGGAAATATGACCATAGCTATCCGGTTTCGATGAGCCGTTTACCCGTATACTCTTATGTTTATAGACGCGATGAACACATTAAATGCTCCAAATGCGGAAAAAATATCGGAAAAACAGGTCACTATCAGTATAAGGTCGTATGTTTAGGCTATGAAGAAATATTTACACATTGACAAAAACTCCCCTATTTGAAAGCTTTGTGCTGTCAAAAAACTATATTAATTAATGAGACGCCCTCACTTGCAGGGCGTCTACTCTTCATTATAGAGTGCTTTGAGGGTATGTGTGTGGCTTTGCCCCACTCCATACAAGGGTTGTGACCCTTTGGAATCCATTCCATGGTTAAAGTGACTTTTTCAAATTTCATCTTTGGTCTTTTCGCCGCAGGAGCTCCTGTCTTTTTTATCCTCGGCGGCAAAATGGATAAGTCCCGTCGTATCGCCCCATGAGGCAGAGGGGCACTCCAGCTCCTCCTTTTCCGGGTCGGGAACAGGGATATTCTTCTTGTTTCTGCTCATAAAGTATCATCTCCCGAAGATATTATCCGCAGAAAAAGGACGATTATGCACAAAAAATGCGCTTTCATAGCGAAAGCGCACCGAATATCATTCCTCAGGCGAGTTATTGACTGTCTGAGTTATTTTTGAACCGCTGTTCCGGCTATTGTACTCCTCCGCCATTGTTTTGGCGTCAGGCTCGTACTTAAGGATAATATCCTTTATCTTCTCATCGCGTGTGAGGTTGTATGTCATTTTCAGCGCCTTGAGAGCATTCGGTATATCCTCGTCAATGAGGTAATTTGCCGAAAGCTGGGCAGCAACCGATATAACGTCCTCATTGGGACCGAAGTCGAAGTTGTATTTTCTCATGACCTCCACCATCTGCTCGCGTGTAGGCTGCTCAATAGGCGAACCCTTACGTGCAACGAGGTCTCTCATTTCGTATGGAATGGCAGGGTGCGGAGCGAACAGAACGCTTGCAGTAAGGAAAGAGAAAGCGTCATCGTACTCGCCCATTTCCGTAAGCGCATAGCCGACATTAGCGTAGCATCTTGCTATTGCAACAGGCGACGAAGCGCATTTCAGCGTCTCTCTCGTGGTCTCGAGTATCATTCTCTTGTTCTTGAGGAGCTTATATACCTCCGCAAGCTCGAATCTCGGACCGCAGTCGAGCGGATTATACTCCATAGCCTTTTCGAGAACCGGGATAGCGTCGAGGGGCGAACCCGTTTCCACCAGCAGATATCCGTATGTGGTTATAAACGTACAGAAATCAAAGGGTGTGCGGTTGAGGGTCTTATCGCTCTTGTACCTGAGCTGATAGAGATTGTCCTCATAGGGGTTCCTGAGTGAGACGAACTTTGCATTGTCAGTGTCCTTATAGTCAAGAAGTATCTTCTTGTAAAGACGCTCGGCAAGCGACTTGGCCTCGGTCATATTCTTTTCCTTTATGAGCTGCATTATCTTGTCATGCATCTCATCAAGGCGCATACCGTCGAGGTGAGTAAGTCTGTCGATCTCTGCTTTCTGTTCCTCGGGCATTATTTCGATAAGGAGCTGAGTAGCAGCGTCCACGCCCTCAAGGTTCTTTTCGTGCGCAAAGCGCTCGGCTTCTGCACGAAGGAATTTATTATCGTCCTCGGCGGAGCCCGTCAGCTTTGACCTGAGCTCCGCAAGGATCTTGTTTTCTGCCATTATAATGTTTCCTCATTTCATCGGAAGTCTTTTTATGCTCAGAAGCCTCTCTTGGACATTTCCTTTCTGAACTTAGCGTCGATCTTGTCCTGCTTCTTCTTGTTCTTGAGCTCTGCCTTTGTCATGTAGCGTGCGTCCATAGGCTGGGGCTGCATGGGTCTGGGAGCTGAATTGCCTCTGAAGCTCTGCTTGGCAGGAGCCTTGTACTCGTCGAATACGGGAACATTCTGCTGAGCCTGTACAGCCTGTCTTCTCTTTGCGGAATCGTCGCCCATAGTTGAAAGAACGTCCTCAACGGAAGTAAGAACAGGGCTGTTAGCCTTAAGGCCCTGTGTCTCGATGAGGTTCTTGTCAGCGTACTCTCTCGAGCTTGCGATAGCGTTGATGAAAGCCTGTGAAGTTGACTTGCTGTGAGGATTTACTGCGATCTTGGAAATATTTGCAGTAGGTGTGCCGCTTGTCTCAACGGGCTTTCTCGGAACGATAGACTTAACAGGAGCCTGCTGCTGGGGCTGAACAGGAGCTGCTGCCGCTCTCTGAGCCTGAGCTGCTGTCTGCTGAGCAGGAGCTGCGGGTCTGGGCTGTGCATTGAGGGGAACGAATACGGGCTTGCCGTTCTGATCGTAGCCTGCGAGTCTCATCTGTACGTACTTATATACAGGCTGGTTGTTTGCATCGTAACCTGCAAACTGTGGAACCTTCACGATCTGAGGCTGCTGTGCCTGCTTCTGCTCTCCGCCGTTTATCTCTGCACCGTTTGGTGCTCCGTTATTGAAATCGCTCATATAATTATACTCCTCTTCTGCCATAACAGGCTGATTTAATGTTTCATCATAAATATCATCAAGCACAGCTGCTTCGTTATCTCTCGCCTTTGAGATACCTTCAAGTGCAGGTGCTGATATGTCGGGAACTTCGGGGATATCTTCCAGCTCGGGTGTTGAATTGTCCTCAACGGGAGGAAGTGTACCGAACTCAGGAGCTGCAATATCCTCAACAGTGGGAACGCCCTCAAGAGCTGCTGCCGCAAGGCTTTCTGCCGACGGGAGCGAGTCGAACTCTGGAGCAACTATATCATCTACCTTGGGGGCGCCGTCAAGAGCTGCCGCCGCAACGCTCTCAGCCGACGGAAGATCGTCAACTGCCGGAGCAGCGATAGGCTCTGCGTGAGGAACGAACGCCTCGGGCTGTTCACTGCCGTATGTAGCTGAAAGAACACCGTTTCCGAGGTAAAGGTTATTGTTTATGGGATCAACGTAGCCGTCCTGCTCCTCCGTGAAGTCAGCCATTTCATCGCTGTATGCCTGATAAGCGTCGGGAGCCGCCGCACCGTTTGGATCCTCATTGATACCGAAAAGCTGATCTGCAAGGTAATCCCAGTTGTTTTCCTGAGGAACGGGCTCATAGCCGTCTGCCGGAGTTACCACCACAGGACCCTCTATAAGATTGCCGTTTGCATCATAGAGCGGCTGAGAGCCGTCATATATAGTGATGTCGCCCAGTGCTGCCTCGTCGTAAACGATCTCGCCGTACTGAGGCTGACCGTATACTGTCTCGTCGTACACAGGCTGACCGTATACCGCCCCGTCGTACACAGGCTGACCGTATACAGGCTGCTCGTAGGCATTTCCCTGTACGGGCTCACTGTTGACCGAGAACAGATTCATTATATCCTCGTCAGAATGCGACATCTCGGGAACTGCGGGCTGCTGGTAAGCGTCATCGTAGCCGCCCATATCCGTGTATCCGCCCTGGTTTGCATAGCCGCCTGCATTCTGAGGCTGACCGTACTGAGGTGCAGCAGGCTGACCGTACTGAGGTGCAGCAGGCTGGCCGTACTGAGGTACAGCGGGCTGACCGTACTGAGGTACGGCAGGCTGCTCGGCAGCATTCTGAGGATTCGGTATAGCAAACTGGGCAAGGAAGTCGTCCTGAGCAACAGCACCGTGATGAACGGGAGCCGCAGGAGCTGAATAAGCATTCATACCTGCGTCCGCACCTGTCTGGTCGGGCTTGTTGATAGCGAACTGAGCAAGGAAGTCGTCCTCTGCGGGAGTCTGGTTCTCATGCGGATTTATCGCAAACTGAGCAAGACTGTCATCCATAGGAACGCCTGTATTGGGAACATTGTTCTGAGGAGCCGCATTATACTGCGGAGCTGCATTGTACTGAGCGTACTGTTCAGCCTCTGCTTTGCGTGCTTCCTCCTCGGCAGCCCTTCTTGCTTCTTCTGCCTGTTTTCTCTGCTCCTCGGCAGCTCTTCTTCTTGCTTCTTCCTCTTTAGCCTTGGCATTGGGATCCCTTGTGATCCTTGCCGTAGTATTTCCGAGCGGAACTATACCCGCGTCGTTCATACCCATCTTCTCGCGCTTTTTCTCTTCCTTGAGAAGGAGCGCCATTTCCTTCTTATCAGCCTTGATAAGCTTTTTTGCGAGACTCGCCTTACATTTCTCACAGGTTATCTCTTTCAGGTCTGTCATCCGTGACGTTCTGTGGAAACGAGTTACGTTCTCAGGCTTCATGAGGTTTATGCCGCAGCCTGTTTTCTTCTCATTCTCGGTTCCGTGAACGACCTTGTCGAATGAAGACGTTACAAGTGTTATGTCCATAATTCTCTCCCCACCACTGCGAAAACGCAGTTTCCGCTTTTACGGCAGCGGGCAGCCGATTTTCCCAGCTCGCAGTCGCACTCCGCCTAAATTCAGCGCGATTCCAAGAAAAATCCCGCTGCAGAGCTTTCAATGCGAATATCTATACAAGTATATTATACATGACATTTCAAAAAAAATCAACACTTTCTTAAGAAATGGACCGAAAAAATATACGAATTTTAAAATTTTCGGTGATAATAACAAAACGTTATTGATTTTTTTGTCAATTTTCCCTGTCATTGTTCACATTTAATTAGGTAAAAAATAATACGGTTTTTTGAGCGGTAACCGACTTTTTGTCACCCTTTTTACCTGTGCTGTTCCACATTATTCTATCAGATGTATCAAAATCCTGCTATTGAACAGTCATTATTTTACATAGGTGTAAAAAATTATAAAAACCGTGATTTAGCTATTGCATTATCGCCGATTTTGTTGTATTATTAATATGTATTGGCAGGCTCCGAAGCTGTTATCACGGAGCCGCATAAAGTTTCTATTTTAAGGAGGATAAAACGTGAAACTCGTTTCAGTAGTTGTTCCGTGTTACAACGAGCAGGAAGTGCTCCCGATGTTCTACGAAGAGATAACAAAGATCTCCGCACAGATGTCAAAGGACTATCCCGAGCTCGAATTTGAATATCTTTTCATAAACGACGGTTCAAAGGATACCACGCTCTCTATCCTGCGTTCTCTCGCAGACAAGGACAAGAGGGTAAGATATATCTCGTTTTCAAGGAATTTCGGCAAGGAGTCCGGTATGTATGCCGGACTTAAGAATGCCAAAGGCGATTATATAGTCGTAATGGACGCCGATCTCCAGCACCCCCCTGCATTCCTGCCAAAAATGTACAGCTATGTCAGGGACGGCGAATTTGACTGTGCCACTACACGCCGCGTGAGCCGCAAGGGCGAATCAAAGGTACGCTCTTGGTTCGCAAGGCTTTTCTACAGGATAATGAACAAGATCTCCCAGACCGAGATCGTTGACGGCGCACAGGATTTCAGATTCATGACAAGACAGATGGTGGACGCTATCCTTGATATGTCCGAGTACAACAGATTTTCAAAGGGCATATTCAGCTGGGTAGGCTTCAACACGAAATATATCGAGTATGAGAACGTAGAGCGTCCTGCGGGCACCTCCTCATGGTCATTCTGGGGACTTTTCAAGTACTCCCTCGAGGGTATCATGGCATTCTCCACAGCTCCGCTGGCTATTGCTTCACTGCTGGGAATAATCACCTGTGCCTTCGCATTCGTACTTATCGTCATCACCATAATCCGCTCAATCTTCGGCTGGCTCGACGCTCCCGACGGATATCCCACACTGCTGTGTCTCATTTTCCTTTTCAGCGGACTTCAGCTCTTCTGCACCGGTATCCTCGGACAGTACCTTTCAAAAACATACCTTGAAGCAAAGAAACGTCCGATATACATAACCAAGGAGACAGAGGATTCCTACCGCAGGAACAAGGCAAATGCGCAGGGTTCACAGTCTCAGCAGTCTTCGGCAGACAACAAATAAGACCAAGGAGGTACGGAGACATTGAATAGGAACATGAGACTTGTGGTCTCCGTATTGTTCATTGTTATAATCGTTCTTGCAGTTGCTATAACGCGTTTCTACTCCAAGACCGAAAAGACAGCCTACAACGGCGCGGCTCAGCCCTCGGTCGACAAGCAGATAAGGTCGGGCTCGGACGCCGACGGCAACCGCATCTTTCAGGACGGCAGCGGTCTCTTCGGTATCATCGACAGCAGTGAACGTATTATAGTGTCCCCCGAATGGAACGATATTGCTTTTACCGACGGCAGGTACTGCACAGCGTCAAAGCGCCTCAAAAACAGGGAACTCACAGGCTGTATCGACTACGAGGGCAACATCACCGTGCCTTTCGTGTATTCGGGCATTGAACCCGCCGCATTCCCCGAAAGGAAGCTTTTCTTCGCAACAACTGCCGACGACGGCTCCTGTGCTGTCTATGACGAGAACTTCACCCCCTGCTTTCCCTGCACATGGAAAAACTGCAGAGCTGACGGCGAGAACCTTATACTCGAGACCGGGCAGGGCACCTACAAGTACAGAGTCAGCGCTTCGGGGATAGAGTTCAAGGAGGCCTCCGTAAAATGCATTGCAGGAGATATCCTCACTTTCAATATCGAACTCACGGACCCCAGGCTGCTTTCAAAGCTGACGCCGCAGATAATAGAAGCTGTTTCGCGCGACACGGGCGGATATCTTGAATTTGCCTATACCCGCAGAGAGACAGCTCCCGATGAAAAGCCTGACAGCCGTTTTTCAAGATGTACTCCCCTTTTCCCCGACGAAAAGGATATAGAGCCCGTTCTTTCGGAAATAACGGAGCTGCGCTTCAAGAACATCAGCGTTGAGAGCGATTCCGTTTCCCTGGATGTTTCCTTCAAAGGAAAGACCGATGTGTATTACAAAGAGAACGGCAAGCCCAAACAGCTCAGCGGCGAATACAGGGCAGAGCTCAGATTCGCAGGTTCCTCTGCGGCAGATCTGCACATCACTACCGGCGGCTTCCGTAAACAGAAGCCCGACTATCCCGCTCCCGAACCCGAGGAGGAGCAGGAGGAACCCACTGAGCAGAACGGATAAGCAATATCAGCGGGATCATTGTCCCACGCTAAATATAAATAAGGAGAAAACATCATGTCTAAAAAAGTTGCAGTTATCATGGGAAGCGACAGCGACTTCCCTGTTGTAAAGTCAGCTCTCACAGAGCTCAGAAAGTACGGCGTAGAGTTCGAGTGCCGCGTTATGAGCGCACACAGAACTCCCGCAGAGGCATGCGAATTTGCTTCAAACGCAAGAGCAAACGGCTTCGGTGCCATCATATGCGCAGCAGGCATGGCTGCACACCTTGCAGGAGTAGTTGCGGGACACACCACACTCCCCGTTATCGGCATACCCATGAAGTCCAAGGCTCTCGAGGGCGTAGACGCTCTCCTCGCAACAGTTATGATGCCACCTGGAGTCCCCGTTGCCACTGTTGGAATAGACGGAGCAAAGAACGCAGCCGTACTCGCTGTACAGATACTGGCTGTATCCGACGAGGAGCTCTCCGCAAAGCTTGCTGCCGAGAAAAAGGCAATGGCTGAGGGCGTTATCGCCAAGGACAAGGCACTTCAGGAGCAGATAGCAGCTCTTTAAGCACAAACACCGACAATTTTCCCTTAGATAAGGAGGTTTTATCATGACACCTGCCGAAAGAAAAGAACATTCGGAAAAGATCATCGCCGCAAAGGGCATAGGTATCAACCCTGCTCTGCCCCTCACCGAGCCTGCTTCACAGGTAAAGCTCAGAAGTCTTGATGATATATGCAGACGCGCTGTGGCAGCTCTGCTGTCAACACAGGTCGGCTTCGGCAGAAGCGAGCAGAACGATGAGGACGTGAACTACTTCGTAGCTCTCATAGACTTCTTCGGCGTAAGGAACAGCCTCAACGCAAAGGAAAGACGTCTTGTTGACGGCTCCTATGTTCAGCAGGACGTTATCGACGTTGTATGGGAGTACGAATCCTACTGGACTCTTGTATGGGCGCTGGGACTTGTTGATGATATAACCGACGCAGAGGATATATGCGACTGCCCGCAGGCTGTCCGCTTCGTTTCACAGTGCGGCAGCTTTGAGGAATTCAAGAGCAGATGCACTCTCAGGAGCGCTGACGAGATAATGGATATGCTGGACCTTTACTACCGCTATCACTGGGCGGTGGTACAGCATGAAAAGATAGACAGGAAATGCCCTGTAGGCGGTCTCAACGCAGACGCAGTGATCGAGCGCAGACGCGGTCTTGAATGGCTCGTATGCGACACCGAGGACTGGAACAGGATATCACTTGATACATGATGAAAAATTACAGCACCCTGCTTTTCGACCTTGACGGCACGCTTACCGACTCCACCGAGGGCATACTGAAATGCCTTGTGCATGCAATAAAGCAAATGGGCTTTGAGGTCCCCGAGGATACGAATATTTTTCTGGGGCCGCCAATACGCCAGTCATTTGCCGAGTTCTGCGGCATGAACGCCGAGCAGGTCGATGAAGCGGTAAGGATATTCCGCGAAAGGTACTCAACAACGGGACTTTTCGAGAACCGCGTATACGAAGGTATCCCAGGAATGCTGGAAAGGCTTGAAAGCGGCGGCAAACGTCTCATGGTAGCCACAAGCAAGCCGCAGGTATACGCAGTACGAATATTTGAAAGATTCGGACTTTCACAGTACTTTGAAATAGTCGGCGGCGCAGAGCTGGACGGCACCCGCGATTACAAGCATGAGGTCATAGAGTACGTGCTTGCGCAGGCAGGCATCACCGACAGGAGCAGTGTACTGATGATAGGTGACCGCAGACAGGACGTCCTCGGTGCCCATAAAACAGGCATAGAATGCATGGGCATACTCTGGGGCTACGGCTCTGTAGAGGAACTTAACGAGGCAGGTGCGGACTATATCGCAGAAACACCCGAAAAAGCAGCGGATATGCTTTTATAGCCATTAGCTGTTAGCAAAAAATGTGTCTGCTCCGCAGACTGATTTAAATTTTTCGACGAAGACGGCACAGCAGGCTAAAAGCTAAGGGCTAAAGGCTGAATAAACGAATACAATCTCCGCGATGATGCGGAATTGCATATACAATCATTCATTTATATAATTCTCAAGGAGGAATTTTAAAATGTCAAACATCGAAAAGAAGGAACAGCTCTATGAGGGCAAGGCTAAGAAGGTCTTCGCCACAAATGATCCTAACCTCGTTATTGTTGATTACAAGGACGACGCAACAGCGTTCAACGGCGAGAAGAAGGGCACTATCACAGGTAAGGGCGTCATCAACAACAAGATGACCAATTATATGTTCAAAATGCTCGAAAAGGAAGGCGTTCC
>DBXO01000050.1 GCA_002309635.1 Ruminococcus flavefaciens | reverse complement strand
GTTAGGGAAACCCTTTTTCAAAAGGGGTTTCCTCAATAAGTTCTCGCATATACTTCTCTATTCATACCATACATATGTAGGTCGTTTTTGGGCATGAGCCGTGAAAGAACGGCATACCGCCTGTTCATAATAATGAACACAGAATACGTGAACGGAAAATGATTCTGAAAACGCAGGACCTGAATTATGCAGTAAAATAGGGCGGCAAAGCCGCCCTGATGATAGCTGTTTGCTTTTTACCGATCACTTTCGCTCAGAGATAGCCTTAAGCCTGGTAAGTATGATATTAGCCGCGTCGAATTTGGACATAAGCTCCATTTCCTGCGTATCTTCGGGAGTTATCATAGTAATGATATTGGTGTCTGTACCGAAGCCCGAGCCCGCCTTTTTAAGGGAATTAGCGCATATCATATCGCAGTTCTTCTTGGTCAGCTTTGCACGGGAGTTCTCAATAACGTTGTCGGTCTCCATTGAGAAGCCGCAGACTACCTGACCTTCGCGGCGGTTTTCGCCGATATACTTAAGGATATCGGTAGTGCGCTTGAGAGGTATGCTCATATCTCCGTCAGATTTCTTTATCTTGCTTGTGGCAGTGGTAACGGGAGTATAATCCGCAACAGCCGCCGCCTTTATGATAATATCTATGCTGTCGAGTCTTTCCTTTACTGCATTGAACATATCCTCCGCAGATTTTACGGGGACAACGTTCACGAACATAGGCGGCTCAACATCTGTGTGGGCTGCAACTACCGTAACATCAGCACCTCTCAGCATAGCTGCCCTTGCAAGAGCAAAGCCCATTTTTCCGCTGGAGTGGTTGGTGATGAAGCGGACAGGGTCGATACTTTCACGGGTAGCGCCTGCGGTAACGAGTATTTTTTTCCCTGCGAGGTCTTTCTCAAAAGCAGCCTCGCGGACGATATATTCAAGAAGAGTTTCCTCGTCGGGGAGCTTTCCGTCGCCGATATCTCTGTTGGCAAGCATTCCGCGGACGGGCTCCACTATTTCATAGCCGAATTTTTTCAGCTTCTCTATATTGTCCTGAACTATGGGGTTATGGAACATATTATGGTTCATAGCGGGAGCAATTATCTTTTTGCACGTACAGGCCATAACGGTGGTAGTCAGCATATCATCTGCGATACCGTTTGCGATCTTGCCGATAACGTTTGCAGAAGCGGGTGCTATCATAACAACGTCTGCTTTTTTTGCAATGGAAACGTGCTCCACGCTGTACTCGAAATTGCGGTCAAAGGTGTCGATAAGGCATTTGTGCTGAGTGAGAGTCTCGAATGTAAGGGGCTGAACGAAATTCAGCGAATTCGGTGTCATAGCAACGTGAACGTCGGCACCGAGTTTTGTCAGCATGCGTGCAAGGTTGCAGGTCTTGTAGATAGCAATGGAGCTTGTAACTCCGAGTAAGACGGTTTTTCCTGTAAGCATTTTTATTCACCTCAGATATGCAGCTCGTTGGGGCATTCCTCGCCCCTGAGGCAGGCAGTTATGTTGTTTACCGTAGTTTCGGCGATATTGCTGAGAGCTTCCTCCGTAAGGAAAGCCTGATGTGAAGTAACGATAACATTTGGCATAGAGATAAGTCTTGCAAGTGTATCGTCGGCGATGATGTGACCTGAAAAGTCTTGAAAGAACACATCGGCTTCCTCCTCGTATACGTCAAGGCAGGCAGCGCCTATTTTACGTGCTTTTATGCCCTCAAGGAGAGCCTCTGCGTCGATAAGGGCGCCTCTTGAGGTATTGACGATGACCACGCCCTTTTTCAGTTTGTCAACTGAACTGCTGTCTATCATATGGTAGGTCTCATCGGTGAGCGGACAGTGGAAGGAGATGATATCGCTCCTGCTGAAAAGCTCGTCAAGCTCCACATAGTCGATATCGCTGTCCTTGGCGGGGAACTTGTCGTATGCAATGACGTTCATGCCGAAGCCGCGGCAGATATTTATGAATATACGTCCTATCTTACCTGTACCCACAACGCCCACAGTCTTTCCGTGAAGGTCGAAGCCTGTAAGACCGTTCAGCGAAAAATTATGGTCGCGGGTACGGATAAACGCCTTGTGTACGCGGCGGATCGACGTAAGGAGCAGAGCCATAGCGTGTTCTGCTACAGCGTATGGCGAATAAGCGGGAACGCTTACGACTCTCAGCTTGTCCTTTGCGTACTTGATATCGACGTTGTTGTAGCCCGCACAGCGGAGGGCCAGTACCTTTACACCGAGAGCACAGAGCTTGTCGATAACGGCGGCGTTGACAGTATCGTTTACAAAAACGCAGGCAGCCTCGCAGCCCTTTGCCAGCTCGGCAGTGTCCTCGTTGAGCTTGGTCTCGTAGAACTTGAACTTAATGCCGTTTTCTTTGCCGAATTTCTCAAAAGCCGGAGTATCATAGGGCTTAGTGTCAAAAAAAGCAGCTTTCATGGTATCACCTTCCTGTTATGATTTAGTTTGCCCATTAATTATGAAGCTCTAAGAGAAAGATTCTTAGAGCTTCATAATCAGTTTCTGTTGTATTATCACTTGATTTGCCAAAATAATACGCGGTTCAGACTATCTCTGCAAAGATACCGGCGAGAGAAGCTATATAGGTCTTCTGGACAGTTTCCGCGGGGATTATCTCACCGTTTATCTCAAGATCCCTTGTAGCGCATGCGTCTGCAACGAGAGTTACAGCATAGCCGTGGTCCATAGCGGCGCGTACTGTTGTATCAACGCACATATGTGTCATCATGCCGCATACTATGAGCTTTTCCACGCCGAGACTGCGCAGGCAGTCGTTGAGCTCGGTGCCGAGGAAGCTGTTCGGGCAGTATTTGTTGATGACGATATCATTTGGCAGGGGAGCGATACGCTCCGATATCTCACAGCCGTAAGTACCTTCGTTGAAGAAAGCCTCGCTGTCGGGGTTGATGTGCTTGATATATATAACAGGACGGCCGATACTGCGGCTCTCTGAAATGAGCTGTGCTATTTTTTTCTCAGCCTTTCGCGGATCGTGGAGCATACAAGCTCCGCCCTCGAAGTAGTCGTTCTGAACGTCGATTATAAGTAAAGCCTCTTTCATATACATATCTCCCTTGATTTGTTATCTTTCTTTTTTACACAATATGTAAAAACAACTTTTAAATAGTATACCACATCAGAGCGCCTGTGTCAATCTGTTGCACAGTGGTAATAATAACGAAATCTTAAGGATATAAGCACATAAAAATGTAAAGTAAGCAAAATCAGACTTCGGGAAGAATTACGTCTCCGTTGGCGTCAACTCTTACGCCCGGCTTATTTTCGGCAGGTTCGGCAGTGCTTTCAACTGATGAAGTTCCTGACACGGTATCCTCTTCTGCTGGTTCTGTTACGGCAGTAGTCTCGTCTGGTGTTTTCTGTACGGACGTTGTGGCTGCTGCTGTTGTTGACTCTGCCTTTGTTGTCTGAGCAGTCGTTTCCTCCTCTTTCTGAGTTGTGACTGCTGTGGTCCCGGCGACAGTGCCTGACGGCTCAGAGCTGTCAGTACCGCTTTTGCAGGAGGTCATGCCTGCAAGCATTATCAGCAGGACGGCAATTGCTTTTATTTTCATTCTGTTATTCTCCTTCTTATGCATAGTAAATGGGGCGAGACATTCGTCTCGCCCCGCGTGAATCAGCCTACCTCAGGAGTTGTTGTATCACTTGCAGTAATAACATCTTCTGTCTCGAACTTTGTGATCTCGATCTCTGCTGTAATGTACTTCTCCATATCGATCCTCCTTATCACTTTTTATTTCTGTAATTTATTGTTGCCTCAAAATACTTGTAGATTGAGGAAACTGCGTTTTTAGCTGCTTCATCGAAGCTTTCACTGTTCAGAACAGTGTTTACGTATGAAAGAACAGATACATCGTATGTTGATACGCCGTTTTCTGTAGTAACCTTTACATTGAAGGTCTTTCCGAGGTTGTGTGCTGAGATATTTGAGATAACGATCTTGTAGCGTCCGTCAGCCTGCTTTGCAACTGAGTACTCGTCCTCGCTGAGATCATTTATGCTTATTGCAACATTTCCTGTGTAGTCTGCTGCGGGAGCAACGAACACATTGATAGTTGTCTCTGCATTGAGTACCAGTGAGTATGTGATCTTTGCGATATCCTTCTCAACGAGTGAAGCCTTGTGAGCGTAGTCCTTTACGGAAGCTCTGATAGAATCATAGTCGTATGACTCTGTGTATACCTTGCTCATTTCAGCGTGATCCTCGCCGACAGTCCAGTTGTTTGCAGCTGAAAGGAAGGGCTGTGAATAGTGACCGTAGTCTGCTATGGAATGGATAAGAGCAAGAGTTGTCTCATCATAGTTAGCAGCGTTCTTGTCGATAGAGTTGATATAATCGAGTACTGAATATGTCTTTGTAATGGTCTCGTCATCGCCGTAGTGGAATACAGCTGTGATGGTATCAGCCATCTGAACTGAATTTACATAGCATGTGAAGCCGTATAATGTGCCTGCCTGATTCTTTGAGTTCTCGTCGAACTTGTCTATGGTCGTTTCGCCGTTGACAGTGAACTCAACATAGCTTGCAGCCTTTTCTTCGTCAGAGAGAGCTGTCAGGTCGAGGAAGAAGTTAACGCCGATCTTTCCGCTGAGGATAAGGCTCTGTGACTTGAAAAACGGTGCGGGTATGGGGATAACAGGGAGAGTGATCTCCTCCTTTGATGCCTTTCTGTAAGCATTTGTCAAGCCTGAAACAGGGAGGTAGAAGTTGCCGTTTGCGTCTGCGTAGTATTCGATGTTGCCCTCGTTATAGTAGTCGGCAGCCTTTGCAGCGATCTTTGTGAGTGCGTCTGCTTCAGCGATGGTCAGTGTCTTTGTTGCAGTACCTGCACATCTGTTGATACCATTTACTGTAACTGTGAACTCTCCGGCCTTTGAAACAGTCTCGGCAGAAGTGATCTCATAGTCCTCACCAAGAGTGAGAGCTGATACATTGCCGTCCTCATCCTTTGAAGAAACGCTTATGAACTTGTTGGGATAAGCCTTGCCGTTGCTGTCAAGGAGGATAAGGTCAGCAGATGAAGTGATATCGGAAGAAGATATCTCATACTTGCCGAACTCCTCAACCATGCATGCAACTACATCTGAATCGTAATCATCGCCGAGGTACTTCTTGAGAGCGGGATTGTAGATAACGTAGTAAGCCGCATTGATGAGCTTTGTGTTGCGGTCATATGAGGTTATGTTGACCCACTTTGCAGTTTCGGGAGAATCTATGATAGCCTGTATCTCAGCAGCGTCCTCAGCACTGAGGTCGGGATTGAGAGTTATGTAGAAGTTGTCGGGAGTGAGTACCTTTGCGTCGGGAGCTGTGCCCTTCTTTGCCTTTGCGGTAAAGACAGGATTGCTGTCGTATTCGTAGAATCCCTTTGTTACGGGGATGAATACGCCTACCTCCGGGTTGGGTACGTTAACGTCGTATCTGAAGGGATACTTGGCGTTGTTGTATGTGAAATTGCCTATATTCTCGGACCATGTGAATTTGCCTTCGTAGTCCTCGAAGTAAAGTCTTTCCTTTGAATAAACGGAGAATGACTTTTCGCACCAGTACTCGTAGCCGAGGTCTGCAAAATTCATGGTGTGAGAGATTGTCTTGCCGTTCTGTACAGCGAACTTGCCAGTATCGCTGTCTGTGAAATCCTCTATCTGCATGTAAACCCTTGTGTCGGTATAATCGCACTTCTCGCAGTGATTTGAGAACTGTACGAATACGCAGTCGAGGAAGTAGCAGCTGTTCTGTGAAACTGCACCCTTGTCGTCCTGCTCATGTACATATTCGGCAGATATCCTGTAGGTGCCGGGGGTAAGGGTGATAACGCCTGCTTCCTTGTTGGTAGCCTTATTTGCGACAGTATTGCCGTTGACTTTCATATTGAGGTAGTCGATGTTCTCCTCGCAGGATACCCAGTAGTTTATATTTACCGTGTGATCCTGGGGAACGGTTACCTCCCACTCTGCGTAAGCTGTGTTGTTGAGAGTTCCCGAGTTGTTGCTCTGCCACAAGCCCTTCTGCTTTGTCTCTGCAAAGGAATTTGAGGGAACAGTTCCGTTGGGATCATATGAAACGACCCTTACGGAATAATCTGCGATATCGTGTGGCTCTTTCTCGTTTGAACCGATAAGAGAGTGAGTATCGGCGTCGTTTGAGACGTAATTGCTTGTTTTTGAGAAGATGACTTCGTTTGCGCCGTATGCCTTGTTCTCGTACTGATATGTATTGCCCTTTGGTGAAGAGAATGTATATTCATAGCCCTTGTCGGTGACAGTGCAGGTCGTGATGGCGTCAACATTGGGAGTGCCTGCCTTGAGGTGAGTGCCCTGATTCCACTGCTTGGGGAAATTAAGGCTTACAGGGCTGACGATCTTTACGATATCGCCGTCGAATGCCCATGATTCACCGCTTTTGAAATCACGCGACTGGATTCTGTTGAGGTCAGACTGCTTGTAGTATACGACTTTCAGTGTTTCACCTGTGGCGTTCTTGATAGTTCCGTAAACGTGTATACTGTTTGCGGTTCCTGTTGCGCTTGCAGTGATAGTAGGTCTTGTGGAGAGAATTCCTGTATTAGCAGGGAGCGAGTATGATGCGAGTGTGATAACTGCGAGAGCGCCAGCAGCAACTTTTTTGAAAGAAGTCTTTTTTGCCTTATTCATTTCATTTTCCTCCATTATAATATAAAAGTACTTCTGTGCTGACGAGTGGTCTTGCCACTTGTATCCTCATCGTTACAGATAAAATATAAAAAGCGTACCTGTAGATATAATTATCCCGTCAGTACGCCTTTGAAGCTTGATTGATTGGTGAGATGATATAGTTAGACCATGCCTGTAAGAAAAGCTGTACAGAGTCTGCATGGAAACATCACCCCCAATTAAAGTCCCAGTGCATGTTTTATCGAAACATATAAGAATTATAGCATAATAATGTAAAAATGTCATTCGCTTTTTTCTTAAATTCACAATTTGTTAATAAATATCGTGCATTGATACAAAACAGTGCCTATCCTTAACGTATAATTTAGTGCAAATATTACTGCTAACAGGGCGGTTTTTAAGTTGAAAAATGTGATTATATGGGTTTTTGATGTCTGAACAATGAAATATATATTACTTATATATTTGATATTACTGTTGCACGATATGATATGAATTAATTTTCTCCGGCGGGTTAAAAGGTTTGTCGAAAAGACGATGATATCCTGTCAGCTTTGAAATACCGCAATATTTCACTTGCTTTTTGTGGACAAATAGTATATAATCTGTATAATATTACATGTGCTTTTGACGGGATAAATGGGAGGTATGATTATGAAACGACGTATTAATGGTGTTTTGGCAGCTATGGTTTCCGCAGCTTTAGTTACCGCCGGCATGCCTTTGTCAGCGGCTAATGCGGAAATAATTATTGACCATAATTGCCGCGGCATTGACAAGGGGTACTACTTTGAGATCGAAAACAGCGACAAGGACAGTCAGCCAATGCTTATGCTTAATCCCGGAGGCAGCTTTGACTGCGAATGGGACAACGACGAGGGCTTCTCGGCAGTAAGAGGTCTGAGATTCGCCGCTCCGACAGAGTATTCAAAGCTCGGGAAGATGAATGTCAAGTACTGGAAGAGACTGGACATAAAGGCTATATCAAGCACGGAAAAGGGCTATGTCAGGTTCGGTATCAGGGTGCGGAATTCCAGAGGAGACGTGTTCGACATACTTGAGGTGGATACCTCGGAGAACGGAAAGAGCATAGCAGAGAAGGACGAAAGATTTGAGAAGATCGGCAGTATAGTTTCAAAGGAAACAATGAACGATCAGGCATGGTTCGGACCTGTAGAGGGCGATTCATTTGATGTGCCCTATAATGTCTACGCTCGCGAAAACGAGGACAAGGCAAGCCATACATATGTCTTCCGCAGAGAAGAACCTCTCAGGGTCAACAACGACAACGAGGACTCAAGAAGGATAGCTTTATGCGATAAGCTGGACTATCTTGCGGATATGGGCTTCGGGATAGGTGAGATAACCGATATAGACCTGTTCCTTGAGACCTCTTACTCAAAGGGCGAGGCCTGCATTCAGAATTACGATATATCCGTGGAGAATATGCCTGAGATCGCTCCCGACGAGTATGAAGACGCAGAAGCTCCTATCTCTGTAAAGAATTATGAGTACGGCGTTCGCACAGGCTATTATTACGGCACCAGCGGCTTCGGGGACGAGGGGATAATGGAGGTGCAGAAGCCATCGCTTTTCAAAGCTGAATGGTCTTCGCAGAGATCTCAGGAAAATTACGACAGAGGCCCCCTGTTCGAGAGGGGAAAACAGTACGAAAGAGGCCAGTCCTATAAGGCGGTCACAGGTTCGACTGTGGATTATTCCATGATCGTTGAAGCAAAAGGTGCGTATTCGGTAAGCACCTGTGCATACTTTGTGGGTCCCGATACATATGAAAGATATTACGAAAGCGGAGTTCATATAGTTGACGCGGTCAGCGGCTGGGATGGCGTTCCTTTCTCACTGGGCGCTTCGGATACGATAACCGTTGACGGTATTGACTATGATGTTTACTATGCACCTCACAGCATTGTCGGTACGGGCAAACCGATTGCTTATGAAGAGTACTACTTTGTCAGCGGGAATGCAGCTGCAAACGGCGCTAACGGCAAGGTAACTGTTAAGCATGACATGAAGCCTTTTATGGACTACGTCTGCGATAAGGGCATGACGCTTGGTACTCCCGACAGGATCGTGGTACAGCTCAACGGCTGTTCGTCAACGGGCAATGCAGAACTTGTTAAAAATGAAATGACCGTTCCCGACTTTATTGAGGACGGAAAGGAATACGAAAAGCTGACAAAAAAGGTAGAGCTTGATACTATTATGGGCAGAAGCTATACCGTTGCAGACAATAATCATTACAATATCCGCGGCTATGCTGCAAAAATGGAAGGCTATTCCGATGACAGGATATTCTGTACCTGGACAAATCCGGCTACAGATATATGGATTCCGTCAGGCACGGGGCTCAATCATGCTTTCTTTGCGGGCCTGAACGGCTACAGCGGATATAAGGGCAGCGACGATATCATTATCGATTATAGTATGGATATGGGTGAGCTCAGTGACAAGGGCGATGATTCCAAATGGGCAGTAGGCTGTTACATAACATGCATAAATGAAGATGCCGTAAAGGATCATACTTTATCCGGGGAACATACGGGCTGCAATATCCTTTTGGCTGACGCATATGAGGGCGGGCTTGATAATGTGTTAAACATGTCGGACCTGAATTACAACAACTCAGAGGAGCTTGGAGTTATCGAATCGGACGGCGTGAAGTACGACGCTTCTATAGCTTATGTGAACAGAAAAGACGCACAATTGGCGTGGGAGGACGATACGAGCTTCATAGTCCTCAAGCGTCAGGAGCAGTTAAAGGCTTCCGGCGGCGATGACGTTCAGGAGGGCTTCAAATGCTATGCGAACACTGTCAATGCTTCGGATATAGTTCGTCAGGTAAATAAGCTCGGCTACAAGACAGGCGATATCATAAACGCTTGCTTTACTTTATGTGCAAACGACAACAGCGGCAGGGCGGTCATCAATTCCGCAGGCGTAAAATATGTTCCCGGGGAAAAGGTTACATATACAGAAGAAGACCTTAAGAAGCTCACGGACTTTATACTTGGCAGAAAGACAGAGCTCGCAGAGGGTACCGACTACGACCTCAACGGCGACGGAGTATGGGATACATTCGATCTTTGCAGTATGAGACGCAGTATCGCTGAAAAGTAAGCTGCAAAAAACGGACTTCTTTGTCTGTACATCAGTTACGGTAACATTGTAGTTATAGACGTAAAATAAATATGAAAATAAATATAGGAGGATCTAAAAATGGACGCAATGACAAATCTTATCACAAGGAGAAGTATCAGGAAATTCAAATCGGATATGGTGCCTAAGGAGATCATCGAAAAGATAGTCGAGGCAGGCACCTACGCTGCAACGGGCATGAACCGTCAGGCGCCGATAATCATCGCAGTTACCAACAAGGAGCTCCGCGACAAGCTTTCCGCTATGAATGCAAAGGTTCTCAATATGGACACCGATCCGTTCTATAACGCACCTGTGGTGCTTATAGTGCTGGCTGACAAGGATATGTTCACCTATCTTTACGACGGCAGCCTTGTTATGGGCAACCTTATGAACGCGGCTCATGCCTGCGGCATATCAAGCTGCTGGATACACCGCGCCAAGGAGGAGTTCGAGTCCGAGGAGGGCAGGGAGATACTCAGGAGCCTCGGTATAGAGGGCAACTATGAAGGAATAGGTCACTGCATACTTGGCTATGCGGACTGTGAAGAGCCCGCTGCCGCACCGCGCAAGGAGAACTATGTTTACTGGTGCGAATGAGCGGTATATTTAAAAGGCAGATATAAAACAAAACCACCCGCTTGCGGGTGGTTTTGTTTTATAGGGAGCGATAAAGCTTGTTTATCAGGTCCCCAAATATGCTTTTGCTGCTTGTGCGTAAACATATGTGGCTTTTGCCATTTTTACAAGAGGTGAATCCTCATCAAGATCAGGATTGTTCAGAACGCGGTAAACGTAGGACATAGCATAGAATGCACAGTTTTTGCCATCGATAACAACGGATATCTTTTCAAACAGTCTGTTTGCGGGAGCATTATAAAATTCGTAGTACTGACCGTATCTGCTTGTGTGGGGAGTCATATCGTTTCCGTAGAGTACCACATCTGTGCTGTCTGTGTATACTCTTATGTTTGTCGAGGAGAAAAGAACAAGTGAAAGCTTTATATTCTCGTCCAGAACAGGAGCATACATCTTTACATTATCTGCGGTCACATCATCGATACCGTTGATAGTATTGCTGGTTCCTTTGAAATAGTTTTCGGCAGCTTTGCAGTAGTTATCGAGAGAATTAACAAGATCATAGACCTTTCCGCTGCTGTATTCGGACTTGTATTTATCGATATAGTCCTGAACGGTGCAAGTATACTGTGAAACGGAAGCGGGCGTTCTGCCTGCTTTTATGAAGCTCATCTGTTCTCCGTTTTTGCCATAAAGCTTAAGGGTAATGGTTTCGTGTGTCTGTGTGGCATAAACCTTGTATGTGAGCTTGGTTGTGCCGCTGGGTTCTTTGTCTGTGAAATCGGTCACTTCATCGCCGTTGGGACCGCTTATGACAGCTTTTTCGATATCTTCGTTGATATATGTGTAGAAGTTGATGCCGATAGTACCGTCAAGAGTAACAGAGGCTTTCTTTAACATGTTTTCTCTGTGTATCAAAGTAAGATATCCGGGTGTTTCCTCAGTATCGGCACATGCATAGGTGTAGTCTGTTTTATCGGGATCATAAGCTGTTCCGCTGCCGCCGATGAGGCTTGTACAGCCATCAAATACATTATCACCTTCTGTTACTGAAGAATTAGTCCATGTATTTGAAACGATTATGCTTTCAAGGTTGGTACAGCTTGTAAACATTTTTGTTATATCGGTCACTTTTTTGGTGTCAAAGGAACTGAGGTCTATTTTTTTTAGGCTTTTACAGTTGCAGAACATATTGCCCATTTTCTTAACGTTTGATGTATCAAAGCTGCTTAGATTAAGGTAAGCAAGGCTCTCGCAGTTGGCAAACATATAACGCATATCAATTACATTTGATGTATCAAAGCAGCTAAGATCAAGTGAAGTCAGTTTTTTACAGTAAGAGAACATACCATACATACCATATTTATCTGATACATTGGAAGTATTAAAATTGCCTAATTTCAGATTGCTAAGCTCATAGCACGAATCAAACATTCGAATCATACTATTAACATTGCGTGTATCAAAGTGGCTTATGTCAAGGTCAGTTAAAGATACACAAGATAAGAACATACAACTCATATCATTGACGTTGTGCGTATCAAAGCTGCTTATGTCAAGATCTGTCAAAGATTCGCAGATATGAAAAATGCCGCTCATATCATTGACATTAGATGTATTGAAATTTCTTAAATCAAGTTTCTTAAGTTTTTCGCATGCTCCAAACATACCGTTCATATTCGTGACATTTGACGTATCAAAGCGGCTTACGTCAATTGAAGTAAGAGATTTGCAGAGGTAGAACATTTCCTTCATGCTTGTAACATTAGATGTGTCAATATTGCTCAAATTAATGTTTCTAAGGTTCCAACAGCAATGAAACATGTTTTCCATGTTGGTAACCTTTGAGGTATCGGCATTTGAAAGGTCAATTTCGTTTGCCGATCTAAACTCAGAGAAAAGCCAACTGCTATCTTCTGGGAAGACTGTTCCTTCTTCGCAAACCACCTTTGTTACGAAAAAACCTTCGTGTTCAACATCACCACTATAATATTCCTGAACATCTTCCTTGACAACATTACCGCGAAGAGTAAGAACTCCTGTTGAGTTGTTAAAAGAACAGCAGTATTCTGCCGCATCAGCAGTAAGGGAACTGCCGAAAAGTGGCTTGTCGCCAACGGGGAATGCCGTGCCGCAGCCGATAAGTGTAACCGCAAGAACTGCTGCCGCGGCTCTTTTCAATACATTGTTTTTCATCATTACATCTCCTATTTCTGATTTGAATACAAAACTTTTAATATTCAGTATCCCGTAAACGTTTTTATTTTAACAGTTTTTTCAAATGAAGTCAAGGCGTTTATTGCTGTTTACACAGAGAAAAGGGCGTGATATGTGACATCACGCCCTC
Source organism: Ruminococcus flavefaciens (assembly GCA_002309635.1). Lineage (GTDB taxonomy): Bacteria > Bacillota > Clostridia > Oscillospirales > Ruminococcaceae > Ruminococcus > Ruminococcus flavefaciens_J. The sequence continues at coordinate 10,375 of DBXO01000050.1, read as the reverse complement.
GCTTTCTTATTATTTTTGCCGCATCAGTCGAAGCTGCTGATCTTTCCAAGGAGATATGACTGTATCTTCTGTGCGTCGTTTACGGTAAGTCCCGCTACGTTTTTGTCTACGTCGCCGTTGTCCCAGCCCTGCTCGGTTATGCGCTTGTCCGATGTGCCGCTTAGACCGTATCTGTTGGGATTTGCAAGAGCCTGCATTATGAGCACTGCGTCTGCAAGATCAACAGTTCCGTCACAGTTGGTGTCGCCCGCAAGAAACTCTGAGGGAGAGCCGTCTATGGGTACGAAAAGCCATTCTTTGAATGCAGCTTTCGTGTATTCCTCGGCAGTTGAACCCTTATAGCCGCGTAATTCGGTGAAATTGCCATAAAAAGCGGATTTATCGATCTCACAGTCGGGGTTGAGCACTGTTATGCTTACTCCGTCTTCAAGCAAGGGAAGCGTTATCTGTCTGACGTAATGGCTGTCGTCTATCAGCCGATCCTCATCTGTTGTGCGCCATAGCGAGTAATAGGCGTTCTCTGCCACCGATTTTATGCTCTTTGGCAGTACAAGGGATTTTATGCATGTGTGATAGAATGTATCTTCCTTTATTTCAGTGAGAGTTGTCGGAATGTTTACTTCATTGAGAAGATAGCAGTGTTCAAATGCTCCCTTGCCGAGTTCGGCAAGTCCCTCGTTGAGAGTTACTTTCCTGAGGAGGCTGTTGCCCTCAAAGGCGTAGTCTCCGATATATTTCAGACCGCTTCCGCATTTTACTTCTTCAAGCGCGTAGCCATCGCTGAAAGCGTATTTGCCTATGTATTCGAGACTGTCGGGGAGTTCCAGCACCTTGTAATCGCAACTGCCCGAAAATGCGCTGCTGCCAATGGTCTTAAGGCTGTTTCCGAGCTCGATGCCCTTTATGGATTTGCAGTCGTCAAATGCCATTTCGCCTATTGTGACTGCATTTGGAAGATCGATGACGGACTGAAGCTTTGTACATCTTTCAAATGCTTCGCTGCCGACCTCCTTTATATTCTTGCCGAAGCCTACCGAGGCGAGGGTCTCGCTGTATTTAAAAGCGTCTTTTTCGATGATCTCCACACCGTCGCCGATATCGACTATCCTTAATGAAGAAAGAAGCGGCTGTGAAAACATGGAGTCTGTGATGATTTTTATGTTATTGCCCAATACTATTCTTTTTACAGTCGGCTGTTCAAATAAAGCACTTCCTGAAATTCCCGTTACGGGGATACCCTCGACTTCGTCGGGGATAATAAGAGAGTTGTCATCAAAAGCTACGAATTTATCAAGCACGGCTTCGTTTCCGACCATTTCAAAGCGCATGCCGTACTCTCTTAAAGCGGCTTTGCCGAAATATGAGACCTTGTGCTCGGTATAATCATGGTTTTCATATTCCTCAAAGGTGCAGTGCCTCAGAGAATTTAACCTTGCGAAGACCTGAGGCTCGCCCTCATCGCTGATGATGAAGCAGTCCTTCCATTCATCGGCATTGTCACAGTATGAGAGCTTGCATTCGGGATCCATTATCTTCAAGGTAACATTGTATTCCATGCCCTCTGATACTTTATAGTCCTCGTCGGTATATTCAAAGGGGCAGCCCCTGAGCTCCGAAACGCCTGCGGGGATAGTCATTTCCTTTATACGTGTTCTGCCAAAGGCTTTTCTGCCGATAGTCTTTATATTGTCCGTGAGCTTGAAATCATCGATATATGAGCAGCGGAAAAACGCCTTTTCTCCGATAGCTTCGATGTTGTCACCCACAATTACCTCTTTCATGTTGACACAGCCGCTGAAAGCCGAGTTGCCGACAGTTTTCAGCTTGTCATTGAGAACTGCCATATACAGTACCCTACAGCCTTCAAAAGCGCTTTCGCCCACTTCCGTGATGTTTTCGCCGAAGTAAACGTACTGGATATCCTTTTCCTTGAAGACTTCATCTCCGATAGCAGTAACGGGAACTCCGTCAACGGCGTCGGGGATAACTACCTTTGAGCATCTGCTTCCGACGTATTTAGCCTTCGTAAGGGTAAGACCCGTTTCGTTCTTCTCAAAGGTCATGCCGTATAGCTTGATAAGGTCGTTTATGGAGGTCAGTCTGTCGTAATTGCCCTTTTCGTAATCCTCGATGCTGCAGTATCTGACATTTTCCTCTTTGGCGTATGTGCGTGAAGCGGAGTCTTCTGCGCTTACGATGATACACTCACTGTAGTCATCATTGTATTCCGATATAACATCGCAGTCGGGGTTCTTTATTACTATTGCTGTATCTCTCTTTTCAAGGCTGAAATCAAAATAGAGAGGACAGCCATTCCTGCCTATACTTCTTATGGTCTCGGGAATGACGAGGCACTTCAAGTTTTCACCTGAGAATGCAGCGCCGCCGATGTATTCAAGCTTGTCGCCGAGGTCGACCTCGGATATATTGCTGCTGTCCTTGAAAGCACAGTCGCCGATGCGCTTTATGCCCTTGCCAAGCTTTACTTTACTTATACCGGGACACATTTCAAAGGCAAAGTCGTCTATTATTTCAAGTGTGTCGGGAAGCTCAACGGAAGCCAGTGAGGGACAGCTGAAAAATGCACATTTATCGATAGCCTTGAGGCTTTTTCCGAAGCTTACGCTCTCAAGCCTTGGACAGTAGGCAAAGGTGCAGTTCCCGATCTCCTCGGTTCCCTCGCCGCATTCTGCGGTGGTAAGCTCACTGAACTCATAGAATGTTCTCTCTCTGATGTATTTTATGTTCTTTCCCAGCTTTACCGACTTCATTTTGTCCTTTACGCCGTCAAAAGCGCCCTTTTCGATGCTGGTAACGGGCTTGCCGCTTATATCGTCGGCAATGACGATATCGCAGCCGGGTTCTCCGGTTACTTCCGCTACGGCAGCTTTATCGTCATAGACGTTATAGCGTACCCCGTTTTCCGTAACGGAGGAAGAAGCTAATTCTTCATTTTCTGCGGCGTATACCGTGTTTTCTGTGGCGTTTTCGGCTGATACCGACGGAATTGCTCCCCCAATGAGCAAAAGTGCAGTCAATGCAGCCATGATTCTTTTGATTTTCATAGTATTTCTCCTTTACTATATCATTAAGCCTTGCGGCTTGCCTACATATAGCATATCGCCCGATTGCAGGGAACAGATCTCCGGTCTGCGTATCCGCAAGGACATTCAGAGCATTAATAATCAATGCTTTGGCATTTATTATAGCATAAACAATTGACCGGCACAATACATCAGGGTTAAAATTTACAATTCAGACTTTTTTAGTTAATAAAGCAACGATGAAAGGTGATATTCTGCTGTAAAAAAATAAAACCATTATTATGCTGAAAAAAGAGGCAATATATTTTACATTTTGTCTATTGCTTTGCATATTAATATAGGATATAATATCAGTAAATACAGACGGAATATATGGGCAGCATACAGCTGAACGGCTTTTATTTTCAGCAGTAGATATGACATGGATAACGCTTTTTGATGATTGACGCTGAGGAAAGGAACAGTCTTATGGTAAGATCAGGAAAAAGACTTGCATTGTTTGTGGGACAGGCTGATGAAGCATATCAGAGCCGTTTTATAAGCGGTTTCAACAAGGAAGCGCTCGCTGCGGGCTATGATGTGTGCATATTCTCAATGTATCGTAAATATCAGGATACTCCCGAAAACGAAAAGGGAGAGTCTAATATATTCTCGCTGATGAATCCCGAAAGATTTGACGGGGCTGTTATACTTAAGGACAGTATACAGACGGAAAACGCCGCACAGGAGCTGGAAAAGCGGCTTGAAGCGGAATTCCGCGGTTCTATCGTGGCCATAGAAAAGGAAAGCGACATCTTCCCGAGTATTTACGTGAACGGTTATTCGGGAGTGTTCGACCTGATAACTCACCTTATCGAGGTACACGGCTGCCGCGATATAGCTTTTGTATCGGGCAAGAAAAATCATAAGCACTCTAAGGAGCGGTTGCAGGCTTACCGCGACGCAATGGAAAAGGCGGGACTTCCTGTATCGGAAAAGCGCATAATCTACGGCGATTACTGGTATCAGAGCGGCGAGGTCTATGCAGAGCAGCTCCTTTTGCAGGGAGAGTCGCTCCCCGATGCAGTTGCATGTGCAAACGACCAGATGGCTATAGGTCTGTGCAAGGCTCTGACGGCCCGGGGCATACGTATCCCCGAGGATATAGCAGTTGTGGGCTACGACTCCACCTATGAGGGCCAGACCAGCCCGTGTACCGTAACATCGGCGCTTATCCCCGCAAAAGACTTCGGAGAGTACGCCTTTGATTTCCTTATGAAAAAGATGAACGGAGAGGTGCCGTATGCCTTTTCGCTCAAGCCGAAGATACTTCTCGGAGAGAGCTGCGGCTGCCATAACGAGATAATGCCGCAGTATCAGATAAAACGTAAGAAATGGGAAACAGAGATGTCGGAGGAGGGTTATAACTCTGTCTTCAACAATATGGAGGAAAACCTTATATCACAGTCATCTCTGCCCGAATATCTCAATGCGGTGTACTCCTATATCTATCAGCTGGGAGATATAAGGGAGTTCCATCTATGCCTTGACAGCAGGTCGGAAAACCTCGGGAACAGTATCCGCGTGACAAGTGACGGATACAACGACAGCATGATACATGCCGTAAGGTACTACAGCGACAGAAAAAACAATATGACGGGACTTGAAAGCAGATTCAGAACCGAGGAAATGCTGCCCGACCTTGGGATTGACAGGGAGGAGCCTGCGGTCTACATATTCACTCCCGTGTTTTTCAATGAAAACTGTTTCGGTTATGCGGCGGTAAGGTATCAGGATCAGCTCTGCTCCTATGATGAGGTGTACAGGCGGTGGATAGATTCGGTAAACAGGGGGCTGGAGGTCCTGAGGCGCAGTATCGCACTCAAAAATACTCAGAAAAGGCTTGAAAGGATACGCAACAGCAAGTTTGCCATATATTCCTATGCCTATGACAGCCTCGACGAAAAGGAAAAGGAGGATTACGGCCTTGTTGCCAGAATACTGGACGAAAACCTCTTCGATTATCATTTTCAGCCGATAATAAATGCGAAAAACGGCGATATTTTCGCATATGAGGCTCTTATGCGTGCAAGGACGGAAACAAAGGTGTCTCCGCTCTCTATTATAAAATATGCCACCATGCAGGAAAGACTTTTTGATGTGGAGCGCTCCACATTCCTGAACGTTCTGCGCATAGTAAGCGAAAATACAGAAAAATTCGGGGACGCTAAGGTGTTCATAAACAGTATCCCCGGAGTTATGGTCAGCGACGGCGACCTCTCCGATATAAGCGAGCGCCTTGAAAGGATCTCTGACAGGGTGGTGATAGAGCTTACGGAGGAAGCGGAGCTCAATGACGAGGATCTGATGAAGCTGAAGGAGTTCTATAATAAGCTCAATATCGATATCGCAGTTGACGATTACGGCACGGGATATTCAAATGTCAGCAACCTGCTGAGATATATGCCAAATTACGTAAAGATAGACCATTCCCTCATAAGCGAAATAGACAGTCAGCCGAGAAAGCAGCATTTTGTCCGTGAGATAATAGATTTCTGCCATAATAACAATGTACTTGCCCTTGCGGAGGGCGTTGAGACCACTGAGGAGATGCGCATAGCGATAAACCTCGGTGCAGACCTCATACAGGGCTTCTATACGGCGGTGCCCTCGCCTGAGATAATACGCAGGATAGACGATAAGCGCCGGAGCGAGATAAAGCAGTATTATCAGGAGCGTATAGATGGTGAGATGAAGAAGGTATACTACGCGGGAAAGATCAACCGTATCCAGCTTGCTCAGCTTGTCAGGGACGGCTACAGCGAAATAGTCGTGGGCGGCGACACAATGGTATACAAGGACATATCCATCATCGGTATCCCCCATATGAAGACCAATATCCATCTGCGGGTCGAGAAAGGCTACAGCGGACGGATAACCCTGGAGGACGTGTACTTTCAGAATATCAAAAAGCGTCCGTGTATAGTCCTCGGTGAGAATACCGACGTGGCTCTTGTGCTTCTCGGTACGAATACGCTTTTCGGCTCGGGAATACAGGTGCCCGAATCCTCGCGCCTTGCTCTCGAAGGCAGAGGAGACCTTGAGATAGAGCTGAATGCTGCGGAATTCTACGGTATCGGCAACGATCACTACTCCCGCCACGGCGAGCTGGTGTTCGATCAGGACGGCTCAGTGAATATTAACTGTCACGGTCAGAAGGGGATAGCCATAGGCTCTGGTCTCGGAGGAAATATAATCATAAACCGCGGAGAGTACAACCTGAATTCCAACAATGAGGAGTTCGTGGGAATTGGCGCTCTCACGGGAAAGGTGGAGCTTTCGCTGAATACCTGCCATATTGAGGCAGATTATATCGTTACCTCGGGGGTTCTTATAGGCTCGCTGGAAAACGATGTATCGGTAAGTATAAAGCAGAGCGCTATACATTTTTACGCCTTCGGCAGGAGCGTGGCAGTGATAGGCTCTGTAAAGGGCAAAAGGGCTTGCATAGATACCAACAGGATAGGTGCGGTCATAAACGTTACGGCAGATGAGTCAACTCTTCTGGGAGCTCTCAACGGTGCTTCGGATATCAGAGTGAATGATTCTGCGTTAAAGCTTGAAAGTACAGGCAAACAGGCACTGCTTTTCGGCGGCTGCGGCAGCGACAGCAGGATAGACCTGCTGAACTCTGATACTCAGGCGGTGGTGCATTCCGCTATAGGCAGGGATACAATGGCTCCCGATGAGAATGTGCGCGTAATTAACGGCAGAAGAAGGATAATTATAAATGGTGCGGAATTTGAAAGACCTATCATATATGACTATACATGATGACATGGCAGGAGGAGGGACAGAGATCAATGATTAATTCTCTTAAGACGATCGGCTTTTTTGGCTGCTCCCTGACAAGCAGGTACAGACAGGGATTATGTCAGTGCTTCAACAGAGCTGCAAAGAAAAGGGGAATGAACATAGTATATTTCAATTCCCTCGGCAGGATAGGTGAAAAGTATACCCAGTTCGGCGAGTGCGAACTGGACATCATAGATCATATAGACCTTGATGTCTTTGACGGAATAGTCTACGACGGAGAGGGATATAACGTGGAAAGCATGGCGGAAAAGGTCATAAACAAGCTTCGCAGTGCAAAATGCCCTGTTGTATCTATAAGCGGTCACGTTGACGGTTTTTACAATATTGATTTTGAGGACGCTGCGGGCATGCGCAAGCTTGTTGAGCATTTCACCGATGTCCATAAGCATACGAGAATAGGCTTCATGTCGGGATTTCTCACTCATCCCGATGCTCAGCTGAGACTTGAGGTGTTCAGGTCAGTCATGAGGGAAAAAGGGCTTCCCGAGGACGGAGCAGGTGTGTTTGAAGGAGACTTCTGGTTCCATAAGGGCGAGGAGGCGGCGGATTTTTTCCTTTCCCGTCCCGAGCGGCCTCAGTCCATAGTATGCGCCAACGACTATATGGCTATCGCCCTTGCTTCGGCATTGAAGCTAAGGGGTATAAAGGTGCCTGATGATATAGCTGTATCGGGCTTTGACGGCACAACTGAGGGAAAGCAGTTTATCCCTCACCTTACCACGGCTACCCGCGAAAGGGAGGATATAGCAGAGAAAGCAATGTCGCTCCTTGTAAGTCTCGGTAAGGAGCTTACTGACGAGACTGACCTTTTGGTGACGCCGAGAATGATACTGAACCAGTCCTGCGGCTGTATGACTGTTGATTATGAGACCGAGGCGAGAAATCTCGATGACGTATACAATGATGTAAGACTTTTCGGCTACTGCCTCAACGATGCAGAGGCTGCCATGCTCAAGCTCAATACCGTGGAAAAGCTGGACGAGCTTGAGGACGCATTCAGGAAGTGTGCTACCAACTTTGGTGATTATTCAGCTTTTTTCCTGTTCTTGCAGACCGATGAGGAGGGAAGACTGTCCTGTTCAAGCGAGTTCGGCAAGCCTACGGGAAATTTCCGCCCCGTAATATGGATAGACGAAAAAAATGAATATGTCAAGCCCGTGAGTGATGAAAAAAGCAAGTGTATCATACCATATACGACTAATTCCGATACGTCTCATTTCTATTACATAATGAGCATCTACTGTGCGGAGAAGATGTTCGGCTATGCTCTTATCGAGATGAAGGACGATGATATTTTCAGCGATTTCTATAATATTTTCCTTCTTAATCTGTCTGTAACTCTCGAAAGGCTCTGGAAAAACGATAATATCAACAGGCTTTACAGACAGCAGAAGGCGCTGTACGAAAAGCAGATGGAGCTGAGTGTCCACGACGAGCTGACGGGTATCCTGAACCGGCGCGGCTTCAACGAGTTTTCCCAAAATGCGATCAAGAGCCTCAGAGGGAAGAATACTGTATGCACTATGGTAGTGGATATGGACGGACTTAAGCACATCAATGATATTTACGGCCACAATGAGGGCGACTTCGCTATCAGGATGGCTGCCCATATAATCACGGAATGCTGCGTATCGGGTGAGATCGCGGGACGAGCAGGCGGCGACGAATTCTATATTTACGCTTCCGATTATTCTCAGGAGAAACTTGACAGATTTGAGCGCGAGCTGGTGCGTCTGTGTGAGGAATACAACGAAAGCAACGGCAAGCCATACAGGATAGAACTGAGCTGCGGAGCATATCTGTGCGAGACCGACAGCAGCGGAAGCATCGAGGATTATCTCAAGATAAGCGATGCAAGGATGTATGAGCAGAAAATGTCAAAGCCTGACCGAAAAAAGAGATGATAACAGCAAAGCAGGCATAAAGAAGCAATGGCGTCGTTATGTCTGCTGTTAAAATAATAAAGAACTGATAATAAATAATAATGAATGTGTCGTATTAAGTTGATAAATTATTGAAGTGTCTGTAAAAACGGACACTTTTTTATTATCGCTCTCCCGCCAGTTGCATGTTTGAGCTGTTAAGGATACAGGAGCTCGTACAGAATACTTGAAGCAGTCAGGATAAGTGCAGATTTGTGCTATTTTACTAAAAATATTTATTTTGGAAAAAGTGCGGAAATCCTCCTCACAGCATTCATTGCATTGGGCTGCGCATTTAACAAAGAGAGGTATCTATATGAACAAAGTATTTCCTAAACATTTGAAATAGTAAAAATAATATCATTTTTGTCTGAAAAATAGCAAAATATTATTATAAGCAGCTGACCAAATATTGCTAATTAGTCACCATTTATTGCGGTCTTGTTAATAGCTTATTTACTTTTGGGGTTGTGTATTGTATATTTACATTGAAGATGTTAGACAATTGTGACATACATTCGGCACAATAACTATCTCAGGTGTATTTTTTGATGAGATCGTCATTGCGGCTTTTACGTCGGGATATCAGTCCGTTCCCTCTGTACCGCTGATACATTAATATTATATATTATGCAGTACTATCGGGCTGTTTCCTGGAATACACATGTTGCCGGGCTGCATGTATGGCACATTGTTCAGAACAATATAAAAATTACAAAAAGGAGTGATCAGAGTGGAAGTTAAAACACTCAAAAAGGTCATCAGCGGAACTGTTTCAGCAATGATGATCGCAGCAAGCGTACCGTTCTCCGCTTCAGCCGCTGTTGGAAACATTGATTTAGGCAGCATTTCAGGCGGCAAGGTCGAGGGCGGCTTCGGAGGCTTTGGCGGCGGAATGAACTGGGGCGGCAACGGCGGCGGCCAGGACTGGAGCGGCTTTGCAGGCGGCTTTAACGGCGGCGGAGCTAACATCGGTTCGGACGCAGGCAGCGGCGGAAATGCTCAGTCAGGTCTCAACGCTAAGATCAAGGGCGATATGCCTACAACTGTTCCGAGCGGTTCGGAGCAGAGCAGCAAGTGCAAGGTCGAGAAGAAGTCTTACATGTGTAAATACACAGGAAAGCAGAAGAACTGCAATGTAATTCTGCCTCCTAACTATGATCCGAGCAAGAAATATCCTGTAATGTTCATCCTTCACGGTATCATGGGCAGCGAAAACGACATGGTAAGCGGTATGGGCGTTCAGGAGCTCATGACAGGTCTTATGTCAAGCGGCAAGGCTGAGGAGTTCATTGCTGTAACTCCTAATATGTTTACCAGCAAGACCATGAATTCTCCGAGTGGTATCAATCAGCAGACCTGTGCTGAGTATGATAACTTCCTCTATGACGTAACAGAGAGCCTTCTTCCTTTCATTAAGGAGAATTACTCCGTAAAGGAAGGCAGAGAGTACACTGCTATCACAGGTTTCTCAATGGGCGGCCGTGAGGCTATCTACTGCGGACTTATGCGTCCTGACGTATTCGGTTATGTAGGCGGCGCATGCCCTGCACC
>DBXO01000035.1 GCA_002309635.1 Ruminococcus flavefaciens | reverse complement strand
TTATCCAAGCTGACTCAGCCGTTAGTGATCGCTGTTATATTTGCAGCTGCTCTGACAATATTCATTGTTTCGTGGTTTATTTCCGCAAAGATATATGAAGCAAGAGAGATATGAAAATAGACAAAATTCTTGATGTTATAATGCAATTATAATAACTCAAGGAGAAAGAAGCCTATGAAAACAGCTATCGTGTATTATTCAAAACATCATGGCAACACAAAAAAACTGATTGATGCTATTGCAGCTGCTGACAGTTCAGTATCAATAATTGAAGTTACAAATAAGCCTGAAACCGAGCTTTCTTCATATGACCGTATCGGCTTTGCTTCAGGTATCTATTTCAACTCATTTGCAAAACAGATCATTTCATTTGCAGAAAAGCACCTTCCTGAAAACAAAGATGTATTTTATATATATACTCATGGCGCACCGATCGGTGGTTTCCTGAAAGGAATCCGAGCTGTTGCCAAAAAGAAGCACTGCCATGAACTTGGCAGATATCACTGCTTTGGCTTTGATACATACGGACCTTTCAAAATATTCGGAGGGATTGCAAAAGGGCACCCGAATGAGAAAGAAATCTCCGCTGTAGTCAGGTTTTATAAAGGTTTAAACGAATAATAATACAATACCCCGAAGCGATCAGTAAATCGTTTCGGGGTAATTATTTATGCAGTTGTCTGTTCACAAATTAACCTTGAAAAACTGCATTTTTTCAGCTATAATAATTGAAAAGAGAGGTGATGAAGTTGAGCAACATAGTAATTCTTGTTGGCAGTGTGAGAAAAAACGGCAATACTGCGCGGCTGGCGCAGAGCTTTGCAGAAGGCGCTGCAAAGAATAATAATGTGGAGATAATATCTGTCGCCGATTATAATGTGGATCCCTGCATAGGCTGTAACAGCTGTTTTACACGCGAAGGAAATCAATGCTTTCAGGACGATGATATGGTGCAGATATATGAAAAGCTGCGGAATGCGGACGTTGTTGTAGTCGCTTCACCTGTATATTTCTACGGTATCAGCGCACAGCTGAAAGCAATCGTGGACAGGCTTCACACGCCTATGAGAAACACATTCCACATCAAAAAACTTGGACTTCTTCTTGTCGGAGCAGCAGAGCTTGCGAAGCTGTTTGATCCGATAATCATTCAGTATCAAATGGTACTGGATTTCTTCAAGCTTGAAAGTATAGGTACGGTTTTAGTACGTGGAGTCAAGGACATCGGAGACATCGAAGGCAGCTCCGCACTGAAAGAAGCGTATGAATTAGGAAATTCATTGGTATAGAAAGCGGGTGCTGTTATGGAATACTCCGAAGTACAGAAAATAGCGAAAAACGCCATAGAACACATAAAAAACGAGATACGTGCAGGCATGAAGCTGACCGATATGCGGCGTTTCTGCGAAGAAAAAATGCTCGCTTTGGGAGCTGATTCTTTCTGGTACTGGGACGTCGGCGCATTCGTATTTTCTGGAGACGAGACTACAGTTTCGGTATCTGGCAGGGAGTATGTGACTTCTGACAGGTTGATAACTGCGGACGATATCATAACTATTGATCTCAGTCCGCAATGCGGTAATATATGGGGAGATTACGCCCGCACGATAATTCTCGAGGACGGCAAAGCAGTTGATGATATAAACAGTATCCGAAACGCTGAGTGGCGTAACGGACTTCTCATGGAGGAAGAGCTTCATGCGGAACTGCTTCGATTTGCCACTCCGCAGACTACCTTTGAGGAGCTGTATTTCCATATCAATCAGCTCATAATCGATCGCGGATTTATCAATCTTGACTTTCTCGGCAACCTCGGTCACTCTATCGTGAAGGACAAAAACGACCGAATATATACTGAAAAGGGCAATACTGCATTGCTTTCGTCAGTGGACTATTTCACATTTGAGCCGCATATCAGCGTCAAGGGCTCGAAATACGGCTACAAGAAAGAGAATATCTATTACTTTGCGGACGGCAGGCTGAAAGAGCTCTAAGCGGCAATAAAAACGTGTCCCGTCATATCCTTGAATGGAATGACGGCGGACACTTCAATGAGCCTGAGAAGCGTATTGCTAAGGGAATAAAATGGACTATTCAATGAGGAGATGAATGTATGAGTGGACAAAAACCGGATTATTTCTATTATAATGACAAAAAATGCGTGCTTATAGATGTCGAAAAAGGAAAGCAATTAATAGAGCATGGTAGTTTTAATATTCCAGATAATGGTTTAGAGCCATGTTCCCATTGCTGTCGTGGGTATATCGCTACTTATTATGTTGAAGATAAGCATTTATACGGAATTAAACAAAATTATCATTCTTGGGAAGGCGAAGAAATATCAGGTAAAGTACCTGTGTATTTTACAGGCAGCTGTATAATTGCTTGTGGAAGCACAGATAATGGCACGGATTTTCTTGAATCTTATTTAAAGTATACAAGGGCGTATGAGCTACACTTTACAAATGGAAAATTAGACGAAGAGAATGAGCTTGCATTAGCAATTAAGGAAGCGAAAAAACTATTAAAAATTTGCAAATCTAATTATGACAGGTATCTTTCTGGTAGTGCTTCTATTGCCCGGAAATATCTGAAATATGAATACGATTATCTTAGGACATATAAATGGCGAAATGAAGAGTGAGGTGTGAAATGTTCAAAAACAAAGTAGCCGTAGTAACAGGCGGCGCAAATGGAATAGGCAAGTGCATAGCCGAGGAGTTCCGCAGAAATGGTGCGGCGGTATGCGTTATCGACATAGTCGAGGGAGATCACTTCGTAGGTGATATTTCCGACAAGACCGTGCTTGAAAAATTCGCACAGCAGGTAATAGCTGAGCACAGACATATCGACTTCCTCGTGAACAACGCTCTACCGCTGATGAAAGGCATTGACGAGTGCAGCTATGAGGAGTTCCAGTACGCGCTGTCAGTGGGCGTGACTGCACCGTTTTACCTGTCGAAGCTATTCGCTCCTCACTTCAACAAGGGCGGCAGTATCATCAATATTTCGTCCTCACGAGATCGTATGAGCCAGCCTCAGACCGAGAGCTACACGGCGGCAAAGGGCGGTATAGCTGCGCTCACTCATGCTCTTGCGGTAAGCCTTGCAGGAAAGGTGCGTGTGAACTCTATCTCTCCAGGCTGGATTGATACGTCCTATAAGGTCTATGACGGTCCTGACGCATATCAACAGCCATGCGGTCGTGTGGGAAATCCAATGGATATCGCCGATATGGTGATGTTCCTCTGCTCCGACAAGGCAGGCTTCATAACAGGCGAGAATATCTGCATTGACGGCGGTATGACCAAACTGATGATATATCACGGCGATAACGGCTGGGAACTGAAATAAACACTTTACACTCTTTATAAAGTTTTTAGGGAAAAGTATTGACATTAAAAATTCATCTTGATACAATAAAGATACTGTATGAAACTTCGATCGAATGTACAGAACTCTATCTATTCGGAGGTATATTATGACAAAAGACGAACTTCATAGGTATATTGAGGAAAGCAAAGGCAGCGAGAGCAACATCTGCCAGATCTGTGCTTACAAAGACGAAAAAAAGGTGTACAGCGATACATGGCATGACTATAAGAAAGACGACTGCGTACACATAATGTCCGCTACAAAAAGCGTAATGTCGCTGCTTATCGGCACAGCTCTTGATAAGGGACATATAAGAAGTATTGATGATAAAGTCCTTGACTATTTCCCTGACTATAAGGTAAAACGCGGAGAAAAGACCATATACGATGTAACTATCAAGCATCTGCTGACAATGAGAGCGCCGTATAAGGGTAAAGGAGATCCGTGGAGCAAGGTTTGCTCAAGCGATAACTGGACATACACTTCTCTTGACTTTCTTGGCGGAAAAAAAGGTCTGACAGAAGAATTCAACTATAAAACCGTGTGTCTGCATATCCTCTCGGGAATACTGTACAAGGCAACAAATACGAAAACTGTGGACTATGCAAACAAGTACCTTTTTGAACCGCTTGGCATCAAACCGCACAAAATCTTCATAGCCAGATCAGCTGAAGAACACAAGCAGTTTACCATAGAGAAAACTCCCAAAGAGAATGTATGGTTTTGCGATACAGAGGACTTGGGAACTCCAGGCTACGGACTTTGCATGTCGGCAGAGGATATGGCTAAGATAGGGCTGTTATGTCTTAACAAAGGCGTTTATGATGGAAAGCGAATTGTTTCTTCAGGCTGGATAGAAGAAATGTCCCGTTCAAGAGCTATTGAAAATCAGAACTGGCAGGGAATGGAATATGGCTATCTGTGGTGGATTTTAGACCGAGAAAAGAAAATCTACGCAGCTCTCGGAAACAGTGGAAATGTTATTTACATCAATCCTGATAAGAATATCGTTATAGCGATAGCTTCATATTTCAAACCAACTGTAATGGACAGAGTTGATTTTATCAGGGAATATATTGAGCCATTTGTGTGTGATATATCACGGCGATAACGGCTGGGAGCTGAAATGATAAAAACAGCTCATGCAGATTTAATTTTGCATGAGCTAAATTATACTTTTGAGGTTACTAAGCATTATAATATAACTTATTTAATTCTATACATAAATAGGCTTATATATCAACAGTTTTTCTTTAAATTGAAAAAATCTTGCTATTTATTTGTAAGTATCCAATAAAATCAGTTTTAGAATCGGCTTAAAATTCTAAATTCGTATTTTGTTATTTTCTAAGCTTTTCCGTACTTTTATCCTTAATCGCCTTTATTTATAATCTCAAAATGCTTTTCTGCTTTGGGATCTACGGTTTCATATAAAATTCCTTCGTTTATTGATACGCAAAAACTCCAGAAAAATCTGGAGTTCATGGCTTAGGATCTATATTGTAACATAGATATGGAGCTTGTGACGGGACTCGAACCTGCGACCTGCTCATTACGAATGAGCTGCACTACCAACTGTGCTACACAAGCGACTATTAAATTTTAGAGGGAGACCTGAACATTACGAATGCGCTGCAATGACAACTATGCTGAATAAGCAGATCATATTGTAAAAGCAGGCATCGACAGCTTCGCAACATATTTATTATACATCAAAAGTCTATCAATGTCAAGAAAAAAATAAAGCAAAAGAGCGGCGGTTCTTCCCGCCGCTCCTTCGTTACAATGAAAAAGCTTTATTCTGCTGAAGCCTCTGTGGTAAGATCCATGTCAAAGTCGCTTGACGCACTGAATGACATTTCCATATCTTCAGGAACGGGAGTGAAGCTGTCAACCTTTTCAAGAAAAGCCTTGAACGATGACATATCGTCTGACATGTCGAGGATCATCATATCTCCGTCCTTTGTAAGCGTGAGCTTTTCGTCTTCGCTTTCATAGGTAGTATTTTCAACTTCTGAAGTTGTTGAGTCCTCTTCAGGATCAACAAGCGTGAGAATAATGGAGTCGTCATCCTTCTTATCCCATGTCAGGTCTATAGGTTCATCGGAGCCTAAAAAGCCTGAATAGATGAAAGATGAGAACGAACCTGTATTATCGTCTTTGATCTCTATCTGGAAAAGCGAAAATGCGTCGGCGCCCCAGAGGTTGTCGGACTTTTCTCCGTCCATTTCGGTCTCCTTGCACTGCCATTTGCCTGCAAAGCCCTTTGCGTCTGTTTTTTCACTTGCTGCTGCGGTTGTCTGAGCTGTTGCGTCGTAGTTGTCCTTGGTGTCCTTTTTCTTGCTGTCGCAGCTTACAAGAGCTGCTGTGAGACAAAGAAGAGCTGCTGATAAACATAATGCCTTTTTCATAATAAAATCCTCCTAAATCATGACGTCATTCGCAGAAGTTCACTACAACCTCATTGATTGTCATCTGAACCTCTTGACATATGCATTATAGCATGGAGGCAAATAATTGTCAAATTATTGACAAGTGGTAGGACAAGCCTTGAAATTTGCCTTTAACAGGTCATATTTCGGCTTCTGAAAAGTCCTGAGACATTTTTTCTGTCAGGACTTCTGTGAACGCAGAAACTTCCTTAAACAGGCAAAACCCTGCATCAGATGTTTAAAATTTAAGTCAAAAGCAGAAAATCTCTCTTTTGAAGCTTGTTATCAACATTTATGTATATAAAATGTTTATCATGCATTAAAACGGACAAAAAAACAAGGCAGACATGCTTTTTGCAAATCTGCCTGTTAATATTTTATTCACTATATTCTTCCGAATAATCGCTTTCCGGGTCTTCTTCATTTTCCTCAGCTGCTGTAGTGAGTTCCGGAGCTTCTTCAAAGGCCTTGGTGGGAGTTTCCTCCACAAGCGGTTTCTGCCCCTTATATACGGTAACTATAAAGCCGTCAACGTTATTGCCTGATATCTCATACCTTGTACCTGTAGGAACGGGAACAGTGGTCTTGTCGGCACCGTCGTCGGACTTGACGAAGTATACCTCATATTCATTTTTATTCTCACTGTCGGAGAATTCAAGATGCTCGCCGTCATATGGGTGCTGGCGTATCAGGTCGATGTATTCCTCGAGACAAAGGTCGTGGGAGTTCATATACAGCGCATGTGGGATACCTACATAGCGGAAGTGCCAGGGCTCGTCTACGAACTTGGTGATATTCTCCTTAGTCTTTGTATAGCGGACAATAAAACCGTATTTGTAGCAGTTCGTATTTATCCACTCGAAATCGCCCTTGCCGTCATAATCGTAGTTTACGGTATCAGAGAAGTCAAAAGCAAGTCCTGATTCGTGCTCGCTGTGACCTGCAGGCGCAACCCGGCTGGAATCGCTTTCACCTGTATTTTCAATATCCTGATCGTAAAGGTCCTGCTGGAAATCCTTGGTACGGTACGAACCGTATATTATAAGGGTATCGTTGCCGGTCCTGTCATAGAAATCCTGTACCATGCTTGCCATAGGCTCGTATACCTGTCTGAGGATAGTATAGGTATTGTCAACGGCTGTGAAGCAGTTGCGGTTGTTTTCCTCGTTCATTTCGATAATGCTGACGAGGTCCTCATTGCCTGAGTAGAAGTACTGATGATCGCGGTTGACGAGTATAAGGTCGCCGTAGAACTTGTCCGTGGTATTTACGGATAGGGACTCGTAAATCATCTGATCCGGATCAGGCTCGGTATTCTGTGTCATGCTGTCTGTGGGAATATCCTTGTTATCGTAAAATGACGACTGCTCCACCTTTGTAACATCGGTGAAGGCACTCTTTGCAAAAAAGCCGCAGGTACCGAGGAGAACGAGACTGATGACTATCTCGGTGGTAGTCTTTGCGTGTCTGATACTTTTTGCCTTGCTTATTCTTTTTTTAGACATACGTCTGCTCCAATCTGCTGTCGTATCCAGCTAATTTCGATCAACTTTTGTTCTTTTTATCTCTTTATATCCGAATATCGGGGCGTTCACTGCTATTATAACACATAATTACAAAAATTGCAAGCGAGGAGAAAATTCGGCTTATATGCCGCTTATGGCGTGAAATCGGCTTCAGAACCAAAAAATCGGAAGATTTTCCTATTCTGAAATATAGTTTTCGGGGTTTATATTTGTAAGATCACGGTATATGAATAACAATAACCCTTTATTATCTGTTGCATTTATACAATGAGGAGAAACTACTGTAGTGCATATTATCTATTAAGCTGACATATAGCGTTATTCTATACAAAAAGCCGACGTACTTTAGCACCGTATTGCACAATCTTTTATTAAACTACTTGAAAAAACAATAAGTTAATGGTATAATAATTATGTGAAAGTATGTATTGCAGAGCTGTATCAGGGGGAGCGGCTTGACTAACGGTGTCGTTCTGCCAGTGTTCCGGCTCTGCGGTTTTTCTGTATTTTCGCCTTAAGGAGTGATGTTTATGAAATGTCCACAGTGCGGAACCAATAACGAATCAGGTTTCAAGTTCTGCGTTAAGTGCGGGTCGAATCTGGAAAATCCGCAGGATATTAACATAGAACAGGTAGATATGGGCGGATATCATTCTGAAGAAGATCCTGTTTCCGGAGGTTTTACCCTCGGAAGCGGCACTTTCACCATCAGCGATACTCCATCGAGGGACTCATCTTCAGACCTTTATACCGCCGCTGAGCTCAACGATTCGGACGAGGAGTTTGATTTCAGCAGCTTTGATGATATAGACGAGCCTTTTATTCCCAAGCTGGACACAGGCAGAGTTACACTGCCCGAGCAGTCCAAGGCTGTAAGGCAGGCACAGATGCAGAACGCCGCAGGCGGCATGCGCCCTCAGGGCGTTATGCAGGGAGTACCCGCGCCGCAGGGCGGCATGCAGGGAGTACCCGCGCCGCAGGGCGGCATGCAGGGGATACCTGCGTCTCAGGGCGTCATGCAGGGGATACCTGCGCCGCAGGGAGCTATGCAGGGGATGCCTGCGCCACAGGGTGCAATGCAGGGTGTCCAGACGTCTCAGAGCGGTCAGCAGATGAGCGGTATGCCGATGTACGGCCAGCCTGTTATGCTTGCACAGCCTCAGCTTATAGGCTACGATCAGAGCGGACAGCCTATCTACGGACAGCCCGTGATGTATCAGCCCCAGCTTCTTGGCTACGATCAGAACGGTATGCCCCTCTACGGACAGCCTGTGATGTATCAGCCGCAGATAATCGGCTACGATCAGAACGGTATGCCTGTTTACGGTCAGCCCATGATGTACGGTCAGCCGCAGGAGGGCGTTATGCCTCAGGCGGGAATGCAGCCGGTGCCGAATATGGGCGGTATTCCTGCAAATCAGTTCCAGCAGCCGCAGCCTGTTCCTCCTCCTGTTGAGGACAAGGAAAAGGTAGAAGTTCCCGATGATTTCTGGGAGTTCTTTGACGGCGGCAAGGCTACTGAGCATGCGGAAATGGATACGGCGGACGACTTCTTCGGCAAGCGCGGCGACGAGATCGACGGCATGAAGCGCTTTGAGAAGAAGGGCAATCCCTATATGAACGATACACCTCTTGTCGACGCAAGCGCTCTGAAGAAGAACGAGCCTGCCAAGTTCAACAGGATGTATATGAAAAGCGCCGACGCCAGCGATATGGGTCAGCTTCAGGCCAAGGCCGAGTACAAAAAGCGCGATTATATGGGCTCTACTAAGACGGTGGACGCTTCAAATATGCTTTTCAATGAAAAGAGCAGGGCAAGGAACATGATGGGCGGTACCATGCAGGCAAATGCAGATGAGCTCGAAGCCGCAAGGACGGATCAGCGCAGAGGCTCCATGATGGCTCAGGCGGACCGCGCAGTACAGGCAATGCCTAAAAAAGCAAGGACCTATAACGATGAAATAGACGCTATCGAGCTTCCCGAAGAGATGAAAGCAAAGAAAACCGCAAAAAACACAGTGGAAATTCCCGGCTTGCCGGAAATTTAATAAATCTATTTTATATCTTATCAAGGAGATGTTGTAAAAAATGAAGAAGTTTTTGAAGGAATTCAAAGAATTCGCACTCAAAGGCAACGTAATGGACATGGCTATCGGTGTTATCATCGGTGCTGCATTCGGAAGTATCGTAAGCGCACTTACCGAGAACTTCATCACCCCTCTTATCGCTGTTATCACAGGAGGCGTGCAGAAGGATGAAAACGGCGTAATGCAGCTCGTTGGCGGCAAGTTCACCATCAGAGGCGTTGACTTCAACTACGGCGCATTCCTTTCAGCAGTACTTAATTTCCTCATTATCGCAATCATTCTTTTCTGCATGCTCAAGGCTATAAACAAGGCAATGAGCATGGGCAAGAAGAAGGAAGAGGAAAAGCCTGCCGAGCCTCCGAAGGAAGAGGTGCTTCTCACAGAGATCAGAGACCTCCTCAAGGAGCAGAACAAGAAGTAATACGAAAAGCCATAAAGGACCGGTCCTTTATGGCTTTTTTGTATATTTGCATTGTTCTTGGGAGCTGTTATCGTACTCGTTGGGATATGATTTATCATATTACAGGGAGTTTTAACAGATGCCATTTGTCACTCGTTTTGTGTTTATAAGAAACAGAGTTTATTGGCTGAATGAAAGGGCGCACATCGTGCGCCCTTTATTATTTGCCGGTTTCTGCTCATTTATTACTTGATATCAGCGTGATGAGCCTGTAATGACTTGACACCGAGGTGAGTATTGTGCTTGATTGCCTTGATACCCTCTGCGCTTGCCTTTGCAGCAGCCATTGTTGTCATGTAAGGAACCCTGTGCTTGATAGCGGCCTTACGGATATAGCTGTCATCGTGAGCGCTGGTCTTGCCTGCGGGAGTATTGATTATCATCTGTATCTCGCCGTTTGCGATCTCGTCAGCGATATTCGGACGTCCCTCGTAGATCTTGAAGATCTTGTCGCATGGAATACCTGCCTCCTTTATCATCTCGTAGCTCTTGCCAGTAGCAATGATGTGGAAACCGAGCTCGTGGAAGGATCTGGCGATATCAACAAGCTCGGGCTTGTCTCTGTCGCATACGCTGAGGAGAACTGTTCCCTCGAGAGGAAGCTTGTTCTTTGTAGCCTCCTGAGCCTTGTAGTAAGCCTCGCCGAATGAAGGAGATATACCGAGAACTTCTCCGGTTGAACGCATTTCGGGTCCGAGGAGAGGATCTACCTCCTGGAACATATTGAAGGGGAATACAGCTTCCTTGACACCGTAGTGACCGATCTGCTTGTCGCGGAGTCCGGGTACGGGCGAGGGTCTGCCTGTTATTGATGATGTGATGATATCTGTAGCTATCTTTACCATGTTGATATCGCATACCTTCGATACCAGCGGAACTGTTCTTGAAGCACGGGGATTAGCCTCGAGCACGTATACTGTATCGCCCTCGATAGCGTACTGCATGTTCATAAGACCGCATACGTTCATTTCTACTGCGATCTTCTTTGTGTACTCCTTGATAGTAGCTACCTGCTTTTCTGTCAGGTTCTTGGAAGGAAGTATGCAGGCTGAGTCGCCGGAGTGAACGCCTGCCAGCTCGATATGCTCCATAACGCAGGGAACGAAGCAGTGTGTGCCGTCGGAAATAGCGTCAGCCTCGCACTCTGTAGCGTGATTGAGGAAACGGTCGATAAGTATAGGTCTGTCGGGAGTTACACCAACGGCAGCGTTCATGTAAACTCTCATCATCTCGTCGTCGTGAACAACCTCCATGCCGCGTCCGCCGAGAACGTATGAGGGACGTACCATTACGGGGTAGCCTATCTTGTTTGCAATAGCGATAGCCTCGTCTGCGTTTACAGCCATACCTGCCTCAGGCATCGGGATACCCAGCTTGTCCATCATAGCACGGAAATGGTCTCTGTCCTCTGCAAGGTCGATAGTCTCGGGAGTTGTTCCGAGGATATTTACGCCGTATTTCTTAAGGTCGTTTGCAAGGTTGAGAGGAGTCTGTCCGCCGAACTGAGCGATAACGCCCACGGGCTTCTCCTTTTCGTGTATAGCGAGTACATCTTCAAGAGTAAGGGGCTCGAAATAGAGCTTATCTGATGTATCATAGTCGGTCGAGACTGTTTCGGGGTTGCAGTTAACGATAATTGACTCGAAGCCCAGCTTCTTGAGAGCAAGTGCAGCGTGAACGCAGCAGTAGTCGAACTCGATACCCTGTCCTATTCTGTTGGGACCGCCGCCGAGTATCATTATCTTGGGCTTTTCTGTACTTACGGGGCTCTTGTCCTCGTCAAGGTGATATGTGGAGTAGTAGTAAGCAGCGTCCTTGGTACCGCTTACGTGAACGCCCTCCCAGGCTTCCCTGATACCGAAGCCGATACGTGCGTTTCTTATCTCTTCCTCTGTAACTTCGAGGAGAGAGCTGAGATAGCGGTCGCTGAAGCCGTCAAGCTTAGCCTGTCTGAGTACATTCTCGGCAGGAACAGCGCCCTTGTTTGCGAGGAGAGCTTCTTCCTCGTCAACGAGTTCCTTCATCTGCTCGATGAAGTACTTCTTTATCTTTGTGAGCTCATGGAGCTCGTCAACAGTTGCGCCCTTGCGGAGAGCCTCATACATTACGAACTGTCTCTCGCTGGTGGGGAAACGGAGCTGTGAAAGGAGCTCCTCCTTTGTCATCTTGTTGAAGTTCTTTGCAAAGCCGAGACCGTAGCGTCCTGTCTCCAGTGAGCGGATAGCCTTCTGGAAAGCCTCCTTGTAGGTCTTGCCGATGCTCATTACCTCGCCGACAGCTCTCATCTGAGTGCCGAGCTTGTCCTCGGCGCCCTTGAATTTCTCAAATGCCCAGCGGGCGAACTTGATAACGATATAATCACCGTCGGGAACATACTTATCAAGAGTACCGTACTTGCCGCACTCGATGTCCTTAAGCGTAAGACCGCAGGCCAGCATAGCCGATACGAGAGCGATGGGGAAACCTGTAGCCTTTGAAGCGAGAGCAGAGGAACGTGAGGTTCTGGGGTTTATTTCGATAACAACGATACGACCTGTCTCAGGATCGCGTGCGAACTGGCAGTTGCAGCCGCCGATAACCTCGATGGACTCGATAATTCTGTATGACATTTCCTGAAGCTCTTTCTGAACGTCCTCAGGGATAGTGAGCATAGGTGCGGAGCAGAAGGAATCGCCTGTATGAACGCCGATGGGGTCGATGTTCTCGATGAAGCAGACAGTGATCTTGTTGTTTTCTGCGTCACGTACTACTTCGAGCTCAAGCTCTTCCCAGCCGAAGATGCACTCCTCAACGAGCACCTGACCAACGAGCGAAGCCTGAAGACCTCTTGCACAGACTACCTTTAATTCGTCCACATTGTATACCATACCGCCGCCGGCGCCGCCCATTGTGTAGGCAGGACGGAGAACTACAGGATATTTCAGCTTTTCAGCAATCTTAACAGCCTCATCGACAGAATAAGCGACCTCGCTCTTAGGCATACCGATACCGAGAGCCTTCATAGCGTTCTTGAACTCGATACGGTCCTCGCCGCGCTCGATAGCGTCTACCTGAACGCCTATTACCTGAACGCCGTACTGTTTGAGTACGCCTGCCTTGTCGAGCTCGGAGCAGAGGTTAAGACCCGACTGACCGCCGAGGTTGGGGAGGAGAGCGTCAGGACGTTCTTTTTCGATTATCTGGGTAAGTCTTTCGAGGTTGAGGGGCTCGATGTAAGTAATATCAGCAACATCGGGATCTGTCATGATAGTAGCGGGGTTTGAGTTTACGAGAACTATCTCATAGCCCAGTTTCCTGAGAGCTTTACAAGCCTGAGTACCCGAGTAGTCGAACTCGCAGGCCTGTCCGATGATGATAGGACCCGAACCGATTATCATGATCTTGTTAATATCCTGTCTTTTTGGCATATTATACTCCTGACCCGTACACTGAAAATGTACGTTGATATATTTGCCATGAATCGTCATGGCGCAACTTCTTACCTTATATAATAACATAATTCACTGCAAATTGCAATATAGAAAATCTCTTTTACGACCAGTACAATTTTAGGAAATATGCAAAATACGGCTGTTGAAGCCCGGAAGAATTGGTCCGGCCACCGTTTGCGCGATTCAAAATTGCAGAGACAGTCTGCGGTATCCGTGTCTTGTTTTGTATGCTCCATTTGAAATGTCTACGAGGAACAGTGCCAGTGCTTTACGAGAAACAGCAATAATACATTCATGTTAGTATTGTATGACAATTTTTCAAAAAAAGTACTTGACAAGCTATAACACGTATGATATAATCCTTTATACAAAAGGTTCGTATGAACTTAATTAAAGATTATATGAACGTTTTGACATTTTATAGGAGGGTTTATACCATGAAAAAAATCATTTGTTTATCCACTGTGCTTCTCAGCGCTCTTACTGTCGCAACAGGCTGCGGAAAGAACTCGAAATACTCCGATTTTGTTGGAAAATGGCAGTGCGAGGAGTTGTCCATAGGCGGAGAAAAAAGCGACAGCTATGGAGGTGCTCCCGCATATTCTCTATTTCAGATAGAGATCGGCAAGGACAACAAGGGCAGGTTCAACTCTTTCTTTGTTGAAGCCTTAAAAAAAGACAAAAAGCCTGTAAGGCTCAAATGGAGAGGCAGGGGTACCAAGTCCATTGAGTTCATGCTGAATACGGGTCTTGATTCGGAGAACGATGACGACAATGAAGACGATTATGACATGACGCTTACCAAGGACGGAGACAGACTGATTCTGAGCAATGCTGACAATTACAGCGGCGATATGTTCTATCTCACAAAGGTAGATGAGTTCAAGCCCATTGAGGACGATATATCGTTCGTATTGAATGAAAGCTTCAAGACAGAGCAGAAGTATGATATCTCAAACGGCGAAGTAAGGGTACAGATTACCACAAAATAAGCATGGGCGGGGAATTCCCCGCCCTGATTTTTTTGTAAGAGCATGCACGCTTCCTTTCCACTAATGCAAGAGAAAAATTGCTCTTTGAACGGAACAGGTGCGGGAGGCTTTAAATAGTGGTATATCGTTATTTTGCACGGATGATTTGATAAATGATATTCTGGCTATTGTTCGCATATTGCTGTTTTGCATAAAAACACTTGACATTTCGTGTTAAACAATATATAATATATTTACTTGATACGAATTGTTTACTATTGGCATTTCTAAACAAACAGTATTAAAGCAATATTGATTTAAAGGAGTATTAAAAAATGAAAAAGGTAAAACTCATCGGTGCATTACTTGCAGCAGTTATTGCAGCAGCACCCGCAACAGGTCTCACAAGCATACCCGCATTCAACAATAACGCTATCGTTGCAGATGCAGCATCAAGCAAGACCATTTATGTAAAATCATATAAGAACATTGCGATTTCCGGCACATCTTCGATTATAAAGAATGATATATGGGAACTTGTTGCAGATTCAAATGGTGATCTCTATTGCCGCAATCTCGTTGTATCATGTCCGCCCAAGCATTATAAAACAATTAATAACGGTGATAAAGTTGATTTTTATTCACCGTATGATGTTTACAGTATATACCCTAACAAAGGTGTATATATTAAGAGTACGAGCAATACCATGAAGTATAATATCTATTTACAGGCTGATGGTAACTTAGTTGCATATTTAAAAAATAATACTGATTTACCGCTGTGGCATACCAATTCGTATTCTAATGCACCTAAAACTTATAAGTATAAATCCGCTGCTTTAAAAAATTATTCTAAAAAAGCGGAAGTCAGAAATTCAGGATACAGCATAAATGTTTATGAAAGCAAGTATGAGCTGAACGAAAATGGAGATTTAATAATTTGGGGTCATTATGAAGTAAAAAGAGGAAAAAATGTAATACATAGAGAATGGTGCAAAGTCTGGGATAGCAGAATAGACACTATAGACAGAATAGTATGATCTTTCATCTCACAAATCAAAAGGGACTGCAAAGCAGTCCCTTTTCTTTATCCGCTGCACCTTGCCAGCATAGCAAGAGTGAGAGATATATTCTCGTTATGCACCGCAACGCCTTTTGGAGCGTTGAGGTGTACTGCAGCAAAGTTGAGGATAAATTTTATCCCTGCCTTTGCCATTCTGTCGCAGACCTCCTGTGCAGCAGCTTCAGGAACGGTAATGATACCGATACGTATATCGCTGCTTTTGCAGAAGCTTTCCAGCTCGTCGATATGGCGGACGGGCTTTCCGTTGATAGTGCTGCCGACCCGCTCCCTGTTGCAGTCAAAACCGCAGACTATATCGAAGCCGTAAGCCTCAAAGCCGTTATACTCCAGCATAGCCCTGCCGAAGTTGCCCATACCTGCGACAACTACGCCGTCGCGGTTCTCAAAGCCGAGGAACCTGCCTATATCGCTCATGAGCTCTGAGGTGACATATCCCACCTTGGGTCTGCCGCCCTTGCTTACGGAGGCAAGGTCCTTACGCACCTGCACATCGTTGAGCCCCAGGGCTTCGGCAATAGCCGTAGCTGAGATATTGCCCCTTTTGCGTTCCTCGGGGAGCGACCTGAGGTAATTGAAGTACACAGGCAGCCGCGCAAGCGTCTGAGAGGTAATGTTTTTATCCATGGCGTATACCTGTTGGCGGAGCTTACTTTTTCTGCATGTATTCGTCCATAGCAGCGGCAGCCTTCTTGCCTGCGCCCATAGCGAGGATAACTGTCGCAGCGCCTGTTACGGCGTCGCCGCCTGCGTAAACGCCCTCCTTTGAGGTAAGACCGTCCTCGTCGGCGATGATTCCGCCCCACTTCTGAGTATCGAGCCCCTCTGTTGTGGACTTGATAAGGGGATTTGGAGAGGTACCGATAGACATGATAACGCAGTCAGCCTCGATATCGATGAAAGCGCCCTCGATCGGAACAGGTTTTGCTCTGCCCGAAGCGTCGGGCTCTGAGAGCTCCATCTGCTGGCAGTGAACGCTCTTTACCCAGCCGTCCTCTGTAGCCTGTATCTCAACAGGATTTGTGAGGAATTTGAAGATTATGCCCTCTTCCTTGGCGTGCTCGACCTCCTCTGCTCTTGCGGGAAGCTCAGCCTCTGTACGTCTGTAAACGATGTATACCTCGGCGCCCAGTCTCTTGGCACAGCGTGCGGCGTCCATGGCAACGTTTCCGCCGCCTACGATAACAGCCTTGCTGCCTGCCTTGATGGGAGTAGCACTGCCCTCCTTGTAGGCTTTCATGAGGTTGATACGTGTGAGGAACTCGTTAGCGGAGTAAACGCCGTTGAGGTTCTCGCCGGGGATATTCATAAATCTGGGAAGACCTGCGCCCGAGCCGATGAATACGGTCTCGAAGCCTTCTTCCTTCATGAGCTCGTCAACGGAAATGGTCTTGCCCACAACGGTGTTGGTCTCCACCTTAACGCCGAGAGCCTTAAGGCCGCCTATTTCCTTCTGAACGATCGATTTGGGAAGTCTGAACTCGGGGATACCGTATGAGAGAACTCCTCCCGCAACGTGGAGAGCCTCGAATATAGTAACGTCGTAGCCCTTCTTTGCAAGGTCGCCTGCGCATGCGAGACCCGAGGGGCCGGAGCCGATAACAGCAGCCTTGTGACCGTTCCTTGCAGGTATTTCGGGAGCAGCCTCGGGCTGAGCGTTATGCCAGTCGGCAACGAAGCGCTCTAATCTTCCGATAGCAACCGGCTCACCCTTGATGCCTCTTACGCACTTGCTCTCACACTGTGTCTCCTGTGGACATACTCTGCCGCATACAGCGGGGAGAGAGCTGGACTTTGTGATTATTCTGTAAGCCTCTGCGAAATTGCCCTCTGCTACCTGAGCAATAAATGCAGGGATATCTATCTGTACCGGACAGCCTGTCGAGCAGGGCTTGTTCTTGCAGTTGAGACAGCGTTTAGCTTCGTCTATAGCCTGTTCTTCGGTATAGCCGAGAGCTACCTCGCTGAAGTTCTTGTTTCTTACGTCGGGAGCCTGTACAGGCATCTCGTTTCTTGCAGCTGACATATTCGGCATTTTACTTTACCTCCTTGAACAGATTGCAGGCTTCCTCATAGGCGTGGCGCTCGAAGGGCTTGTACATAGCACCTCTTGCCATAGCCTGATCGAAGTCTATAAGGTGACCGTCGAATTCGGGACCGTCAACGCATGCGAACTTAGTCTCACCGCCGACTGTAAGACGGCAGCCGCCGCACATTCCCGTACCGTCTATCATTATGGGGTTCATTGAAGCAACAGTGGGTACGCCGTACTCCTTTGTCAGCTTACAGACGAACTTCATCATTATGAGAGGACCTATTGTTATTACTCTGTCGTACTTTTCGCCGCTGTCGATGAGTTTCTTGAGGGCGTCGGTAACGAGACCCTTTTCGCCGGCAGAGCCGTCGTCGCTCATGAGAACGAACTTTGAGCTTGCGTTCTTGAACTCGTCCTCGAGGATAACGAGATCCTTGGTTCGGAATCCTACTATTGAATGTACCTCAACGCCGAGGGCATGGAGCTTCTTTGCAACGGGATAAGCGATAGCGCAGCCTACGCCGCCGCCGACAACTGCCACTTTTTTGAGTCCCTCTGTCTCCGTAGCTCTGCCGAGAGGACCCACGAAGTCCTGTAAGCAGTCGCCCTCGTTCATGTGATTCAACTTTTCTGTTGTAGCGCCGACTATCTGGAAAATGATAGTCACAGAGCCGCTTTCACGGTCAAAATCTGCGATAGTGAGCGGTATACGCTCGCCGTCAGCGTCAGTTCTGAGTATTATGAACTGTCCGGGCTCAGCCTTTTTTGCTACCTTGGGAGCGCTTATGCGCATAAGGGTAACGGTGGGGTTGAGGCTTCTTTTTTCAAGAATTTCAAACATTGTCCATACCTTCCTTGCGATAGATTTGCAATGCGGGAGCTTTCACGTCCGTCGCCGTTGACTTGAAGTGATACAGGCATTGCATTGATATATTCAATATTATATCACACAAAACGGCTGTTGCACAAATATAACAGAGGAATATCGATATTCCGATATCGATATTATTGTGATGATTTATATGCTGACTGCTGTCAGACTTTGGCCTGGCTCCGTGGTAAAACAGTGGGAAATTGTAAAAGAGGGCAGCTTGTGCTGCCCTCTGATTCGTGAAATTAACTTATTAAAATTATTCTTTTGCGGAATGTATTTATATAAAAACGAGTATATTACTTGTATTCCGCGAAGGCGCTTTCATTTCTTACCTCGTAAAGGCGGTTCACCAGCTTGAGCTCGTTGTCCGAGAGCTTGTGACCGGAGGTGTATATGAGCATATCCTTGAAATTATTGTCAGGGAAGGCGCACTTGCGCTGTACGAGTCCGTATTTTCCGCAAAGGCTTGCAGGCATGGGAGAATCCATCATGAAAGCCTGAGGAACAGTGAGCAGAAAATCAAGAGCGCTTCCGCGGTCGTACATGCATACCTTTCTCACCGGCACGTCGGCGGGACGGTTTGAAGCGTAGAGCTTCTCAACGGCTCCCGAAACATAGGGAACAGCGTCGTCGCCCTGACCGAGCTCGGTATAATTGCAGGAGAGGTCGGCGTAGGTTATCACCTCGGCGTTTGCGGCAGGGTGCTCGGAGGACATTACCGCCAGCATCTCGAACTCCCACAGGAGTTTGCCGTCGAGGTTCTTTTCGGCGAGAAAGTCCGCAAAGTACTTCTCATGTGCCGCATTGAAGCGTATAACGCCGAAATCATAGCCGTTTTCGCGGACATTTTCGATAGTTCTGAGGGAATTGGTCTCACAGAAGAATATCTCCATATCCTCGGGAGCGTTCAGCCCTGCGATATACTCGGAGAAAGCCTTTGAGATGTAGCCCGTTCTCGGCACGGAAATGCGCAGACGGCTGTTTTTGGGCTTGTCAGGGGAGTGTATCGCTTCCATGTTGTCTATCTGAATGAGTATCTGCTTGGCGTAATCGAGGAATTTCAGTCCCTGATCCGTAGGGATGACACCCTTTGATGTACGCCTGAATATAGTTATGCCGAGAGTTGTCTCCAGCTCCTTGATAGCCTTGCTCAGATTGGGCTGAGCCATGTAGAGATTTTCCGCAGCCTGTGTTATTGAGCGTGTTTTTTCTATCTCAACAGCGTATTTGAAGTGAAGTGTGTTCATGGTCCAGTCCTCCTCCCGTTATCGTTTATTGTTCGGAAAGTCGTTATTGCTGTGGGGCGGTGTGTCCACGCGGTGTACTTCAATATGGCGCGACGGCTTTTTTGCTTCCTGCTGAGCAGGTGAGGCGGGAGCCGCCTGCGGAGCTTCATTCTGAACGGGAGCAGCCTCCGAGAAGCTGTCGATCACCTTAACTGGCAGACAGGGATTTCCCGCAGCTATACAGTCAGAGGGGATATCCTTAGTGACCGCGCTGCCTGCGCTGATGACCACGTTATCGCCTATGGTAACTCCGGCAGCTATGGTAACGTTGCTGCCGAAGCATACATTGCTGCCTATTTTTACCGGCTTGGCGCGTTCCATGCCCGAATTTCTCACAACTGCCTCAAGAGGGCGTTCAGCCGTACAGATACAGCAGTTGGGTCCTATATAAACGTTGTCGCCGAAGGTTATCTCCGCATTGTCTATCATAATACAGTTGATATCGGCGTGAAAATTGTTTCCGATGACGATATTGTAGCCGTAATTGCAGAGAAAGCCTGCTTCGATGGTAACATCGTCTCCCTTGAGAGCAACTATCCTGTCGATAAGTCTTTCTCTCTTCTGAAAGTCGTTGTATTCAAGAGTATTGAACTCTCCGCAGAGCTTTCTTGCCTTTACTCTGTCGGTGAAGAGCTCTCTGTCGCTTGCGTCGTAAAGCTCTCCTGCCTGCTGTTTTTCCTTTTCGGTCATTTTAAACCCTCCTTGATTTTGATATGGTATATTTTGATTATCCTTATAAACCGCTGATCCATCTTATAAGATACGGACCCCATAGAATGAATGTAAACACAGCTATAAAAAAGGTATTGAAAAAATACTGACGTATATCTTCCTTGTTATAGCCGAACAGCTTCTTTGAATAATAGCGTTCGGGAGCATCAGGATCAATGAGCAGGTCTATACCGTCTTTATCTTCATTCATATTATACATATTCATGTGATCTGCCAGACGATAGGTGACATCATTGAAGGAGTAGGTGAAAATAGGCTTGACAAACGGCGGTTCGGTTGCATATACTGACCTGACATCGTTGTTTACGGTGTTTCCCGTATGCGTTGCCGCAACATTGACGGTACAGGCCTTTTTTCTGTCTGATATGGCTCTGGCTTCGGTAAAAAGGAATATTCCTCTGCCTGCGGTCACAGCTGCCAGAGCAATATCAAAGTACTTCAGAAATGTATCGATATATTCTCTGCCGAAAGTGTCGCTGTTTTTATATTTAATGAAGCCAACAGCTATAAATATCAGAAATGCTCCGATAAAAAAGAACCGCAGATTATTATAGAAAGTGTTTTCATGATATCTGATGCCCTTGTGCACTACTTCTGTACGTGCGGGTTCCTCTGCTTTATCTTCTGCCCTCTGTATGCTGCCTGAGGGCAGAATGACCGTAGTTCTTCTGAGTATGGGGGGCGTCTTTGCTTTATTTATGCCATAAAGAAAACATACGCCGCCAAGCATGAAAAACACGGCAAAAGGATATATAAACAGAGTTATACACGTTGCGATGAACATTATTAAAAAAACTTTGTCCGGAATATTTATGCCGAATCCTTTTTTTGTATAAACAGGCTCATTTGCTCCGGATATGCTGACCTTTTCCGCCAAAGGAAGTATATTGAGTTTCCTCATTATTTATCAGCGCTTGCTTCCCTTTGAGCCGAAGCTGCCTCCCATTGAGAGGATATTGGTATCGAATGTATAGCTTATCTTCTCGCCCTGTCTGTAGCGCTTGAGAGCAAGCTGGATAAGTCTTTCGAGAAGCTCGGGGTACTTCACGCCCTTGGGCTCCCAAAGATAGAATGCGAGAGAGCCGGGGATGGTGTTTATCTCGTTGATATAGACCTTGTCTGTGGCCATATCTATCATGAAGTCGATACGTGTAACGCCGTTGAGACCTAGATAGCGGAATGCATCAACAGCAGTTTTCCTGATGAATTCGTCCTGCTCTGCAGTTATCTCAGCGGGTATCTTTCTCTTGAGGGTAGCCATGCCCTTGCTGCCGCCCTTGCCGCCGCCCACGTACTTCTGGTCGTAGCTGAGGATATCGTCTCCGCTTGCCTGTACCGGTTCCTCACATACGGAAGCTTCTGCGGACTCGCTGTCGCCGACTACTGAACAATTGATCTCCTTCAGCTGGACAACGCATGGCTCGATGAGGATACGGTCAGCGAACTCGAAGGCCTCCTCGATAGCTTTGATAAGGCTGTCTCTGTCCTTGCCCTTGGAGATGCCGACGCTTGAACCAAGGTTTATGGGCTTTACGATAACTGGATAGCCGAACTTCTTTTCGACCTCCTCTACCATTCTGTCCATTTCGTTTATCTCGTAGGACGAGAAGCGGCAGCAGTCAAGTACAGGGAAACCTGCGTCCTTAAGGAGTATCTTCATTACGAACTTATCCATGCCTATAGCCGAAGCAAGTACGTCGCAGCCTACATAGGGCAGGTCGAGGGTCTGCAAATAGCCCTGCAGAGCGCCGTCCTCAACGTTGGTGCCGTGAACTATGGGGAAAGCAACGTCGATATCGGAGATGACATTTGAGCCGAACATCTTCTTTTTCAGGCTCTGAAGCTGTACCTTGCCCTCTGTACTGCGGACAAATACGCACTCTGTTGATTCGCTGAGCAGAGCAGGAATGTCCTTGAAGCTGTTGATATCCAGCATTTTTTCGCTTGTGAAAAATTCGCTCTTTTTAGTCATATAAACGGGGATAATGTTGTATTTTTCCTTGTTTATACTTGCCATGGCCTGAACTGCCGAGATGACTGATACCTCATGCTCAACGCTTCTTCCGCCGAAAAGAACTGCAAGATTGATCTTCATATAAAAATACTCCTTTTATTTAATGCACTTTTTTAATGCATAATTAATTGCATTCGCTTCGCTCATATATTTAAAATTATTCGCCGTAAGGCGACACCATAATTATGAATTATGCATTCATAATTATGCATTGATTCAGTAATTGTCGGGTAAGTCGTTTTCAAGAAGAACTATCTTCTTCCTGTCTGTCTGATATGCGTTTACGTGGGCGAGTGCTTCATTGAGACTGTCCGCAACGAAAACATTGTCCATATCATAGCCTGCGTCCCTGATACCGTTATATATGGGAACAGTCTGAGTCTTGCCCACAAGAACTATATGGTCGCAGGCTTTGGCAGCCTCCTGACCGAACTCGAAGTTGAGCTCCTCCTGCTTTGCACCCAGCTCTACCATACCTGGGGTAACAAGTATGCGGCAGGCATCGAAAAGTCCGAGAACGTTCAGAGCTGCACGGCAGCCGTTGGGATTAGAGTTGTATGCGTCGTCGATAAATGTCATATTGCCGCCTTTGTCGAGAAGCTGCAGTCTGTGGGGGACTGCGGCGATACGCTTAACGGGGAGGGTGAGCTTTTCCAGTGATATGCCCGTTCCGTGTGCGTAAGCGATAGCGCCGAGGACGTTCTGAACGTTGTGTTCGCCGAGAAGCTTCATCGAGAAACGCTGTGTTTCACCGTTGGGAGCTGTTACCGTGAACTCCGTGCCCCTGTCGGAAACGGAAATATCCGTCGCGCGGTAGTGGTTGCCCTCCTGTAAGCCGTAAAGCACCGCATCCGGGTACTCGGGAGCTTTCTTTCGGATAAGCTCGTTGTCGCCGTTGAGGTATATCTTACCGCCCTTGGCCTTGACGTGGTCGGCAAGCTCGAACTTGGTATTCACCACATTCTCTATAGAGCCGAAGGTCTCTAAATGCTGAGGACCTACGGAAGTAATGATGCCGTCGTGGGGGTCTGCAATGCCGCAGAGCTCCTTTATCTCGTGGACGCGTCTTGCGCCCATTTCGCAGATGAAATACTCGTGAGTGGGCTTTAAGTCGCGGCGAATGGTTATTGTAACTCCCATGGGAGTATTGAAGCTCTCGGGGGTTTTCAGTGTGTTGTACTGTGAGTTGAGAAGCTCGTCAAGGTAGAACTTCATGCTGGTCTTGCCGTAGCTTCCCGTGATACCTACCTTATGAAGAGTGGGACACTCGGAAAGTATGCGCTTTGCGTCGTTGATGTACCAGTTCTGCACCGCCTTTTCCACGGGCTTGTTTATCAGGTTGGAAAGGGGAACAAGTATGGGTGTAAGGCATACTCCGAGATTAACAAGGAAAAACGGCATATTTGTACGGAAGCGCAGAAGCTTTTCCGCCTCGCCGTCTGTATCAATGGTGTGAAGTCTTGCTGCCGAGAAGAAAGCTCCCACGAAAACAGCTGCAATGAGTATGCCGAAGGTTATCATCATGCGCTTCATACGTGCTGTGTACACAAGGGGCTTCTTGAACTTCTTGCCCGGCTTGTTGGCAAGTATGATGCCAAGATAAAAGAGCATCAGCACTATCAGAAGTATAAGCGTTATCGTTCCCGCAGCCGATACATATACGGGGTCGCCGAGCTTCTGAGCCTTTACGGGGTCAAGTGTGTTTATCACGGGCGAAAGGAACAGCAGTATTGCCGAAAGGATAAGCATCAGGCAGTTGGGGATATACCGCTTTTTGTTCTTTTTCATCCAGCGTGAGTGCTCGGGAGTCTTGTAGCCGTTGAGCTGGAGCATATGGAACTCCCTCAGTCCGAGGAATACCGTTGCGATCAGCGCTATGACCGCATATATTATCCATAAAACCAAATTCATATTTAATCTCCTTGTAAGAGTTATAAGTGATTAGTGGTTAGTGATCAGTTGTGGTGTCCGCTTGCGCGGACGGATCTAAAATGACAAGCAACTATGCACTGGGCACTAATCACCCGGAACTAATCACTGATTTTCATAAAGCTGCACATCACACGGTTAAAGGTGAACTGCTGTTCAAGGAAGGAATAGTGTCCCGCATTTTCCAGCTTTACAAGACCTGCGTCGGGAATGAGCTTTTCCATTTTCTCGCCGTCGGAGAGCGGTGTGGCAGTATCGTTCACGCCCCATACAAGCAGTGTGGGAGCCTTGATATTAGGCAGATACGGCTCTAAGTCCTCGTTTACCACCTTTACCATGACCTGTCTCATCATGGGCGAAGCCGCGGCGTAGTCCGCACTTCCCATTTTCTTGCGGAAGTTCTCCAGTGCGTCGGGAAAGAGCTTCTTTACTATGCCCCACGAAAGGACGGTCTTGCCCATTTTGTAGTAGCGTGTGCGCCATGTCTTTTTGTTGGACTTCGGCGGCATAATGCCTGCGCTGTCCACAAGTATGACCTTTGTGACCCTGAAAGGCAGGTCGTTGCGGCTGTGCATCTTTATGATGACACGTCCGCCGAAGCTGTGACCCAGGAACATGACTTCTTTTGTATCGTAGTCCTTGAGAAAGTCGATGACGAACTGCACATAGGAGCTTACGTCCCAGACTTCCTTTGGCTCCTCACTCTTGCCGAAGCCGGGCATATCCATAGCCACGACCTTGTACTTCTTGGAGAGGAGCTCCATCATATTGGCAAAAAGGGTGATATTGCTGCCCCAGCCGTGAAGCAGGACAATGAGGTCGCCCTCGCCCTTTTCCTCGTAGTTTATCTTCAAACCGTTTACTGTTTTTATCAACTTGATTATCTCCACATATTTATTTTGTGCTATATATCATATACGGCATACAGCCGCAAATATACATATATAATTTATTATATCACTTACGGAATTTATTGTCAACAAAAAAATCGGACGGCAATTGCCGTCCGAATGAGGTCATTATTCTTTAACAATTTTCTGATAAAGCTCCCAGAGGTCGATAGTTTCTGTTTTATCGCGGTAATGGATAGTGAGGGTCGAGCCTTCTTTTACGTCGTTTGTTCCCCATGAATACTGATTCGGGTATTCGCCGCGGTCATCGAAAGGCAGCTTTATAACAGGATATATCCAGATATGATAATCGTTTACGCCCTCGTCATTGACGAAATAATCAGTGCGCTCGTTTGTGCAGCTGCAAGCGCCCTCGAATTCAAAATCTATCCTATGTTCCGTCTTAACTTTTACGCCGTCGGGAATGGGGTAGAAGTCATCGCCGAACTCTGAGCGGTATTCATAAATATAGCTACCGTCTTTATCACGTTCTTCACTCTCTACGTAGTATGATTTCACTTCCTTTGCAGTCACTGTATAATGCAGCTTATCCGAGCTTATGGGAATAACTCCCACAAAAACGAATACAAAAACAGCCGCAAGCACTGCCAATGTACCGAAAACAGTGGCAAAGGCTTTGAAAGTAATGCGCTTTTTAGCTTTTTTCAGCGGTTTTACGTCCTTGTCGGACAGCTTTATATCATCTTCCTTTTGGTTCATGCTCTCATAGACAGACTTGCACTCTGCGCATTCGCTCAGGTGCTTTTCTATTTCTTCGTTGCTGTCCTGAGAGGTAAGTTTGTCGCAATACAGCGGCAAAAGATCTTTCACGATATTGCATTTCATAGAATCACTCCTTTTTGTAGGGGCACCCTTTGGGCGCCCGCATAAATAATTTATCGTCGATGGGCGGCGTTCCCTACAGCAGCTTTTGCTTTGCGCGGTAGTAGGTCACACGCGCCCAGTTTTCGGTCCTGCCGAATATCTCTCCTATCTCGCGGAAACTCAGCTCCTGCGTGGCCCGGAGAAGCACTATCTCTTTCTCGGTCTCGGGCAGGGAGTGTATCCTTTTCAGCAGCCGCAGCCTGCTGTCGGAGATCTCCGCCTCCTCGTCGGGACGGGGAGAAGTGTCCTCGACGAGCTCGCTTATCTCTTCGCCTGTGTGCTTTCTGCGCTTGCGGAGCTCCTCCAGCCATGCGTTCCGCGCGATACTGCACAGCCACGTATATACGGAGCTGTCTCCCTTGTACTTTTTAAGCGACCGCAGAGCGCGGTAAAAGGTCTCCTGAGTGAGCTCCTCGGCGGTATCGGCGTTTCCGCACAGGGTCATGAGATACAGAAACACCTTTCTGCCGTTTTCCTTGTAATACTGCTCCATATCCGACGACACGACACCGCCTCCTTTCCGAACGTTCACTTATTAGTTGCAGAACTTCACGTTTCGTTACAAAATTACAGAAAAAATTTCAAATTGACATTGCAGTTCTTTCGTGATATACTTGAAAAGTACCGATTATACGCTTTTGCAAGGATATTATATCACAGTTTATTATTGTTTTCAACGCATTTTGACACCAAACGAAAATATTCGCTTTACAATTATATTAAAAAATGGTATAATAAAAAGATGGCGGCGGCTTTGGAACGGTATCCGCTGCATAATTACTTCTGTTATTGAGGTGCATAATGGCTAACAAGTATTCACTCGGCATAGATGTAGGCTCCACCACAGTAAAAACGGTCATAACCGACGCTGACGGAGATATCCTTTACTCCAAGTATCAGCGCCACCTTTCAAAGGTAAAGGAGACCGTCACAGACCAGCTGAAAATAATACAGGCGGACTTTCCCGACGAGGAGTTCACGGTATGTATCACAGGCTCGGCAGGTCTCGGACTTGCCAATTCCGCAGGCATACCCTTCGTGCAGGAGGTACACGCCGCATTCCTTGCGGTAAAGCAGAAGCAGCCTGACGCTGACGCAGTCATTGAACTTGGCGGCGAGGACGCAAAGATAATATTCCTCACAGGCGGCGTTGAGCAGCGCATGAACGGCACCTGTGCAGGCGGCACGGGTGCTTTTATAGACCAGATGGCAACGCTTCTCGGCATAACAGCTGACGAGCTTGACGAGCTGTCTCTCCATGCACAGAAGATATACCCCATAGCTTCGCGCTGCGGAGTATTTGCAAAATCTGACATACAGCCCCTTCTCAATCAGGGAGCAAGGCGCGAGGACGTTGCCGCAAGTATCTTTCAGGCAGTCGTTGACCAGACTGTATCGGGACTTGCACAGGGACGCACTATCGAGGGAAAGGTGCTTTTCCTCGGAGGTCCTCTTTTCTTCCTTCGCGGACTTAAAAAGGCTTTCGTAAAAACTCTCGGACTTGACGATAAGCATGCGGTATTCCCGCCAGAGGCGCCTGTATTCGTTGCATACGGCTGTGCGATATATGCGGCAGCTGCCGAGAACGCTTTCACTATAGACGATATAATCGAAAAGATACAGAATGCAAGGACCTCCGACAATATAGTTACCGGGGACCCCCTGTTCTGCTCGCAGGCCGAATATGAGGGCTTCATTGACCGCCACAGGCAGTTTGACCTGAAATATGCCGATATACATACATATAATGGCGACGCATACCTTGGTATCGACGCAGGCTCAACCA
Source organism: Ruminococcus flavefaciens (assembly GCA_002309635.1). Lineage (GTDB taxonomy): Bacteria > Bacillota > Clostridia > Oscillospirales > Ruminococcaceae > Ruminococcus > Ruminococcus flavefaciens_J. Next base: position 23,507 of record DBXO01000035.1, on the reverse strand, counting down.
CTACGAAGCTTGTGCTCATAACCGGGGACGGAAGAATGCTCTACAACCACTATTCCTCCAATCAGGGACAGCCCCTTGACAAGATAGCCGACCAGCTGAAGCGTATCTACGCAGAAATGAATCCGGGTATCACAATAAAGGGTTCGGCGGTTACAGGCTACGGCGAGGACCTCATAAAGGCAGGACTTGCCATAGACCACGGCATAGTTGAAACAGTTGCCCACTTCAAGGCGGCGGCTTATTTCTGCCCCGACGTTGACTTCATCATCGACATCGGCGGACAGGACATCAAGTGCTTCAAGATAAAGAACAAGAGTATCGACAGTATCATGCTGAACGAGGCATGCTCCTCGGGCTGCGGCTCTTTTATACAGACCTTTGCAATGGCTCTCGGCTACGATATCGCGGAGTTCTCACGCCTCGGACTTTTTGCCGAGCACCCCGTAGATCTCGGCTCACGCTGCACCGTATTCATGAACAGCTCCGTAAAGCAGGCTCAGAAGGACGGCGCGACAGTTGAGGATATTTCCGCAGGACTGTCCTCCTCAATTATCAAGAACGCCATCTATAAGGTCATACGTGCAAATTCTCCCGATGACCTCGGCAAGAATATAGTAGTTCAGGGCGGAACCTTCCTGAATGACGCTGTTCTCCGCTCTTTCGAGAAGGAGCTGGGCAGGAACGTTATACGTCCCGCAATATCAGGACTTATGGGAGCCTTCGGCTGCGCTCTTTACGCAAAGGAGAGAGCAAACGGCGAGCCCTCAAAGCTCATTCCGGCTGAGGAACTGGAAAACTTCACATACACCTCCCGTTCTGCTAACTGCGGAGGCTGTACGGCACACTGTCAGCTGAACATCATCAGCTTCGGACAGGGCAGGCGCTTCGTATCGGGCAACCGCTGCGAAAAGGGAAGCGGCTCTGCAAACAAGAATACAGTCCCCAATCTCTATGAATTCAAGTACGACAGTATACTCAATACAGTAAAAACCCACCAGCCAAAGCGCTACCGCGGCGTTGTGGGACTTCCGCTTGCGCTGGGCTTCTATGAGCAGCTGCCGTTCTGGCATATGCTGTTCACAACACTGGGCTTCAGAACGGTAATTTCCGACGAGAGCTCCCGTGATATGTACTATCTCGGACAGCATACAATACCCTCGGACACGGTATGCTATCCCGCAAAGCTCACACACGGACATATCGAGAACCTTCTCGACAAGGGCGTTGATTTCATATTCTATCCCTGCATGAGCTACAATCTCGACGAGGGCGGCAGCGACAACCACTTCAACTGTCCCGTTGTAGCCTACTACCCCGAGCTGCTCAAAGCCAACAACCCGCGTCTCAGCAATGAGAACTTCATACATCCCTACCTCGATCTGAACATCAGGAAGAACGTTGTCAAGGTCATGGGACAGGCACTGAGGAAATACAATGTCAAGGGAAAGATCCCCGAGGCTGTCAACAAGGCATACGAAGCTCTTGAGACCTATCATAACACCGTTACACGCAAGGCTATCGAGATAATCGATCAGGCAAGAGCCGAGGGACGCAAGATAATCGTTATCGCAGGCAGACCATATCATATCGACAAGGAGATAAACCACGGCATACACAAGCTGGTATCGAGTCTCGGCATGGCAGTCATCACCGAGGACAGTATCGCAGGGCTTGCGGATACTCCGAAGCTGGGAGTGCTCAACCAGTGGACATATCATTCGCGCCTTTACCGCGCGGCCAAGTACGTTACCACACAGCCCGATATGCAGCTCATACAGCTGGTATCCTTCGGCTGCGGAATCGACGCCGTAACGGGCGACGAGGTAAGGCAAATACTTGAGAGCCGCGGAAAGCTCTATACACAGCTGAAAATAGACGAGATAAACAACCTCGGAGCCGCAAGGATAAGACTGAGAAGCCTTGTTGCGGCTATGGAACAGAAATAAGCTGAGAGTTGCTGCCGCTTGGGCGGCAATGTCTCAAATCCCAAGATAAAGAATCGGCAGGACGCCGAGGAAGACGTTATATACAAATAAAACGGAGGGATAAAAAGTGCCCGAATATGCAAAATTTACCGAGGATATGATAAAGACCCACACTATCCTCGTTCCCGATATGCTGCCCATACACTTCAAAATGCTCATAGCCATATTTGAAGCCAAGGGCTACAAGCTGGAGCTGCTGCGCAACGACTCTCGCGCGGTAGTGGACGAGGGCCTGAAGAACGTCCATAATGACGCCTGCTATCCTGCTTTGCTGGTAATAGGCCAGTTCATGGACGCGCTGAAAAGCGGAAAGTACGACCCCGACAGGACCGCCCTGCTCATAACTCAGACAGGAGGCGGCTGCCGTGCTTCAAACTACATACATCTGCTGAGAAAGGCAGTTGCCAAGAATTATCCGCAGATACCCGTAGTATCACTTAATTTCAGCGGCCTTGAAAAGGACAGCGCGTTCAGGATAACTGCGCCCATGTTCCTGCAAATGCTCTATGCCGTCCTTTACGGCGATCTGCTCATGACATGCTACAACAAGTGCAGAGCCTATGAGATAAACAGGGGCGACGCAAAGAAAATGCTGAACAAGTGGCACAGGAGACTGTGCAATATCTTCCTCAAGGGAAGCAATATGTACCTTAAGACAAAGAAGATATACAGGGATATACTTGACGATTTCGCGTCTATCCCGCTCAGCAGCGAAAAGAAGATAAGAGTGGGCATAGTAGGCGAGATATACGTAAAGTATTCGCCGCTTGCAAACAACCATCTGGAGGACTTCCTCATTTCCGAGGGCTGCGAGCCTGTTGTGCCGTCGCTTCTGGAGTTTGTAATGTACTGCGCGGCAGGAACTTTCAACGACGCCAAGATATACGACCACATAACAACGAAGTCGGTATTCAACAGGATAGGCTACGACCTCATATATTCCAAACAGAAGGAGCTCATCAGGGTAATGAAGGAGCAGGGCAGCTTTGAGCCGCTCCACGATTTCGAGCACCTGAGAAAGCTTGCCGACAAGTACATAAATCAGGGCGTAGTAATGGGCGAAGGCTGGCTTATCCCTGCGGAAATGGCTGCACTTGCCAAGTCGGGGGTGGAGAACATCATCTGCACTCAGCCATTTGGCTGCCTGCCTAACCATATAGTTGCAAAGGGAATGTCAAGAGCTATCAAACAGGACAATCCCAATGCAAATATTGTCGCTATAGACTATGACCCCGGAGCTACAAGAGTAAATCAGGAAAACCGGATAAAACTTATGCTTGCAAATGCCCGCCTTTAAGACTCAGCAAGGAGCTTGACATGATAAAAACGAGAACAGGACAGGTCGTAGTATCAAACGAAAAACAGAACAGGCTGCTTAAACATCTCTACGGCAGCGTTATCGGAAGAGTGCTGCTGAAAACGCTGACGGCTCCTGCGGTATCCCGCATTGCAGGCTGCTTTATGGACTCGCCTGCTTCAAAGGTGCTGATAAAGCCGTTCATAAAGAAGAGCGGCATAGACACGTCACAGTACGTAATGAGCGGCTTCCGCTCCTATAACGACTTCTTTACCCGCAGGATAAAACGGGGAAAGCGTCCCGTGGACTTTACTTCCGAGCATCTTATCAGTCCCTGCGATTCAAAGCTCACGGTATACAAGATAAGCAGCAGGAGCATTTTCAGCATAAAGGGTTCACGCTACAGAGTATCCGACCTGCTCGGCAACGATTTCCTTGCAAAGAGGTACTGCGGCGGCTACTGCTGTATATTCCGCCTTGAGGTGGACGACTATCACCGTTACTGCTACATAGACAGCGGCGTGAAAAGCGGGAATACCTTTATCGGAGGAGAGCTCCACACAGTAAACCCCGTAGCGCTTGAAAGATATAACATATATAAGCGCAACTGCCGTGAATACACCGTGCTCCACACCGATAATTTCGGCGATGTGGTGCAGACAGAGGTTGGAGCCATGCTCGTTGGCAGGATAGTGAACCTCCACGGCGAGGGTCCGTTCCGCCGCGGCGAGGAAAAGGGCAGGTTCGAGTTCGGCGGTTCCACCATAGTTCTGCTGTTTGAAAAGGACAGCGTGGTATTCGATGAGGATATACTGAAAAATTCCGCTGAGGGTATCGAAACTGTGGTGAAATACGGCGAAAAAATAGGTAATAAAGCATGATGACAGGAGGATAATGATGAAAAGACCATTATTGCTGCTTCTGTGCTGCGTCCTTACGGGCACAGCTGTCAGCTGTCTCAGCGACGGCAGCGGGAAATACAAGACCCCTGTGGAAATGCCTCCGAAGGTAGAGCCCTATACAGTTGAGGAGGGAACCTTCGACGTAAACGCGGTTAGAAGCAATATAAACCTGAAAGGCATGCATTTCGACCTCCCTCAGCCTCTTTCAGACCTTGACAAGGGCTGGAGCTATGAGCTCTACGACAGAAAAGACTACGGTCTCGAGGAGGGCAGCGGCTGCGCAAGACTTCTTTACAAAGGCGATGAAGTCGCAACGATCTCACTGGAAAACTGCTATACAGGCAAGGAAGGCAAGAGCGTGATATACAGCGTATCTATAAGAAACTCCGACTGCAGTATCTACGGCATAATCCCCCTTGAAACAAAGGCAGAGGACGTTGAGAGACTTCTCGGAGCTCCCGACGAAGAGCAGAAAACAGACGACCCTTTCATGCATGTCTATTCCTACGGTATCATCAACGGCACCGACAGTAACGGCGTGGTAAGAGGGCAGTCCATAGTTGTGGATCTTAACGAAAAGGGCATAGTCGATTTTGTAAAGATAACCTATTCCGACATATCCGGTGAGCTGATGAAATAAATTTCATTTTCCCTATTGACAAAACGGATAAAGTGTAGTATAATGTGTAAAGTGATTTTGCATTACACCTTGACGAGGTACGCGGAAAATGGCTAAAGAACTTAAATTCGTAATGCTCCTTGACTGCTACGGTGACCTGCTGACAGAGCACCAGCGCAGCTTAATGGAGATGTATTACTGCGAGGACCTCTCCCTTGCGGAGATAGGTCAGCCGCTTGATATAACCAGACAGGCGGTGCGCAGCATCATAAAGCGTACAGAGGATATCCTGCTGAACTATGAGGAAAAGCTGGGCTTTGCCGAAAGGCTCGGGAAAATGCGGGAATGCTTCGGACGTATCGAGTCCGCCGCAGAGCATATCACCGACGAGGATATCAGAAACGAAATAACAAGCGATATAAAAAAGGTGAGGGAGCTTCTCTGAGCGCCCCGCTATTCCATAAACAGGAGGCTTCATAATGGCATTCGAGGGACTTTCCGAAAAACTTAATAACGTCTTCAAAAAGCTGAAATCAAGAGGAAAGCTTACAGAATCCGATGTCAAAGAGGCAATGCGCGAGGTGCGACTCGCACTTCTTGAAGCCGACGTAAGCTACAAGGTAGTAAAGGACTTTGTAAAGAACGTTACTGAGCGTGCTGTAGGCGAGGAAGTGCTCGCAAGCCTTACACCCGCACAGCAGGTAATAAAGATAGTTAACGACGAGCTCGTTGCTCTCATGGGAGAAAGCAACGCCCGTATAAATATGGCTTCCAAGCCGCCGACGGTCATAATGATGTGCGGACTTCAGGGTTCGGGTAAAACAACACATGCCGCCAAGCTTGCAAAGCTGCTCAAGAAAGAGGGACACCGTCCTCTGCTCGCAGCCTGCGATATCTACCGTCCTGCCGCTATAAACCAGTTGCAGGTAGTAGGAGCAAAGGCTGACGTAAAGGTATTTGAAATGGGGCAGACAGACCCCGTTGTCATAGCGAAAAAGGCTCTTGCCTACGCCAAGGACTACGGCCACGATATCCTTATCATCGATACCGCAGGACGTCTCCACATTGACGAGACCCTCATGGACGAGCTTGTAAATATCAAGAAAGAGACAGAGCCCGACGAGATAATGCTCGTAGTTGACGCTATGACAGGTCAGGACGCAGTTAATGTTGCGAAAGCCTTTGACGACGCCGTAGGTATAACAGGCGTGCTCATGTCAAAGCTTGACTCTGATACAAGAGGCGGTGCGGCACTGTCCGTACTCTCGGTAACGGGCAAGCCCATCAAGTTCGTCGGTATGGGCGAAAAGCTTGATGATTTCGAGCAGTTCCACCCCGAGAGAATGGCGTCGAGAATACTGGGCATGGGCGACGTTCTTACCCTTATCGAAAAGGCTGAGAATGTAATGACTCAGCAGGACGCCGAAAAGCTCACAAGGAAATTCAAGGAAAACAAGTTCGATATGGACGACCTCCTCGACCAGATGAAGCAGATAAAGCGCATGGGCTCAATGAAGTCCATACTCGGAATGCTTCCGGGTATAGGAGACAAAATAAAGGACGCAGACATCGATGAGAGCCAGCTGGGCAGGATAGAGGCTATGATAACCTCCATGACCAAGGCTGAGAGGGCAAAGCCGTCTATCATAAACCCGTCCCGCAAGAAGCGTATTGCAAAGGGCTCGGGCACCAAGGTAGAGGATATAAACCGTCTCCTCAAGCAGTTCGACCAGATGTCGGCAATGATGAAGAAATTCACAGGCAAGGGCGGCAAGATGTCGCTCCGTAAGGCAAGAAAGAATCTTGCAGGCATGAACTTTGACAAGTACACAGGCAAGGGCGGAGGAAATCTTCCGTTCTGAGCGGCAGGATAAGTGATATATGACGTTATTTGCGTTACGTCACGGAATGAAATTCCGTTCCGGTGCAGGTAAGTTTTTAAGCAGTATCGCTATTTTGCTGCTGATGGTTTCAATTGTCATCAGTGTGATCAGAGGTGAGCCTGAAAATGGCAAAAAAGGCTCGGTCATCCCGAAGATCATGTTTGGTCTGTCATGGGTACTGCTGATCGTCGCAGTCATAGCGGAGATAGCTGATGCATTTTTATAGCTTTCAATGCGGTCTCCCGCCGCTTGAATATATAATCTTTTTTCGGAGGTGAATATAATGGCAGTAAAGATCAGACTGAGAAGAATGGGCGCTAAGAAAGCTCCTTTCTATCGTGTAGTAGTTGCTGATTCAAGATACCCCAGAGATGGTCGTTTCGTTGAGGAGATCGGTTACTATGATCCCACAAAGGAGCCCTCTGTTGTTAAGATAGACGCAGATAAGGCTAAGGACTGGATCGCAAAGGGTGCACAGCCTACTGACACAGTAAAGGCTATCCTCAAGAAAGAGGGAGTTCTTTGATCAAAAGCTTAATGGAAGAGGAGAGGCTTAAGCGTCTCTGCCTCTGTCCGGAAGCTTACGGAGGTTTTTACAATGAAAGATTTACTTTATGCCATCGCAGCAGGTCTCGTAGAAGATAAAACTGCCATAAATATTACCGAGGACGCTCCGGACGAAGAGGGCGTTATCGTGTTCCACCTTAACGTAGCTCCCGACGATATGGGAAGAGTTATCGGCAAGCAGGGCAGGATAGCAAAGGCTCTCCGTACGATCATGCGTGCAGGTGCAGCTAAGAAGGACCAGAAGGTCTCTGTTACGATCGAATAAAAAAGCAAGCTCCCTTGTCTGGGAGCTTTTTGTTATATATATAAGCTTATTCTAACAAAATATATTGACAAACAAAACAGTTTTTGATAAAATAGAAGTACCATGATAAAGGGAGGTAAAAAATCATGAAATGTAAAAACTGTGGTTATGAAAACCGTGACGGAGACAGATACTGCGAAAACTGCGGAGCTTCTCTTGAAGGATCGTCAGGGGCAATGGACGATATTTCCGCAATGACGTCAGCATCGTCTGATTACTCGTCTGACAGCACAGGCACAGACAATAACGGACAGCAGAACAACTACGGACAGCAGAACAACTACGGTCAGCCAAACGGCTATGGTCAGTCCAACGGCTATGGTCAGCCCAACGGCTACGGCCAGCCCAACAACTATGGTCAGCCAAACGGCTATGGTCAGCCAAACGGCTATGGTCAGCCCAACAACTATGGTCAGCCCAACAACTACGGCCAGCCTAACGGCTACGGTCAGCCCAACGGCTATGGTCAGCCCAACGGCTATGGTCAGCCCAACGGCTATGGTCAGCCCAACAACTACGGTCAGCCCAATATGTACAACGGTCCTGTATTCGGCTATCAGGGACCGTTCAACGAGAGCAGTGAAAGCCCGCAGTATGTAGGCTTCGGAGAGGCTATAAAGCTCTACTTCAAGAACTACTTCAACTTCAAGGGCCGCTCCACACGAAGCGAGTTCTGGTACGGTTTCCTGTTCAACTGCATAATAGGTATAGTTTTTGGCTGCGTGTTGTCATCAGTGTTCATTTCGTCATTTAGGACGGTAACTTCAGGCACCTATTCTTCGCTGGATCAAATTGAAAAAATGGCAGAGGGCACAATAGGCGCGTCTGTCGCTACGCTTATTTTTTCTGTCGTTATCGGAATACCCTACTGGTCGTCGGGAGTAAGAAGGCTTCACGACGCAGGAAAGTCTGGATTATGGATACTTCTTCTTTTTGCGGGAAGTATACCGACGCTTATTAGATTTATCCCGGGTATAGACAATTCGATGCTGGCAGGACTTACATGCCTGTGTTCGCCTGTTGCACTTGCAGGACTTATAATCAATATAATATTCTGGTGCAGACCAAGCGTTGGCGAGAACCAGTGGGGCTTACCTGCAAGACCAAGATATTGACAATTGAATAAAATATAAAAGCTCCGCTTATGCGGAGCTTTTTGCTTACTTCTTGTTCTTTCTGTAAATGATAGCAAGGCCCTTGATAAGCAGGTTATTATCGAGGATTATCTTTTTCCTGCAAAGAGGCACGACCAGCTCTGAGAGACCGCCTGTAGCTACAACTGTACACTTTTCGCCCAGCTCTTCCTCCATGCGGTCGATGATACCGTCGAGAGCGCTTGCGTTTGAGTAGAGGATACCGCTCTTTAGGCAGTCGATAGTATTCGTGCCGATAACATGGGGCGGAACTTCAAAATTGATCTTGGGGAGCTGTGCAGTTCTTGCGGTAAGAGCGTCTGCGGAGACTTTCATACCGGTGAGGATAACTCCGCCGCGGTAGTTCTTCTTGCTGTCCACAACGGAAAGGGTCGTAGCTGTACCCATATCGATAATGATAAGGGGAACGGGGTACTGATTTATAGCTGCAACAGCATCAACAGCCTGATCGCTTCCAAGCTGTCCCGGGTTGTCGATGAGGATATTGAGACCTGTTTTGACTCCAGGACCCGCAATCATAACATCAACGCCGAAAAGCTTGCGGATAGCCTCCTTTACGGTATTTGTCACCGAGGGAACTACCGAGGACATGATAGCGTCGTCTATGTCGGAGATGTTGAAGCTGTTCATTTCGAGGATAGTCTTGATAAGAACTGCGTATTCTGCGGCAGTTGCGTTGTGATTGGTGCTGATGCGCTCAAAGAGGATCACCTCGTCCTTGCTGTCAACGCAGCCGAAAACAATATTTGTGTTGCCGATATCTACTGCTAAAAGCATAATGATTCTCCTTTTTTACATGGTTGATTTTTTTGCGGGCGAAAGCCTGATAATGCAGACAGCTCCTGAAAAGCTGAGAGCTCTTATTTATCTGTGCGGAAGGGCGGCAGCGGCAGGTCGTTTATACCGAAAAGCCCCACGTCAGCGTAGTTCGTCCATTTGAAGCGGGCCGAAAACGGTATCTTCACCTTGTCGCTGCGAAGCTCTATATAGGGCAGTCTTACAGTTGCCTTTGCAGGATGATATTTTCCGTCTGCGCCTGCTATCTCGAAGCCCTCGAGGCAGCGTGCGTCCTTGCCGCCGAGACCTCTTTCACAGTTTTTGAGGTGTATGAGCATGGTACTGCCGATGACCTCATAGCTGTCGTACATAGGCGGCAGGCAGTCTCCGTCTCCGAGTATGCCGTAAACCAGGTCCATAGCCTGCAAATATAACCTGTGTCCCACCTGAGACTTGTCCACAGGGTGAATATTGTTGAATTCTCCGCAGTCGAGAGCCACGGCAAGACCTGTATTCTTCACGGTGCGGAAGACTCTTTCCTGTGCTTCTCTGACGTAAGCCCAGCTCTGATTGTCGGGCTCCTCCTCATATCTGAACATAGGCAGCTGTACTATCAGAAACGGCATTTCGTCGTCGTGCCAGTCGCTGCGCCAGTTCTCGATAAGAGTTTTCAGCAGAACATCATAGGTCCCGGCGCGGAAATCGTCGGATTCTCCCTGATACCACAGAACTCCCGCAAGAGTATAGGGGGCGATGCGGCTTACCATAGTCTCGTAAAGACCGCTTGGGCGCAGGGGATTCTTTATATTCATGGGACCGGGGTACAGAGATTCGCCGAATTTGGCAATAGCGGTGCTCCACTTGGTATTGGGGTGCGCCTTGAGGTAGGCGTTGATCTCTCTGTCCCATTTCCACTGTTTTTCGGAGTATTCGTCGTATTCTGCTATCATTTCCTCGTCAGTCCTGCCCTCTATGGCTTTATCGTAGTCATCAAGATAAGGGTGCAGACGGCTGTCATATTCAAGGTATTCGCGGCTTATCCATGCAGAAGCGGAGGTGCCGCCCCAGTTACAGCCGATGATACCTACTGTTACTCCAAGTCTGCGGCTGAGCTCTTTTGCGAAGTAGTAGCCCACAGCCGACCACGAGCGGGAATTCTCGGGAGAGGGCAGCGCCCAGCATGACTCCTTCTCAGCCGTGAGAAGCTCATCGTTTTTCATTGAACATTTGGGCGTATAGTAAAACCTGACGTTTTCGCCCATACAGCCTGCAAGAGCGGCAGCGCCCCTGCGCTCGTCCTTGAGCTCGAATTCCATATTCGACTGACCGCCTGCCAGCCATACCTCGCCTATGGCGACGTTTTTGAAGACCTTTTTCACAGCTCCGCAACAGACCTCAAGGGTGCATGAGCTGAACTCTCTTCTCGGCGGGAGCACAGCTTCCCATCTGCCGTCCTTAATGACAGCGCGGGCAGAGCTCTGAAGCTCGGGAATGCTTACGGTTATTGCCTTGTCCTTGTTTGTGCAGGTGCCGAAAACGCGGATGTTCTTGTTTCTCTGAAGCACCATGTTATCGCTGAAAACAGCTGCTATTTTCATAATATATCCCCCATTGTTCGGTGATAGTTATAAGACAGTGGTATTATTATTTGAATGAGAGTGCGCCCGTATTCTCCATAGCCTTGAGGAGAGTGAAACGCGCTTCGTCGCGGCATTCGGGCTTAGCCATATAGTACATATAGGTCTCGAGGACATTGATGGGACTTGCAGTCCTGCCCTCTATCTTGAACTGCTCAAAGCCCATAGGCACGTACTTCTCCCAGATATCATCGGGAGAGATATGTGTGCGGAGGTTCCTTATCTCAAAGAGACCTCTCTGTGAGTAAGGGCAGTCGCGGAAGTGGTCGGGGTCGTATTTGGCCGCGTCAAATGGCAGATTCGGGTATTTCTTTATATGCTCGTTATAGGCTATCTGCTGAACGCCTATGGAGTGATAATGCGCTGAACGCCTCGGACATCCCGGCTCGCAGCATGCGTTTGACAGAAACTCTATTTTCGGTCTGTCCTCCATTGGTATCTGCTCCAGAAGTTCAAACCTGTTGTTGAGGTCGTAGTCCATAACGACTATGTGATAGTCCTTTTTCAGCTCATCAAGAAGGCCTTCCAGTGTATTCAGGCGCTTGCAGGTGGAGCTTGTCAGCTTGTAGTCGGGAAAATTATGTCGGATATAGTCCTCCAGAATGGGCGACATAACGATAGCTTCATTAAGTCCGTTATTGGCCATGGCCAAGACCATATTGCAGAACTGGTCACTGAGGTGTTTTTTCTCCAGTGCGGGGTTGGTGAAAGTGAAGCGGAGCGGTATGCCTTTGTCGTTGAACGCCTTTATTACGCCTTTTACGAAGGTCTTGTCGCATACTCCCCCCTGAGTCCTGCCGCCGTTCCATATGGAGGGCGGGAAAACTCCGTAAAAGGACGCTATCTCAACTCCCTCACGGAAGAATTCACGGTTACGCTCAAGGAGTTCCGTGAAGAGCAGGTTCAGCTTGAAATTACCCGAAAAGTCGGGCAGATGAAAACGTACTCGCATAAATTTCTCCTTAAATCAAAATTTTGCAAAGAAGCGAAAAGCTGAGAGCTGAAAGTTATCTTGCCGCCTTCTGCGAAAGGATTTAAATAATAAGAGCAAACTCTTTAACTCTCAACTCTGCACTCTAAACTCTCAACTGATCAATACAGTCTCCGCGCTCCGATACCACCTCGTAGCCAGCGGATTCTATACGTCTTTGCAGGCAGCTGCGGCACTCCGCCGCCTCCTCGCCGGTGCATATCTTATTGTCGTACAGGTCGTACTTTTTACGCACCATAACAGGCGAAAGATTGGGCATAACAACGTTGCATCCCGTTTGCAGGCCCAGCTCCCTGCCGTTGGGAGCAACAGTGCCGAGAGCGGTGGTCGCAGGCAGAAGGACCTTAGGGAACATCAGCCTGAGTATACCGAGAAGTCTGAGGGTAAGCTCAAGAGTTCCGCCCTTTTCAGCGGCAAATGGAGTCTTGTGGTGGGGTACAAATGGACCTATGCCTATCATCTGCGGCTGAAGCTCCTGCAAAAAGCGCAGGTCTGCGATCAGATGCTCCACAGTCTGAAATGGAGCTCCCACCATGAAGCCCGCACCTACCTGATAGCCCAGCCCTTTCAGCTGAAACAGGCAGTTTTTCCGGGTTTCAAGGCTCATTTCCTCAGGGTGGAGCTTTGAATACAGTTCCTGAGAAGCCGCCTCGTGACGGAGCAGATATCTGTCTGCTCCTGCCTCCTTCAGCCTTTTGTAGCTCTCATAGGAGCGTTCTCCGAGGGAAAGTGTCACTGCGCAGTCGGGGTATTTTTCCTTTATCACGGTTATCAGCGGACAGAGAAAGTCATCAGTGAAGAATGCGTCCTCGCCGCCCTGCATGACGAATGTGCGGAAGCCCAGCTCATAGCCGTTTTCGCAGCATTTCAGTATATCCTCACGGGACAGCCTGTAGCGGTCAGCCTCGGTATTCCCCCGGCGTATGCCGCAGTAAAGGCAGTTGTTCTTGCAGTAGCTGGAGATCTCGATTAGTCCGCGGAGAAAGACCTTTTTTCCGTAGCTTTTCTGCCTTACCTCGTCAGCGCGTCTGCGGAGGAGTTCTGCAGTTCCGCTATCCTCAGCAGTTATCAGCTCCCTCAGCTCATTGTCGGTGAGGTTGCATGTATTGTACAGCTTTTCGACTGATCCCATCATATCAGCCGCCCAGCCTTATCATTTCGTCTATGCACTTTCTTGCCTGTGCAATGAGCCCGTCGTCCATGATTATTTCACAGGCTTCGCGGTCCTCGCCGCTGATGGCAAGGAGGGTATTGTACACATCCGGGAGAGTCGTGAGCTTCATATTATGGCATACAAGGTCGCGGCTCACGGGGTAGAAGCTCTTTTCGGGGCAGTCGTACTGCAAATGCTCCACTATGGAATTCTCCGTACCGATTATGAACTCCTTTTTGTCTGACTTTTTTGCATAGTCCATTATTCCCGTGGTAGAACCAACATAATCCGCAAGTTCAACCACCTTGGGAGTACATTCGGGGTGAACTAGGAATAGTGCGTCGGGGTGCTCCTTTTTAGCTGCAAGGACTTCATTCACGGTTATCCTTGCATGAGTGGGACATCCGCCCTGCAAAAGCTTTATATCCTTGTCGGGGCACTGCTTCTTGATGTAGTCTCCCAGGTTGCAGTCGGGGATAAAGAGTATCTTGTCGCTGTCAAGAGCCTTTACTATCTTAAGGGCGCTTGAAGAAGTAACGCAGACGTCACAGACGGTCTTGAGAGCCGCAGTTGTATTGATATAGGCGACAACAGTACGGTCGGGCTCCTGAGCGCGTATGGCGCTTATCATATCCCTGTCCATCTGCTCCGCCATGGGGCAGCCTGCATGCTTGCTGGAGAGGTAAACGCGTTTCTGAGGCGAGAGCATTTTAGCGGTCTCAGCCATGAAGTGTACTCCGCAGAAGATGATGTTCTCCTGAGAGACGCTTTTAGCGTCAACGCTGAGCTTGTAGCTGTCTCCGACGAAATCGGCTATCTCGCATATCTCACGCGCCTGGTAGCAGTGGGCGAGGATAGCGGTATTTGTCTGTTTTTTGAGCTTTATGATATTATCCTGTAATTCACGGACAGTCATGGATATACTTCCTTTCTGGATTTCAAATTACAATAAGCCTATTTTAACATTATACCACATATCACATATTATTTCAAGCAAAAAAGAAACTCTCCTGTCCGTAATGAACAGGAGAGCTGTGTTATGTTTTGCCGGATCTGTTTTTCAGCTGTATTTCAACAAATACAGCCGCAGTGACAGCAGACACCGTGAGCAGTATCAGCACTGCAAGATGAGCAAAGCTGTGGGCAGGGAATGCCAAAACAGCTGCTAAAGTCAGGACAAAGCATACTGCTCCGATGATCGCCCATGCTCCGCCGCATTTTTTATTGGCGAACCGCCAAGCCTCGCTGTCTGACATAGCCTTTTGCGTTCTGAAGCCTATGGAGCGGTCGACTGGTTCGTCAGCGTACTTTCTCATCATTAAGCCGCCGGTCAATATGGCAAGTGCGGCTATTATATTGACGATGATAACAATATTCATGTATTTTCACATATATGTGCAGGGGCATTAATACGAATAATCACACACTTCGGCGATCACTTCCACCTCTGCAAGAACGCCCTTGGGAAGCGTCTTTACAGCAACGCAGCTCCTTGCGGGGAGAGAGGTGAAGTACTTGCCGTATATCTCGTTGAAAGCGGCAAAATCGTTCATATCGGCAAGGAAGCAGGTGGTTTTCACAGCCATATTGAAGCCTGAACCCGCCTCTGCAAGAACAGCTGCGAGATTCTTCATTATCTGCTCTGTCTGCTCCTGAATAGTCGTGCCAGCAACAGTGTTTGTTGCTGGGTCGATAGCGATCTGACCGCTTGTGAAGACCATTCCGTGTGAAACGATAGCCTGTGAGTAGGGCCCCACTGCTGCGGGTGCCTTGTCTGTGTTGATGATAAGCATAAAAATACCTCCGTTATTATGAGTTTATTCTTTGTCGAAAGACAGGTATGCCGCGCAGGAGGAGTCTCCGTTTGCGGTCAGGTAGACCTTGTAAGTATCATAGGGCACGTCAGTGCCGTTGACCTTCATATGTTCGGTCTCCTTTGCAAAGTATACAGCGCCGTCGTATTTCTCGTCCATGAAGCCTCTGTCCGGGAATTTGTCCAGGTCAAAGCCGCTTCCGTCGATACTGAAAATTATGGCTTCGCCGCTTGTGCCTTCGGGTATGAGCTTGTAGTCCTTTCCGTTTAAGTGCATGGTGCCCTTATCCGAGACGGTCATAGGGTTCGTTTCAAGACTGCTTTTCAGTTCACTTAAGTCGGGATAGTTTTTTAAGCTCCATGAAGCATATCCGTTGCATTTGTAGGTGCCCTTGAAATCGTTGATATCAGGCTTTGCTGACGTGTCGCTCTTATTGTCATGGGACTTGTCGCCCTTTGAGACTGAAAAGCTGAATGATGAATCCCCGCTTTTTACTGTACAGCCTGTGATAGCTGCTGCGAAAATAAATGCTGATGATGTTAACCCCAATAATCTCTTTTTCATAGCCTTACTCCTTTGATAAGTGGTTTAGTTATTGATATACGGTCTTTTGCGTACCGTATGCAATATATGATAATACAAAAGGAGCAGTTTGTCAATGAGTAGTTTTTAAACTTTTTGTTGCAGTCATACGAACTTATAATAAGATTATATAACCTTTAATATCTTCTCCGTCATTTCCGTACAGGTCAGGGGGATTTTATCCTTGTCCGTACCGATTATGTCCGCAGTTCTCCAGCCCTCCCCGAGCACCTTGTCAACTGCCTTTTCTATAGCGTCAGCCTCCTTGTTGAGACCGAAGGAGTATCTCAGCATCATTGCTCCCGAAAGTATCGTAGCAATGGGATTTGCGAGGCCCTTTCCGGTAATGTCGGGAGCCGAGCCGTGTATGGGTTCGTACAGTCCGCGCTTTGAAGCTCCAAGCGAAGCCGAGGCGAGCATGCCTATTGAGCCGGTTATCTGAGAGGCTTCATCTGAAAGTATATCTCCGAACATATTGGACGTAACGATGACATCGAACTGTTTCGGGTCACGGACCAGCTGCATAGCCGCATTGTCCACCAGCATATCCGTGAAGCGGACTTCAGGGTACTGCTCTGCCAGCTCGTGCATGGTCTTTCTCCAGAGTCTTGAGGACTCAAGAACATTTGCCTTGTCGATACTGCATACATACTTTCTGCGCTTCATGGCGGCTTCAAAGGCGGCCTTGCCGATACGCTCTATCTCGGTTATGCTGTAAGCCTCGGTGTCGAATGCCTCCGTACCGTATTTACCCTCGCGGAGACCGCGCTCGCCGAAATATATGCCCCCTGTGAGCTCCCTGACAATGAGGAGATCAAATCCGTCGCCGACTATCTCATCTTTCAGCGGAGAAGCGTTTCTCAGGGCAGGGTAGAGCTTTGCGGGGCGGAGATTTGTGTAAAGTCCCAGTGCGGAGCGTATGCCGAGGAGAGCCTTTTCGGGGCGGACGTCGCCGCCGAGACCGTCCCATTTGGGACCGCCCACAGCTCCGAGGAGAACGCTGTCTGACGCAAGACAGCCGTCAACAGTTTCCTGCGGCAGAGGAACTCCAGTTTCGTCGATAGCACAGCCGCCTATGAGATAGGGTGTAAAGATGAAGCTGTGTCCGAACTTCTTCGCCACCTTTTCCAGTACCGCTACGGCGCTGTCCACTATTTCGGGACCAATGCCGTCGCCCTTTAACAATGCGATCTTCAGTTCCATAATATACTCCTTTCTGTTTTCAGCCTTCAGCCATTGGTTTTATTCAGAACAGCAGAGGAGGCGTACTCAGCGTCCCCTGCACTGCCTGCTAATTACTGATCACTGCTCACCGCATCATGGCGGGGCGGGTAGTTCCACGGCTTGTATCTTGCGTAGAGAAATACGCATACTGCCGCCGCGATCAGGTCGAATAAGTTCAATACCGGCGAAAAAATGCAGCACATTCCGACAGGGCGCTCATCGACGGGAGTAAGTTCCTGTTTTATGTAATTGACGGTGTATACTGCGTCATCACAGATATATAATGCAAAAAACGCAAAAAATGGCAGCAGGAGCGCGATATACAGCTTTTTTCTGCCCTTGTCCCTTGAACGGATGGCTATATAGCCCAGTATTGCCGCCGCAAGTCCGATAGCCGTCCACTTGAAAAAGTCGGGTATCTCTTCAAGAGTGTTCTGAAAGATAGTATAGCCCTTTTTCTTATCTTCGGGTAACCTTTGAAAATAGGTGAAATATTCATATATATCCACGAATATCAGGTAAAAGTAGTAGAAGAAGTCAAGTCCGACGAAAAGCAGGAAAATATCACGAAAGTGCTCTTTTGCGGTTGGCTTTTTCCTGAGCAGAAGCAGAAGTATGAAAGCTGACCAGAAGGTAAGTCCGCCCATTATGTTTGTTATGTCGTATTTCTGGAATATCGGATCAACAGAGCGGAGCAGACCGAGAATCTGCTGAAATATGCCGAGAACTCCGCCTATCCACAGGTATTTCGTGCTTTTGAAGAAGTTTTGGGTTTTTGTCATATCAGTTCAGTATTCCCTTTGCGACAGACTCCATAAGTCCGCCGTTTTCGATTATTTTCTGCACAAACAAGGGGAACGGAGCCGTTTTATACTCCCTGCCCGTGGTTATATTGCGGATAATGCCGTTGTCGAGGTCGGCTTCCACGGTATCTCCCTCCGATATCTCCTCCGCAGCAGCGGGACACTCCACTATAGCGAGACCTATATTTATGGCGTTCCTGTAGAAGATACGGGCAAAGCTCTTTGCGATAACGAGGGAGACTCCGCTTGCCTTTATGGCTATGGGAGCGTGTTCGCGGGAGGAACCGCAGCCGAAATTCTGTCCTGCAGTGATGATGTCCCCCTGTTTTACGCGGTTCACGAAGGTACTGTCCAGATCCTCCATGCAGTGGCTCGCAAGCTCTTTGTGGTCGCTGGTGTTGAGGTAACGTGCGGGGATTATAACGTCCGTATCCACGTTGTCGCCGTATTTTATAACGTTTCCTGTGTATTTCATAGTTCCATTACCTCCCACGGGCTTGTTATCCTGCCTGTTACTGCGCTTGCTGCGGCAGTTGCAGGGCTTGCAAGGTATACCTCGGATTCGGGGTGTCCCATACGTCCCACGAAGTTCCTGTTGGTAGTTGCAACGGCTCTCTCGCCTGCGGCTAAAATACCCATGTATCCGCCTAAACAGGGGCCGCATGTAGGTGTTGACACGACTGCGCCGAATTCGATAAATGTTCTGAGAAGTCCCATTTCCATTGCCTCGAGGTACACCCTCTGAGTGGCGGGGATCACAATAACCCGTACGTTTCCGGCAGCTTTTCTGCCTTTCATTATCTCCGCGGCAGCGATGAGGTCCTCAAGTCTGCCGTTGGTGCAGGAGCCTATAACTACCTGATCTATCTTTATTTTGCCTATTTCCGGGAAAGTCCTTGTGTTCCCCGGAAGATGAGGAAAGGCTACAGTCGGCTCTGTTTCGGAGAGGTCTATATTTATGACTTCATCGTATTCAGCGTCATCGTCGGCTTTGCAGACCGTGGGAGCTGCACAGCCGTGCCCGCGGATATATTCGAGAGTGATGTCGTCCACCACGAATATGCCGTTCTTTGCTCCTGCCTCTATAGCCATATTCGCCATGCAGAAGCGGTCGGCCATTGAAAGTGAAGCAAGTCCGCTGCCTGCGAACTCCATGGAGCGGTAGAGGGCTCCGTCAACGCCGATTTTACCAATAATATGCAGTATAACGTCCTTGCCCGAGACATATCTGCGGAGATTACCTGTGAGGTTGAACTTCACAGCCGACGGTACCTTGAACCACGCCTTGCCTGTTGCCATGCCGCAGGCCATATCCGTAGAGCCTACGCCTGTGGAAAAGGCTCCGAGAGCGCCGTAGGTGCAGGTGTGGGAGTCTGCGCCGATAACGGCGTTCCCTGCGGTGACAAGGCCTTTTTCGGGGATCAGGGCGTGTTCTATGCCCATTTCTCCCACGTCGTAAAAATGGGTGACGTTCTGTTCCGTGCAGAAATCGCGGCACATTTTACATTGTTCTGCCGCTTTTATGTCCTTATTCGGTACGAAATGATCCATGACCATTGCGACCCTGTCTCTGTCGAACACGCTGTCCCTGCCGAGCCTGCGGAACTCCTTGATAGCCACGGGAGAGGTTATATCGTTGCCGAGAACAAGATCGAGGTCTGCAAGGATAAGCTCTCCTGCACTGACCGACTCTCTGCCCGAGTGAGCCGCAAGTATCTTCTGCGTCATTGTCATTGCCATTTTTATCATTCCTTTCGATAAGATATGCTTATCGGATTTATTTCACTGTTTTAAGGCAGTTCTCGCCGCGCTCTATAGCCACTATTCCCGTGCGACACATCTCCATTATGCCGAAGGGCTTGAGCAGCTCGATAAATGCGTCTATTTTCGAGGTCTCGCCTGTCAGCTCGCAGGTCAGCGACGTAGGGGAGTAGTCCACTATCTTTGAGCGGAATATCTCTACCGCTGTCATTATATCCTGCCTTATTTCGGCTTTGTTGCGTACCTTTATGAGGAGGAGCTCGCGTATTACAGTGTCCTTGTTGTCAAGGACCTCCACCTCTCTGACATCATGGAGCTTCTGAAGCTGCTGGAGTATTCGTTCCTTGATATCCTCATCGCCGTGAAAGGCGATGGTAATGCGCGAAAAGCCGCTTGACTCGGTCTCGCCCACGGTGAGGCTGTCGATATTGAAGCCGCGCCGCGTGAACATACCTGAAACTCTTGAAAGTACGCCCGAAACGTTGGCTACTATAACGCCTATTACATACTGCTGTTCCATAATGTCACCTCACTTTATCTCTGTGATGATATCGTCTATCGTTCCGCCGTTGGGGAGCATGGGCAGTACAAGCTCGTCGCTGTCCACCACGCAGTCGATAACGAAAGGAGTATTGCAGGAAAGAGCCTCGTCCGCAAGTTTTTCAAGCTCGGCTGCGGAGGACGCATGACCGCCTCTTGCGCCGAAAGCCTCTGCAAGCTTGGCGAAGTCCGTTTTTCTGTCAAGAGTGGTGTTTGAATAGCGTCTGTCGAAGAAAAGTGTCTGCCACTGGCGGACCATTCCCAGTACGCCGTTGTTCATTATAACTATTGTTATGGGGAGCTCCTGCGAAACTGCCGTTGCAAGCTCGCAGAGGTCCATGCCGAAGCTGCCGTCGCCTGTGAAGAGTACGCAGCGCTTTCCCGTAGCGGAGGCTGCTCCCACGGCTGCTCCGAGTCCGAAGCCCATAGTGCCGAGACCGCCGCTTGAAAGGAAGGTGCGGGGCTTTTTCAGAGGATAGCGCTGAGCCGTCCACATCTGATGCTGACCCACGTCTGTTACGATAACTGCGTCCTCTCCCGCCCGTGAGCTGATGATATCTATTATCTCATATGGGCTGAGCTTTTTGCCGCCGTTTTTCTCTCTTGCTGCACTCAGTGCGGAGTCGGTATGCAGCTTTTCCTCCTTCCTGAGCTGTGAAATGCGCTCCTGCCACATGGGGTGCCGTTTTTCCTCAGCCATGTCGATAAGGCGCTCCAGCGAGTCGTGCAGGTCTCCCTTTATGGCAACGTCTGCGGCTACGTTCTTGTGGAGCTCCGCGCCGTCGATATCTATATGGATAATGCTTGTATGCTTGTGATAGCGGGAATCGTCTCCCGTTGCCCTGTTGCTGAACCTTACGCCGAGAGCTATTATAAGGTCGGCTTCATACTGAGCCGCAGAGGAGGCAAAATGTCCGTGCATGCCCTGCATACCGAGAAATCTCGGGTGGTCGCAGGGAACTGCCGAAAGTCCCATAAGGGAGCAGCCGAGAGGTGCGTCTATCTTGTCTGCAAGAGCCATTACCTGCTGTGAAGCCTTTCCGCTTATAACTCCGCCGCCGAAGAAGATATAGGGCTTTTCGCAGCTGTTTATGAGAGCTGCTGCCTTCTGCAGCTTTTCCTCCGAGGCAAAGGTAAGGGGATAGGGTATCACAGGCTGTGCGTTGGATTCGTACTCGCAGAGAGCCTCCTGCACGTCCTTGGGGATATCCACGAGAACGGGGCCCTGTCTGCCTGATTTGGCTATTTTAAAGGCTGTGCGGAGGGTGTCCGCAAGCTCTTTTATATCCTTTACTATGAAATTATGCTTGGTTATGGGCATGGTAACGCCTACTATGTCCACCTCCTGAAAGCTGTCGCGTCCTATGAGACTGCATGCAACGTTTCCCGTTATGGCGACCATTGGCACTGAGTCGAGATATGCCGTAGCTATGCCTGTTACAAGGTTTGTAGCACCGGGGCCCGAGGTGGCTATGACAACGCCCACCTTTCCTGTGGAGCGGGCATAGCCGTCCGCTGCATGAGCTGCTCCCTGCTCGTGGGCGGCGAGAATGTGTTTTATGCGGCTTTGTGCGGAATACAGCTCGTCGAAGAGGTCGATCACCTGTCCTCCCGGATAGCCGAATACAGTGTCGCAGCCCTGTTCTATCAGTGTTTCGACAACTATTTTTGCACCTGATATTTTCATAGTATCATGTCCTTTACTTTTGTGTTTGCTCGTTTATACAGCGCTGAGCATATTGTTTACTGCGCTTACCAGCGCCTTTACAGACGATGTGATGATATCGTTGTCTATACCTGTTCCCCAGAAACTCTTTCCGTCTGACGAGACTATCTCGACATAGGAGACCGCCTTTGAAGCGGAGCCCACCTCCAGCGCATGCTCGGAGTAGCTGTTCAGGCTGTAGTCCGCATTTGTGTAGGACTTTATGGCGTTGCTGACGGCGTCAAGACGTCCGTTTCCCGTATCGGTGACAGTGACGTTCCTGCCGTTGTAGGAGAAGCTTATTGTAGCCTCGATGCCGTCACGCTGTACGAAGTGGGTCTCGCTGATGTGTATGGGGGTGATTATATCCACGTAGTTCTGCTTGAATATCTCGTATACCTCGTCGGGTAGGAGTTCCTTGTGCTTGCGGTCCGATATGCCCTTGACCACGTATCCCACGCTCTCGCGCATTTTCTTCGGCAGGTTGTAGCCGAAACGGGTCTCGAGGATATAGCCGATACCGCCCTTGCCCGACTGGCTGTTGATACGGATAACGTCTGCGGAGTATTCCCTGCCCACGTCTTCGGGATCGATAGGGAGATATGGGACGGTCCAGAACTGAGTATGCCCCTCCTCACGCCATTTCAGACCCTTGGCGATAGCGTCCTGATGTGAACCGCTGAATGCGGCAAAGACCAGCTTTCCGGAATAAGGCTGGCGCTCATAGATATTCATTCGGGTAACGCGGGTATAGAGTTCCGAGACCGACGGTATATCGCTGAGATCGAGCTGCGGATCAACGCCCTGGGAATACATGTTCATGGCGAGGACCACTATGTCCACATTTCCTGTGCGCTCGCCGTTTCCGAAGAGCGTTCCCTCAACACGCTCCGCTCCCGCAAGGAGTCCCATTTCCGTGTCAGCCACCGCGCAGCCGCGGTCGTTGTGGGGGTGGAGGGAGACTATGACGTTTTCGCGGTATTTCAGGTTCTCGCACATATACTCCACCTGATTTGCGTAAACATGGGGCATTGAGAGCTGCACCGTTACGGGCAGGTTGATTATGACCTTGTCATCGGGAGTAGGCTGCCATACGTCGAGTACGGCGTTACAGACATCCAGTGCGAATTCGGGCTCCGTTCCCGTGAAGCTTTCGGGGGAATATTCAAACCTGTAGTTCCCCTTGTATTTTTCACGGTATTCCTTGCAGAGTCTTGCTCCGCTGACGGCGATATCCGTTATCTCCTCCTTGCTCTTGCGGAAGACCTGCTCGCGCTGTGCAGCGGAGGTGGAATTATAAAGATGAACTATAGCGCTTTTGCAGCCTCTGAGAGCCTCGAAGGTCTTTTCTATGATATGCTCTCTCGACTGTGTGAGTACCTGTATGGTAACGTCGTCGGGGATGAGGTCCTGTTCTATGAGAGTGCGGCAGAAGTCGTATTCGGTCTCAGAGGCGGCGGGAAAGCCTATCTCTATCTCCTTGAAGCCGATATCCACCAGCTGCTGGAAGAATTCAAGCTTCTCGCCGAGGCTCATGGGTATGATAAGCGCCTGGTTTCCGTCGCGGAGATCGACGCTGCACCACTGCGGAGCCTTGTCGATATAGGACTTTTCCGTCCATTTCATTGATGTTTTCGGCGCTTCAAAGAACTGCCGTGTGTACTTGCTGACATTATTCATTGTGAGACCTCCATTCCGATCCGTTCTGTCATTGCGGAGGGTATAAAAAAACTCCTCCATGCAACGGCATGGAAGAGACGAAGCTGCAATTATACTCCGTGGTACCACTCTTCTTGATGTAAGAATACA
>DBXO01000002.1 GCA_002309635.1 Ruminococcus flavefaciens | reverse complement strand
CGGGAAACTAAATCAGTGCCGACATTTCCTATATAATCGGAAGCTAAACAGCTTCCGATTATATTATAAGGGCCATTAGCTCAGTTGGTTAGAGCATCCGGCTCATAACCGGACGGTCTGGGGTTCGAGTCCCTAATGGCCCACTGAAAAAAGACTACGTTTTACGTAGTCTTTTTTATTTCTATGTATTTAATTATATCGCTTACCTCGTTTCGTGTGAGACCTTCTATAAGAAGAAGTTCGTATTCGTTGCTGAAACCTTCGTTTTTGTTGCGAAAATCGATTATTCTTGATGCTATGTCTTCATCAACATGGGGAAGAAGCATAAGAACTTCCGCATCAGCCGTATTAATGTCAATGGGTGTGAGTTCTTCAAGTGTTGACGTATGTTCAGTTATTTCAAGACTGATATCATCGTTATATGGTATGTTTGTTTCAGTTTCGTAAACGGGATCGATAACGAATATATAATTCTTTATCTCTGCAAATATCTTTTCTCCGATACCCTTTACGTTCATTATTTCCTCGATATTTCTGAATCTTCCGTGTTCCTGACGATAGCTGATTATTTCATCTGCAAGCTTTTCACCTATGCCGCTTAATTGTCTGAACTCCTCTGGTCCTGCTGAGTTTATATCAAGCATCAGAACAGATATCGTGCTTTCTGTTTGGGGCGATGCAGCGATTCTGGGCGGTATGGTTTCAGTTGTAGTTATGATTATATTATTTTTCTTTTCAGCAGCTGTGGTTTGAAGGCTTACTACTTTTGCTGTATTATCTATAATTATTGTTGATGTGTTTTCCTTTAAGTCTTTTACATGGAAGTAATAAGAAGCAGCTCCGACAACTATTATGGAGCATAGAATGAAGAACAGATATTTTCTGAAAAATTCGTCTTTTTTCAAGTCTATCCCTCCTTCTATATCCTATAATATCACATCAGCCGACAAAATACAACAAAAAGCGACATTAAATATTTTTAAAAAAGGCGTACTTCCTTTCAGAAGTTCGCCTTTTAATTGTTACATCTCATATTTTTTTATATACTTCTTATTGTCAACGGTAAATTTCAGTGTAAGTATATCATTATCATATTCTGCGGAGATTATTTCCGCATCGCGTATTTTAAGGATTTTTGAAAGCTCTTTTATCTCATCATTACCGTAATCATAGAGGTTGTCCGAAGTGAACAGGACACTTCCCATTAGCGCATTTACTTCCGCAAGACATTTTTTCTGTTTAACAGTCAGCGAATTATTATAAGATCTGAGCAGAAAAACGTCGGGATCGTTATAGAAAACACGTCCGTCAAGCTGACGCCTAAATACGGTATTTAGAATGGAATTCCTTGTGCTTATCCTTTCGCGGTGCATAAGTCTCATATGCGGCTTATCGTTCCAGTCAAGACTTACATCACAGCCGATACGGCAATAATCCACCTTTCCGAATGCCGAAGCAAGGGGTACTCCGCAGGCGAGTATAAGTGCGTTGCCAGCGCATTCTCTGAGGAAATCCATTGCTTCCGCCATGAGCTGACCTCTTGTTTTATCCTTGCGGGGAACTATACACGCAGCATACAAAAAGTCCAGCTTCAGCAGATTATATCCCCAGTCGTTGATTATCGTCTCGATTACGAACCTGATATACTCCCTTACCTCAGGATTGTTTATATCCAGCGGATAGAAGCCGCTCCAGTTTGAACCGCCTCTGACAAAATCGCCGTTTTCGGTGCTGATCAGCCAGTGCTTGTTATTTCTGAAGATATCGGAACTTTCCTCGCATATGAACGGCGAAAGCCATATTCCCGGTATCTGACCGGCTTCAGAGATAGTTTCCGCGATCTTTTTCATACCGTTGGGGAATTTCCTGCTGTCCACCTTTAGCCAGTCTCCCACGGCAGTCTGCCAGCCGTCGTCGATCTGAAATACGTCAGCTTTGCAGCTCAGGGCGTTTATTCCCTTAAGGTCTTCGATTATAGTCTTTTCACTTATATCCTGATAATGATCGTACCAGCTGGTATAGCCGAATATGGGCTTCACCTCACTGCGCATCTTTACATCAAGAGCGGAAAAGTAGCGATCGAAGACTTCCTTCTCGCTGCCCGATCTTATGACCATATTCAGAGCGCACCATTCTCCGCTGATATCCAGGCCGCTACAATCCTTTTTTATGATAACGGTATTCCTGCTGACCTGAGTTATTATCTGCGTGAATCCTGTCATTTCGGAAAGCGAACCGATAAAGCAGTACTGCCCTCCGTTTCTGATATAGCCGTATGACCAGCCGTGCATATTATCGCCGTATTCGGCGAAATTATAGTCGCCGTACTGTGAAAAAGCATATTTTTCGCTGATAGCACATGGAATATGGCTTATACCGCGCATTTTTCCGTGGATACTGTGCTCTCTTGAATCCGTCCACGACTGATATCCGTTGAGGAATATCTTTTCGTTTTCGTCGTATTGATATTCAAATTCAGCGCTCAGCTTCTGTATGGTTATTTTATCGCGGGCTCTGACATAAACGGAAAAGATATCATCTTCTATGTTTATGACAAGCTCCATTTTGTCATTGTGAAGTGAACTCGATGTTATTGCCATGAAGTCGTTTTCGCCGTCCCTGTACAGGAATTGCAGCGATTTGAATTTCAGCATTATTTTTTCTCCTCCTCTATGCGGGAGATGATCTTTTTCTCGTTATATCGCATAAATACAAGTCCGCCCAGCAGACAGAGACATGCGGCCGCAACGGCTGTAAGACGGTAGCCGAGTCCGTAGCCTGTCTCGCCCTTTTCAACATCTGAATTTATAAGTATCATGCTTGTGAACAGAAGCATTGCAAGAGACTGTCCCAGCTTGAAGGCAAAGGTCCTTGCCGCGTAGAACATACCCTGACGGTTCTCGCCTGTATCGAGCTTATCGGCTTCGGATATATCGGCAACTACAGCCTGGGGAAGTATACCCAGCACAGCCATTGGAAGAGCTGCGAGCACGGCTATGATAAAGCCGTATGCCACAGCGGGTATGCCGATGACGCCTGCACCTGCCGTAACGAGAAAGGCAAATGAGAAGAAAAGGAACGCAAATGCGATAAGTTTCTTTTTGCCCAGTTTTTTAGAGAGAATATTAACTGCAGGGTAGAACAGCAGAGATACTACAGTCATGGTCACGAACAGAGGGAACGTCATGCCTGAATCAAGTCCGAGGAGGACAGTAACGTAGTACGAAAGACCTGTCTGGAACAGTGTAAGTCCTATCCAGTACAGGATATCCGAGAACACAAAGGTCCTGAACTCCTTGTTTTTGAAGGTGGAAAGGAGAGAACTGAACGCAGAGCTCTTGCTGGGAGTCGTGTCTGCATAAAGATTTTCATCGATAAGAAAAGAGGGAATGAGCATACATGCTACAGCAACAGCTGCCATTATAGCAATAGTAATGCGGAAGCTGTTTGCATAGCCCACACTGTCGATGAACAGATTTGCGATATTTGGAACAAGATAGGCTATAGCAGTACCGAAGAAGTAGGTTACGGATATAAAAGTCGAGAGATTTATCCTTGCGTTCTGGGTGCTGCCAAGCTCGGGGATAAGTGCGTTATATGGCGTGCAGTAGCAGGTCATGCAGAAATAGAAGAGCACAGCGAAAATAAACAGCGTCACGGCATTGCCAAAGTTGTCTTCACCGAAAGGGGAGATGAACATCAGCACGGTAACGATACCGAATGGGACGGCTGCAAGACGCATAAAGGGTATGCGTCTTCCAAGCCTGTGCATCAGAGAATCTGATTTCCCTGCTACGAGAGGATCGGTGACAGCATCGAAGATCCTGCCGAAAGCAGTGATGACTCCGATAGCTGTCAGTCCGATAAAAGTACCTTTTGGAATAAAGAGAATCTGGCCCTTTGCCAGCTCTTCCTTGCTGGGCTGGTAGAAGAAGACGAGCCAGTTGGCGATAATGCCTGAAAGCAGCGACCACCCAAGCTGACCTATTGCGAAGATCCATAAAACCTTATTGGTAGCTGTTTTTCTTTTCTCCATAAAACCTCAGTCCTTTCTTAAAAAGGCAACTGCGGCTTCAATGATTGTACTTAATTCTTCTTCGGCGAATGAGAAATCGTCACCGGGCAGCAATTCGCCCTGAGTGAGCTTCTTGCTCAGCTCCTGAAGGGCATGAGCGTATGAAAGGTAGAACAGCTTGATATTCGGTACCTCACGTACTGTTCCGTCGGAAACGCCTACCATGTAGGATTTTTCAAATATGGGATAGAAATTGATTATGGAGCGCTCGTAATCCTTGAGGTCGTTCTTTGGAATGTTCTGAGAGGCAAGCATAAGGTCGAACTCTGTGAGGACCTTCATAAATCCGGGATGTGCCTGATACAGAACAATGAACATTCTCATCAGGTCGCCGACCTGCTTGATGCCGGGCTGCTTGAGAAATACCTCAGAGTCGAATATGCCGCTGAACATTTTATTGAGTTCGTCCCAAAGATAGGTCATTGCAGCAATGGTGATACCGTTTTTGGTGCCGAAATAGCGGTACAAAGTAGCTACGCCGAAGCCGCACTGTTTTGCGATGTCGGTCATTTTTACAGCGTCGATACCGTTTTTAAGGAAAAGCTGTGCAGTAACTTCAACAGCCTTATCCATACGTTCTTTTCTTATTTTTTCCTGTGAGAATTCATTTTCCATTTGACAAACCTCCTTTTTTGTGATAGACTATAACCAATATGATAGCAAGCCTATCAAGTTATAAATTATTTTAACATTTTTCATAAACTTTGTCAAGACATCGGAGGAATTTTTATGAATTGTTCAAAATTTGTTTTTGAAAATGCAATATCTCGAAAAGCTTACCGTAAAGCAGTTAAGACTAAGGCAAAGTTCATAAAGAAATTCGGAGACGATACCAATAAGGTATATCATCTTGCGGCAGAGGAAGCTCCTGTTGTCGGCAAGGCATTCGGTGTAAAAAATATTGTCATCAGCGGCAGGAGCGGCTGTGATTTCAATGACAAAAGTCTGATTATCGGCAATATCCGTATGGGCTTCGGCCATTACAGGATATCTATGGCAATAGCCTCGGCAGCTCATTCAATGGGCTATGAGCCCTATTGGTTCGACCTGCATTCCTTCAAGGATACCACCTGCGGGAAGATAATCGAGCAGCAAAATGAGCTGTATTCCATGGGCTCACGTCTTTCGCAGAAGTTCTTCCTCTTCAATAAGCTTGTGTGGGAGCCTCTTAACAGCGAGGGATTCAGAAAGCTCAGCTACAATGTGGGAGATCAGAAGACTTCCGAGCTGATGACGGCGGTATTCCGCGATCTGCCAAAAGATATACCATTTGTTGCGACTCATGTATGGCCGTCGCAGGCGGCAGTGCATGCGGGACTGAAAAACGTTGTCAACGCCATACCGGACAACTGGCCGATGGGGCTGCATTTGTCTGAGGGAGCTATACATACGGTGCAGACACCGTCGTCCTACCTTGGCTACCGGGCGTTGCGCGGTATGGATAAAAAGAGGCCTCTCAAGCCCATGCCGAAGGAGGCAATAGTCTGCACAGGCCATTATATCGATCATGAGATAGTAAGCAATATTGAAACGGACTGCGCGGAGAGAGTTAACAGGATAAGGAACGGTCAGCCCATAAGGTGGCTCATGTCCGTTGGCGGCGCGGGAGCTCAGAAGGAGATATTCGCAGCTGTCATAAGAAAGCTCCTTCCCTCAATAAAAAAAGGAAAAGCCTCGCTGTTTATCAATGTGGGAGACCATGAAAAGGTATGGGAACAGCTTGTCAGGGCGGTCCCGCAGATGAAGCCGTTCCTGCACGAGCATTTCAATAATTACAAGGAGACCGCTGGATTCTGTGAGAAAGCTCACAGCTGCGGTGTCAGGGGCATACACGCTTTCTGCCATTCAGATATATTTGCGGCAGTATATTCAACAAATCTGCTTATGCGGTGCAGTGATGTGCTTATCACAAAGCCAAGCGAGCTTGCCTTCTATCCGGTCCCAAAGCTTATGATAAAGCGCGTAGGCGGCCATGAAGCGTGGGGAGCTATCCGCTCTGCCGAAATAGGCGACGGCACATATGAGTGCACTACCTCAACCGAAACAGCTGCAATGATAGACATGATACAGAACGGTGGAGATATAATCGAGAAGATGTGCGCCAATATCCTTACGGCTAAAAAAGCGGGGATATATGACGGTGCGTACAAGGCTGTTGAGCTTGCGGCCGGAAAAAGGAACATTTAGGTGTATAAGGCATAAAGAAGCATGATCTTCTTTATGCCTTTTCCTGTAAAGAAGAGAGAATAAACAAGAATGCATTTGTTTTATGATAGAGATATTTCTGAGTCAGTCCGCAAAAGTGGCCATTTTTTATTCTTTATGCTTTCAGATAGTGTGATAAAGCTTAATTTGAACCGTTGGTAAAAACAGACAATTTTTCGGAAAACATGATGTGTATAGCGCTGAAAATAAGACTTAATCCTCGTAATGTCCACCTATTATGAAAAAAGTAGGTTGTTAAAATACAGTAGGTAAAGTATAATTAAGTTGGAGAGTTTTTGGATTCTGGAGAAACAATTTTATAAAGGAGTGATAATCATGAAGCATTCAAATCTTTTCGGGAAGGCGCTCTCAGCTGTTACAGCGTCTGCAATGCTGCTTATAGGCAATACAGCATTTTCCCGGAACAACACACTGACCGCTAAGGCAGCCGATCAGCAGGAAAGAGGCAGTATAGGCGGCTTTGATTACGAAATGTGGAATCAGAATTATACCGGCACTGTCTCGATGCAGCCTGGTGCAGGTAGTTTTACATGCTCATGGAGCGGTATCGAGAACTTCCTTGCCCGTATGGGGAAGAATTACGACAGCAAGAAGCAGAACTACAAGAGCATAGGCAAAAATATAGTTCTGACCTATGATGTAGAGTATACGCCGAGAGGAAATTCCTATATGTGCGTTTATGGCTGGACAAGAACTCCTCTTATGGAATACTACATCGTTGAGGGCTGGGGCGACTGGCGTCCGCCCGGGGATCAGGCTGAAAAAAAGGGCGTAGTGACACTTAACGGCAATACATACGATATTGCAAAGACTATGCGTTACAATCAGCCGTCACTCGACGGTACGCAGACATTCCCGCAGTATTGGAGCATTCGTCAGACAAGCGGTTCAAAGAATAATACAACCAACTATATGCAGGGTACTATTTCAGTTACCAAGCACTTTGACGCATGGGCTCAGGCAGGTCTTGACATGTCGGGTACTCTTTATGAGGTATCGCTCAATATCGAGGGTTATCGTTCAAACGGTTCCGCAAACGTAAAGAAGATCACCGTTGATGAAAATGCACCTGAAGGTGATGATCCGAATCCTCAGCAGCAGGAGGAGGTACAGGTCGTTGATCCGTCAACACTTCTTGATGATAACGGCTACTTCTTCAACGATGATTTTGAGAAGTCGGCAGGCAGCTGGGGCGGAAGAGCTTCGGAGACTGTGGATACTTCATCTGCGGCAGCAGTCAGCGGTTCAAGCTCACTGAGCATAAGCGGAAGAACAAACAACTGGAACGGCACAGCAAAGGAGCTTGACTCCAATGCCTTCAAGGCAGGTACAGAGTACAGCTTCAGCGCTAACGTAATGTATGAAAACGGGCCGGCGGAGCAGACTTTCCAGCTTTCTCTCCAGTATTCTGACGGTTCAACGACAAAGTACGACCACATTGCTTCGGGTACGGCAAGCAAGGGCGAATGGCTCCAGCTTGCAAACAAGAAGTATGAGATACCGGCAGGAGCTTCGGATGTTCACATTTACATTGAGACAGACGAGAACGATACTGATTACATAGATTTCTATGTTGACGATGTTATAGGCGCTCCCGCAGGCACAGAGATAAAGGGCGCAGAGCCTCCTAAGAAGGCAGTAATGGGAGATGTGAACTTTGACGGCGTTATTGATTCTCTTGATATGATAACTGCAAGAAAGGCTATCCTCGCAGGCGACCTTAAAGGGGCGGCCCTGAAGGCTGCCGATGTAGATCAGAACGGCAAGTTTGAGTCAGCCGATCTGGTGCTCATCCAGTCATATATCCTTAAGAAGATAACAGAATGGCCCGAGCCTGAGGTAGTTGTTCCTCCCGCACCGACTATAGACACTAC
>DBXO01000023.1:11399-38017 GCA_002309635.1 Ruminococcus flavefaciens | reverse complement strand
CGGGAAACTAAATCAGTGCCGACATTGAAAGCCTATCTATTCAAGATAGGCTTTTTTGTTATTTCGGGAGGTATATATATGAAAAAGCTTATAAAAGAAAATTTCTGCTATATATTGGTTATAATTTTTATTGTTATATCCGGTTTCACCCTTTTTATGTGCTGCGATGATTATATTTGGTTTTACGCTTTTTCAGATGACAGACTGAGTTCATATGCTTCGCCCAACGGACGATATCTTACCAATTTTATTACCAGATATTCGGTACAGTGTCTTCCTGTCTATTCTGTTTTTTATATAGCTGTTTTCACGGGCCTTGTTTTACTGATTGAAAGGCTTGTTAGGAAACAGTACATTCCTGTTCCCGTATCTTTGCTTTCTGTATTTGTTCTGATACAGCTTATCCCTTCTAAGATCTACACAGAAATTTTTAGGTGGATATCGGGCTTTAACAATTATTGTTTTGCATTTATCTTTACATTGATATATATACTTTTTTCTTTTAAGCATATTTTTTCCGATAATAAGCCAAAGATTTACACTTCTTTTTTGTTCCTTTTCATTGGTTTTTTCGGCTGCCTCTGTGTAGAGCATCTAACTATATATAATATTATGTTCTGTATTTTTGCTGTAACTGCGACTTATGTAAGAAAAAAGAAGCTTTTTCTGCATCATTTCTGTTTTTTGATAGGAGCAATCACAGGTGCGGTATTAATGTTTTCACACGGTGTATATCATACTATTGCTGTTGAAACAGATGAACTCGGTGCAAGAGGCTTTGAATTATCTATAGCTGATTCTTTTATGCAGGTCCTGCGTTATGTACTTCCTCATTTCTGCAAGGATTTCTGGATACTGCATATACTTGTTACTGTTGTATTCACTGTATTTTATTACAGAAACAGAGACGCTAAGAAATTCAAGTATGCAGGACTATGTCTTACTTGCTGCTGGCTTTTTGTTATTTATCTGATGTTTACCTCTGTTTTTCAGGATCTTACAGTACTCAGCTCTGCAATGAAGATCAGAGCTATAGAGCTTGCATTTACATTTTTGTATATATGTGCTTTGATATATAATACTGTTGTTTATCTTAAGTCTGATGAGCGTTTACGTGCATTGGTATATTTGTTCAGCTCCGTTACGCTTACCATTCCTTTTGCAATTGTATCGCCAGTAACTGCAAGATGTTTTTTTATTGAGTATCTGTTTTGGATTTTATTTGCACTTGAAGTGTTATTTGCTTCTATGAAAAGAGTAAAAATCTCGGTTTGGGGTATTTATAAGAGAATACTGATATGTATGTCATGCAGCATTCTTGTTTTATTTGCAAATATGAATATCACAAATTGTCTTTATAATCATACAAGGTATGATTATTTACAGGAGCAGATGGCATCAAAGTCAAAGGTCGTTGATATTATGTTATTGCCATATCCAAAGTATGCCTATGATGATCTCAGGGAAAAAACTATTTTTTCCGGAGTTCTGAAAGGTGATGTCAGCAATGGTGAGTATATATTGAAATATTATGGTATCTCGTATGAGGACTTCATGAACAGAAAACATCGTATGATCGAAGCTATTGACTATAATGAATACAAAGCTCTTGAATAAACAGGGTGTCTTTCAATTGCAGTTTTTTTATAATTACGAGGTGATCGTATGCTAAAGAAAATCACAGGAAATAAAGCGTTTTATCCTATATTATTGATAGTAATATTCTCAGTTATATCTGCTTTTTCATTATTTATGAACGGTGACGACTATCTGTGGTATTACTCTGTAGATGACCCGCAGCTTGCTTCATGGGCAAAGGCTAACGGCAGACTTTTTTCAAATCAGGTCACAATATGGCTGACAAGGAGTATACCGTTCAGGATAGTGTTTGTTTCTGTGACTATAACAGCTTTTATCATCCTTATGGGTAAGATAATCGGTTTTGAAAAGGCTCCGAAGAGACTTAAATACTTTCTTCCGCTTGCTTTGATAGTTATAATACCATGCCGAACTTATAAAGAAACTTTTTTATGGATAAGCGGATTTACGAATTATATCTTTTCTATGGTTATCATACTGCTTTATCTTTTCTTTGTATTCAAATGCATATTTGAAGACTATCAGCCTAAAAAATACAGTTGTTTGCTATTTCTTGTTCTTGGACTTATCGGAGGTCTGTGCATTGAGCATGTCACCATATACAGTGCAGTCTTGGCTCTTACCGCTTTTTTCGTTGTATTGAAGCTTAAGAAAAAGTGCCTCCTGCACTGCTTGATGTATTTATCAGGTTCGGTAGCAGCCTGCGTTCTCATGTTCGGCAATAATATATATTCCGATATTTATACCGATACCGACATGGTGGGAGACAGGCTTTTCAAGTTCGTATTTTCAGACGTGCTGCATAATGCGTTCTCATATGTCACCGTACACTATACAAAGGATTACTGGATAGTTCCCTTGCTTATTTCCCTCTGCTTCTCGGTAATTTACTATAAAAAGAATTATTCGGACAAAAAGCCGAAGTATCTTAAGCTCACACTCAGCATTTGCTGGATATATGCAGGATATTCTGTATTCACCTCATGTTTTTCAAACCTCAGACCTATTAATGCGGCTATGAAGACAGTTGCGGTGGAAACCTCGTTTTCGTTCATTTATGTTGTTTCCGTAGTTTATCTGATCTATGTGCTTCTTGAGAAGAAGACCATGATACGTCTGTGCGTTTATATTGTAAGCTCACTGCTTGTGACCCTGCCGTTCATTTTTATATCACCTGTAACTCCACGCTGTTTCATGGCTAATTATGTATTCTGGGTACTTTTCTGCGGAGAGCTCGTATGCTTTACGATA
The DNA here is from genome assembly GCA_002309635.1 of Ruminococcus flavefaciens. Lineage (GTDB taxonomy): Bacteria > Bacillota > Clostridia > Oscillospirales > Ruminococcaceae > Ruminococcus > Ruminococcus flavefaciens_J. The sequence goes on along the minus strand of DBXO01000023.1, from coordinate 35,167 downwards.
AAGTTTATCAGTTCCGAAAGGAGCACAGCCGTTATTGAAAGAGCGGTCGGACTTGTTACCCTGTCCCTGGTATTTATGATATCCTTTGTATCACTGTCCAACAGATACTTCGACGACCTTAGATATGAATACATAAAAGAACAGATTGATTCGGGAAAAAGGAGCATAAATATAATGATGCTGCCTTATACCGAATACACATCAGATGATCTTTCTTATGGGTTGTTCGGAAGCACCGGGCATAACGGCAATAACTTCTATGTCAGGTACAGACTGATGTATCACGGGCTTGACTATGCAGAAGATAACAAATATCTTGAAGTCGAGACTATGACATATGACTACTATATGGAAAAAGAGAGCTAAAAATGCTCGTGTCCGCGCAAGCGGACATTTTTTCTTTTTTATTCTTATAAATGGCGTGATAAAGGAGTTTTATCACGCCATCTCTCATTCAGCTGTGGTAGATTATAGGGCGGAGCTGAACGCCGTTCAGAGCAGCTTCCACTGCCTGCGGTATCATAGAGAATTCCGCAACAAGTGAAGCAGGTTTGTTTATGCAGTCGTCCTGAAGCATTGGTACAAAATAATAGTTCTTCCTGTTGAAGAGCTCCCCGATATTCTTGGCGGAACCCATAAGCGAATCGTTGGAGGCTATTGCAAGCACTACGGGCTTGCCGCGGCGCAGGTGTGACTTTACCGCCATTGTAACAGCAGTATCGGTAACGGAGGCGGCAAGCTTTGCGGCGGTATTTGAGGTGCAGGGAGCAACTACCATAATATCCGTAAGATCCTTGGGACCTATGGTCTCGGCTTCGGTAATGGTGAGCATCACGTCCTTACCCGATATCGAGCTGAGTCTGTTGATATTGGCGGCGGCTTTTCCGAAGCGGGTATCTATTGCAGAGGCATGCTCTGACATTATGGGGAGGAGCTCCGCGCCGAGGCTGCAAAGCAGCTCTGCCTGCTGAAAGCTTTTTTCAAAGGTGCAGAACGAGCCCGTCATGGCATAGCCTATGCGAAGCCCTTTTAATCCGTCATTCAAAGTCTTCACTCCTTTCCGCAAGCATGGAGCATATCGCTTCGGCGATGAATTCTCCCGAGGATACGGGAGCCGTCTTTCCCGGCAGCCCAAGTGCCCATATGACCTTAAGACCGAGACTTACGGCGGCGTCGAAGTCTATACCTCCTGGTTTTGAGGCAAGGTCTATGAAAAGTGTGCTGCTGTCGAATTTTTCGAGGATATTTCTGTCGAAAATGAGCTTCGGCACCGTATTGAACACAAGATCATAGTTATTCCCCAACCGTCTTGTAGGAACGGATCTTATCCCGCAGAGCCGTGCCTTTGCAGCTCCGCGGGGATTATGGACTGCGGCGGTTATGTCGGCGCCGAAGCCCTGCAATATCCGCACAAGAGCCGTTCCTATCCTGCCAAGCCCTGCAACGAGGACCCGAAGGCCGTTAAGTGTAACGGGCAGCTCCTTGAGAGCGAGGAGAACGGCTCCCTCGGCAGTAGGTACGGCGTTTTTTATATTGAGCTCTTCGCTGAGCATATAGTCGCATATCTCGTGGGAGGGGAGAGCGCTTTTCAGCCTGTCAGTGACTTTTCCCGCGAAAATGACTGCATTTTCTGTCAGAAGCTCATGTAAAGCATGGAAAGTCAGCGTTCCCGAGCTGCACGGTGTATAGATATTTCCTGCGTCATCAATTGGCGGCACGGGCAGTACAGCGCAGTCGTACCGCACAGGTGAGCCAATATCTGCAATGGGAAGCCCGATATCATAGGGGATACTGTCCCTGTCAAAGCCTGTGAGACCTGTCTCAAACTCCTGCGACAGGCGGTTTGCACAGTATATCTGCCGCATATCTCCGCCTGCGATAAGTATTCTGTATTTATTCATATTGAAACTCCGATCTGCCTTTCGGCTCAGAATTAATATTTCTGACAACAATATTATATGAAATGGCAGTCGGTATTGATAATATCATTCGACCATATACTAATCGGTAAAAAAGGCGCTCCCGAACGGAAGCGCCTTGATTTTACGGTATGTAATTATTCAACAGGAACGATCCACTTGAATGTGTCTTCGATCTTGCCCCACTGGATACCGGTCATTGTATCATAGAGCATCTGTGAGATCTTACCGATCTTATTACCGTTGATCTCCATTACCTTGTCGTTCCACTTGAGGTGACCAACAGGAGAGATAACAGCAGCAGTACCTGTACCGAATACCTCGTCAAGCTTGCCTGCGTCGTAAGCGTCTGCGATCTCCTGAATGTCGATACGTCTCTCCTCAACTGTGAGGCCCTTGCTCTTGCATACCTCGATAGCAGACTTTCTTGTGATACCGGGGAGGATAGAGCCCTGAAGCATAGGAGTTACGACCTTGCCGTCGATAACGAAGAAGATGTTCATAGCGCCGACTTCCTCAATGTACTTCTGCTCAACGCCGTCGAGCCAGAGTACCTGTGAGTAGTTCTGCTTATGAGCCTCGTCCTGTCCGATAAGAGAAGCAGCGTAGTTGCCGCCTGTTTTAGCAAAGCCCATACCGCCTCTTACAGCGCGGACATATTTGCTCTCTACGTAGATATTTACAGGGTTGAGGCCGCTCTCATAGTAAGCGCCCGAGGGTGAGAGAACGATGATGAAGAGGTAGTGATCTCCGGGCTTAACGCCGAGGAACGGATCAACTGCGATGATGAACGGACGGATATAGAGTGACTCGCCTTCCTTTGAAGGTACCCAGTCCTTTTCTACCTTAAGGAGCTCCATAAGGCACTTCATACCAAGCTCTTCGGGGAGCTGCGGGATAACAAGTCTTTCGTTGGACTTGTTGAGTCTCTTGAAGTTTTCCTCAGGACGGAAGAGCTGGACCTTGCCCTCAGCTGTTCTGTATGCCTTGAGGCCCTCGAATACTTCCTGACCGTAGTGGAAGCACATAGCTGCGGGAGAGAGCTCGATGGGAGCATAGGGCCTGATCTCGGGATCATGCCAGCCCTGACCAGCGTCATAGGGCATAACGAGCATATAATCTGTAAAGATGTGACCGAAGCCGAGCTTGTCGCCTGGCTGGGGCTTAGCCTTGAGGCTTGCTGCCTTTGTGAATTTGATTTCCATATTATTCAACCTTCTTTTTAATAATATTGACGTTAATCCGTGACTGAGAAATAGTTTTTCTCGTAAATGCGCTTGCAGACGAAAACTGTCACCACAGCTGCCGTAAGGGCGAGAACTGAAGTCGAGACAGAGGCTGCAAGTATGATCTTACCTTTTTTACTCATAGAAATTTCTCCTTATCTCAGATTAGAAATCTTTCAATAAATTATTATACCATATAAAGGGAGATTTTTCCATAGGCGAAATGTAAAAATACTGCACAAAGTAGGCAGTGGAAATATATGCAGTTTTTAGTCGTCAAAGGTTCTGACGCGGAGGTGAGCTCCCAGCTTTTCGGCAAGCTTTCGTGAAGCCTCTATCTGCTCCTGTGGGATAACGTCCACCACGGACATTATTATCTCGGCTCTGCCAATCTTTACGCAGTCCTTTGTGAACTTCTGCAGCGCCTCGAAAGCGTTGTCGAATTTAGGGCGTGTTACTGCCATATAGTCCTTTTCTGTGGGAGCGTTGAGGCTTATTGAAACGACGTCCAGCTCGTAGCAGAGCTCCTTGGCGATACTTCTGCCGTGGATAAGGTCGCCGAGACCGTTCGTGTTGATACGCAGGCGCGGGCAGTTCTCTCTGCTGCGGAGGTAAGCGGCTGTTTCGAGAACGGCGTCAAGCCGCTCGGTAGGTTCGCCGTAGCCGCAGAATACTATCTCGCGGTATTTTTTGAGATTACGTTTGCGGAGGTCTGCCATTATCTCCTCCATAGAGGGTTCATGCTCCAGCCACAGCGGGTCGGAGCCGTAAGCGCCGTCTGCGTGATTGCGTATGCAGAATGTGCAGGCGCAGGGACATTTATTTGTAAGGTTGAGGTAGAGGTTATCGCCTACCTCATAGGAAATTGTCATTGCTTTTGCCATATCATTCACCTTCGTTAGCAGTAGTTTCGGGCTTCTGGATACATTCGTATATCCAGCCCGTAATTTTTGAGGCTTCGCGCATATCCGTGCCGGAGATAACGGCAGAGCCGTTTGTAATTGCCTCAGCGACAGTCGCACGGCTTATGAGGTACTCGTTGTACCATGTTGAGATGATACCGCCGTTTGCGGCAGCTTCTGCGGTGGCCTTTGCGAATATGTCCTTGCCCTCATCGTCGAAGAAGATATCCACCACATAGTCTGACTGACCGGATTCATTTGGAACTATCTCCATTGAGCAGTTGGTGATGTGGTCGCTGGTGAGGAAGGGCTCTGTATTCTCGTCCTCGCCCATGCGGAAAAATATCTGCTTTTTCGCCGCAGTTGCGGGCTCGGTAGTCTGCTCCTGAGTTGTTGCAGGTGGAGCTGTTGCCTCAGGTGCAGTCTTGTCTTCCTTTTGAAATGGATTTGTGCAGCCTGTGAGAAGCACAGCGGCGGCTGCAAGTGTAAAAGCCGTTTTTTTCATAAATTTTCTCCTTATACCCTTAAAAAACATTATTATTGCGAGCTCATTGACGGGCAAAAACATGCATTGCAGCTTTGCATACAGCAATGACGGTCAGATCCCGGATTTGCGGCACTGCCTGATATCCTCTTCTGCAAATACTGCCTTCTGCTGTCTGTTCACTCAATATAGATACGCGGAACGCGCTTTGAGATACCGCAGACAACCTCATATCCGATAGTGCCATAGACCTGTGCAAGGTCGTCGGCAGTGATGCGGTCATTTCCGTCAGTGCCGATAAGTATTACTATATCTCCCGACTTAGCCTCGGGAACATGGGAGACATCTATCATCAGCTGATCCATACAGACCCTGCCCACTATCCTGCAGCGCTTGCCGTGGACGAGTATCTCGCCCTTTGAACTGAGAAGACGGGAGTATCCGTCTGCATAGCCTATAGTTACCGTTGCGATACGCATTTCACGGTCAGCAACGAATGTACGTCCGTAGCTTATGCAGTCGCCCTTCCTGACGGTCTTTACGTGGGAGATAACAGCTTTGAGCTCCATAAGGGGTTCGAGTCCTTCGGGGATATCGAGGCTGATATCTGGGTGCAGACCGTAGAGTATGATGCCTGCGCGGGAAAGTGTACTGCGCGGACTGTTCCGGTAGCAGGTAGCGGCGCTGTTCATGAAGTGCAGGTGCCTTAGCTTTATGCCGTGGCTTATAAGCACATCGTAGGTATCGGTTATGAATTTCTCCTGTCTGTCGGTATAGGCGATATTATCGGGAGAATCGCTGTCAGCAACTGCGAAATGAGTATATATTCCCTCTACGGAGAGCTTTTCTATCTTTATCATCGCCTCTATCTCAGCGGCGCATGCTTCGGGAGTATCGTGCTTGAGGCCTATCCTTCCCATGCCGGTATCTATTTTTATATGACAGCGTATAGGTTCATAGCTGTTTTTCACGAGTTCAAGAGCGTATTCCGTTGAAACAACGCCTTGTATTATATTGTACATTGCTATATCATGGGCGTACTCGGGAGGAGTATAGCCGAGAATGAGTATCTCCGCCCTTGGTGCGAACTTCCTTACCGCAATGGCTTCATCGAGATTGGATACGGCAAAATAGCCGATACCACACTGTTCTGCGAGACAGCGGACGATATGCTCGTCGCCGTGGCCGTAGGCGTCAGCCTTTACAACTGCCATTATTTCAGTACCGGGGGAGTTCAGCCCCTTTATTACCTCCACATTTTTTCTGAGCTGCGGGAGCGATATCTCCGCCCATGCTCTTTTCAGATACGGCTTCATTCCGTTATCCTTCCTTTCATATTTATCAGAATTGAGCAAAGTTAAAATTTAATTACAAGTCAAAAAACGTCTTGAAATATAATATGATGTATGTTATAATTTCCATGTATGATATTTTCGGGAAAGCGAGGTGTGCCATGCTTTTCTCACTTGATTCGGGAGTACCTGTGCTTCCGTCCGAAGAAGCAGAAATAGACCGTGAAAATGCGGTATGCTTTACAGGACACCGTGAAACAGGGATAATCCCATACAGGAAAGAACCTGTGTACAGCAGCATTACTCTGCGCACTGTCCAGCTAATGCTGTTCAGATACATAGATATGGCTGTGGAGAACGGCTACAGGAGCTTTATAAGCGGTCTTGCCGTCGGCACCGACCTGTGGGCTGCAAAGTACGTGCTTGCGAAAAAGCGCTCTGACAGCAGCATACGTCTTATCGGCGTTATGCCGTACCTGCGCCATGCCGAGCGCTTCGACGAAAGGTACAGGGAACTGCTTGCTGACGTTGAGCGGGGAGCTGACATGCTTCTCACCACCAATACGGACCCTGCCGCAGTTTACGGGAAAAGCGGCGTCAATTCGTCGCCCGAGGTATACAAGGTGCGGAATTACTTCATGGTAGACAATGCCTCTGCCGTTATTTCATACTTCAATGAAGGCTCGTTCAAATCGGGAACATATCAGACGCTGAACTATGCGGTCCGCAAGGGGCTGAAGATACGCCGTTTCGGACTTGATGAGGCGTATGCGCTGATAGATGAATGCGGACCTGATATAGAAAATATACGCCGCAAGCTCATATTCATGGAAAACGTCTTTGAAGAGCCTTACTAATTATAGCACATTCTTTTATACAAATCAACAATCGTATAAACAGAATTCCATTAAAAATTTTTAATGGGGAAAGAAAAAACTGCTTTTCAGTGAGATTTCAACATCGGGAATGTCCCGAAACATCGGGGAGAAGGCTGCTCTATCACTGAGAATTTGCCTGTATACCGTTGTTTTACTACTCTGTGCATGGAGTCTGAGCGTGAACGACTGTTCTAATTCAACAGGCTGTTGAATTACATGTTTAAACATCGGAGCGCAATTCACAGATGTTGAAAATGTGGAAAACTCTGTTGACAATCGTATCTCAGCCGTTTGTTTTTAAACCATGCAAATGGAAAAAATATTTTATTCATTTTGCAGCGGATATTTTTCATCCGAAAGTTATACGATAAGTTGATACCCTTGAGATTATAATAAAAAACAAGAGAATGACAATGATCTGACGATCAAAAAACATGAAAGGAGCCAAAAAAATGGCTAAAAAAACAGGACACGTAGCAGTACCTTTTCTTATCACCATATTCATAGGACTTATTCTGGTAGGCGGAGGAGCGCTGTTCGCATGGCAGTACTGGGGCCTGGGCAAGAATGAGAAGCCTTCGGAGCCCGTACCGAGAACGGTGGGAGTAGTAACTGCTGAGGACAATCATACGGTACTTCTTATGCTTGAGACCTCCAACGACCTGTGTCCGCCCACATATGTGCTCATGCGCTCGCTGCCCATGAAGAAGCAGGTGGTGTTCGTGGGTATACCCTCCAACTCTATCTCACTCGTCAACGGCGAACAGATAAGCCTGAACGAGAAGTACCTCCTCGAGGGCGCTTCGGGAGCTGTGGATTACGTGGAAAAGACCTTTGATATAAAGATAGACAGATATATGAAGTTCAACGATGATTCGTTCATGAAGGTATGCGATATTTTCGGCGGTGTATCCTACCCCGTAAACGCTGATATCGTAGGTTTCAAGAACGACGGAAGCTCTCAGCTCCTCAACAGCGAGCAGACCCTTATGTTCGTCACCTACACCATGTTCAACGACGGAGAGAGCGAGCGTGCTTTTACAGCAGCCTCTGTTATCTCGTCAATGATAAATCAGGCTGACGGAAAGTACATTTCCGATACTCTCGACAACAGCTTCAATACAGTAATGAACTCAACAGAGTCAAATATAAACGCTGCCGACTACAAGGAGCGCAAGAATGCTATAAAGTACCTCTTTGAGACAGGAAACGCAATGGCGGTTACTTTCTCGCTCAACGGCTCAAACGCAGGCGAGGACTTCATTCCCAGCGACAGCTTCATAAAGAGCCTCAAGGAGCAGTTCTTCACTGATAAGCAGGAGCAGCAGTAATGGAGATATTTGACACACACGCCCACTATGCGGACAGAGCCTTTGATGATGACAGGGAGCAGGTACTGGCGGAGCTGCCTGACAAGGGTGTAAAGCTGGTCATGCTTGCAGCTTCGAGCCTTGGGGATTCACGCGAAAATATGCTGCTTGCGCGGAAATACGGCTACATTTATTCGGCTGCGGGAGTTCACCCCGAGAGCATTGACGAGACCCCAGGGGACTATACGGACACCCTTAGGGAGATAATAGCCTCAGAGCCGAAAATAAAGGCGGTAGGGGAGATAGGTCTCGATTATCACTATGAGGGCTATGACAGGGAAAAGCAGATACGCTTTTTCCGTGAGCAGCTGGAGCTTGCGCGAGAGCTCGATATGCCTGTGATAGTTCACAGCAGGGACGCCACGGAGGATACGGTGGAGATACTGAGAGAGTATCGTCCGCGCGGAGTTGTCCACTGTTTCAGCGGCTCTGCCGAGACTGCAAAGGAGATACTGAAGCTTGGAATGTATATCGGTTTCACGGGAGTTATCACATTCAAGAACGCAAAGAAAGCGCTTAAGGCGCTTGACGCTGTGCCTGCTGACAGGCTCCTTATGGAGACGGACTGTCCGTACATGGCACCCGAGCCCTTCCGCGGAAGACGCTGCGACAGCTCCATGATAGCCTATACAGCTGCAAAGGCTGCGGAGGTCAAGGGACTCACAACGGAGGAGCTTCTTGATATTACCTGCCGGAACGGAAAGACTATGTACGGTATATAGTAAATAAAGATAAGGAAAGGAGGAGACCTGATGTACTACTGCTGCGGAGTGACTGAAAAGGGATTTATGCCCCATAATGAAGACGCACTGCTCATAAACGGCAGCGTTATAGATTCGGGATCCTCCGAACAGACGCTGGAGCAGCCATTTTTAGCGGCACGATCGGACGGAGTGTCCGGGGAACGCTCGGGAGAGCTTGCTTCAAAGATGTGTCTGGAGCTTCTCAGGGACAAGGGCTTTGCCGACAGCGCCGATCTCAAAGAAAAGCTCCTCTCGGTACACCGCGGACTTGCGGAATACAGCGAATCAGACCCCGAGACTCACAATATGCAGGCTACGCTGTGCGGTATCGCAGTGGACTCCGACAAAAGGATATTCACCTTCAATGTGGGAGATTCGCGGCTCTACCGCTACAGAGGCGGGCGCATAAAACAGATATCCCGCGACCAGTCGCTTGTTCAGCTCCTTATCGACGAGGGAGCCATATCTACCGAGGAGCGCAGGACGCACGTCCACAGGAATATAATCTTCCCTGTGCTCGGCAATGTCAAGACCGAGCCGCAGATAGACATAATTGAGCTTGCAGGAGGAATGGAGTACGGCGACCTGCTTCTGCTGTGTACTGACGGGCTTTCGGACTACGTTTCCGTGCTTGACATGGAGGAGATACTGGAAAGACCCAAAAGCCTTAAAAGCCGGCTTCATCTTCTTGTGAACAAGGCTCTTGAAAACGGCAGCAAGGATAATATAACCGTAATTGCGGTCGTATACTGTGAATAATACAAGAGAACGGCGATGCCGTTCTTTTTCATAATTACAGGAGAATACTATGATAATAAAGCGGTTTGACATTGAAAAAGACCTGAAAAGGCTTGAAAACTACCTCAGAGACTGTTACAGCGAGACTAAAAGCATGACCTCATGGCTTCCCGAGAGGCTTCACGACCTTATCTACAGAATGGACGTGCAGTATACTGATTGCGGACAGCCGAGGTCTGCGGACTATATTTTTATGTGGGAGGAAGACAGTGAAATAGTTGGCTGCATACTCCCTGACGGCGATGCGGTCTATATGAGCATAAAGAAGGGACATGAGAGCATTTTTGCCGATATGGTGACCTATGCCGAAAAGAACTGCCTGCCCTTGTTTGAAAAAAGCGGAGACGGGACGTATGACTTTCTTGTGATAGCTAACGACAGCCTGACATACAGAGGGGAAGTCCTTGCGGAAATGGGCTATAAAAGGCAGACAGAGGAGGATTACGATAATTACGTATATCCTCAGACCGCAGATGCGGCTGTGGAGCTCCCCGACGGCTATAGGCTGCTTTACGGCGATGAATACCCCGATGAGGCTTTGAAATGGAGCGCACTCAATCTGGGCTTTCACCCCGGGCTTGAAGCTCCGGGTTACAGAAACGGCATGACTGCCTATGATTCGCGGAAAAAGTCATCTATGTATGCCGACAGCTTTGAAACGGTCATAATCGACGAAAACACGGCCGATGAGAACAATGTCTGCGCATATTGCTTCGTTTACGTGGATGCAGCAACTGAAACCGCCCTTATCGAACCTGTGAGCACAAGGGAGAAATACAGGCATAAGGGCCTGGGAACAGCTCTCATGCACGGAGCAATATTGAAATGCAAGGAAAAGGGCGTTGGGAAATGCTATGTGAATTCCTACGACTGGCGCAGAAAATTCTACAATGCAGCAGGCTTTGTTACAGAGGACTCCATAGGCTTCTGGCATAAACAGCTGTACTGAATTGTTGCACATGGTTAACTTTGAAAGACAGAACTGGAATTTGCCCTACCTTTTTTGCGGCTTTTGCCAAAAAAATAACGAACTTCAAAAAAATCGCTTTTTGATATTGACTTATCTAAATTAAAGGAGTATAATTTATATTGTATGGCGAATGCTACTTATTATTTTATATATTAACTTGGAGGTTTTAGTAATGAGCAGAGTTTATAACTTCAGCGCAGGTCCCGCAGTTCTTCCCGAGGAAGTGCTCAAGGAATGTGCAGATGAAATGATGGATTACAAGGGATGCGGCATGTCCGTAATGGAAATGTCACACCGTTCAAAGGTTTATGATGAGATCATCAAGGAAGCAGAAAAGGATCTCCGCGATCTTATGAATATCCCTGATAACTATAAGGTTATTTTCGTACAGGGCGGCGCTTCACTTGTATTTGCAGGCGTACCTATGAACCTTATGAAGAAGGGCAAGGCTGCTTACATCATCACAGGTCAGTGGGCAAAGAAGGCTGCTCAGGAAGCTGAGAAGTACGGCGAGGTAGTAAGAGTTGCTTCATCTGCTGACAAGACATTCTCTTATATCCCTGACTGCTCAGATCTCGATATCCCTGATGATGTTGACTATGTATATATCTGCGAGAACAATACTATCTACGGAACAAAGTTCTGGGAGCTCCCCAATACAAAGGGCCACGAGCTTGTTGCTGACGTAAGCTCATGCTTCCTTTCAGAGCCTGTTGACGTAACAAAGTACGGCGTTATCTACGGCGGTGTTCAGAAGAACGTTGGTCCTTCAGGCGTACAGATCATTATCGTTCGTGAGGATCTCATCGCTGACGGTCCCGCACTCAAGTGCACTCCTACAATGATGGACTGGAAGATACAGGCTGACAACGAGTCACTCTACAATACTCCTCCCTGCTACGGTATCTACGTATGCGGCAAGGTATTCAAGTGGATCAAGAAGATGGGCGGCCTCGAGGCTATGAAGAAGCATAACGAGAAGAAGGCTAAGATCCTTTATGATTTCCTCGACAGCAGCAAGATGTTCAAGGGCACTGTTGAGAAGAAGGACCGCTCACTCATGAACGTTCCTTTCATCACAGGCAATGAGGAGCTGGACAAGAAGTTCGTTGCAGAGTCAAAGGCAGCAGGCTTCGAGAACCTCAAGGGCCACAGAACAGTCGGCGGTATGAGAGCTTCCATCTACAATGCAATGCCTATCGAGGGCGTTGAGAAGCTTGTAGCTTTCATGAAGAAGTTTGAAGAAGAGAACTCATAACGCTCAATACATATAATAATATAGAATATAGAAAGAGGTTTACTGAAATGTACAAGATTCAGACTTTAAACAAGATCTCGGCTATCGGCACAGATGTTTTTGACAAGAGCAAGTACTCAGTATCCGAGGATTGCGCTAATCCCGACGCTATCATGGTGCGTTCCGCAAAAATGCATGATATGCAGTTCGGCGACAATCTCCTTGCTATCGCACGTGCAGGCGCAGGCGTAAACAATATCCCCGTAGAGCGCTGCGCACAGGAGGGTATCTGCGTATTCAACACTCCCGGCGCTAACTCAAACGCTGTTAAGGAGCTTGCAGTTTGCGCACTTCTCCTTTCTTCAAGAAAGATCGTTGAGGCTGCTTCATGGGCTGCTTCACTCAAGGGCACACCTGACGCTCCCAAGACTGTTGAGGGCGGCAAGTCCAAGTTCGCAGGCCCCGAGATCGCAGGCAAGACACTGGGTATCATCGGCCTCGGAGCTATCGGCGGCAAGATCGCAAATGCTGCTGAGTCACTGGGCATGAAGGTAATCGGCTACGATCCCTACCTTTCTGTAGGAGCTGCTCTTCACCTTGAGCCTTCGGTAAAGATCGTTACAGATATCAACGAGATATATGCAAACAGCGATTATATCACAATTCACATGCCTTATACTCCTCAGACAAAGAATACTATCGATGCTGAGCAGATCGCTATGATGAAGGACGGCGTTCGTCTTATCAACCTCGCAAGAGGCGAGCTCATCAACAGCGAGGCAGTAGTAAAGGCTATCGCTGACGGCAAGGTTGCAAAGTACGTTACAGACTTTGCTGACGATACAGTACTCGGCGTTGACGACGTTATCGTTCTTCCTCACCTCGGAGCTTCAACTCCCGAGAGCGAGGACAACTGCGCAGTTATGGCAGCTGAGGAGCTTATCGAGTACCTCGAGAACGGCAATATCAAGAACAGTGTAAATCTTCCCAACGCTTCAATGAACGCAGTCGGCACAAAGATCTGCATTATCCATAAGAACGTTCCCACAACAATTGCTTCCATCACATCAGCAGTTGGTAATGAGGGCATCAACATCGAGAACATGGTAAATGCCAGCAAGAAGGATTTTGCTTACACTATGCTCGATGTTACAGGCGATGTTCCGCCTACAGTCGAGGGCAAGATCAATGCCGTTGACGGTGTTATCAGAGTTAGGGTTATAAAGTAACTGATATATCAATAGCTTATCATGGCGCTTCCGTTTTTCGGGAGCGCCTTTCTTTGTTCCGGTTAACGTTTCTTATCAGCGGAAGCCTTAACGCCGCCCATACATGGGCGATGGCTCTATCAACGCTGCGAAGCCGCTTTCACTCTGTCAAGCGGTAATTCTGACAAAAAAATATATAAATTTTTGTAAGAAACGATAATTGATACTTAAGTCCGAATATGATATAATTCACTTGTGAATATTTTTTGAACGGGTGGTGAAGCAATGAAAGCAGGAATAATCGACAGTGCAAAAAAGACTAAGTTCTGGGAAAAGAATCTTGGTTCATGCTTTGACTGCATTATAGCTCCCGATGCGAACGGTCTGCCCGAATGCGATATCGTTATCGTGTCCGAGTCCTATTGCAGCGGTTCAGTTGCTTCTGTCATAGAAAATATACGCGCTTCTGCAAGGCATTGCAATACCCCTGTGGCAGCATTTACCTCGGAGGGTACCTGCGAAAATCAGGAGATACTTATGGCTCTCGGCTTTGACGATGTGATACGCACGCCCATATGCAGCCAGCTGCTTCTCCGCAGGGCAAAGTCGCTTGCCACGGTGGTGCCCCACAATGATATACACAGGTCTATAACCATAGACAGCCTTATGAAGATAAAGGACGGCGAGTCGGGAGCATACTGCGTTCGTTCGGTGGACTTTACAAATATATTCAGGTTCGTGCTCAGATTCCTTGAGCGCACACAGAAAAATACGCAGATACTTTTATTCAGTCTCGGCGCTCACAGGAGAAGCTCCTACGACAAATGGGAGCAGATGATGAATACCCTCTCCGAAGAAATACGCAAGTGCCTCCGCAGAGGCGATATAGCTTCCGTTTGCGGTGAGGACAGGATACTGGTGCTGCTCATCGGTGCTGACCATGAAGGCGGACGCCTTGTGGCTGACCGTATTGTAAACAGCTTTTACAGCGAGTGCGGCGACGATTCCTTTGAGGTCTCGTATGATCTAAGAGAAGTTCATGCTTTAGGGCATTGAGTATTATTTCCTCAGATAACAGCAAGTCCTGAGAGCTCTTTCGAGTTCTCGGGATTTTTGCTGTTTTGTGACTTGAAATTTTGCGTGAGTTGCAGTATAATGTATTACAAGAGCATTATCAGGAGGGATAGCGTGAATATTATAAAGGCTTTTACCGTTTTTTCGGCAGCGGCAGTACTCGGAGCTTCACTTCTCTGCGGCTGCAGGGACAATAACGACGATACCCCTGTTCAGCCCGGAAAGGCTGCGGTAACGACTGCCATAGAGATAGAGGAGTGGGCAACCCAGAAGCCTTCTGCGGTTACTGAGCCTCCAAAGACGACAAAAAGCACCAGAACTTCAAAAACAGAAACAACTAAGAAGAAAAACGCTTCTTCTACGACCAAAAAGGACAAAAACTCCAAGGAAACCACAGCTGCTGCAACAACTTCCGGTACTACGGAAACTACAACTGTTTCTGACGTCGGGGACGGCACCTATGTTGAGTACCATTTCCGCAGCAAAAAGCTCCTCAACGAGCATTTTGCAAAGCACGGTCCCGAGTTTGCGGAGGATTTTGACTATAAAACTGCAAGTGACTATGAAAAAGGCGCCAGTGACGTTATAAACAATTCAGAGGCGCTGCACAAGACCGAAGCCGAGGACGGCGACGGCGTATATTATATCGAAGCCACCAACGAGTTCGTCATATTGTCGACAGACGGCTATATCAGGACGTATTTCCGTCCCAACGGCGGCAAGAGTTACTATGACAGGCAATAATATGACGGAGGGAAAATAATGAACAGAAGAGCAATAGCCGCAGCTGCTGTGTCTGTCTGCGTGCTTTTGTCAGGTGGCTGCTCCGCGAAAAAGAGCGGCAATAAAGTGAAAAAAGCTGAAAAGCCTACTGAATGGTCAGTGGGACAGAGGTCTCTTGAGGACGTTGTTACCGCTCCAAATGAGGATAACGTATACGTAAAGAGGGACGAGGAGGGCGATAAAGCCGTAAGGCTCATACACGGACTGCTCGGCGACGAGCCCGTGAACGACGAGAACGACGCCCTTGACCTGATAGCCTCATATTCGCAGGAAATGGGCTTTACAGATGTGTACAGCGAGCTGAAGTTCACAGAGGCTGTAGATTACGGCGACAGGAAGGATTTCAGGTTCGATCAGTATTTCGGCGACAAGGAGATAATCGGCAGCTATGTTGAGCTGACCGTTGATAAAAGAGACGGAAACAAGCCTATCATAATCAACAGCACCTACAGCGACATGTGGAACTTTGATTCGAAGCCGAAGGTGACCTCAGCTGTGGCTGTACAGTGCGCGGGAGACAGGTACAAGGTGGCAAAGGGCACCAAGCCGGAGCTCGCAATATACTGCGGCCCCGTACTTGTATGGATAGTTCCCGTGGTGAACGACAAGATAAACACGGTATACGTTGACGCCACAAACGGAAACATAATACACAGAGAGCTGTCGGTATGACAGATAAAGAAAAGGGATACATTCCTTTCGGAACATATCCCTTTTGCTTTGTTTTATTTTCGTCGTCAGGTTTTTGATCACTTATTGATGAAACGATCGATCTCCTTGAGGAATTTATCAGCGTCATCTGTGTGTGCATTAAGCTCGATGGGCTTGGAGAGGTCGAGGCTGAAAATACCCATGATAGACTTTGCGTCTACCGCATATCTGCCGGAAACGAGGTCGATATCGAAATCATACTTCATAACGATATTGACGAAATCCTTTACGTCATTGATTGCCTGAAGATTTACAGTTGTTTTAGTCATACTTTACCTCCTGTGTTTCAGATGTCTGTTTGTTTTTTCTTGTTTATTTCTTTTTCTGCGGCCTTTTTCCCTTACCGCAACTATATAATAGCACTTATATATCACTGTGTCAAGCCGTTTGTCAAATTTTCGTCAATATGGTGTAATTACTATGCACTGAGAATGGACTTTTTATCCATTTTACTGTGTAGAGTGCATAATTATTGTTAGTGAGAATTGTGCATATTTCACATGAAAAATATGCGATTTTATAGAATATCAAAGGTGGTTTATGTATAAAATAGCTTTTGTGACCTTTGGCTGCAAGGTCAATCAGTATGAGACAGAATGTATGAAGCAGCTCTTCCGGGAGGCGGGCTTTGCTGTAGCCGAAAAGCTGCTTCAGGCCGACGCTGTGGTGATTAATTCATGTACTGTCACAGCTTCGGGAGACAGCCGCACTCTTACAGCGCTGCGCAAGATACGCAATGCAATGCCTGATGCGGTCATTGCCCTTACGGGCTGCTACCCTCAGGCAAACCGCGAGGAGGCTGAAAAAATCGCAGAAGCCGATATAATTGCCGGCACCAGGGAACGTATCGGTATTGTTGAGCTTGTGACGGAATGTCTCGGGAAGAAGCAGCGTATAGTCAGACTTTCCGACTATTCATCAAATGATTGTTTCGAGCCTCTCAGATGTACAAGATTTGATAATAATACGCGCGCCTTCGTGAAGATTCAGGATGGCTGCGACCAGTTCTGCTCCTACTGCATGATACCATTTGCGAGGGGACGCTGCCGCTCGAAGTCTATGGACCTTCTTTACGATGAGGTAAGGGCGATTGCCAAGGAGGGCGTTAAGGAGATAGTTCTCTCGGGCATAAATCTTGCATTTTTCGGCAAAGGTGAGGGAGTTGACCTTGCTAACGCCGTAGAGCTTTGTGCCAATACAAGAGGTATCGAGCGTGTGCGCCTCGGCTCGCTTGAGCCCGAGATGATGTCGGGAAATCTCCTCAGACGGCTTGCCGCGGTACCTCAGTTCTGTCCCCAGTTCCATTTATCGCTGCAAAGCGGCTGCGAAAAGACGCTTAAGGCCATGAACCGGAAGTATACTGCCTCGGAGTACCTTGCTCTCACGGAGCATATCCGGAATATATTCCCCGAATGCTCCTTTACTACAGACGTAATGGTGGGCTTTCCGCAGGAGACCGAAGAGGACCACAGGGAATCAGTGGCTTTTGTGAAGATGATAGGCTTTGCCAAGGTGCATGTGTTCAGATATTCGCGCAGAAAGGGCACAAGAGCGGACCAGATGAACGGGCAGGTGCCGGAGAGCGTAAAGTCCCGCCGCTGGCAGGAAATGACTGCCGCCGCAGACGAAACGAGAGAGGGTTATCTGCGCTCGCTGGTGGGAAGAACGGTCCCCGTGCTCTTTGAGCGTGAAAATTCTACAGAATTTCATCACGGATATGCACCTGATTATACATTAGTAAAGATTTCACGGAAAAATCCCGAAAAAAGTTTGCGTAATCAGATAAGAAGTGTTATAATAGAAGAGTATGGTCACGACTGCTGTATAGGCAGCCTTGTACCCGAAAGATATTAATAATGCATAATGCTTGATAAATAACCATGAATTGATCGAAAGGAGATCTGAATTATGTCCGTATTCAGAATTTACGTTGAAAAGAAGCCTGAATTTGCAGTAGAGGCTCAGTCTGTACTCAGCGATATCAAGACTGCTCTCAGACTCAACATCTCAGGCGTCCGTATCCTAAACAGATACGACGCAGACAAGCTCAGCGAGGAGGATTTCAAGGCTGCTGTAAACACAGTGTTCTCCGAGCCCGCAGTTGATGTTACATATGACGAGCTCCCGCAGATAAGCGAGACAGACAGGATATTCGCTGTTGAGTACCTTCCGGGACAGTTCGACCAGAGAGCCGACAGCTGTGAGCAGTGTATACAGATACTCCGTCAGGGCGAGCGCTGCCGCGTGAGAAATGCAAGAGTATACATAATCTCGGGCATTATAAGCGACGCAGACTTCGCAAAGCTCAAGGCATATATCATCAACCCTGTTGAGAGCCGCGAAGCTTCTCTTGAGACCGTAAAAACTCTCGATACAAATTATGATATACCCACAACAGTTGAGGAGCTTGAGGGCTTCATCAACCTCAATGCCTTCGGACTCCATGCATTCGTTGACAAGTTCGGTCTTGCCATGGACTATGACGATATCAAGTTCTGTCAGGACTATTTCCGCAACGAAGAGAAGCGCAATCCCACTATCACCGAGATAAGAATGATAGATACCTACTGGTCTGACCACTGCCGTCACACCACATTCCTCACAAACGTGGAGAAGGTAAAGATAGATACTCCCTATATAAAGGATACATACGACATGTATCTCAATGTCCGCAAGGAACTGGGCAGAACGGACAAGCCCATGACCCTTATGGACCTTGCTACACTTGCAGCAAAGAAGCTCAAGGCAGACGGAAAGCTCCCCGACCTCGACGAGAGCGAGGAGATAAACGCCTGCTCTGTAAAGATAAAGGTGGACATCGACGGACAGCTTGAGGACTGGATACTCATGTTCAAGAACGAGACCCACAACCACCCCACAGAGATAGAGCCCTTCGGCGGCGCTGCTACCTGTCTGGGCGGCGCTATCCGCGACCCGCTTTCGGGACGTTCATATGTATATCAGGCTATGCGTGTTACAGGTGCGGCTAATCCGCTGGTACCTGTTGAGGATACTATCGCAGGCAAGCTCCCGCAGAGAAAGATAACTCTCGGAGCTGCAAACGGCTACAGCTCATACGGAAACCAGATCGGACTTGCAACAGGCCACGTTGCAGAGGTATATCACCCGGGCTATGTTGCAAAGCGTATGGAGATAGGCGCAGTTCTCGGCGCGGCTCCTGCTGAGAATATCCGCAGGGAACGTCCCGCTGCCGGAGATATAGTTATACTTCTCGGCGGAAAGACAGGACGTGACGGCTGCGGCGGTGCAACAGGCTCGTCAAAGTCACACACACTTGAATCCCTTGAGCACTGCGGCGCAGAGGTGCAGAAGGGCAATCCTCCCGAGGAGAGAAAGCTCCAGAGACTGTTCCGCAATCCCGAGGTAACAAGAATGATAAAGCGCTGCAACGACTTCGGTGCAGGCGGTGTATCGGTGGCTATCGGCGAGCTCACAGACGGACTTGTCATCAACCTCAATGCAGTACCCAAGAAGTACGACGGTCTTGACGGTACAGAGATAGCTATTTCCGAGTCTCAGGAGAGAATGGCTGTGGTTATTGCTCCCGAGGACAAGGAGAAGTTCATGGAGGAGGCTGCAAAGGAGAACCTTGAGGCTACTCTTGTTGCAGACGTTGTTGAGGAGCCCCGTCTCAAGATGATATGGAACGGCAATACCATCGTTGACCTCTCGCGTGAATTCCTCAATTCAAACGGCGCACCCAAGTTTACGGATATAGAAATAGAGGCTCCCGAAATGCTGGCCGATTATGAGACGGCAGACAGTGCGGATTCATGGACGCAGCTTATGTCAAACCTCAATGTATGCTCGCAGAAGGGACTTATCGAAAAGTTCGACTCAACTATCGGAGCAGGAACAGTCCTCATGCCTTTCGGCGGTGTATATCAGATGTCGCCCTCACAGGCTATGGCGGCAAAGATACCCGTACTGACAGGCGAGACCAATACCTGCTCGCTCATGGGCTGGGGCTACAATCCTGACATATCCGAGAAGTCGCCTTACCATGGCGCAATGCTGGCGGTCATCGAGTCTATCGCAAAGGTAGTTGCAGCAGGCGGCTCGTATAAGAAGTGCTGGCTCACATTCCAGGAGTATTTCGAGAGAACTCAGAATGAACCCAGGCGCTGGGGCAAGCCTATGGCTGCTCTTCTCGGTGCATTCAGAGCTCAGCTGGAAATGGGCTGCGGCGCTATCGGCGGCAAGGACTCAATGTCAGGTACATTTGAAAATATCGACGTACCTCCTACACTTGTTTCCTTTGCGGTATCAACTGCTATGGCGGACAAGGTAGTTTCAACAGAGTTCAAGGGTGCAGGAAATACAGTTATTTCCATAGTTCCGGAGTATGATGAGCACGGACTTCCCAAGTTCGACAGCATAAAGTCCTGCTTTGACAAGGTCGAGAAGATAATCGCCGACGACCGTGCAAACGCAATATGGACAAACGGCTACGGCGGATTTGCTGAGGGCATCGCAAAGATGTGCTTCGGTAACAAGATAGGCTTTGAGTTCGCTTCACGTCTCGGCAGCGATGAGCTGTTCAAGCCCTGCTACGGCGCCTTCATCATAGAGCTCAAGGGTGACGCCAGGGACGGCGAGACCGTTATCGGTAAGACTGTTTCCGACTATAAGATACTCTGCTTCGATTATACAGTCAATCTTGATAACCTCCAGAGAATATGGGAGGGCAAGCTTGAACCCGTATTCCCGTGCAGGATAAAGACTACGGATACAACTCCGCAGACATATTCATCGCCTAACCGCATACAGCTTTCAGCTTCTACAAAGATAGCAAAGCCGAGAGTTCTTATCCCGGTATTCCCCGGAACAAACTGCGAGTACGATACTGCAAGAGCATTTGAAAAGGCAGGCGCAAAGCCGGAGGTAGTCGTTATACGCAACCTCTCCGCAGGAGATATCGAGGAGAGCATAGGCTACTTTGAGAGAGCAGTAAGACGTTCTGAGATAATCATGATACCCGGCGGCTTCAGCGGCGGTGACGAGCCCGAGGGAAGCGGTAAGTTCATCACAGCATTCTTCCGCAACCCGAAGATAAAGGACGCAGTTCACGACCTTCTCAGGAACCGCGACGGACTTATGCTCGGTATATGCAACGGCTTCCAGGCTCTTATCAAGCTGGGACTTGTTCCTTACGGCGAGATAATCGACATGGCTGACGATGCTCCCACACTTACATTCAACACTATCAACCGTCACCAGTCAATGATGGTTAATACACGTATCGCCTCCAACAAGAGCCCGTGGCTCTACGGCTGTGAGGTAGGCGATATCCATACAGTTCCGATCTCACACGGCGAGGGACGCTTCGTAGCTCCCGCAAGCCTTATCCAGCAGCTTGCAAACAACGGTCAGATAGCTACACAGTATGTTGACCTTGACGGCAACCCGACTATGGATATACGCTACAATCCCAATACTTCCATTGAGGCTATCGAGGGCATCACCTCTCCCGACGGACGTGTATTCGGTAAAATGGGTCACTCAGAGCGTAAGGGCAGCTATATCTGCAAGAACGTTCAGGGCGAAAAGGACCAGAAGATATTTGAGAGCGGAGTCAAGTACTTTACATGATGAGTTTACTGAGGGCGTGACAGATGTCACGCCCTTTGGTGTTTTGTCAGAAAATGACCGTTATGTCCGCATTTGCGGACATTTTTCCTATGCTCACAGGCGGTATGTTTTGTGATCTTTGTATTAATCCGCAATATTTGGTTGGCAATTTATTTAAAAAATTGTTATAATATAACATATTATTTTTTTATATGGGAGGATGATAAAAATGAAGATGAAAAAAATCATTGCGGCAGTCGCTGCTCTGACTATTTCCTGCAGCAGTATACCATTTTCGGCAATTACAGCCCCGAAAGATCTGCTTAAGGCAGTTGCTGCAGGTACAGATGAGACAGAGGTAAAGCTGCTCCCGTCACTGGACGTGCTGAGTTCGGTACGCGCTTCGTTCTATGCAAACACCAGTGAGGCAGCGTTCAACATGGACGGCAGAGCTTACTATCAGGGCGTTGTGCTCAGCGCTAATTCGCTGAACCCTTCGGCTTATGTGACCTTTGATGTTAAGGACATTGAAACTTTCTCATGTACTATCGGCCATGTTGACAATTCTGACTATACCAATGTAAAGCTCAAGGTCTTACTTGACGGCGTTCCGGTGGATACTATGACCTTATCCTACAATATGCTGGCTACGAAGTATCCCGAACTCGATGTTTCCGACGCCTCTGAGCTCAAATTCGTTTTCGAGGGCTCGGGCTTCAAGTATGCTATAGGCGATATATCCACAAATAAGGAAGTTCCTGAGCATGCGTCGGCTGCGCCGAAGTACAAGAACGTGAACAATCTGCTGGAAAACCGCTTCAACAGCGACAGTATCTCCGTATACAGCGGAAGCACCAGAGATTCGGGCTTCAATATGAACGGCAGGACCTATTATCAGGGTATAGTTTTCAATACATCGTCAATTGATGACTATTCGGCAGTTTCCTTCAACGTCGAGAACCTTTCAAAGCTCAGCTGGACGCTTGGTCACGTTGACGGAGACGAGAACAGCAAGGCGGCTCTCAAGGTATATATAGACGATGACGAGCAGTCCGACACAAGAGCTCTTGCATGGAATATGGAGCTTGAGGAGTATGAGCTGAATATCCCCGAGGGTTCAAAGGTAGTCCGCATAGAGGTGCCGTCAAGCAGTGTGAATTATGCTATTGCCGATATAAAGGCAGACCAGCTGGAGACAGGCTATGAGCATACAGTTCCGAAGTACATAAAGGCAAGCACCTTTATCGACAGCGGCTTCAATAATACAAGAGTATCCAAGTATCTCGGCTCATCAAAGGGCAACAAATACTACGTAAACGGACGCACCTACTATCAGGGTATCACCTTCAATGCAAACTCTATCTCTACTTACGGTACTATTACCTATAACGTTGAGAACCTCAGCAGGATGACCTTCAGTGTGGGCAGGATACAGGACGCAGGCAATGCCAATGCTACCCTCTATGTATACCGCGACAATGAGGAGTTCATGACTATTGAAATGAAGCCCTTCATGCCCATTGCCGATTATGAGATTGACCTTAAGGATACCAAGAATCTGCGATTCAGGTTCGATTCGAGCGGTCAGTGCGGCTGTGCACTAATGAATATCCATGTGGACAAGCTCAGCCCCGAGATAGATTATGTTACTCCGAAGTACGATAAGATGAGCAAGTGTGTTGAAAGCATTTTCGATACCGACAGCGTTACCGCATATAACGGCAGCTCAAAGGCAAGCAGCTTCAATATGAACGGCAGGACCTACTATGAGGGAATAAAGTTCACAAGCACTATACTTGACAACTCTGCCCGCGCAAGTCTAAATGTCGAGGATATAGATGCAATTTCATGGTCGCTGGGCCATGTTGATGATTCAGGCTTCGGCACAGGCAAGCTGTACGTTTATCTGGACGAGGAGCTGAAAAAGACTATCGACCTTGACTGGAGAACAACAGTGACCGATTTCGCTTTCGACGTAAAGGACGGAACAGTTCTCCGCTTATACTATGACGTGAACGGAGCCTCGGCTTATGCCCTTGCTGATATAAAGGCTGATTCAAGAGAGCCCGAGCTTGCTCATATAGTTCCCAGGTACGGTAATGCTGCCGAGCTTCTCAACGCCGACTTCAACAATAACGATATCACCGTATACAACGGCGAGAGCGCTAAGACAAACAAGTTCACCATGAACGAAAAGGAGCATACACAGGGCTTCTTCTGCAAATCCACCTCTGTTCTCGGCAATTCGGGCAATGTTGCTTTCAATACCGAAAACGTTGACAGCATAAAGTTCAAATACGGTCATATTGACGGCTCGGGCGACAGCAAGGCAACTCTTTCTGTCAGCAAGGACGGCCGTGAGGCCGAGAAAATGCTTCTCGTTTCCGATATGGATACTCTTGAAAAGAGCATAGATACAAGCGACGCCGAGTATATTTATTTCTATTTCAATATTGACGGCTCTGCGGCATATGCAGTTGCCGATGTTGAGTTCGTACCTGCTTCTTCGGCTCCGACGACTACTACAACAGCAGCAAAGACTACAACTACAGCAAAGACAACAACCAAGGCAACCACCACT
>DBXO01000023.1:0-11273 GCA_002309635.1 Ruminococcus flavefaciens | reverse complement strand
CTACGGCAAAGGCAACAACCAAGGCAGCAACCACTACTACAACTACGGCAAAGGCAACAACCAAGGCTGCAACCACCACTACAACTACAGCAAAGACAACAACCAAGGCTGCAACCACCACTGCAACTACGGCAAAGACAACAACCAAGACTACTGCAACTACAACCACAACAGCCAAAACAACAACTACTGCTGAATCGATTGTTCCGTCCAATGAAAAGCTGCTTGAAAATGGAGATATGAATAATGACGGAAAAGTTGATTCAATTGACGCAGCGCTCCTCGTCAAAAAACTGGTCAGCGAAGATCAGGGATATGAGCCCGCAGACAGCAAGGGCGATTTCAACGGTGACGGAAAAGTTGCTGTCAATGATATGATGTTTATTTTGAAATATTATTCATTGTTCTCTTTAAGTGAAACAGGTCCTGATAATGCATACAAGTATCTGACTTCCATTAAGGAGCTGCCTGCCTATAACGGAAAAAAGGTGGCTGTAAGTCAGGATGTAGCCGAGTTCTGGACTAATGACGAATATATGGAGATTTTTGTAAACTTCAATGCCGATGCAACGATCTATGAGCTGTCAGGTCAGATACTGTTCAACGGAAAGACTCCTTCAGAGGCAGGCTTAACCGATGTAGAACTGGATTTTACGGGCAAAAAGCTTAGTCAGGATGTAGATGCCAAAACGGGAAAATTTATCGTTTACGGCGGAAAAGATAACAGCATCGGAATGATCTTCCGCATGAATATCGGTAAGGCAGGAGACTATGTGATCTCGTACCCCGAGCTAAAGTTCTACGATGATCAGGGAGTAGAATACAGCGGATATACAAGAGAAAGGCTTTATCCGCTCCTTGTTATCAAGGAAGGCGAAATGCAAAGAAAGGCTCTCGGAGATTTCGACGGCAACGGCATACTCGACGCAGTTGACGCTTCAAAGATACTGGGCAGCTATGCGAAGTATTCCACAGGCCTTGCTGTTCCCACAGATGAGGACAGGGCGGTCTGCGACGTTAACAGGGATGGATTCATCGACTCTGTAGACGCTTCAAAGGTGCTTGCTTTCTACGCTTATATCTCAACAGGCGGAAAGGACAGTTTTGAAAAGTTCCTGAGCAGGTAAATATTCTTTCAAAAGAGCGGATTTTATATCCGCTCTTTTCGTGTTCCTCTGTAATATGGCTGCAACGGGGCGCTTTTCAATGGGAAACCACTGAATATCAAAAAAATTTTTTAAATTCGACTTAGTAAACAAATTTTTGCTAATACTATTGTTGATATTAACGGAGTTTCCGCCCGCTGTGCAATGTTCATACTTTTGTGTTGACTAATAGGTGAAATTAGTATATAATAATTATGAGGTTACAGGCAGGGGCTGTAACAATTCTTTCGGATAAGGAGATATGCTATGAATAATATTCTGTTTGCCGCTTCAGAGTGCGTACCGTTTATCAAGACAGGCGGTCTTGCTGATGTTGTAGGCGCACTTCCGCAGTACATCGATAAAAAGCAGTATGATGTAAGAGTTATTATGCCATATTATACCTGTATACCCGACAAATACAGGAATGAATTCAAGTACGTTCACCACTTCTACATGGATTACGGCATGAGAAGCGAGGGAGTCCATGTCGGCATCATGGAATATGAATACAACGGTATCAAGTTCTATTTTGTTGACAACGAGTACTATTTCAAGTGTGGTACTCCCTATTCTCCCGACCTTAGATGGGATATAGAGCGCTTTACCTTCTTCTGCAAGGCTGTGCTGGCTATACTTCCCGTTATAGGCTTCCGTCCGGATATTATACACTGTCACGACTGGCAGGCTTCATTGATACCTGTTTTCCTGCACTCCACCTTTGCAACGAACCCGTTTTACAGTGCTACGAAGACCATAATGACTATCCACAACCTTAAGTTCCAGGGCGTGTGGGATATAGATACATTCAAGTACAATACGGCTCTGCCCGATTATATGTTTACCTCAGACAAGCTGGAATTCCACAAGGATGCAAACATGCTCAAGGGCGGACTGGTCTATGCGGACTATATAACAACTGTTTCCGAGACCTATTCCGAGGAGATAAAGTATCCGTTCTACGGCGAACAGCTTGACGGACTGCTCCGTGCGCGCTCGGCTTCGCTGAGGGGCATACTCAACGGTATAGATTATAAGGTCTTCGACCCTGCAAACGACGAGAAGATCTTTGTCAAGTTCGACCACAAGAACTTCAAGGCGAAAAAGCTTGAGAACAAGCTCAAATTACAGGAGCAGCTGGGACTGCCCGTTGATAAAAGCAAGTACATGACAGCTATAATATCACGCCTTACCGATCAGAAAGGCCTTGATCTCATCAACTACGCTATGGAACGTATCTGCGATGAGAACACCCAGTTCGTGGTGATAGGCACAGGTGACCCGAAGTATGAGAATATGTTCAGGCACTATCAGTGGAAGTACCCCGAGAGAGTTTCTGCTAATATCCTCTATGACGATGATCTTGCTCACAAGGTATATGCAGGCGCCGATACTATCCTCATGCCGTCCCTGTTTGAACCCTGCGGACTTACTCAGCTCATCGCCCTCAGATACGGCACTCTGCCTGTCGTACGCGAGACAGGCGGACTCAAGGACACTGTACAGCCATACAATGAGTTTGACGGTACGGGCAACGGCTTCTCCTTTGCAAACTTCAACGGCGACGAGATGCTGAGTGTTATCAATTATTCCAAGAACGTGTTCTTCAACCACAGAAAGCAGTGGGACAAGATGGTGCAGAGGGCTATGGAGCAGGACTTCTCGTGGAACAGCTCGGCACGTCAGTACGAGGGCATGTACAACTGGATGATAAACTGGTAATAATTCTCTTATATAATGTTGTGAGGGCGGAATCCTTCCGCCCTTGCTTCGTTGATTAGTTATTGGTGATTGGTGTGGGTAGACGTTCCCGGCATTCCGCAGCTGCTGCACAATTAACGGAATGTCAGGAGAAACGGCCTTTATAACTGCTCACTGATAACAAAAAACGATTTAAAATGATTAATCACTGAAAAGGACAATGAAATAATGTTAAAAGGCGCTATTTTCGATATGGACGGTCTTATGATAGACACCGAAAAGCTCTATCTCAGATTCTGGATACTTGCGGCTAAGGACTATGGCTACGATATGAAGCCCGAGCACGTCTACGCTATCCGCAGTATGGCGAGAAAGTACTCTATCCCGAAGATAAAGAGCTTTCTCGGGGAGGACTGCCCCACCGAGGATATCCGCGCTCACCGCACCGAACTTATGAGAGAGTACATAAAGGAAAATGGCATAGAGGTAAAAAAGGGACTTTTCACTCTGCTGGACTATCTCCGCGATAAGGGCATAAAAATGGCTGTTGCTACGGCTACCCCGCGGAACAGGACAGAGGAGTATCTGCATATCATCGGAGCTTATGACTACTTTTCCGCTATGGTATGCGGAGATATGATAACCAACGGCAAGCCCGACCCTGATATCTATCTTACGGCGGCAAGAGAGATAGGCATTCCGCCGTGCGAGTGCGCGGCGTTTGAGGACTCTCCCAACGGCATTACCGCCGCTTATGCGGCAGGCTGCCATGCCATAATGATACCCGATATGACACAGCCCGACAAGGAACTCGGTCCTAAGCTGGCGGCTGTGTACCCAAGCCTCGACATGGCTGTGGAATATTTTGAAAGGAGCTGCGAAAAATGAGCGTTTCTGAAATATTCGAGATACCGAAGTACTATTACTTCGAGAGCGGCAACGACTTCTCGGGCAGCAAGGGCGACTTTGCATATAAGATAGCCAACGGTGAAAAGCTGAAATGCATGACATGGCACGGCAGACTGTGCTCCATGAAAGCCGAAATAGAGCATGAGGCGGAGTTCGACAATAATCAGGAGGGATTCGACGCCATGATAAAGTGGCTTGAGGAGCAGTATGAGGCTAAGTGAGAAGATACGGAAAAATAGCGAAAATTCATTGTTCCTTAACACTCGTCCTATTGACAAAAATCATTGGCGGGATTATAATTATTATGAACTTCACATGTTTTTTTACTGTAATCATATTGATAATTACATATACATTATATAATACGGAGGATTTATGGACATTATCATCGTAGGCTGCGGAAAGGTGGGAGCTTCTCTTGCCGACGTTCTCAGCAGCGAACACAATATCACTATTATAGATAAGAAGGAAGCTCTTGTTGAGGCAGCTTCAAATGATTTTGATGTCATGGGCATAGTAGGAAACTGTCTTCAGACTGAGATACTTGAAGAAGCCAATGTCTCAAAGGCAAATATCATGATCGCAGTTACCGCTTCGGACGAGGTGAATATCCTTACCTGTCTTATTGCAAAGAAAATGGGAGTACGTCACTGTATCGCCCGTGTGCGCAGCCCCGAATTCGACAAGCAGCTGGTATTCATGCGTGAGGAGCTTGGTATCAGTATGATGGTAAATCCAGATTATAACGCCGCAAATGAGATAGCGAAGGTGCTTCGCTATCCCGAGGCTATAAATATAGAATCCTTCGCAAAGGGCCGTGTGGACCTTGCGGAGATACGCATAACCAGCGGAAGCATACTCGACGGAGTTGCCCTCAGTCAGCTCTCCCGCAGATTAAGGCTCGATGTGCTCATCTGCGCCGTACAGCGCGGTGAGGAACTCACTATACCGAACGGTAATTTTGTTCTCCGCGCAGGGGACAAGATACACATGACCGCTTCCCACAGCAATATGGTAAAGTTCTTCAAGAGCATAAGCGCTGCATACCGCGAAAAGCGCGTCAAGAGAGCGGTCCTTATCGGCGGAGGAAGAGTTGCCTATCATCTTGCCCAGCAGCTTATCGAAATGGGCGTAAAAGTAAAGATAATAGAGATAGACCGCGAACGCTGCCTCGAACTATCCGAAAGGCTCAACAAGGTGGATATCTCCTGTGCCGACGGTACAGACCACGATATACTTGAGGAGGAGCGCGTTTATGACGCAGATGCAGTCGTTACCCTTACGGGCATTGACGAGGAGAATATACTCCTTTCCCTTCTTGCCAAGAACAACGGCGTTGAAAAGGTGGTAACAAAGGTAAACAGAATGTCCCTTATGCAGCTTTCGGACACTCTCGCCCTTGACAGTATCATCTCGCCGAAGACCATAACTGTCAGTCAGATCCTGCAGTATGTCCGTGCGAAGCAGAATTCTCTCGGAAACAACGTAACTACGCTGTACAGGCTGGTCAACAACAGGCTTGAGGCTATGGAATTCGTTGTCCGCGACAAAAAGGACTACGTTGAGGTGCCGCTGAAAAAGCTCAAGCTCAGAAGCGGCATACTTATAGCAAGTATCGTAAGAGGCAATGACCTCATCATACCAAAGGGCGATGACTGCCTTATGGTCAACGACAGCGTTGTTGTCGTAACCACAACAAAGGGCATGCATGACCTTAGCAATATTTTCGATTGAGGAGTGCATTGTACATCTTATGAATTACAGAATGATATCCTATATTATGGGACAGATACTGAAGGTCGTGGGACTTTTCATGCTCCTGCCCATAATTGTGGGATTTATTTACGGAGAAGAACATGTTGTTGCTTCTTTCGGCATACCTTTTATGATAACAATGGCGATAGCCGTCGGCTTCACCTTGAAAAAGCCGAAAAATAACGCGATTTATTCCATGGAGGGCTTCGTAAGTGTTGCGGCCTCCTGGGTGACCATGTCATGCATAGGCGCATTGCCCTTTGTTATATCGGGAGAGATAGGCGACTATTCCAGTGCCCTTTTTGAGACGGTCTCGGGCTTTACCACCACAGGCGCCACTATACTTGAAGATGTAGAGGCAATGTCGCGTTCCTGTCTTTTCTGGAGAGCCTTTACCCACTGGCTTGGCGGTATGGGAGTCCTCATGTTCGTTCTTGCCATTATGTCCAGCAACGATTCACGCACCATGCATATGATGCGTGCGGAATGCGCAGGACCGAAGGTGGGACGACTGGTGTCGAAATCAAGATTTTCGGCGCGTATCCTTTACGGGATATACATAACCCTTACGCTGTCTGAGGCGATACTGCTCCTTCTGGGCGGAATGCCGCTGTATGACGCAATTATACATGCGTGCTCGTCGGCAGGTACGGGCGGCTTCTCTATATGGGGAGACAGCATAGGACACTATGACAGCGTTTACATTGAAATGGTAGTAGCCATATTCATTATCCTGTTCGGTGTAAACTTCAACCTTTACTACTATCTGCTTATCAGGAAGTTCTCACTTGCCTACAAAAACGAGGAGGTAAGGACGTATTTCGGAGTTATTATCGCTGCTACGGCTATAATAGCCATAAATGTACACAAGCTGTACGACGGAGCAGGGGATACCCTGAGACACACTTTCTTTATGGTGGCTTCCACCATGACCTCCGCAGGATTTTCCACTACAGATACATCAAAATGGCCGGTTTTCTCGCAGACCCTGCTGCTCATGCTGATGTTCGTGGGCTCCTGCGCAGGCTCTACGGGCGGCGGTATGAAGGTATCGAGAATAATGATACTTATAAAGACGGGTATCAAGGAACTGAAATATATTACGAATCCGCGTGCCGTTGCAACTGTAAAAATGGACGGCAAGCCTGTTGAAAAGGACGTTGTGCGCGGAGTCAGCAACTACCTTATACTTTTTATGACGCTCATGTGCATATCAGTGCTGCTGGTGTCACTTAACGGCTTTGCCATAGATGAGTCTTTATCAGCAGTAATAACATGTATGAACAATATAGGTTTTGGTGTCGGAAGGTTCGGTCCTGCAGGAAATCTGAGCGGGCTCAACGCCTTTTCAAAGGTAGTGCTCTGCTTTGATATGCTTCTCGGACGATTGGAGATATATCCGCTGATAATGCTTTTCGTTCCGAGAAAAAGATAAACATGCGGTCTGTACAGCTTGGGGAAGCGGTGCAGTACCAAGAAGGAGGAATAACAATGAAAAAGTTATTATCGGCAATGGTCTCTGCGGCAGTAGGTCTTTCAACGCTTGCGGCTCTCCCTGCGACAGCTATGGATACGGACATTATCGGAAGTGCTTTTTCGGAAAAGGTGGGAGACGCTGTCACAGGCAAATGCGGTCAGAATGTAAGCTGGAGGCTTGAGAATTCAAAGCTCAGCATTGCGGGCAGAGGCGAAATGGAAGACTATTCTTCCAGCAACTACGTGCCTTGGTATGAATACAGGAACAGTATCACTTCTGTTGAGATAGTTTCGGGCGTGTCAAACATCGGCGCCTGTATTTTCGGTTCACTGAAGAAGATAAAGTCAATAGATATTCCCGACAGTGTAACGAGTATCGGAAAATCTGCATTTGAGCACTGCGAAGGACTTGAAAAGGTGGATGTCCCCGCTTCCGTACTGTGGATAGGTGCTATGGCTTTTTGCAACTGCTCAAGTCTCAGGGAGATATATATTCGCAATCCCGAGTGCGGCTTCGTAGGCAACGAGACCGTAATATGCAACTACAACGACGCAAGATCGACTACCTTCAGCGGTACGATATACGGCTACAGCGGTTCGGAGGCTGAGAAATACGCTCAGCGCTACGGCAAGAACTTCAGGGTCATAGGCTCTGAGACTCAGACAACAGCGACAACGACAATGACAACAGTGACAACTACGGTAACGACAACAACTCCTCCCGAAAATAAGGAGTACAAGCTGGGCGACGTTAACGGCGATACTATGGTGGACGCTGTAGACGCAAGCATGGTGCTTGCGGAATACGCAAGGATATCTGTTGCGGGAAGCTCGGGCAGATTCAACGACAAGCAGAAAAAAGCGGCAGACGCCGACGGGAACGGTGTTATTGACGCTGTAGACGCTTCAAAGGTGCTCATGTACTACGCTTATTTATCATCGGGAAGCGGAGAGAAAAAGACGTTTTCAGATTTTTTGCAGGATAAGAAGGGCTGAACCGCAGGCTTAGGGCGTACGGTTGCCGGGAACGGAGAATAAAGCATGAAAAAGATAATATCTGCATTACTTGCAGGAGTTATTGGGATCTCAATGACGGTCGGCAATATTGCTTCGGCTGCCGAAACGAGAATGCTCACAGGAGCTGTTTCGGAAGATGTCGGCGCGTCCGCAACGGGAAAATGCGGCGAATACGTAAGCTGGAAGATAGAGGGCTCCAAGCTTACCATCGCAGGACGTGGAGAGATGACGGACTATGGCTCGAGCAATTCTCTTCCGTGGTATGAATACAGAAACTCAATTACCGACGCAGAGATAGTGTCGGGAGTTACGAGCGTGGGCGCCTGCGCATTTGCTTCTCTCAGCAAGCTCAGGTCGGTAAATCTGCCGTCGGGCGTGACCTATATCGGAAAATCCGCCTTTGAGCACTGCGAGAGCATAAGCGAGGTAAATATCCCGAGCACGGTATCGTGGCTCGGCGCTATGGCTTTCAAGGACTGCAGCAGCCTCAGGTCTGTATATATCCGGAATCCGCAGTGCGGCTTTATGGGCGACGGCTCGCTTATATGCAACCGCTCAAACGGTTCAGCCTCATTCGGCGGAACAATATTCGGCTACAGCGGCTCGGAGGCTGAAAAATATGCGAGGACCTACGGAAGGAATTTCTCCTCCCTCGGCTATGCACCTCCTACGCAGGCCACGACAACAAAGCGTACTACAACGACCACGACGACAACAACAACAACTACTACTACAAAGCCTGCGACTACCACAACTACGACCACTGCTCCGTATGTTGTCGGCGTTGTCGCAAAGCTGGAAATAGTAAGAGAACCTTTTCAGACACACTATATCATAGGCGAGCAGCTCGACCTCGAGGGCGGCATACTTCAGCCCTCATATACCGAGATATACAGCAACGGTGCCAGAGTCGAGAAAAAGCCCGGGCAGATAAGCATGACGGACAATCTCGGACGTTACGGCATAGGCCTTGATATGAACGGCTTTGACAGTATGAAGATGGGCAGATATGTTATCAGGTTCAATTACAGCTATATGGGCTCTACAGCGTATACAGAGCTGAATGTGGACGTAAGGCAGCCTGCTACGACTGCGCCTGCCGTTCTGACCACTACAACAACGACTACTACTACCACAACTACCACGGCTCCTGTTGTGATGACCACCACAAAGCCTCCGCAGCCCTTTATCGAGTTGATAAAAAAGCCCGATAAACTGGAATACAAGCTGTATGAAATGCTGAGCCTCAACGGAGGTACGGTAAATATAGGCCATATCAATGAGAACGGCACGAGAGTTTCCGAGGCTGTTCCTATGAATGACAAAAGGATTTCTCTCGAAACGGATTTTGAGTTCTGGAATACAGGAGATTATTATGTAAAGCTGACGTACCATGAGGGGCAGCTGCATTCCGAAACGGTGCAGTTTTACGTGAAAGTGGTCATGCCCGTAACTTCAACGACATCGACCACAACGACTACTACTACGACAACAACAACTACTACAACAACAACAACGACTACCACCACCACTACAACTACCACCACCACAACGACCACAACGACCACAACGGCACCCATAGTCACCACGACTGCCGACCCGCACTACAACGCAAGGATAGAAGTGCTGAGAATGCCATATAAGGTTTCTTATAATATTGGCGAGCAGCTGTCACTTTCGGGTATGCTGGTCGATATATACCACATAGACCGTGAGGGGTCAATGCTGAAATACAGGCATGACGAGGTAGCTATGCACCCTGACAGATATGATGTTGAGGGTTATGACAACACCACTCCCGGCATGAAGGTGCTGATGGTAAGATATAAATCGTTTAATGCGGTTCTCGGCGAATGGGTGTATGCTTATACGAATGTACCTGTTACGGTGAATGCGCCTGTAACACAGCCGCCTCCGCCGAATGTCAATACCACCACTACAACTACAACAACGACCACTACTACAACTACTACCACAACTACAACGACTACGACTACGACTACCACTACCACAACTACAACGACTACGACTACGACTACCACTACCACAACTACAACGACCACAACAACTACGACCACAACTACAACGACTACGACTACAACTACAACTACCACAACTACAACTACCACAACTACAACGACCACAACTGCAAAGACCACGACCTCGTCAACCACAACTACGGCTGCAACTACCACCACAGCCGCCACAACTACTGCTCCCAAGACAACTGAGGGCAGCGGCGTAAAGCCGGGCGACGTGAACAGGGACGGAATGGTCAATGCGGTAGACGCAAGCGCAATACTCTCGGAGTATGCAGCTCTGTCCTCCGGCAAGCGCGGCAGATTCGACGTCGAGCAGAGAACAGCGGCAGACGTTGACTGTAACGGAACGGTTGACGCTGTTGACGCGTCAAGGGTGCTCAAATTCTATGCCTATCTTTCAAGCGGCGGCAAGATCGCCGATATTAAGGACTGGCTGAAAAAATAGCTAAGTATCCACGGCGAAACCAACGCTATAAATGGAAAAAATGACAAAAAAGACGGCTTTTTGAGGTATCCCCTTGACAAGCCGCCTTTTTTTGGGTATAATATATCAGTGCGCAGATTTTATACCCTTTTTTGGGTGCTGACGCATTATTATACTGAAAAGGAGGAAAAATATGCCTACATTTAACCAGCTCGTTCGTAAGGGCAGAAAGGACCTTGAGACCAAGTCAACAGCTCCTGCTCTCCAGAAGGGTTACAATGCTAAGAAGAAGACACAGATCGACCTGAGCTCACCTCAGAAGAGAGGCGTTTGCACAGCTGTAAGAACTGCTACACCTAAGAAGCCTAACTCAGCTATGAGAAAGATCGCCAGAGTTAAGCTCACAAACGGTTATGAAGTAACATCTTACATTCCCGGTATCGGTCACAACCTTCAGGAGCACAGCGTTGTTCTCATCAGAGGCGGACGTGTTAAGGATCTCCCCGGTGTGCGTTACCACATCATCAGAGGTACTCTTGACGCTCAGGGCGTTGCGAACCGTAATCAGGCACGTTCCAAGTACGGTGCAAAGAAGCCCAAGCAGAAGTAAGAGCTTACTTCACGGCAGTCAGCGGCAGGCTGCATGAATATTGCCGTTCATTCATTAAAAATAGGCTAACTACTACCGCAGGGTAATGCGGAGATCATATAGATTAAGTTCGATGGATCCTCTGCATTGGCTCCTGACATACCTGTCGGCGAAGGTATGCCGGTAAAAGGCAGTAACCGACAAGGTTTGAGTAC
>DBXO01000039.1:99419-102222 GCA_002309635.1 Ruminococcus flavefaciens | reverse complement strand
AGAGCTTCTATGAGGATCTGGTTCAGATAGGAACCAGGGACGATACGGGAGTTGATTCAGCGGATGCTGAAACAGCAAAAGAATGTCTGCGTGAATATATGGAAGGTTTTCAGGAAAGGAATCCGAACCTTCATGTATTTAATGCAGTGATGCATCTTGATGAAGCTACACCGCATCTTCACATTGACTATATCCCTGTCGGACATTTCAGCAAAGGGCTTGATACCAGAAATGCTATGGCAAAGGCACTCGAAGAAATGGGACATGGTACAGGAGCAAATGCTATCAATCGCTGGAGACTGAGTGAGTGGGATGTACTTCATGACATCTGCACAGCTCACGGTATTGAGATATCAGCACCGAAGAAGTCAAGAGGCTACAGCTATACTGTTCAGGAATACGGTGAGCATCAGGACAGGATCAATACTCTTAATGCAGAGATAGAGAAGCTGACCGCTGAATGTGACGAGACAGCAGCTGAGTTTGAAAAACTTGCAAAGAAGAAAGTTAGTATCGGTGAGATCGAGAATATTGAAGCCAGAGAATCCGTATTCGGAAAGAAAGTTACGCTCTCCAAAGCAGACTATGACAGGCTCAGCGACACCGCCAAGAAATATGTTGCTATGGAGAAGAATATCAGGCAACTCAGAAAAGAGCGTGATACTGCCGTTCAGGAACTTGAAATCATGAAACAGCAGTTTGATGCACTTTCATCGGAATATGCAGATTACAGAAAGGACAGAGAAAGCATCAGAACAAAAATCAAAAGTCTCAATCGAGAGGAACAGCTCACTAATGAACTGAAAAAGTCAAGGGATTTCATAACTGTCCGTGGCTTATCAGACGATTTTGAGCGCTTTAGATTGGGTAAAACAAGAATTAAAGAGTTAGAGTAAAAGATGAAAAGTTATGGTATATCTTGACATAAATAGAGAAGTACGTTACAATAAGGATGCGAGATATGCCATAGTCCGCAAAGGAGGTCATATGGCAAATATTACAAATAGAAACGGAAAGTTTCTCATAAGAGTTTTTACAGGACGTGACATTAGTGGAAAACAGATTTTTAAGTCCACAACCTATGTTCCGCCGAATGGAACATCACAGAAAAAGGCAGAAAAGATGGCTCAGGAGTATGCTTTTGAGTTTGAAAGGCACTGCAAGGGATATGCTCAGTTAAATGAAAATATGCGTTTTTCAGAGTTGGCTGAATGGTATTTTGAGAATTATGCTCCAGAAGAATTGAAGCCGACTACTATTCTGAACTATAAAAGTCAGTACAGAAATCATATCGCACCAATTCTCGGCAACAAGAAGCTCAAAGACATCACCACACCGATGCTGACAGGATTTCTGAAAGTGCTTGGCAAAGATCATCATTTAAATGCAACTTCGGTAAGAAAGGTCTATATTGTTGTACAAAGCATATATCGCAGAGCATTACAGCAGGGCTTTGCCAGAGAGAATCCTTGTCAAAATGTGATAATTCCTAAAAAGAAAGACACAGGAAAACGCTATTCTCTGTCTGAGGAGGAGACAAAGCGATTTCTTCATCTTATCCGTGACAAATCTTGGGACGAAGATGTGAAGCGTATCCTGATATTTCTGTTATTCACTGGCATGAGAATCGGAGAATGCCTTGGATTAGCGTGGGATGATATTGATTTTGAAAAGAAAACGATATTCATTCACCATACACTGTCCCGTGTTGACGGCGAATATTACCTTGATTCACCCAAAACCAAAAGCAGTATTCGTTTGATTGCAATGAATTCAACAGTAGAAAAATACCTGAGGGAGCAACAAACCTATGTCGAGCAGTTAAAAGTATCACTTGGGAACAAGTATGCTCACCCTGAAATGGTTTTTCCTTCCGGCTTGGGCAATTATCGTGACCGCGGTTCTGTTTACCACTCTCTGAAGCGCATGACTAAAGGCTCAGAATTTGAAGATATGACTTTGCATAAGCTGAGACACTGCAATGCTACACTTTTACTGAACAGTGGGGTGGACCTGAAAGTAATCTCAGAACACCTTGGTCATTGTGATATTGGCGTTACAGCGAATATCTACGCTGATGTTCTTCAAAAGCAGAAGATATGTCTTGCTAGCACGATTAATGATAAGCTTTCCGATGAACTTTTATAAACAAAAAACCTCTCTGTCGGTTCCGCGACAAAGAGGTTTGATTTCAAAGTATTTAGTTGAACAATCTGTTGAACAAATTCGTAAACAATTCTCGTAAATACCGCAATATAGGCGTTCCTGAAAAAATCTGTTAACGCTTTGAGAACTGAGGAGCACGACGTGCAGCCTTGAGACCGTANNCCGTACTTCTTTCTCTCCTTCATTCTTGGGTCGCGAGTGAGGAATCCGGCCTTCTTGAGTGTAGGACGGAGCTCGGGATCGAATTCGAGAAGAGCTCTTGAAACGCCGTGTCTGATAGCGCCAGCCTGACCTGTAACGCCGCCGCCTGCAACAGTGCAGATGATGTCGAACTTTTCGGTATTGTCAGTAAGAGCGAGGGGCTGACGAACGATGAGCTTGAGAGTCTCAAGACCGAAATAATCGTCGATGCCTCTGCCGTTGATGGTTACATTACCTGAACCGGGATAGATTCTAACTCTTGCTACGGAGTGCTTTCTTCTGCCTGTGCCGTAGTAGTATTTAACTTTTGATTCGTACATTTAAAAGCACCTCCTGATTAAAGCTCGTAAGCAACAGGCTTCTGAGCCTCCTGCTTGTGGTTAGCGTCCTTGTAGGTTCTGAGTCTCTTGAGCTGAGCTCTGCCGAGGCTGTTGTT